>JBOFKD010000180.1:0-32560 GCA_051657165.1 Bacteroidales bacterium | reverse complement strand
AAGTATATACAAAGCTCTCAAATATAAAGACAGACCATTTAAGAAAATCAAAATTTGTAGTACACAGCAACTATCTTGAAAAAAATAGTTGTTTGATTTACCAATAGTTACAAGTATATAGGGGCAAAGTTGGGTTAAGTGATTTTTCATTTTCTCTTAAGAGAATTTCGAATTTCTCTTAAGCAAATTTCCAACTACATGATCATATCGGTTTGCAAGTAGCAAACTGAAATTAGCAAGTAGCAAAATAAGTTTTGCAAGGAGCAAACTTTCATTTGCAAGTAGCAAATAAATGCACTCATAAAAACCTCCGCTCCGCGTCAAAAAACAACCATACATCCTTGCTTTCTTAACCGTATATTTCAGTAAGAACAAACCGGTTATTAATTACTGTATATAAGAGGTTTAATTCATTCAACCGTATCCTTTAGAATTCGCATGCGCATGCGTTGTAATTCCGATGCGCATGGGAATATAATCCGATGCGCACCGGCTGTATTTCCGATGCGCATCGGAAAAGTAAATCAACCGTATCTTGCAACTAAATCATGCTTGAGAAAAATTAAATCATACGTATTCTTCAACGAATATTCAGTCTGATCTTTCACTATTATACGTATGTAATGACAAAATTAGTTAGCCACCGGCCAACTTGCAGGTGAAGGAAATGATCTCAATCTCGGATAAGGATAAGGTCCTTCTATTATCCAGTTATCATCCAGTACCAATGATGCTGCATTTTTTGTCTTAAAGCCTTTGCCACCTCCGCCAACCGGCGGTTGTCCGACACCGGGAGGCATCACTACAGGAATATCCAGATAATAGCAATTCGTCATTCTTCCATTCACATCATTAACTCCGGCTACTGGATATTTCTTTTCACCAGTAGGTATTTTGCCTATAAACAAGGCATTTTCCATATATGAATTATTTTTTCCCACAATTCCTCCGGCAAAATAATCAATACTGTTCGAATGAACGATTGGAACAGTTGATTCTGAAGGAGACGGATTCAGATCGACTACACATACATTCTTAATACCCCGGCTATAGGTATGATTACATCCAACAATAGCTCCGGTATACTGACTATAGTTATATATAGCAAAATTATAACGCGAGTCACCTATCACCAGACAATTATAGATATATCCTCCTTCATAATTATGTCCGGCAATAAATCCAAGATATGTATAATAAGAATAAAGCCGGCAGTTCTCAACAAATATTTGTTGTATCGTTCCGTAGTTTAAACCGGTCAGACAACCCGAACTGCTTGCAGTTATATTTATATTTGAGAGATGCAGATTCTGAAGCGTTCCTTTGTTTACTTCAAATAAAGAAAGATAGGTACCTGCCTGATCGTAAAACGTAATATTCTTTATCAGATTGTTACCGCCATCATAAGCTCCCAGAAATTCTCCGTATATCAATGCTGAGCTAATATTCCCACTAATTCCTCCGATTTTAGCTTTCGAAAAATCCAGATCATATTCCTGTAAGTAATTCTTACTTAAGTATCCATAGATCCTGGTTATTTGTCTGAACTGCAATGGCGTCCTTACTTTCAGGGGACTTGCACCAATACCATCCGTTACCGTAGAAGTCCCATAAACACCTTTAGCCAGATACGGAAATACATATTGCTGGGTAGATTTCGTACCAAATGTAATTAATTCGGCATAGTATGTATCAAAGGTTCTCTTACTCAACTCTGTCTGATTTACCGGGTAGAAAGCACCACCGGAATAATCAGCCCAAAGAGGCAAAGCAGTGACGGCATTAGATGTAAATGACGCATCCCTGAATCTAACCTGTCCTGAGGCATTCGTACTAAGATTAATCACACCATAACCACTCTCGACGATCTCTTTCTCATTATTCATATATAATGTAGAGACATCTGCATTCTGGTAACAAAAACCATAAGAACCATCGGCATATTTTTCGTAATAAACGACTTCCTGAGCCGGGCGTTTAACTGCAATCAGTACATTTTTACGGACATCGCCGGCAAAGGCTGTTGCGTAGGATATTACGCGGTTACGATCAGAATAAGCTGGTTTGTTATCCATAACCAGATTCTTTCCCGCATCAAACTTCAGCCTCTCTGAAAAAGAGACTGACGACTTAAAATCAGCCCCCTGAAAGTCAGATGCCGGGATTGAATAAGTACCATCAACAAGCTGATTATTTCGTCTTTGTATTTTTATTGTCTTTTCAAGATCTCCAATCCGAATCGTCAGCAAACCTGATGATGATGATTCATCCATATTAATTTTAAGCGGAAAATTCTGAAGAGTTCCGTTCCTCAGATTCAGAGTTGCCTTTGTTGGAGATTGCAGCGTTAAACCCTCAGTAGCCGGAAGGGTAATTCCCGCTCCCGTAACAGAGATTGTTGCATTTGTCACTGTGGCGGGTGCATTATGCGAAAGATAAGTAGCCACTACTCCTTTTGCCACATCTGCATACAAATAGAATTCAGAGTTGGTCACTCCGAGATAATAAGCTCCATTAGACGTAATAATATCTTTAGATCGTCCGTCATCCACCGTAATATCATACAAAATATTAGCCGGTTTATTATTTTTTGCTTCATCAAAAGTCATATAACCCGAACCTTTGACCGCGTTTATAACCACATTATACTTATAACCTCTTCTGATACTATAAACATCCTTGCCCGATTCATCAGTATGTGTTATACAGATTCTATAAAAACCCTGATTAATCTTAACGATAAGGTCTGTAGTATTCTTATCCTGCGAACTTCCGGATATCTCATTGTTCTCAAACAAATATATATTAGTTACCTGATTACCCGTTACTGATATTTTCTGACGGATCTCCTCTCCGCCAAGATCAGCTTTCACTGTATTTTCAATAAATGAACTCTGAGCAGCTCCGTTTATTAAAGTACATTCCGAAAGCGTATATCCGTTCGCATTACATTGTATATCAATTCGTGCATATACATACTTCAATGGGATTGTGATTCCGCTCAGCGAAGACGGATCAAGCCTGTCAAACATCTTACTGTCTGAATTTACGGGGATTCCTCCTGCTATATTCAGAACCAGATCCTCAGTTGTCAGTTTCAGTTCACTAAGCCTTCCGAAACTATTTCCTGTCCTGAATTCAGAGAGAAATCTGTCAGGGATATTTGCGAAGACCTGAAGTGAACATTTACCTGAATATCGTTGCAAAACAGCTTCTACACGCTGGTTGTTTGCAGGATCAGGTTTTCCTTCCACACACTGAATAATTAGATTATTTAAATCATAAACAACCACACGCACATTCTTCAAAACTGCCTCATCTCCGGCAGATTTCGTCTGAACACTCGTATAAACGGGAAGCTCAAGCCCGAGAGGAACAATAAGCTTCCCATTTTCCAACTCAATGATTTCGTCATTCGATTGCAGATTATCTAAATTATCAGCCTGACAACTAAATAACATCAGTACTGATATTACTATTGTTGCTGTCAGATATAGTATTCTTTTCATGCTTTGGATTTCTTTATTTTACAGTCAGGTTTATCTTTCTCGTAAGCTTATCGGCTTTGACATCTATGACATATCTGCCAGCCGGAACTGTCTGGGGAATTGTTATCGTCTTTAAATTCTTATCATAAACCAGATTGCTGATCAAAGGACAAGAGACAACCACATTTAAGCCATCCGTAGCATACCAGATCACTCTAGCTTTCCCTTTCGGTATTACCATATCTGATTCGGAAAGACTGAGATATGTAGCTTTCGGATTTCCATCCACCGGATTATCCTTCCAGTTATCTATTACTCCGCTAATTACTACCTTCTCATCTTTTATAAAGACAGAATATCGGTAAGCTTTTCCGGTTTCCCACTGAGTAATGCCTGAGACAGCAGACAAATCTGCTTTCATTGTTTTATTTGTAACAACATTACCCTCTTTCAAGAGATAATTTATTGTAAGCTGATTTTCTGCATTTAGTTTTTGAGGCAAAAGAAACAGCGCACTGTCAGCTGACTGCAACGGCAGATAATCCAGATCATTCAGTGTTAGTTTTTTTAGTCCTGAGTTTGCGACAGAAACCTGATATAAAGATGCAACTGAATTTCCGGCACTCCATTGAGCTACAAACATAAACGGATATAATCCCGTCGGAATGAGTTTTAATGTGCCTGAGTTCTTCAGATTAGCTATCGAGATATCCGTAATCAATACATCAGCAATCATTCCCGGTTCTTTTCGGGCTGAAAACGTAATTTTAGACAGAGCATGACTAAATCCGAAATTAACAGGCCTGCTGCCAATATACATTTGCTTTCCGTCCAGAAGCGTTTTATGGCTGAACAACAAATCCGTTTGCTGCTTATGATCAGTCGGAACTACATAGGTCAGCTGCGGAGGACCGGCCTGAGTGACAGCAGAAAAACCATCTTTCTGATAAGGAGCATATGCAAAGAATGTATGATAGCCATCACCGGCCCATTTATATTTCGCATCAGGCTGCAAAGGATCATTTACGATCCACGGGTCACCGGACACTCTCCGGGAAACACGAACATTGTGCATCCATCCGGTCTGTGAAACTGACACATCATATTTATTTTTATCTGTATAGGCACAAAACACAGACATTGATAAAAGCGGATTACGTCCCTGGCTGCCCTGAATGATAGCACCTCGTGTATCAGACACCGAATCAGCTTCAAATAATATGATATCCGAAGTGTAGTCCGTTTCGTTCTGCTCCTGCACACAAGACACAAACAGAGCGACACAAAAGCATATGGCGTAAAATCGTTTCATAGTCTGGTTTATTTTTACAAATCTTTCAATTATAAGAGAATTATGGGGCGGTTAAACCCCATAATCCATTTTCAGCTGCCGGCAATTCCGGCATATTATTATTGTTATGGTCTAGACTAAGGCTATAAGATTCAGGTTACTGACGAATAGAGCCATCAGTATCAGCTTCCCATTCTGTCACGTCTACATTAAAGTGAATATTACCATCATTCACAGGATCGCCCGGATCTTTATCTTTATTTGTAAGATCTGTGCGGTTACCTTTCTCATCGTAATAATTATCATCAATGATAATACCGCCTGTAGCATCCGCTGTACCTAATTTTAATTTATACATATATCCTTTTCCTTGTCCCCATGTTAAAGCAGATCCTAAAGGAAAGCCCACTTTTACGAATAATGGTTTGCCTTTCAATGCATTTTGTTTATCTGATGCAAGAGTAGCAAAATCAGGATGTACAGATGCATCTTTATAACCAACAGCATTCACATCACCGTTTGCTTCAATACGATACACACTTTCGATATATGCTTTTGAAGGGGTAATTACACCACCCACAGGAGCTGGATTATTTTTACTACCATCCCATACGTTTGTATTATTCTGCGGACGAAGCATCAGGCTTCTATCATGTTTTCCCTGAGAGTCTGTTCCAAACACAGGGTTATTCGTTACCTCATCTTTCACCATAGCTAAGAAAGGAACAATCACAGCTGCTGACGGTACTGTTTCTTTCGGGAAATATTTATACTTGCCTGTTCCGGTTTCAGAAGCAAGACCATTCCATACCATATCATTATAATTAAATGTCCCTGTGTTTCCGACATTTTGCATGTGTATCTGCTGAACATAAACATCAGATCCGTTACCGGCAATAATTCCAAAGTTAACTTTAGATGTAATGTGTCTGAACATCAAATTCAATTTGCCCGATGCCGGTTTCGTTGTCACATTTTTATAGTTAGCTCCCAGATAATCAGTCTGAGCAGCAGGATCGGCAGCTATATTAATTGCAGCAGTAACTGATCCTACATTACTCTTATTTAATGTAAACCCGGAAGTTGAAGCATACGGAAAATACGCATAAAAGTTCATTGGATAACCGGCAGCTGTAACGGGCCATTTATGTCCGCTGGCAGATGTAGCAGTACCATTACTCCAGTTCCAGCCCGGAGCAAAGAATTTGTAAATACTCTCCGATGTCGTTTCACCATCCAGAAACCATGAAGCAGGAGAACTACCGGACGTCGCCAGAACGGCAAAACCTTCCTTCACATTATCAAGCCCGTTTACACTGGCTCGTGTCGTATTGGCATTGAGATTAATAACATCCTGAGAATAAACATCTTTGTTTTCCTCGAAAACTTCGTTGCTGGAACAGCTTGCAAAAATTAGTCCGCACGCAGCTAGACAAACAGCTAAATTTCTCATTTTCATGAATTTTTAATAGATTAATTATTTATCATTTTATTATGATATCATCATCGTCACCCCAATCTCCGACATCAATACCACCATCAACCTGAGGCAACGATAAGGTGAGAGGTATCTCAATATAATCTTTCAATACCCGGTCATCCGGAGTCTTATTAAAATAATCGTATAAGTAATGCGTCACATCATATTCAAAAGGAGAACCGCCGTCTGACATAAAACGACAACCATCCGTCAGAATAATATCAACTCCTAAAGAATACACTACCGTCTGAGGCAAAATGCCAAAAGTCCGGAATGTACGTTCGGTCGTACCGTCTGTCTGGCTTCCGTTGACAGGCTTTCGCCCGTTAAAGACAAACAGATGTGTAGCAGGAGAATAATGCGGAATACGTGAGCCCAGATATATCTTATTCGCAAGCTTCCTGTTAGCTCCGCGAATAAGCTGTGCATATTTGAGATTCTTCACGTTCGCTATCACTTTGCAATCATGCGTAATACGCTGCATATCCACATATAAAGTATGATTCCGCAATAGCTCCCGATCCGTTCCGCGTGTTTCCGTAACAGTTTCGAATGAGATCTGATAATCACGAACCGAACAGGCCGCCATTTTAGGTATATCTTTTGTGAACTGCTCTTCAGGCAAAGGTTTATAGTATTCAAATAAAGAAGGATCAAAAGGCAGTATTTCTGCAGAAATCTTTCCGAAACTATTTATATCCGAAAACTTCACATAATCCTTCCAGTATTGCTCCATAACCGATTCATTCATAATAAGCAAATCATATTCGCCAATCGGCACCTCCAGATATCCCTCGTTAACATTACCTTCGAGATAAAGCTCAAAAGGCTCACCTCCGTCAACCGGAAAGAAACGAAACGAAACCTTATGTACCAGATCATCCTCACTATCTCCGTTCGGATTTATCCCTGAATAAATCCAGTTTATCTTTACGGGAATAAGAGCCGTCTTGTGTTTACAGGCATCATATAATGTTTGTCTCTCGCAACTAATCTGAAAAAAGAAAAAGAGAAAAAATATCAGATACTTATATCCATTCATCACCGTCCTCCTTTCTTTTTAGATTCGTTAATCATCCATACCAGAGATATCTTTGCCTTAGTCGGACCTATCCAGGTATATCGCCCTCTCTTTTCCCGGATTGCATACCAGGTATTGTCTTCACAAAAGTGTGCTTTATATGTACGGTAATCTGTACTAAGCACTCCGACTCCTATATTATATTCAAGAGAAAGATGTTTGGCAATTCTGTGAGAATATCCGCCGCTTAACCCGGCTGCTATGAAAAACTCTCCTTGCACACCTTTACCCTTCCATTCAAGATCATATAATCCGCCTCCGCTATAAATACCGGCAAACCATCCGTTTAGCAGCGGCTTTTTATCTCTGTTGCCAAACCAGTAGCGACCTTCCAGGTTCCCGTTCAGAATTTGCATACGGGATCTTTTGCTATCTATCTTATGGTTATCAAGTGTCCACCACGGAAAAACCCATTCTGCCGCCACCGAATACCGATTGTGAATCGGGAATTCTATTTCAAAATTTAGTGCCGTTGCCAGATCGAACAGCAAATTTGTTTTAATCGCAAAAGGAGGAAGATAATCAGCAGGATTTATCTGCGGTTTCCCAAAACGAAACATCACTCCTGCATTTAAGTAAGGACGTGTCGCAAATCCCGTTCCATCCCTCAATCCGTGACTCACGGACATCCCCGACTGGGCATAAATACCAAAGAGAGGAAGAGGATTATACTGTATGCGGACACCGGCATTTACACCAAGTGTATTACGGTGAGCCGAACGATATTCAACACCGGCCAGAGCAAATGCTTCAAACTTCTGCACATTCGCACTTTTATTTCCAAAAGCTGTCAGATTAAGCAAATAATTTAATGTTGCACCATAGACATTCCGGGATTCTCTGTATTCAGGAATACCCTCCATACGTTTGTCTGGTGCTGCAAATAAGAAACCTGCTTCCAGCCCGTGAACCGGAGTTATTTTAAATCCCAGCCCGCTATGAACGAGTGCATTAAAAAATAGCTGCGATCCATATTCACTTGCTTCCCAGTTAGCCTCTGCTCCGACATCTGTAAATAGATAAAAACGATCTCTTAAAGGATAACCTGACGGAAAACGGGGTAGCCGGTAATCGGGAGTCTGATACCTGTATTTAATGATATTTTCTTTATTTACAGGAAGTCCTTTCTTTTGTGCATACACTCCGGAAAAGCAGCTAATAAGAATTAGTCCTGAAAGAATCATCTTGATATATGTACATCTGATATTCATCATTATTTATTTTTCAAGGTCAACAAGGTCTAGTACATCCATTATATCACTGTCCAGCTTTGCAATATCCTTCAATGACGGATTTAGGTTCAAAGCTTTTCTTAATGATTCCATAGCTATAGTCAGGTTATCATTCCGGTTTGCACAAATAGCTCTTATATACCAATAATGAGCATTATCTGCATTCTCAGGAATATCAAGTAATGCAGATATTTTATGATCGGCATCCTTGTTACGGTTCATACATAAAAGAATCAGTATTTCATTCAGTCCACCCTTTGAGACAACCATAGGATAAGCTTCTTCGTATCTGCCATTAAGCGCTGCATTGATAGCTTTCAGATACGAAACTTCATCCGAATCAGGTAGCAGACGACACAGAGAATCAGCTAATGCATACTCTCTTGTTCCCAATGCCATGACCGACTGATTGAAATTAATCTCCCACGGGGCACCATCCTGAATCACCGGTTTGAGAACAGAAGTACTGAAAGAGTCTCTCCGGATCAGATTTACAGCATGCTTATTTGCCAGCAAAAGAAAATCAGGATAATCTCTTATAGCCTCTTCAACCAATGTTTGCTGCGCTCTTCCTTCCGCCAGAATTTCTGAAAGTCTCCAGTATTCATAGCGAGTCAGAGGTTTCTGCTTAACAGCATATCTTTCAGCTATTTCTTCATCTTTGAGATTCCGGAATATCGTATATTCAATCTGATATTCGGTTTTCCGCAAATGAGGCAGATAGTCCGGAACAATGATTGTGCGGTATTCGGGCATTTGCTTCAATAGACGCTGACATTTGGCAAAATCATTTGAGGCGAGTCTTACTATCGAATCAAATTTGCACGCAAAAGGCAATGAGTCTTTTCTCACTAATGCCGATACTTGCTCCCACGATTCTACAGCTGATGAAGAGTTTATCTTTATATAAGGCCTGATTGATTCGGGTAATTCTTTGGTCAGAATATTCAGAACTGCCAGAGCCCGGTCATGTGCCAGATTCTTATTTCTCTCAAAACTGCCATCCGGTGAGGTATAACCCTTTACCGAAACAGAACGGATCGTAGCATCTTCATTGGCTATAATACGTGAGATCATCCGCTTTATCTTGTCGAGTTCAGCTGCATTCTCCGGTTCCGACCAGTTTATTCCGGCATCACCCAGTCGAAAATTGATCCGCGAAATCCCATTTTCGGTCATCAGATTCATTTCCGGTTCAGGGTAATAATCTGGATTATTTATATCAAAAGGAATAAATCCGTATGAAATAAACCGCAATGGATTCTTTGTTCCTTTCGCGATAACTACAGTATCCAGATAATCCCGTTTATGGGGTGTCAATCCGTTTACGGCGAGATAACACCGGACTGTATAATCATGATTTACGGTCTCGGGGACTACAAACAATGAATCATAATAGGCATATATATAATTGTTCTTTTTCAACTCATTATCTACCTGAAACCGAATTACAGAGTCTCGTTCTGATTGGAATTCATTCACCCGGGTATTATTGATTTCAAAATGCTTTCCATCAATAACGACAGGCCGGAAGTAAGAATAATTTCGTGACGTTGCATCGTAAAGAGAAGGCTGTATAATGAATCTTTTATCTGATTTAAAAATCCGGGAAGGTATACGGAATCTTGTTTTCAGATGAAAGTAGTTACCTTTCACTTCCAGATCTGTTGGCTCTGCACTGATTTTATGATGATTCTCTTTTCCAAGAATCACAACTTCCGGTATCTCAAGCTCTCTTCCCGTCATTCTGATATGCAATATCTGCCTGTTATCTGTTTTGATAACGATATCATTATATCCGGGAAGATTAAATAATAATTCCGCATCCGGAGACGCATAAATCACGAATTGTCCATCTATGTCAGTCTGTGCTAACAGAGTACCCTGACTTGCAATATTGACATTCTTCAAAATCCGGTTAGTCGCAAAATCCGTTACGACACCCTGTATCCTTAACTTCACTGCACCGTAGAGAAATGATGAGTCTCCGCACAGAAAGAGCACAAGAATTACTAAAAAAACTGGTATCCGTTTCATATTGAATTAGCGTAAAACGTATTGAAGAGTAATTGTAGCTTTCGTTATCACCGGTTTGAAACCACTGCGTACAGATGAAATACGACTATGATCATATCCTAAACCAAAACCTATTCCCGGAATAATACTGAGTCTCTCAGACAAAAGGAAACTATAACCATACCCCAAACCCAGAGCAATCAGATTACCATCGTATTTCTTTCTTCTGAAACGGAAATCATAAGCACTGTAAAGCATGTTTATACCTATATAATGGCCATATAAAACTTGCTTAAACCAATACCGGTATTCAGGAGTAATACTTATTTGTCTCAATGATAATCTGTCTGAAATCTTCCATGGAGTAGCAGTCAGACCAAAAGCTAAACTTGACTTATGACTCACACAAAGCTCCATCCCTATATTAGGCGAAAGCGTTGCCCAGCTTAACAGATTGGTTGTTACTCCTAATCTTTGAGCACAGGCATTGTTCCAGATTACTATCAGGAGAAGAGTGAATAAGCACTTAAACCAGGTATTTCGCTTCTGTATTTCCATGAATAATTCTATTAAAAGGGTATTAATCCAATTAAAAACCAAATCTGATTTTACCTCAGATTAAATTCACGATAACAACAAGAAGAGTTTAAAGGGAGTTATAAAAAAAGGTGTTTTTCAAATCTACATTTAAGTCCGAAAACGAGTATTCCAATCTATATTTAACAATCCGAACAATGGGATAACAATTTAATTTACAATAGACTAAATCATTTAAAGCAGTACTACATTTGATCAATCAGAAACATATAACCAAATATCAACTTTTAATAACTTTCACACTAGAAGAGAAGTCTACATCATATAATTAAGAAGTTGTTTATCATCCGCGAGATGGCACTTTGCTTACATTTATACGTAAAATCATGCGCAGAAATACGTACAATCAATTCAGAAATTGCCTTTTATTAACTTTTCCCAAAGGGTAAATAACTTCATTTGCCGGCATGATTAATTTGCAGGTTGTACAGCTCCTTCGAAGGAACTGTACAGGTCCTTTTTGGGTGATGTACAGGTCCTTAATTATTTGTACGTTCGAAATAAATTATTACTGCTTTGAAAAAAGTTAATCATACGTATTCTGCAATTTAATTGCAGTCTGATTTTTCCGGTTTACAGGTATTTCCTGCCGGTTTGAGACAAAAAAAAGCTCCTTCGAATTACTTCGAAGGAGCTTTAAGGAGGTGGTCCCACTTGGGCTTGAACCAAGGACCCCCTGATTATGAGTCAGATGCTCTAACCAACTGAGCTATAGGACCGGCATATCTAAGGTTTGAAACCCGATTGCGATTGCAATATTACGACTTTTTTTTTAATGCGCAAATAGTTTATGTCCTTTTTTTATAGAATATCTTTATGCACAGCATATATAATTAACAATCCCTCGCCCGAGATATCTATATCAAAATAATCTCCAACAGACTCATTAAGAGAACCTTCCCACCACACAGGCAACTCTCTGTTAAGGATCGGATACTTTAAATTAGAGACCGAAACAGACACAAGAGGAGGTAGAGAAAATATGGATATTTTTTGCTTTTTATACGACTCAAAGCGTGTTGATCGTGTAATAGCTTTAAAAACACCATAATCCGTAATCATTTCGACCGAGTCTAACTCAGATATATACATTGCCAGCAAAGAGATATTCGCAAGTGTATGATCTTCCCGGATACCTGTAGCTCCGAGGATTGCGACTCTTCGGAAACCACGGGACGAAGCAAAACGGACGGACTTCGTTAAATCATTCGTTTCCTGATCAGGATTGTGATAGACACGTCCCATAAAGCGATCATTTATACGAGTTGATATACTATCCAGATCACCCACAATATAGTCCGGCTCAATGCCATGATTAAGCAATTTATTCACAGCCCCGTCACATGCAATAACAGGTACACCACTCTTAAGCACAGAAAGAGTCAGTGGATGCTTAGGAAACTCCCCGTTAGCCACAATCACACAATCAACTGATGTTTTTAATATAGGTTCCATTCTTTTTCCAGTTATAAAATCCTACAATTGCAAGAACCCCGTAACACAGGTACAGAAAAGCTGTAGGATGAAGTCCTCGATAAATATACAGATATACCGCAAATGCATTTACAAAAACCCAGATTATCCAATGCTGAATGATCCGTTTTGCCAGCATCCAGGTCGCAATAATACCCAGAGAGGTCGTAAGTGCATCTCCATAGGGTACAGGAGAATCCGTCAGATTCTGCAAAATATGAGCCAGCCCCAGATACAAGACTACAAATACAATTCCCAGAACAACAATCTGTCTGAATGATATATTCGTATATTCAATATCTTCTTCTTTTGTGCTTTTCACATCTTCGCCCATCTTGCGTCTCCACAAAATTAGACCATAGATACTTATACCCAGATAATATATATTCAGGCCCATATCTGCATAGAATTTTGCCTGAAAGAAGACAAATACATAAATCAGTGACGTAATAAGCCCAACGATCCACATCGATGACTTTTGTTTTATCTCAAGATATAAGTACAATAAACCTGAGATCACGCCAAAATACTCCAGGAGCTTATCCATGCTTCAATATTCATTTAGTTCGTTTGTAAAAATACAATGTTCCGGAAAAAGAATCTCTTTCCGGAACATTATTATGCATATTAATTAAAAACGCAATACAAGTCTGCCCATGACGTTTGTACCGGCCTGAGTAAAATAACCATCATCTTTTTTACGAACACCACCTTCGAAATAGGAGTAGACCCATCCATTCGTCTCGTATTGTTCGTTAAACAGGTTATTGACAGTAAAATCAACAGTTATCGTTTCCATAAACTTCGGTTTAAAGGTATAACCAACACGAAGATTACTTACAAAGTATGGATCAATTGAGCGATCTTTTGAGGCTGTATTATCCAGATACTGACGACTCACAAAAGATGAATTAAATGATGCAGAGAAGCCTTTCAGACGAAAGTTGAACATACTGTTGGCAATAATATTCGGAGAAAATGCAATATCCGTATCTCCGACATAGTGCTGTGTTTGTTCTCCTGTATCCCAATCATCAATAAACTCTGTAAAGTTTTTGATTCTGTTTTTGCTGAAGGTTGCATTCGCTTCCCAGTCAAGCCAGTTTGTGATTCGCACTCCTCCCATTAATTCAATACCCATACGATAGCTATCCTTAATATTTGAAGTTAGCGCCTCTCCAATCTCACTGATTTTACCTGTCAGGATCAACTGATTATTATAATCCATAAAATACAGATTAGCTCCTACATGGAAACGGTCAGTGCGGAATTCATATCCTGCCTCATAATCATAAAGCGTTTCATATGTCGGACGCTCATTCTCGGCAGCTTCCGTGAAATTATTACGGTTCGGCTCTCTGTTTGCTACCGAAAAAGAGATAAAAGCATTATGATATTTTGCAAAAGCATAATTCAATCCCACTTTCGGATTAAAGAAGTTATAGTTTTTATGAATATCAAGAGCTCCGGCCTTATCATCTTCACCCTTCATACGATAATCTATTCCGCGATACTGAAGGTCAACATATCCGTTAAGTCCTTTTGCCATGAGCACATTTAATTTAGCAAATGCGTTATAATCCAGCTTTGTTCCGTTACTCCGGTAATACTCATGCCCTGGTTGTAAGTTCTGAATATTCTTCACCCATATTACTTTTCCATAATGGTTGCCATCATAGTTATTAACAGCAGTTCCTAAAGTAAGATGCCAGTCGTTTTTACGATAATTCGCACTATAAACCGCACCATAGAAATAATTATCCAGCCATTTCTGACGAACAAGATCAGAACGCTTCACTTCATTTCCGTCTTTATCAATAAAAGAAGGCAGTTTATAAGATCCAAACTTTGAGTTTGGCTTATAATCTTCGTAATACCCCTTCCCTCTGGTATAATGGAGAGTTGCATTCATATTCCAATAATCACCTACACGCTGAGTAGCCATCAGGTGATAATGCTGTTGCTGATAATTATCCGTCTGGTTATCATAAAAACGGGTTATTCCGTTTTCATCCGTATACATACCACATGAGTTAAATGTACGGTCTGTCTTGAGTTTGTCTGAAGACACACCGTTCCATGACTGGTAAGTCTTTTCCTTACTTCCGAAAGTCTGGAATTTAATCATTGTATTATCGCCGTAGTAAGCTCCTGAAGCAAAATAGGAATTCATATTCGCAGACGCACGATCAATAAAACCATCACTCTGGATATGTGATGCACGAGCATCAAACACAAATTTATTTTTCAGTAACCCTGTACTTACTTTCCCGGTTGTTTTAAAAGTACCGAATGATCCTCCGGCCGTAGAAACTTCCGCATAAGGTTTATAAGACATACCCTGAGTTTGCATAGCAATAGTTGCCCCAAAAGAAGCGGCTCCATTGGTAGATGTTCCCGCACCACGCTGGATCTGCACATTCTCTACTGACGAAGCAAAATCAGGCATATTCACCCAAAATACTGTGTGAGATTCCGAATCATTCATTGGAACACCGTTCACGGTAATATTGATACGGTTCGCATCTGTTCCGCGAACACGAAATCCGGTATACCCGATACCTGTTCCGGCATCCGATGTAACAATAACTGAAGGAGTCTGAGAGATAAGATAAGGAACATCCTGCCCGAAATTACGTTCCGCAATCTGCTCTTTCGAAAAGTTCGTATAAGCAACCGGCGTTCCCTTCATGGCTTTCGTAGCTGTTACAACTACTTCGTCCAATGAAACATTATTCGAAAACTTAGATGTATCGCGCACTGCAGAAACAGCAGGCTGTGCATAAGTCACACTCTGTGAGATAAGAGATGTAACCATAAAAAGAAATACCTTTTTCATCAATTTAAGAAGGTTAAGATGCTGTTGTTCATTATAGATGCAAACGATAAACCAACAGACAAGAATTAAACATATTGATTATGAAAAAGGGGAGGAGAAAGATAAGAAATGTAAATACCTAAAGTAAATTCAAAAGCATATCTGGTATATCTTATTCCCTACGACGGCATTACCCGTACAGGTTCAAAGGGTATATTCTCAGCCTTTTATACGATAGCATAAAAAGCACCCCTAGTTTCCGGGTACAAAGGAAATCAATTTTAGGATGTAAAGCAACGGAAATTAAAAAATCATGTATTTTCAACCGGCTTTCCTATCCTAATCTTAAACGTCTTATGCGAAAAGATTTATCTTTGCCAAAAAATAGTATATTCATATATGAGATTAAGTTTAGATAAAGTCAGGATATTTTTTGAAGAGTGGTTTGCGTTTATTGTGAGTCTTTTACGCATACTTCTGTTATCAGATAAACACGCAACCGTTCCACAATCATCAAGTGAGCGGGAAATCATTATTTTCGGCAACGGACCGTCGTTCAAAGATCTGATCGACAATCATTCCGACTTCTGGATGGATAAAGACCGTCTGATGGTAAATTACAGTGTTTGCTCTGACTATTTTGATATCGTTAAACCTGATTTATACCTGATTGCTGATCCCGGATTCTGGCTAAATAAAGACAAAGAGGAGCGTGTCTTCGGATCTTTGCGTGATAAAACAACGTGGAGTCTTAACCTCTTCATGCCGGCCGTTTCGTTTAAACATAAAAGCTGGCAGAAAATAATTGCCGGAAATAAAAACATAAAGGTGTTTGTGCACAATACAACTCCGGTTGAAGGACCATCTTTCTTTACCCGATGGGCTTATAATAAAGGGTACGGAGTACCCCGTCCGCATAATGTTCTGATCCCGTCTCTTATGGTTTCGCTGCGTATGAATTACAAACAGATATATTTATCCGGAGCAGAGCATTCATGGATAAGAGATCTGGGAATATCAAACGACAACCGTGTGATCATGAATTTCTCGCATTTTTATGACAATGGGAAACCTGACAAAAAGGAAATGGCCCAATATGCAGCCGTTCCTCTGTTTCAGGTGTTATACCACCAGTATATTATTTTCAAATCTTATATGCAAATCGAGACGTTTGCGAAAGAGAGAGGTCAGGAGATTATTAACATTACGCCGGGATCGTATATTGATGCCTTCCAGCGTAAATCAATTGAATTATGAAAGCAGGAGTTATCATACAGGCAAGAACCGGATCAACGAGATTGCCAAACAAAATATTACTTGATTTTGTGAATGGAGAACGAATTATTGACATCCTCCTTCAGAATCTGAAAAAGGCCTTACCGGACATTCCGGTAATTGTGGCCACCACAACCAGTCCGAACGATATTATCTTTGAAGAAATAGCTCAGAGAAACGGAGTATTATGCTTCAGAGGTGATGAACAGGATGTACTGAATCGCTTTATTAAAGCTGCCGAACACTTTGATATCGATACAATCATACGGGTATGTTCGGACAATCCTCTTCTTCAGGCTGAAAGCATTCAGAAGCTTATCGAGGCATATAAGAATAATCCATGCGACTATGTAAGCTTCTCATTCCCGGATAATCTTCCTGTAATTAAATCGCACTTAGGATTATATCCTGAACTAACGACACTTCAAACTCTGAAGAAAGTACAGGTGATGACAAGTGAAAAGATTTACAGAGAGCATGTAACAAATTACATATACGCACACCCTGAAGCATTTAAAATTAATCTTCTTGAGTTGCCCGCTTTTCTTCAGGAAAGAAAAGATATTCGTTTTACCGTCGATACGCAATTAGACTTTGAAACAATGCAGAAACTCTACAGCTTGTATCATGGCGAATTGAACGGATCATTGGAGAACCTTGTTAATTGGATAGATGTCCATCCGGATATTTATGAGATTATGAGTAAAAACATTAAAGAAAACAGCAAATGAGTATACCTCACACATATATCATAGGTGAAATCGGACAGAATCATAATGGCTCTGTGGATATAGCCAAACTAATAACAGAACTTGTTGCACGCCCTGTTCACGAAGAGCTTTTCAATCTGGATCTGAGACCTATGGATGCCGTAAAAATGACAAAGCGTGACCTTAAATATGAATTGAGCGCTTCTCAGATGAATCAGGTATATAACTCACCTCATTCATTCGGTTATACTTACGGAGAGCACCGCGAAGCTCTTGAGTTATCTGATGAAGATCATTACGAGGTCTATAAATATGCCAAAGAAAAAGGTTTGGATTTCGTCGAAACACTCTGCGCCCCTTCATGTCTTTCCATGCTTAAATATTTTTCGCCGGATTCATTGAAGGTAGCAAGCCGGGACCTGACCAATCTGCCATTGCTGGAAGCTCTGGCTGAAACTCAGATTCCGATTATTCTGTCAACCGGAATGGGAGGTAAAAAGGAGTTAGATATAGCTCTGGATGTTATAACAAAATATCACGACCAGATATCAATTCTTCATTGCGTATCGCAATATCCGACACATCCGGCTAATCTTAATTTACTTACTATTCAATATTTAAAAGAGCACTATCCTCAGTATACAATTGGATTTTCCGATCACACAATCGGAATATCAACTCCGGTAGCTGCTGTTGCATTAGGCGCTAAGATTATTGAAAAGCATATTACGATTGACCGTAAAATGAAAGGTACAGATCAGGCTGGCTCTTTAGGACCGGATGGTGTGAACCGTATGATTCGGGATATACGTCTGACCGAAATGGCTCTGGGGAATGTTAGTATGAATGAAAAAACGGAAGTAAGTGTCGCTAAAGCAAAACTCGAAAGATCTATCGCTTCAGTACGTCCGCTTAAAGCCGGCGAAACGATCACAGAAAAAGACATTCATATGTTAAGTCCCGGAGACGGATATAAATGGAGTGACCGGAGTCAGGTTATCGGAAAAGTCTGTCTGACCGATATTCCGGAAAATGAAATTATTTACCCAAACCTTTTAAAATAAAAGCAATGTTACCAAAAATCATAATTACAGATATCGATGGTGTCTGGACAGACGGAGGGATGTATTACAATACCGAAGGAGACTGTATGAAACGATTTCATGTATCTGACGGGTGGGGAGTAATTTTCTGCAAACAGATGAATATTCCGGTCGTAATTATGACCGGCGAAAATACAGAGATCGTCAAAAAGAGAGCCGAAAAATTAGGAATCGAGCATTGTTATCTGGGTGTAAAAGATAAACTGGCAGAAGCAAGAATGCTATGCGAAACTCTGTCCATTTCTTTGGATGAGATTGCATTTATCGGAGATGATCTGAACGATTTGGCTCTTTTACGCAAAGTTGGTATCAGCGGATGTCCGGCAAATGCACCGATGTATGTGCGCAAACATGTGGAATATGTCGGACTAAGATCGGGAGGGAATGGTGCTTTCCGCGAATTTGTCGAACACATACTTGCAGATAACGGACTGTTGGAAGGTGTTATCGCAAAGTATCTCTAATACTTACCACTCATAATGCGGTAGCCTATTTGACAAAAAAGGCATTTCCGCTTATTACAATACTCTTTTTGTAACTGAATTACAGCCTGGGAATCGTATGCATTGTCAATACGAAATCCCAGGTTTTTCCAATTCCGTACAATCACATTATTTTCTGCTTTTATCTCTTCCAGTATTTCAAAAGCCCTGTCCGTTAAAGACTGATCTCCCAGATATTTACCATAAGCAAACAGAACCGGTATTACGGCATTTATAATTAAAATATGAACAGAGTCTTTACCTAAATGCTTCTTTACCTCCGGTGAGGGTATTTCGAAGGAGAAGCGGTTATTCCAATACGAATCTGCATCAGCCTGAAATAACAAAGTCAGTTCCTGCAAAGATTTTATCCGGTCAGTCATAGCCGCAAACATCCGTTCATACTTATGAAACAATGCTGCAAATTCAACAATCCGGATTACCGGAAAATTAAAACTATGAGTCTTTGCCATCTTCCATATACTTTTATCCAGTGCCTCCAGACGATATTTATGAGCCAGATATTCGTACTCCTTCTTCAACCGGAAAAAACGGGGCTCGCTCACTGAGTTATCTGACAGAAAACCGGCCTGTCCCAGAAGCAATGCCTCCAGCTGAAAAAGCGAAGTATGATGTTTTTGTATAATCTGAAAAGAGAGAGAACGAACCAATCGCTCAAATGGGTCCGAGTTAATACCAAAACCAAACGCTCTGCCCAGTAAAACATAAAATATAGAATCCCAGTCGTTACCGGTACGCAAAGCTATCTGATCTATCAGCTTTGTTTTCTGTTCCATCCGCTCAATAAGCAAACGGGTTTTCCAGGCATTGAGCATAAACGGATCAATTCCCGGAACAATCTCTCTGCAAGCAATCAGTGAATCACTTTTCAGCAGGGCTATATATCTTTCTTCCAGACTATGAGGATATGGAACAACAAACTGAGGCAACATCCGCCCATCCTGAGTAGAAATTCGACAATCATCTTCGGAAACAATATGTGCGATCACCGAATTATAAGCGGCATCTTCATGATGTTTATGACGATTCCAGTCCGATGCACGCACATGTATCTCTATATTCCCAACCCAGAGAACATCACCAATACGGAGCTTCGCATTAAAGAAATCGGGACCGGAGTCAAAATTATGAACTCCCGGATCTAATACTTCTACAGACAGCTGATCTGTTGTCCGGAGAGTATCGGGATGATACAGCCTGTACTTCCAGGCATAATGCAGTAAGTTTTCCATTAAAAGAATGTATTAAATATAAAGGTTATCCCTGTGACTAACAGGCGAAATATATGGAGAATCAAGAATATTTCTCTATGTTTGCAAATAAAAGAAATTAATCTGAATAATAATAGGAAAAATAGATAAGTTATGAAATTAGCATTGATTGGATACGGAAAAATGGGACGTGAAATTGAACAAATAGCAATAAGCCGCGGACATAAGATTGTATCGATTATTGACGTGAATAACTTGGCTGATTTCGATTCGGAAGCTTTCAAAAGTGCAGATGTTGCTATTGAATTCACCAGACCGGATGCTGCTTTGGATAATTACAGAAGAGCCTTTAAATCAGGTGTTCCGGTTGTTGCCGGCACAACCGGATGGCTTGAACATATAGATGAAATTAAGAATGCTTGTGAGAATGAAGGAAAAACATTCTTCTATGCTTCAAACTTCAGTTTAGGTGTAAACATCTTTTTTGCGCTGAATAAATATCTGGCAAAAATCATGAACGGATTTACCGATTATGATGTAAAAATGAAAGAAATACATCATATCCACAAACTGGATGAACCAAGCGGAACAGCAATCACTCTTGCTGAAGGTGTGATTGAAAACATTGATCGCAAAAGCAGCTGGACGATTGATACTCCAAAAGATGATTCTGAATTATTTATTGAAGCAATCCGCGAGGGAGAAGTTCCGGGCTATCATTCAATCATATATGATTCTCCGGTAGATACGATCACAATCACACATGATGCCAAAAGCCGCAAAGGATTTGCATTAGGTGCTGTTGTTGCTGCCGAGTTCACATGCGGTAAGAAAGGATTCCTTACCATGTCTGATATGCTTAAGTTTTAATCATAATATCAATTACGATGCAAACAAAATTCACAAAGAAACAATGGATTAAAGGAGGTATTGCCATTATCCTCTGGTTACTGTTCACTTTATGGACAGAGAGTTTCTGGCCTCTGATTGCCGTACCTTTTATCTTTGATATATATTTTACGAAGATTATACCCTGGACCTGGTGGAAAAAATCAAAAAAACCTATGGTCAGACGTGTCATGGGATGGGTAGATGCCATCGTATTTGCTCTGATTGCTGTGTATTTTATCAATACATTCTTCTTTCAGAACTATCAGATCCCGACATCATCACTCGAAAAGACTCTGCTGGTAGGAGATTTTCTTTTAGTGAGCAAATGTAATTACGGAGCACGTGTACCGAATACTCCTCTTTCATTTCCCCTTGCACAGCATACTTTGCCTGTATTAGGAACAAAGTCTTACATTGAGAAACCTCAATGGAAATACAGAAGACTTAAAGGTTTTGAACATGTAGAGCGTGGCAATATCGTTGTTTTCAACTTCCCAGCCGGAGACACAGTATGCTCAAAAATTGAGTATCCGGACTATTACTCTCTTTGCGAACAATATGGCAGAGAAAGAGTATGGAATGATAAAGCAAACTTCGGAGAGATTATCTGGAGACCGATTGACCGCCGCGAGAACTATGTAAAACGATGCGTTGGGATTGCCGGAGATACTTTGCAGATTATAGACAATCAGATCTATATCAATGGAAAGAAAGAGGTAAATCCGAAAGAGATGCAGCTGAATTACTTCGTCGTTACAGACGGAACTATGATCAATGATCAGCAATTCCGCAAACTGGGAGTAAGCGTGGCTGACAGAACAATCATACAAAACCCGGATTACTATACATATCTGAATGCTCCGCAAGGATCAACCATCTATTTATTACCTTTAACTCAGGGCTCAGTTGATATGCTTAAAGAGTTCTCTTCGGTTAGAAGTATTACTGTTATGCCAGGAGAACTTGGCGGAACAACCTATCCGAATGTGTCCTCTAATAAGTGGACTGTAAGTAATTACGGACCGATCTGGATTCCGAAGAAAGGTGCAACAGTCAAACTTACGGATACTAACTATCCGGTTTACGAAAGAGTCATACGCACGTATGAAGGGAATAAACTGGAGAAAAAAGATGGTAAGATCTTTATTAACGGAACAGAAACCGACACATATACATTCACAATGGATTACTACTGGATGATGGGAGATAACCGTATGAATTCTGCGGATTCCCGTTCCTGGGGTTTTGTTCCGGAAGATCACGTCGTAGGTAAACCAATCCTGATCTGGTTATCACTGGATAAAGACAGAGGATGGTTTGACGGTAAAATTCGTTTCAATCGTATATTAAGGTCTGTACCGGCAAACTAATAATGAAGAATAAACCTTTTAGATTAATAACCGTAAAGTCTCTGATTATCATATTCCTTCTGGTTTTGATAGTCAGAGGTTTTGCGTTTGAATCAGTCCGCATAGACTCCAACCAGATGGAAAGCGCCATCCATCCGGGCGATCATCTGCTTATAAACAAGTGGGCATATGGTTTGCGTTTACCCGGGACATGGCTGGCCATTCCTTTTATACATGACTCGATTCGTGTACTTGGCCTAAAATCCTATTCCGATTTTTTACAGATGCCCTATACAAGAGTCAGAGCAAAAGAAGCTTCCCGCAATGATGTGATCACGTTCAATCATCCGGGAAATCAGTTTCTCACTCTGCCGGCAGACAGAAAGCCGGTATGTATAAGCAGATGTATCGGACTTCCCGGAGATTCACTGTCTTTTACAGGCAAAGGTTACTTTGCGAACGGAGTATTTTATACAGATAATAACAACAGACTATCCCCGTACATCTTCAGAGAAAAGGGTAAGGGAGATATTGTGAAGGCTATTACACAGGCGAAACGAAGAATACGTATCACCAGAATTATGGAGGATAATTATCTGATCTTCATATCGCGCGACGAGCTTAACTCTGTATTCAACTCTTCTAAAAATCTTTTAGAGGCCTATTATCCTGAAAGCGATTGCTATTCACTTTATGTACCGCGTAAGGATAAAATGATCAGGGCATCCAAAGAGAATGTTGCTGCATACAGAGATATCCTCCTCAGACATGAATTACCTGAAGCTGAAATAAAAGACAGTTTACTTTACCACAAAGGAAGGCAACTGCAATTTGTCTCCTTCAAACAAAATTATTATTGGGTTTTATCTGACAACCGGGAATCGGGAGAAGACTCCAGATCTTTCGGACTTGTTCCCGAAAGCCATTTAATAGGAAAAGCCATTACCGTATGGAAAGGCGGAGACGGCGAATGGTTTAAATCAATTCAATAAATGAATACAATACGTTTAACATCCGAATATTTAGCACCTGTCAGTCATTATGCTTTTATGTATAAAGCCGAACGGACAGAAATTGAAATACAGGAGCACTTCCAGAAGCAAAGCTTCAGAAACAGATGTAATATTTTATCGGCAAACGGAGTGATGCCACTCACTATTCCGGTCGAAAAATCTGAATTCAAAAAACCGTGTCTGAAAGACATGAAGATATCAGATCACGGAAACTGGAGACATCTGCACTGGAATGCTATCAAGTCCTCCTATAATTCATCCGCATTCTTTGAATACTACAGAGATGAGTTTGCTCCCTTCTATGAAAAGAAGTATGAGTATCTTATTGATTTTAATGAAGCGATGAGAGCTCTTATTTTTGATCAGCTGGAAATTGAGAGAGAGATTATACAAACAGATATCTATGATAAAGTTACACCTGAAGGGGTACTGGATCTGAGAGGCTATGCTGAGCCTCAAATAAAAATCGGACCGGAACTCAATCTTGTTTCAAAACCTTATTATCAGGTATTTCAAACAAAATATGGGTTCCAGTCCGATCTGAGTATCATTGATCTCCTATTCAATATGGGACCTGAGTCCGAAATTATTTTGCGAGATATGCTTTAATCGTTTTTTTAAGCTCTGCGGCATACAGGTTATAGCTTACTATTTCCTGTTTTTCGTTAATCACCAGCAGCGAAGGTATTGTTCCGATACCGGCTCCGGCCAGTTGATCCGATAACAGCCCCTGCTTAGAAAACAAATTTGTTATTTTAGTCGAATCCGTTTTTATTGATTCTTTCCATAAATCGGAATTATCAGCATAAGAGATAGCCCAGAAAGATAAAGGTGTCAGTTTTGCATTCTTATCTTTTGCGGCTATTTTTTTATGATCCTTTTCCAACTCCTTCTTCAAAGCCATCAGATCCTTTTTCACTGCTTTCGTGAAGTTATCTTCCTGCACGTAGAAGTAGAGAAATGTTAACCCCTTATTACCTTCCGTTTTTACCTCTTTATCTTCAGCATCCACAAAATTCAGATACGGAATAATATGTCCTTGTTTTGAAATCCGGCGCTCATCCGCAATCTTTTTTAAACGTTTCTGAAGGGCAAAACCATTCGTTAGAGGTCCCAGTGAAGACATCCAGGTTACTAATGAGTCTGTATTCTGAGTGTATGATATATAATCGTTTATTGCCAGAAGAACCGTCGGATTATTCGTATTTTCCTTAACATAAGTATTTACTTTCCTATTCCAGAGAGAATCGGCATTCATTCTTTTATCCGAATACAAATGCTCAAAATAGAGTTCCATCGTATCCTGCTTGTATGCATTTCTCATTTCAGACTGCACTGCCAGAATAGAATCCTGCATCGGAAGTACCGAATAATAATAATTCAGCCATCTCTGATTCAGAGAGTCATTTCTCACAGTAAGACTATCAATCGAACCTTCCAGCTGAATAGCCGATTCAGGATGTACCAGCAAACTAATACGGCGATCCATCTGATCAAAATAGAGCGTGATAAAACTCGTCGTATCAGGAACAAAGCTGAATGCAAATTTATCTTCATTAATTGTCAGCGTATCCACCACAAAGGAGCGTTCAAACTCAGGCATCACATAAAGAGCGCGCGAAGTAAGTCCCGTGACATGACCGGATATAATAGGAGTTTTAGAAACCTTACGTCCTCCGCATGAATGCAGAGCAATAACGGAAGATACTATCATTAATAGATATAAGCATCTTTTCATCGTCTTCGTTTTTTGGAGCTTGGTGATTTTAAAATAACAACGCGATAGATCAGATACAAAAGAATAATCAGAATGATCATCCAGGCAAATGAGTACAACAATGTTTTAGCAAATGAGAATTTAGCCAGATCTTGTTTAGCCAGAGGATTACCGCCGCTATATCTGAAGAACGGATTCAGATACATATCCACTCCGTTCGCGAATTTAGCTTCGGCTCTCACATATGTATCTGCTTTTGCAAATGGATAAACCAGCATATTAGTATCTGCCACAAAAGCTTTGCGTTCTCCGTTCTGACCAATAATACGGATTGAGTCAGCCTTTTGCGAAAGCCTGATCGTTATTGTATCGTTCTCAAAAGACACAGCAGGTACAGGCAGATTTGCATTCTCTTTTTTCTTGATATCAAGTGCTCCGTCTCCAAAGTTAGGAATACGCAACCCATACGTCGCTCCTTTTTTCAAAGCCAGTATAAGGTCATCATATTTTGTTGTCGGAACATTCACAAAAGTAGCATAGCGCGCAAGCTGATACAGCTTATTAATATTATGAGAATCATCATTAGCTACGATAAAAGAAGAGTGACCGGCAGAGAGAGCCTCATCCCACAAATTGGTAGAAGAGGCCATTCCCGAAACAGCTTCAATCATATCATAACCCGTCAGATAGTGCATTTCTTCCGGCTTCAAACCTCTCGTAAAGCGGGGATGATTAAATACAATCAAATCCGCCCCTTTACCAACTGAGTTCAGTATATTCTGTTTTTCGGACAAAGTCATAAAGAACGGATACTCCTTCCAGGTTGCATTCTCTGCACCAAACACCAGCTGATGAAATTTACAGATTCCCCAGCCATGTTCATAAACAGGCAAGTATGTATCTTTTCCTTTATTATAGTCGGTCATATGCTGATAGTTAGATATGCCGATGAAATCATAATTCAGTCCTTTATAGGCTTCCAGCAGTTCTTCTTCCGAACAACCTCCGTTTGTCACACCGCCCCACATCCGGTGATGGGCATGAAAGTTTGCTCTTTTCCACTGAGACGTATCTACATCTGCATAAGGATTATAGATATTCTCTCCGGCAAAAGGCTTGGGTTCCTCAAAATCATAAACCGGCGAAAAGAGATAAAAAGTTGATCCTATTGCCAATATCAGCAACAGAATAATCAGTGGTATCTTTACAAACAAGACAAATAAGACTTTTTTCATAGAATCTATTTGAATATCAATGATAATTCTCTAATTTTCGCCCAAAGATAAAAAGAATAAATGTAAATTACATTCTCTACCTTAAATAGATACAATATGCTTCACTATCATGGAAATATAGAACTCCTCGAACGCCGTATGATTGGCTTTCTCAGCTCACAGACAATCCCGTTCTTTTGTGATGATGTACTGATGAATTTCGTCCGGAAAATCAAAGAAACCGACATCATTATTACCTCCGGACATTCTTACATGGAGAAACAATTATTTAATCTTCTTCTTCAGGAAGGAATCCCTTTTATATGGGTATTGGCACGTGGAATACCGGAATCATTTAAGGAGAATATAAATGAGGCGATCAGCAAACAGAAACTACTGATAATTTCCCCTTTCAACACAGATGAGATACTAATAACAGGATACAGAAGCATGATGAGAAACCGTTTTATTATCGAAACGGCCCATAAGATGGTCATTGGCTATATCAGGAAGAACGGACTTCTTGATGAATTACTTGAGGACAAGACTTACTGTTTACTTATGAAATAAATCTGTCATAAAGGAGCGTAGAATATCAGATAAAGCCAGTTTAGCAGAATAACTGTTAGAAGGATAGCTGCTCCTGAAGGCGTGTTGAGCATACGGAACAAAACATCTGTAAATTGCTGAAAGGTATTTCTTTTGAAACCTAAATCAGTCAGCAGCAATACAGGAAGTAAAAGCAGATAAAGAGCAAGCAATAAACTCAGCGGATTAAAACGCAAAGCGTCCGTAATATTTCCGTGTAAAAGCTGCATCATCGCACGGGTAAGTCCGCACGAAGGACAAGGATATCCGGTCGTTTCATAAAACATACAGGGAAAGGTATGATCCATTCCCCATATGAAAACATATATAAGATATAAATATCCCATTATGCCCGTTATACCAGCTATTCTGTAAATCAGCTTATTGTTGTTCATCACAGACTTATATCAGATTCTTAATCAAAGAATATCTTTAATTTCCAGCAGAGACTCAACCATGTAAGTAGGTTTGAAGGTCATCGGATATTCGCCGCCATTTTTAAAATAGATCTGATCCATCTTAAAATTACGGGCTCCGGTTATATCTGTATCAAAGTTATCTCCGATCATAATAGACTCCTCTTTTCGGGAGTTCGTCGTTTTCAGAGCATATTCATAAATCTTCTGATGTGGCTTGTTATAGCCGATATCATCCGAAAGAATGACTTTCTCAAAATATTTATCCAATCCCGAATTATTAATCTTCTTATACTGCACTTCCTGAAAACCATTTGAAAGAATATACAGTTTATACTTCGGACTCAAATGATCCAGAAGTTCCATAGCATGAGGAACCAGTTTCGTTTTGAGCGTTGTATTCACCAAAAAGTCTTCATTCATCTTTAGAGCTGAAGCTGTATCGAGATTTACACCCACACAGCTCATGGGATAGCGGAAACGCTCGGCCACCAGATACTCCTTCTGTATTTCTCCATGATGATATTTATGCCATAATCCCTGATTGTAGGGATGATAGATATCATTAAACTGGTCAAATGAATCGAACCATTTGCTCAGGCCATAAGTATGATAAAGCTCTTCCAGACTGGCCTTCATATTAGCATTCGTGTCCCAGAGCGTATCGTCCAGATCAATAAAAAGCGATTTATATTTCATATACTATCCTATAAAAAGAAAGCGAGTTATCCAATATGTGAATAACCCGCTTTTGTATTGTTAATAACTGATTAGTATTAGTCAATCTCGATAACCAAATAGCGAGATAAGCTCCAGAATGCTTTAGCATCAGTAATAGTCAATACCATCTGACCACTGGCATCTTTACCCAAAGTATAAGAATCTTCCGGATGGTTTGTCAATACTTTTGCTTTCTTAGCCGGAATCTCAAGAACTTTCATATTGCGAATATCCACATGGTTGAAGATATCCTGGTTGAAATCTCCGCGAAGCAGCTCTTTACGTTTGAACAGCCCGCCACCGGTAAGAATATTTTGTTTTTTCAGATCCGACTTAGTTCCATAGATATACCATGCTGCATTCAGCTCTTTATCCTGTTCCTTAATCGTTGATTTTTGTTCCTGAGCTTCTTCTGCAATTTCAGACACCTGAGAATTTAATGAAGCTACTGAACGATCCAGCTCATTAATACGAATATCTTTTTTAGCCAATTCTTCCTGTAACGTAACGATCAGCTGAGTTTTCTGTTCAACCTCTGCTGTCAGACGGTCAACCATTTTCTGCAACTGAGATGATTTATTACCTGATTTATTCAATTGATCTTTCAGTTTATTCAACTGCTCTTTGTTTTTTTCCAAAGTTTCAGTAATCATTGAAATATCATTGGCAATACGCTGACGTTTTCCAGGTGTAATTTCCTGAGAAGTTTGTGTAGAAACATAATTTTCTGCTTCTCTGATTTTCTGAAAACCGGCTTCCACATCGTTCAAAACAGACAACGTCTCATTAAATTCATTCTGAACTTGAGAAAGTGCCGTCTTTAATGAATCATTTTCCTCACGTAATTGTTTTTGCGATCCGCCTTCTCCACAACTTGAGAAAAGTAATGCGATAGCAACAAACGGTAAAATAAACTTTTTCATCTTGTTAAAATTTAGTTATCGGTTATCTACTTTGTCAACATTTCACTTATAAATAGACGACAACAAACAATTTTATTATAAGATTAATGAGACAGGTGTCAAATATAGAGTTTTTTTTTAAACCAAAGTGATTCTTAAACAATTATTGTTCTTTTCCGGCCACAACCATCACGAATTCACCCTTCGGTTCATGCTCGGTAAAATGAACAATTAACTCCTTCAATGTTCCGCGAACCGTTTGTTCGAACTTCTTGGACAACTCACGTGAGCAGGAAGCCTGACGCTCCTCGCCAAAATGCTCTGCCAGCTGAGTCAGTGTTTTCACAACACGATAAGGCGACTCATAAAAAACAATTGTTCTTGGCTCTTCAGCCAATTCTTTCATACGTGTCATACGTCCTTTCTTCTGAGGCAAGAATCCCTCAAAGCAGAACTTATCGTTTGGCAGACCCGAAACCACGAGTGCCGGGATCAGAGCTGTTGCTCCCGGAAGACATTCCACATCTACGCCTGCTTTTACACATTCTCTTACCAGAAGGAATCCGGGATCCGAGATAGCAGGTGTTCCGGCATCCGAAATCAAAGCAATCGTTTCTCCCGACTGAATACGGGAAACAATATGTTCAACCGTTTTGTGTTCGTTGAACTTATGATGCGACTGCATACGCGTTTCGATTTCGAAATGCTTCATCAGAAAAGACGAAGTACGCGTATCTTCCGCCAAAATAAAATCTGCCTCTTTTAAAATCCGGACAGCACGGAATGTCATATCTTCCAGGTTCCCGATAGGAGTAGGAACCACATATAATTTACCCATAATATATCAAGTCTAAAAGCTAAACAAAGCGCTGACGCACAAGGTTCAAAAACTCTTTTACATCTTCGTTTTCTTTGTTCCACTTATAAGTATTAACTAACTCCGTTTCTAAAAAACCGAAGTCCGCAGAATGATTTATTTTTTCAATACACTCATCCATAGCCTGAGGATTGTTGCTGAACAACTCCCGCAAGAAGCGGAAACGGTCATTCAGCGATAGTGCTTTTCTGAAGTCTGTCGCGAATCGCTGCTGAATCTGTTCATTCAGCGTTTTCTTTGGTTCAAAAGACAAATACGGATCAGTCCCCGTAAATGAATCCGACAATATTTCGGAATGAGACACTGACATTTCCAGATCCATTTTCTGAAGCGGCTGTGCCAGACTCTCTTCTACAATAGCCAGTTCATCGGCACGTCCGAAATCTACCGGTTCGGCAACTTCAGCCGATGGGTTGACTTTCGCACATTCAATATCAACCTCCGCAATTTCAGCATGGATGATCTCCTCAGCCGGTTCAGCCACCTTCTTCTCTGCAGGAGAAGGCTCTTCGACAATTCCGGCCGGTACAGGCTCAACCACCGGAACAATCTCTTCTGCCGGAGCTTCAACCTTACAAGATTCGGTTACAGGCATAACGACTTTCACGTCCTCATCAACCTGTTCTTCCATTTCCTCACGCTTAAGCTGAGCTGTTTCAAGTTCTTTTAATAAAGAAACTATTTTCGTTGTTTTATCATACGAAAAACGAAACAGGATAGAAGGAATTTCCTTCTCCTGACTCATCGCCTGAACCAAAGCCTGAAGCTCTTCCAGGTTATCAAGAATTATATCAATTTCTCTTTTCATTTCTCAGGTTTAATCAAATTTTCAGACAGTCCGAACCCTGTTAAGCGTTTAAGTAATATCAAAAATTTATTGTGAAGTTTTAAAAGTCATGTTCAAGTTAAGATTTCGGATTCTTTTAGGTCTGTTTTCCTTTTTCTCTCCTTGATTTAGCCCGCTACTTATTTCTGAATCACTTGTTTTATCTTCTCAATAACAAGACCCGGCTTTATATTGTTTAGGCAGGCATAATCATTCCGGAAACAAGGAATATTCCCGAATACAGAGCACGGACGGCAGGATAAATCCAGCTGCACCGCATTAGATTCTGTTTGATTATAACCCATAAATCCGGCATAAGGATGAGTAGCACCCCAGATTGAAACCACAGGAGTACCCGTCAGTGAGGCAAAATGCATATTCGCAGAGTCCATACTCAGCATCACATCCAGCTGACTCATCAAAGCCAGTTCCTGATCCAGCTGAAGCAACTTACCTACAATCACAATGCGCGGATATTCTTCCTTCCACTGAGCAAACAGATCAAGCTCCTCCTTACCACCTCCGAACAGAAACAACGTAAGCTCTTCCTGAGCATGAAGTTCTTTTATGACCTGCTCCATTTTATCCAGCGGATAAATCTTGCCGGCATGTTTTGCAAAAGGAGCTATACCGATCCACTTTCCCTGTTTCGTTCCAAAATGAGACGAAATGGCAGTCAGATCCGGAGCTACAGGATGAAATAAAGAAGTAAAGTTTAAGTCAAAAGAAAAACCAGCCTGCACGAATACGTCGCGGTATCTATCGAAAGAGCTTTTCAGCGGCCTAAAGACTTTATGCTCTCTGGCCGTCAGTGCTTTCTTCTCCTCACGTCCTTTATCTATGCTGTAAACTTTTGTTCCCGTAAGCAGAAAGGCCGTATGCAACACTTTACTACGAAGCACATCATGCAGATCCAGTACAGCATCGAACCGCTGTTTCTTCAACTGCATAAAAAAACGGAGAACACCCGTCAGACTCTTTTCTTTTCCTTTCGTATCAATCGGAAGGAAATGAAGATTCTGCGGAGCATTTATAAAAAGCTTTTTCAGAAACGGTTGCGAAACAAACGTGATTTCCACCTCAGGGTAAGCATTTGCGAAAGAATAAAGAACGGGGATAGTCATAGCGACATCCCCGATAGCAGAAAATCTGGTTACTAATATTTTCTTATTTCTTTGCATATAGTACAGGATTCAAGCTAGGATCGTTATACATCTTCATTTGTTTGTAAACTTTCATGTATTTCTTTCCTGCTTCAATATCTGTTAATAACTCATCAATCGCTGTTGACAAGTCACTTTTTTGCTCAAGCAATATGTTCAGTTTAGTCTGACACTGAGCAATATGAGCTTCTGCCGCATCTTTACGGTTTACTTCCTGCTCCATATGATAAATTTTAAGAGCCAGAATCGATAAACGGTCAATAGCCCATGCAGGACTCTCAGTATTAATCTGAGCATCTGCGTGTGGTTTTACATCTTTATATTTATCCAGGAAGTAGCTATCGATAAGTTCTACCAGGTCAGTACGATCCTGATTCGATGCATCAATACGTCTTTTAATTGCCAGTGCAGTCACCGGATCAATTTGCGGATCACGAATGATATCTTCCAGGTGCCATTGTACTGCATCAATCCAGTTTTTCAAGAAAAGATAATACTCGATTGTACGGATTTCATATGGATTTTCCATTGTTGCATCCACATTATCCATTGTGTGATAATACTCTGTACACGAAGAGAATATTTTATTTGATAATTCGCTAAAGC
>JBOFKD010000179.1:0-15313 GCA_051657165.1 Bacteroidales bacterium | reverse complement strand
GTCGATGCTTCTCCACGGGTTGCCTCCTTCATCCGTTCCGATTCAGGACTCTACCCGCGGTTACAGACAAATAATCCCTCCGGGATTAAAGCCATAGATAGCAGCACTAGTTGTATTATGATTCATGGTCAAGTTGATGCACTGAGTTATCTTCAGTAGATTACTCTTTTTACTCCGGCGGAGTCACCACGGGTTGCCTCCTTCATCCTTTCCGATTCAGGGCTCCACCCGCGGTTACAGACAAATAATCCCTCCGGGATTAAATCCATATATAGCAACACTTGTTGCATTAAGATTCATGGTCATGTACTGAATTATCTTCAGTAGATTATTCTTTTTACTCCGGTGGAGTCACCACGGGTTGCCTCCTTCATCCGTTCCGATTCAGGGCTCCACCCGCGGTTACATACAAATAATCCCTCCGGGATTAAAGCCATAGATAGCAACGCTTGTTGTATTATGATTCATGGTCAAGTTCATGTACTGAATTATCTCCAGTAGATTATTCTTTTTACTCCGGAGGAGTAATTTGTCTGTAACCGCGGGTGAAACCCGTGGTACGAGAACTATAATAACCCTCAACCCCGAAGGCGGTTGTTTGTCTTTCTTTATTTCGTCTTTTTATATTTCTCTCTGCGAATCCTCTCAGATTCTTTTTGCTGCAAAAGATAAGTATCGGCTCTCTGGAATCCGGCTATGTTTAATTCTCTCTTCAGTTTGGGTGATGGAATAAATGCTACACCTTTTACTTCTACATTCTGTGCACGGGTGTTTTCGTTCGCCTCAATACCATCTTTGTACTTTGCAGTTGGATGGAAGTGGCCGAACCTCTCGATGTTTATAAAATGACCGTCTCCCAGGACCTGAGTGATTGTTGTAAAAACTATATCAACGGCAGCCCTGGCTTCAGCTTCAGAATATCCCGAGGTGCTTGCTATTTCATGTGCCAGTCGTTCTTCATTGATGACTTCGCGTGAAAGACAACGTGGAAAGTATTTGTTTTTTGCATTTTCGTCCTTTTTGATATTATCGCTTATCTTTTGTGGAACATAGTTTATTGCCATGGATATTTATATTAAAGTTTTATTATAATTCTGAAAGATAATAATTTTACTTCTTTGCACAAACGGTATACGAATAGTATTTTGTATTTATACGTATATGTATCGTCTGTGATCAGTATGAATAATTGTTGATATCCGTTTGAATAATTTTTTTTGAGGCAGGAATAACTTCATTTGCAAGGTTGATTAATTTAGTTGATGTACATCTCCTTGAAAGGATACGTACGTCTCCTTCTAAGGAGATGTACAGAGAGAAATAAGGATACGTACGTCTCCTTATTTAATGATACGGTCGAAAAAATTAATCAAAGGGTGGAAAAAATTATATATAGGTATGATTGTGTTTATTCATTCGTATTTCATTGCAGGGATATACGGATAAAAAAAATGAGCAGTCTGTATTTTCAGACTGCTCATTATATAATTTGGTCGCTAATGGAACTACATGCTGATTTTTACACCTGCAAAGTAAGTTCTTGGTTGCGTAGGACCATAAAAGTATTTAGAGTCACGCATAGCTCCCTGATCTAAATCGCGCTGGAAGCTATTGAAGATATTCTGTACACCTGCATTAACCTGTAGTGTTAATCCTGCTTTTGATAATGGAATATCATAAGCTACTTTGAAGTTCATATCGAAGAAGTCCGGAGTGCGCTCCATTCTGTCCTGTTCGATTACACCTGCAAAGTGAGGTACGTACATTTTACCGGTGTAAACTCCCGATAGTGTTGCTGTCAGGTTTTTGACAGGATTTGTGTTAAGCGTGAAATAACCGTAGTGGTTTGGCGTACGTGTCATCTCTTTTGTTGGAGCTACATCTTCGTCATCCGACCAGTGTTCGGCTTGTTTGTACATGGAGCGCTGGAACGTGTAACCTAACTGAAGCTGAGCCCAGCGTTTCCAGGCTACGCCTAAATCAAAGTTTACACCGTAAACGCGTGCTCCTTTTCCGTTGCGGCGTTCCATTTCAAGTACACCCAGATCATTTACTCCTATTTCCTGAAGATAGAATACATCGCGCAGATCAGTATAGAATCCTTCGGCAAGGAATGTGAATGTAAGCGGATCAATACCGAAGTCGAAGTCAAGTGATGCACTGTAGCTGTTTGATCTTTCGGGTTTCAGATCCGGTGCTAACTTAATCATTTGCATTTCGCCACCTACTGCTGCTACGTGAAGGTCTTCATCGTAAGCCTGAGGTGCTCTGTAACCTGTAGAAAAACTACCGCGGGCTCTCATGAATTTGAAAGGAGAATACAATACATTCACACGGGGACTGAAAATAGGATTGTCAATCAGATTGTGTTTGTCCAGACGTCCGCCTAAAAGGATCTTCCATTTGTTGGCATTCCATTCATTCTGGAAAAATAATCCGCCAATGTGTACATCTTGTTTCAGGTCGCGTTCGTAAGAAGGCATCTGATCATGCAGACTGTTTGACTGATATTCTAGTCCGTATGTAAGGGTAGAAGGAGAGAACAGTAGTTTGTCGAAATTATTTACAAACTGTGCACCTGCCATCCAGGTCATGTCGCTTGTTGTTCCGTATGCTTTCGGATCCATACCTGTACCGTAATAACTATCACGGCTGATATGCTGCATGGATGTATAGAAGCTCAGTTTATGCTTATACTCCTTCAGAAAAATATCATAAGTCAAGCCTCCGCTGTTGATGATATGTTTGGTTTGCTCTGCCACATCGGCTTCGTGAGGAGGGCGATTGAAATTATTTCCTCCGCGACGGTCTTCGTCTGTTACGTGATATTGAAGCGATAATTTGCTGGTCAGAGTCGGACGATAGAATCCGCGGATACCAAAGTTGGTTGCATTTAGTTTTCCGATTTCTGAAAATCCGTCACCGTCACGATCGTAGGGATCTCTGTGGCGGTATGACTGGAACAGGGCAAGTCCGGCTTTATTGTTTTTGGCAATAAGCGAAGCATTAGCGGTAACCATCTCCTGCATTGAACCGTTGTCCGTAGAGCGGATATCCGTATTTACCATGAATGAATTCTGAATCGGATCTTTTGTGATAATATTTACAACTCCTGCAATGGCATTTGATCCGTAAAGAGCAGAACCTCCTCCGCGCAAAACTTCGACGCGTTCGATCATATTGGTTGGGATTTGCTCCAGACCATATACTCCGCTTAGTGAACTTACCACCGGGCGGCTGTCAATAAGTATTTGCGAATAGGGACCTTCCAGACCATTGATACGTACTTGAGGGAAACCACAGTTCTGGCAATTGTTTTCAACACGTACTCCCGATTTGAAAGGAAGTGACTGAGACAAGTCGCAGGCATTAACCATTTCGAATTGTTTTGCCGAAAGTACGTTTACAACTGTCGGAGCAAGTTTGCGGCTAACTTCATTGCGGTTTGCCGATACTACGACTTCATCGACTGAAAGGATGTCTTCTTCTAGTTCGAACAGCAGATTTGAGTGGGTATTAATTTGAGCAACCGGTTTCTTTTCGGTACGGTATCCCAGGTTTTTCACTACCAGTGTTTGTCCTTTCGAAGGAGTTATGCTTAGCGTGAAGTTTCCTTCGCCGTCTGTCATAGTCCCGTCGGAACTGTTTTCTATAAATACATTGGAGTAGGGTAGTCCTTCTTTGGTTTGCTTGTCGACTACTTTTCCTTTGATTGTCAGGTTTTGCGGATGCGCGAATAGTATAACAGAGATTATCAGCATGCTGATAGTCAGTAAGTTTCTTTTTGTCATATGTTGTTGTCTTGATATATAGGTATAAGAATAGGGACTCTTTGCTTTATTGTGATAAGCAAAAAGACACGAAATCTTAATTGTATCCGTCTAATCCAAAGGGATGAGGACACAAAAATCCTGATTCAGCAAATTCGGAGTATGCTAAATTCGGAAACAAATATCAGGAAAACGAAGGTGGTGCCCGAAGGCTGGTGTAAGTTAAGGTTCTTCCCGGAGCTTTAGATAAACGGGAGTCATAAGTTAGTTCATATACGGGAGTTAGTACAGGTGAGATTGATGTGATTGGTTCGGCAGGCAGTAAATTAGCCTGCGATAACTGATCAATTGTGAGTACCTGACTTTTGGTATGATTGTGTGTCGTGTCTTTCTCAAAAGGGTGAGAGTGCACAATCATCACTCCGTTAATTATATGAGAGTGAGTGAAACTTGTGATGCAAAAAGCATAGGCCGCTAATATCATTAGCAGGATGCCTGATGTAAATATGTTTCTTCTGTTTTTTCTCATATATTATTATTCTCGTTGCAAAGATATTTATTTTGACTGAATCTAAATATTAAAATTGTATATAGAATAGCGCCTTTTAGTGTTTTTTTGTATTGATGTTGTGCCGATAGCGTATTGTCATAGTATATTGTCATTATGTTGTCATGGTGTGTTGTCATAGTTATATTGCAGAAAATAAGAGTGTTGCGTGGGAAATGACAATATGACAATATAAAATCAATTTTTTTTATGAGAGAAGATAGAAAAAGAAAAGATCAATCGGGATATTACGATATAATACCCCAATTGATCTTTTTATTGAATAGTTTGCGTAATTGTCTGCTGAGAACGGCGTTAGCCGGTGAGGATAATGCCGGATCTTTCTCAATAATCTCGCGCGCTACATCCCGGCTCATCTGTACGATTTGTCCGTCGCGTGCAAGATTAGCTATTTTCAGATCAAAAGCAATCCCACTTTGCTGGGTGCCTTCGAGGTCGCCCGGACCGCGAAGCTGAAGATCTGCTTCGGAAATTTCGAATCCGTCGTTGGAGCGTACCATGATTTCCATTCGCTTTTTTGTATCCTGCGATAACTTAACGGAAGTAACGAGTACACAATAAGACTGGTCGCCACCACGACCTACGCGTCCGCGTAGCTGATGAAGCTGTGAAAGTCCGAACCGTTCGGCATTTTCAATAACCATAACCGTTGCATTGGGAACGTTTACGCCTACTTCGATAACTGTTGTTGCAACCATAATGTGAGCCTCGCAGGAGGCAAAACGTTGCATGGCCGCATCTTTGTCTTTGGCTTTCATTTTGCCATGAACCATACAAACTCTGTATTCGGGGAAGGCTGCCTGAATCTGATAAAAGCCATCCTCGACATTTTTCAGATCCATCTTTTCGTTTTCCTGAATCAACGGGTATACGATGTATATTTGTCTGCCATCTTCGAGTTGTTTGCGCATGGAGTTGTATAAGTTTCCACGCTTGTGGTCGTATTGATGAACAGTCTGGATAGGCTTCCTTCCCGGAGGAAGTTCATCAATAACGGAAACATCGAGATCTCCGTAAACGGTCATAGCCAGTGTGCGGGGAATAGGAGTTGCCGTCATCACAAGTATATGTGGCGGATGTTGGTTTTTAGCCCATAGCTTGGCACGCTGTGCTACTCCGAACCGGTGTTGTTCGTCAATAATAGCTAGTCCAAGATTCTTAAATTCTACTCCATCTTCAATGAGGGCATGCGTTCCGATAAGGATATTAATCGTCCCGTTTTTTAATCCTTCATGAATCGGTTCTCTGTTCTTTTTTGTGGTAGAGCCGGTAAGTAAAGCTACTTTGATGGGCATATCTTTTACGAAAGCAGAGATCGATTCGAAGTGCTGATTTGCCAGAATTTCGGTCGGAGCCATCAGGCAGGCCTGAAAATTATTGTCCAAAGCCATTAACATAGTCATAAGACCAACCAGCGTTTTACCACTACCAACATCTCCTTGTAACAGGCGGTTCATTTGTTTTCCGCTTCCAAGGTCAATCCGTATTTCTTTTAATACACGCTTTTGCGCATTGGTTAATGGGAAAGGCAGGTAATCGTGGAAAAAGGTGTTGAAGTTTTCGCCGATTACGCGAAACGGATATCCTCCGATTTGTGCCGAGCGTTGTTTGGAATAACGTTGTATGTTTAGTTGAAGATAGAACAGCTCTTCGAACTTCAATCGGAATTCGGCTTTACGCAATGTGTCAATATTAGCCGGCAGATGAATATTCTTCAGTGCTTCCCGACGTGACATGAGATGATATTTCTGCATAATCTCATCAGGAAGGGTCTCGGTTATATCGTTACTGAATGACTGGAGAGTATTCTGAATAATCTTCTGAATGGTTTTGGATGTCAGAAAATAATTCTTCATTTTCTCTGTCGTATTGTAATATCCGATTAGCCCGGTCATTCCGTCTGTTTTCGGATCGTAATCATCAATCTCCGGATGGGCAATATTGAATTTCTGACCAAACTGTGTGGGTTTTCCGAATACGAGGTATTCAGTATTCAGCTTGTATTTGTTTTGTATGAATTTGATTCCTTTGAACCAGACCAGGTCTATATAACCGTATTCATCTCTGAATTTTGCAATGAGCCTTCTCCCGCCGCCTTCTCCGATAGTTTCGAAGGATACAATTTTTCCTTTTAGTTGTATGTAGGCAGAAGATGAGGAAATCTCGCGGGTCGTATATATCTTGCTCCGGTCTTCGTAGCGGAAAGGATAATAGCAAAGAAGCTCTTCGGCAGAGCAGACTTGTATCTCTTTCTTTAGAATTTCGGCTTTTTTAGGTCCGACCCCCGGAAGATAGGTGATATCTCTTTCTGATAAATCCATAGAACTTCTGTGTTAGATTATAATATTTCTGCGATTTTTAAATCAAACGGTGTTGTTATTTTCACGTTCTCACGATTTCCCGGAATGGTAGTAATCGTGATATTGTTTGCTTCTGCTACTGATGCATCGTCTGTAAAGAGCGGGGAAAATGATTGTGCATATGCTGCGTGTATGATATCTGCACGGAATACTTGAGGTGTTTGAACAAGTACATATTCATCTCTGGATACGCTCTGTGTTGTTCCATCTCCTTCTTTATGACGGATGGAATCAACTAATTCGATTACAGGAACTGCTGTCCCTTGTTTTTCTGCAATGTTAAAGGAGTTGCAGATGACTTCTTCAGAAACGAATGGTCTTACTCCGTCATGTATCGCGATAACGGCATCTGAAGTATTGGTGTGAAATAATCCGTTTTTTACGGAATGATATCTTGTTTCTCCTCCGTCTGCAATCGTATGCGGAATATCAAAATTATATTCTGAGCACAGATCCTTCCAGTATTGCTGATGATCTTTGGGCAATACAATAATGATGGAAATATCCGGTACAGCGGAGTGAAACTTCCGGATGGTATGCATCAGAACAGGTGTCCCTTTTACCGGAATAAACTGTTTTGGCAGGTTTTTACCCATTCGGAGTCCTTTCCCGCCTGCTACTATGATAGCAAAGTATTTCATATCTGAATTATGGAATCGTAATTTGTTTAACTTCGATTGCTTCATTGAGAAACATAGATCCTATCTCTGCAAATTTTTCTTCAGACTCTGTTGTATAGAAACGGGATTCGCCGTTTCTGGTACATTTCTGTTCCATTTCGGGATGACGGTGCAGATAATCTTTCAGACTTTTGGCAACGTATGCTCCCTGTGGGATGATCTGAACATTGGCAGGAGTATATTTACGGATCTTGTCAATAAGCAGCGGATAGTGTGTGCATCCTAGAACGAGGGCATCAATCATTGGATCTTTATTCAGAATCTGATCAATGTATTTCTTTACGTAGTAGTCGGCACCTTCGCTTGTATATTCATTGTTTTCGACAATAGGAACCCACATCGGACAGGCTTGTCCGGTGACGGTAAGAGCCGGAGCCAGCTTATGAATTTCCATATCGTAAGTCTGAGACTGTATGGTCCCGGTTGTTCCTAGTATGCCGATGTGTTTCGTTTGAGTAAGTGTGTCGAGTATCTCAACAGTCGGACGTATGATACCGAGTACTCTTCTTTCGGGATCCAGTTCGAGAAGGTTGTTTTGCTGGATTGAACGAAGAGCTTTAGCCGAGGCTGTATTGCAGGCCAGAATGACAAGCTGACATCCCATCTCGAATAATTTGGTGACGGCTTGTAATGTGAACTCGTAAACAATTTCAAAGGACCTGCTTCCGTATGGTGCACGGGCGTTATCTCCTAAATAGATATAATCGTATTCAGGAAGCTCCTTGCGGATATATTCAAAAACCGTAAGTCCTCCGTAACCGGAGTCAAATATACCGATAGGTCCGGCCTCTTTTGATAATTTTTTCATACTCAAATATACTAAAAAAGGCGAAAGAATGAGACATCATCCTTTCGCCTTTGATCTATTTTTTATTCAGATTATTTCAAACCTAATTTTGATTTTACCAATGGCATAGCATCTGTGCTTTTGCTTGAGTGGTAAAGAACTGGTGATGATGAAAGATCGAAGATATAAATAAATCCGTTTTCATTACCAACTTGTTCGATTGCTTTTTTAATTTTATCCATAATCGGAGCAAGCATCTCTTGTTGTTTTTTCTGAAGATCTTGCATTGCAACTTGCTGGAAGTTTTGAATTCTTGTTTCTAATTCCTGAACATCCTGCATTCTTCTAACTTTAATTCCTTCAGGTAAAGTGTCAGCTGCTGCCATGAATTCAGTGTATTTTTTCTTGAATTCTTCCTGCATCTTAACAAGTTCGTTCTCATATTCTTTAGATGCTTTATCAAGGTTTTTCTCACCCTCGATTTTCTCTGGCATGATATTGAAAAGCTCTTGTGTATTAATATGAGCGAATTTTAAATCACCTTGAGCGAAAGCGCTAACTGTAAATGCGCAAAATAGAAAGGCAATAGCCAATTTTTTCAACATAGTCTTTTATAAATTAATTAGTTATTCTTTTTTTTGTCTCTTCTATCCGCAAATGTAAATAATTATTTTGAAATTCCTAATTTACCCAGCACTTCATTACTTACATCTATGCGCGGACTGGCAAAAATAATGTTCTGAGAGGATGCTCTGTCCATAATCATGGAGTAGCCTCTTTCTTCAGCGACCGCCTTTACGGCATTATATACATCGTCTTGTATAGGTGAAATCAGAATTTGTCTTTTCTTAAATAATTCACCTTCGGGACCAAAGTATTTGCGTTGTAGTTCCATTGCTGCTTTTTCTTTGGCTACAATCTCTTCTTCACGCTTTACTTTCATTTCATCTGAAAGAAATACCAGATCAGACTGGTATTTCTTATATAATGCTTTTGATTCGTTGAATTGATTTTCCACTTCAGCCTGCCATTTTTTTGATATCTGGTTTAACTGTTCATTAGCCATATCATAAGCGGGAATATTTTTCAGGATATATTCCATATCAACCAAAGCATATTTCTGAGCCATTCCGGCCATTGTTGACAAAGCAACAAATGCTATTAGAATAAATAACTTTCTCATAATATAATCATATTAAGTGGTTAAATCAGTCTCTTTTAGAATTCCTGACCGATGATAAAGTGGAACTGGCTTCCGCCGTAATCTCTTCTTCCTAATACTTTATCGAATCCGTATGCCCAGTCAATACCTAACATACCGATCATTGGTAACATAATTCTGACACCGACACCTGCTGATCGTTTAAGATCAAATGGATTAAAGTCTTTTACATCATACCATGCATTTCCGGCTTCCAGGAATGTTAACGCATAAATTGTAGATGATGGTTGAAGCATTAACGGGTAGCGTAATTCTACACCTAGTCTTGAATATGCATAACCGTATCTTCCGTTTGGCGTTAAGGATCCGTTTTCGTAACCTCTCAATGCAATTGTCTCAGTTAAGTATGTACTGCTGTATCCTGACATACCGTCACCTCCAACAAAGAATGTCTCGAATGGAGATTTTTTATTCTTGTTGAATGATCCAAGGAATCCGTATTCCAGACGAGTTGCTAATACTAACTTCTCATTCGGTGAAATAGGAGTGAAGGTTCTTGCTTTGAATTTCCATTTGTGATATTCAATCCATTTGTATTTTTCAGCATCTGAAACCTTCGGATCTTTGTAATCAATTCGTTTTTCTTCTCCTAATAATGAATAAGGAGGTGTAATTCCTAATGACAAGCTAAATTGTGAACCACGACGTGTAAACACAGGGTTGTCAATTGAGTTTCTTGAAAGAGTAAGATTCAAGCTTAAGTTGTTACTTGATCCGTTTTCGATCAGGAAGTATTTCCAGTCTTTCATCACATATCTTTGATAAGATAGCTCTGCTGAGAATGTGAAATAGTCATCAGGCCAGTTCAGACGTTTACCGAATCCTAATGCGGCTCCGTACATCTGGATATTCTGATCAGGGTCGTACGCAAATGTCGGGTCATAGTTGCCATATGGGTCTCCGTAATAGTTACCTAATCCCATATTATTTCCGTAGTAACCGCCACCTCCGTAATATCCTCCGTAAGGATCATTATACCAGTTCTGCATACTGCTGCTCACATCACTCTGGCGACTGTAATATGCCGAAAGAGATAGTGAGTTAGGACGTTTACCTCCAAACCATGGATCAAAGAATGAAACACTATATTGTTGATAGTATCTGGCATTGGTCTGAGCACTTAAGGTCAGAGTCTGTCCGTCTCCTTGCGGAATAATTCCTTTGTAAGATTTCGGGTTCAAAAGGTTTTTCACCGAGAAGTTTGTAAATTTCAAACTTAACTTACCAATGATACCTGTTTGACCCCAACCAGCAGAAAATTCAATCTGGTCATTTGCTTTAGATTCCAGCATGTATCCGATATCTACCGTTCCGTTTTCTGGATTTGGCTGAATATCCGGTGCCAGATTCTCAGGGTTGAAGTGACCTGTCTGTGCAATCTCACGAAGAGAACGCTGTAAATCACTTTTGCTGAATAATTGTCCGGGTTTCGTTCTTAATTCACGGCGGACAACATGTTCGTATAGTCGGTCATTACCATTGATGGTAACTTTATTGATAGTAGCCTGTTTACCTTCATTAATGCGCATTTCAAGATCTACAGAGTCATTCTCAATATTGATTTCTACAGGCTCAATGTTGAAGAACAGATATCCTTTATCCATATATAGATTAGATATGGCATCTTCATCTGTTTGTGTTCTTTCAGCAATGAGCTTTTGGTTGTAAACATCACCTGGTTTAAGCTTCAGATATGCTGCAAGTACATCTGAAGGATAGATTGTGTTACCAATCCATTTAATCGAACGTACGTGATATTTGTTTCCTTCGTTTATATCAAGATAAATATCAACATATTTATCATCGACCTTAACAACGCTGTCAGATACAATAACTGCATCTCTGTAACCCAGCTCGTTGTATTTTTCAAGAATAAGGTCTTTGTCTGCATCAAAGTTTTCAGGTACAAACTTCTTTGTGCGGAACAGATTCAATAGTTTCTTCCGCTCGTTTGTTTTTTTCATAACTCTCTCAAGTTTATTTTCTGTGAGAGCATGGTTACCTGTAATGAAAATCTGATTGACTTTTACTTTTTCTTTCTTATCTACAACAATGTCAATAATAACATGGTTCTCTTTACTGACATCATCTTTCTGGATAATGTTTACTTCGGCATTATTAAACCCTTTTTCGTCGAAGTATTTTTTTATAACGACTTTAGCCCGGTCTAATAAGTTAGGCGTAACCTGATTTCCGTTTACAAGTGAAAGCTTAGCCTCCAGATCTTCTCTTTCTGACTTTTTAAGCCCACTGTAATTGATTTGTGAGATACGCGGACGCTGAGTTAATGCAATATCCAGATATACTTTATCACCAACAATCTTTGTTGCTTTGATAGATACATCTGAAAATAGTCCGTGTTTCCAGAATCGGTTTACAGCACTTGTAATCTCTGGACCCGGAATAGTTACTTGTTGTCCGACAGTTAAACCAGAAAAACCAATGAGAACATAGTCTTCATAGTTATTAGCTCCGGTAACAGTAATTCCTCCAATCTCATATTTTTTAGGCTTCGAAGAATAATAGATTGTGGGGTTTTCAATAACTTCTTCTTCTTGAGCGTATACACTAAAATTAATTAGTGCTATAAAGCTCATGAATAATAATAGGATTTTGCGCATATTTAAAAAGGCTCTTTAGTTCTTTATATTATAGTTGTTCGCTTGTCTTGCCAAACCTTCTTTCTCTGTTTTGGTAATCAACAATAGCTTTGTATAGGCTTTCACTGTTAAAGTCCGGCCAGAACTGATCTGTAAAGTATAGTTCTGCATAAGACAATTGCCACAACAAATAATTGCTTATTCTTTGTTCGCCTCCTGTACGAATCATTAATTCGGGGTCAGGCATTCCTTTTGTCATTAAAAAAGAACCAAACATCTCTTCTGTTATCTCTTCTGGTTTTAAGTTGCCGGAAGATACTTCTTGACATAATGCTTGTGTTGCTTTTATAATTTCATCTCTGGAAGAATAACTTAAAGCTAAAGTCAGGACTATTCCGTCATTCCCGGAAGTTGCATCCATTGTTTCTTTTAGTTTATCTTGTGAGACCTGATTTAGTTTAGACATATCCCCGATTGTATTTAATCGTATGTTCTTTGCAATTAAATCAGGTTTTTCATTTTCTATGGCTCTAACTAATAACTCCATCAGAGCCTGTACTTCTTCTATTGGCCGATTCCAGTTTTCTGTGGAAAAAGTATAGAGAGTAAGGTATTTCACTCCAATTGCGGCTGCTGCCTCTGTTATTTCTCTTACGGGTGCAACACCGTGTTGATGTCCATATGTTCTGGGCATACCTTTTTGTTTAGCCCATCGTCCATTCCCATCCATAATAATTGCGATGTGCTTGGGAACTTTGGCTCGATTTATTTGATCTATATATTCTTTATCGGTCATAAAATTCTTTTTACTTTTTAATAGCTCCCTTTAGGGCAATCACATTTTCGTGTTCCGAAATCAAAAGTTATAAAGATTTGAGTGGTTGAATACCAATCTTTATTTTTTATCCAGCTGGAGGTTATTCCATATGGATCTTTTAATCCGTCAAGTTTATCATCAGAGCACCAGATCATGGAATATTCAACCCCAATATTTATCCGGTTCTTTATTTTATATTTAATGCCAATTCCTAATGGTATGGTTGGCGCTAATATTTTTGATAGCCCTCCGGATTCAGGAGACACAGCTAAACCTATTCCGGCTGAAACATATGGAGCGAATCTTTTGGATTCCATATGTTCAAACATATCACTATAGCTGAAGAAATTATATTCAAAATGAGCTCCTATGTCAACGAATGACCGGTGAAAGCTGTATGGACTTCCCGGAAATACGTTTGATTGCCCTTTTGAGCTGGATTTAATACTGTTTCTGTCAATTGTCAGTTTAATCGCTGTACGCAGATTATGATTGTATCTCCCTATGAAACCAAAACTATTTCCTATGTTCTTAAAAGGTTTTCCGGTAACATCTCCCAGATAGTAATTGAAACCACCCTTAACACCTGCCTCAAAAAGATATTCCTGTGCATATACTGAGGATGCAAGGCTTAGCATGAAGAGTAATGTAATATACTTTACAATATCTTTATGAGCAATAGTCATTTTATTTCAATTTATTGATTTTTGCTGTCCATATGTCCTCGAATACAGATGTATTGTTGTTCCCTCCAATAAGCCAAAGTCTGTTTGCATTTTCAATGATTGAAATATTGGCTCTTGCCCCGAATAATGCAGGTATTAATGCGTATTCTGTAGACTGCTGCCAGTTTATACCGCCATTAACAGACGTATAAATCTTATCAGAGTATTTGCTTCCATCTTTTCCGCCAAACAGGTAAATAGAACTATTGTAATATACGGCAGAAGATTCGCTAAGCGCCGGTAATCCGGATGAAAGAAGATTGTTGCTTAGCTGGAAGTTGTCCACAACACTATTCCATGAACATTGATATACACGGGCAATGGCTGATTGTGTAGTTGTTTGTCCGCCTATAATTGACATATAGTTGGTATTACCTTGTGTATAGTTGGCAGTTGTATATCCATTGACCGGGAATTCAGCCGCATTTAGGTTATCAGCTCCGTTTACTTTTTTATAATCAGTGCCATTTGATGTATATTGGATACTGATCGTTCCATTGTCATTTTGTATGATAAATAAGTAGGTTACATCTGTAGTGATTGTACCTAATATATTGGCAACGTTCTTCATTGAAGAGTTAACCCAGTTCGATCCATCTGTAGAACTCCATAACTCAGAGTTCTCTGTGGTTGCCCAGTATTTATTATTGAATAGTGTAATACTATTTAATAATGTATTAGCAGGAAGTGATGTCGTCGCGATAGAGTTCCATGTTTCAGGATTTGATAATGTAGCTGTAAATAGCTTTATTTCATTGCTTGTTTTAACAAATGAATATATGCTATTGTCTTTCTTGATTGCTTTTTGAGCTAGTATTGCTTCATTATATATATTGTTGCCTAATTTTGACCACACCATTGAATCAGGCTGTTGTTGATGAACATTTACCTTAATAATATATTCTTTGGTAGTCTTCTTGTCCTGAGCAGTAACTATGACTTTTACAGGTTCTCTGAAATCAATAGAGTCTGTTGCGCTATATTCAGTTGTATCTTTCGATGTATAGATTTTTGCTGTAGCAGCTGATTGAAATGTAATATTTGCAAGTAGCTTCTCAAACTTCGTATTATATGGTAAAGAGTCGGGATTGAAAATATCTCCTTTGTTCTGATCAATTAGAAAAGTAACTTTATTGAGATCTTTCATTACCGAATCATTCTTTTCCAGGTTGAAACCTGATATCTGGGCATCGGTAAAGAAGATAACTTCCTCATTGGTGTTATCGCTGTCTTTACATGAAGAAACCCATATCAGGCCTCCAATCAACAAAAATGTATTGAAAAATCTTCTGATTCGCATATTGTATAACGTTTCTATTTTATATCAAATAAATCAATTGTTTCGCAAAAATAGAAACATTTTTCTCTTTATAACCTTATTCTCTTAGTTTTATCCTAAAAAACCGCTTTTTTGTTTCATTTATGGGGATTCTATCCCTGTTTTTTTGCAGCTAATTTATTTCGAATTTTTTTTTACTCTGGATGCGTTGTAATTCAATAGATTAGCCTTTTTGTCGAACTTTTGTCGAAAAAATATGTTGTAAAACATTTGCATGAATCAAATTTAGGCACTACTTTTGTATCGCAATCAGGAACAAACGGCATGCGAGTCGCTTGAGATTGAGATCTGAAAAAGATAAAAATATAAGACTTATATATAAACAAAAGTAGTACAAGCACAATAGGTATATTGAACCGTCAATAGGAAATATTGAAACGGAACCTTGAGCATAGGAAAAAATAACAAATTACAACGAAGAGTTTGATCCTGGCTCAGGATGAAC
>JBOFKD010000178.1:0-1426 GCA_051657165.1 Bacteroidales bacterium | reverse complement strand
ATTCCATTCTTACAGCTTTCTTACTTGTTTTATAAGGGCTATCCATAAGGATTATGGGTATTCTTTTTTGTTTTAATATTTTGATTATAGAGTCAGGAAGTGCTCCTCCTTTGTTTCTCCAAAAATCAATACTTACCTTCAGTTTTTGAAGGTAGTTCTTTCTTGCCTCTTCAGGTAGGGTCGCGAGTAAGAAATGCATATATTTTTCCCATGTAAAGCCTGGAGGTAAATTTATTTTTCTGCGTGCCATCGCATGCGTTCCGCCATATAGTCCCGTGAAATTTACACCATTAACACGTCCGATCATTCGTCCCCACATATCCGGATCTATAATCTTATATAGTCTCAGGCTTTCTCTAGCTTCACACAAAAAGGGACTGGCTACACGTTGCCGCTCAATGGATATACCAGCCTGGAAGTACAGGTCATATAATCGATTATAATCCCATCCGAACTTTCCGTTGGCAGTCCATATATCCGTTGTTTTCCAGTCATGTATGGGATACGCATTATATATATCATTTTGTATATGAGATGTCCATTTATAGCTTCTGTACATCGCATTTCTGTTATTATTGTAAATAGCACGCCATCTGTTGTGGCTTTCTTGTGTTCGAATACCTACAAGGCAGCAGGTCCGCTTAGCCCTGTTTTTTTGATGCAGCCATCTTGCAAAGTGGAATTGAAACTCGTAATCCCACATTTCTTCATCATAAAAGTCAAAATCCTTTTTCGTATAGCATTTTTCAGGCAGTTGCCTTACCCAAAGATCTTGTTTATCCTCGTCCCAGGGACGCCAGTATGATTGGAACATTGATGTACATGTATTTACCTTGAAGGGTACGCAAATATGATAAATATCTGCACTGTCTCTGTATTGCTGAAGCGTACGACTTATATATTCATCTGTTTTCTGATAACAAACTTCATAGTCCATGTGGAAAATGACAGGACGTTTATCCGGTGCATATTTGGCCATGCATTGCATATATAAGTTAAGCAATACACCACTGTCTTTCCCTCCAGAAAAGGAGATATAGATCTGGTCAAATTCCTGAATAAGAATTTGGAGTCGTGAAATGGCATTCTGATATACATTTTTCATATTTCACACGTATAAATAATGGATTGATTGCAAGCTAAGGTTTAAGTAAAATAAAAGAAATTCAACAATGAGAGAAAGATCTTTTTTACTGTCATAGAGACACAAATATATTATATTTTGTTGATTATAAGCATTTATATGTTGTAAAACTTCGTCTGTTCTTTTGTGTTATTTAATAGATAACAGATCAATGTTTAATTAAAAAAAGGAGATTTCTGTATATGTGTTTAACAGGTAGATAAAAAAGCGCCGAATGATTATATAGGTATCATTCGGACGCATGAATTAAGTGGATTAAATTGTACTCTAATACAACTCACA
>JBOFKD010000177.1:0-1062 GCA_051657165.1 Bacteroidales bacterium | reverse complement strand
GTTTGCACCTCACTTCAAAGTATTTGCAGGGCCCACAATTAATATGACGATCTCAGATTATGTGAATCCAGAGACAGGAGCTATCGGAAGTTCTCTTGCTCCCTGGTCTATGTGGAAAACAGATCGAGGGAGAACAAGATTGAATGGCTGGATTGGATTGACCGCCGGGATCAGATTGTAATGAAGCGGAGGCATATTTGATGTATCTCTGTAATTTCGGATGCAGACAGCACTTCACAACAGGGCATACGTTGTATCATTTGTTTTTCTTTGATAACGGTTCTTCTTCTCATAATTTCTCTTAAAAGTAAGAGGATGTAGATTATTCTCCAGATTCGACATGGATTATCTCTGATTTTATGACAGCTCTTTTAGCAGATGGCACAAATAAGAATATCTTTGCATTAATTATTACTCTAAAAGAATGGATATGAAAAAAGAAGAGCTTCAGATAATAATCCAAATGTTTATAGAATCATTTACAAAGGAGATTGGGCAACCACCTACCATCGCTGAAATTAATGATTTTTTGAGCCATCATGTCAGATCTGTAAATAACATAGCGAGAGATGAATTTGATGGGTATTCATCAGAACAGATGCATCAGTTAATATATGGTTTATGGGATAGCGACTCTTTGATAACGCTTAATCCATTGACTGAAGAGGAATATATGCAGATACCTTTGTTGCGTCAGATACTAAAACTGGGCGACATACTGAATGTAGCCGGAAAAGTAAAATTGACGACTACGGGAGCTTTACCTACAGCTATCGTTCGGGAGGTATATTCAGTCGGAACTCCGGATAGTTATGTCGAAAAGGAACAGGGCAAAAGATTGATGGAGGCTGATTCAGTGACCGTTCAACGCACGGTCATAATGATGAAACTTATGGGTGTCATCAAAGTACAGAAGGGTATATTGACACTCACGGTACGCGGGAAAAAAATGCTGGAAGACAAGCATCAATTGCTATCCAGTTTATTTCAATCCTTTACTCAGAAATTTAACTGGGGATATTTTGATTCATATCCGAATGAAGAGATTGGCAAAATCGGAGC
>JBOFKD010000176.1:0-12634 GCA_051657165.1 Bacteroidales bacterium | reverse complement strand
ATTAAACATCATAAACGTGTTTCTATCTTCAGGAGTTTTAAATCGCATACTAGTAAGATTTCAATTCATTAAATATAATAATAAACATTTAAATATGAAATTGCTTTATGAGATATTTTTCACACAGTCTGCATGGGTCCGCACCCTACAAAAGCAATATAAGCCCATTGTTGTATACCTGAGTAGTTACGCTTATTCTTTATTTTATACACAGAGTTTTGAGTTTTGAATCGACACAATCAGCATACTTGTCGCTGGTATATGTGTTTGATTATTAGATATTAGTGATAGAGCGGTGCTGATAGTGCTGATAGTGCTGATTGAAAATCAAACTTTATGTGCGTTGGAAAGAATCCGTAAACAGCATTTATTTCAAAAATTATAGCCTGTCAGCTTAACTTTATTTTAAAAAGAAGGGTGTGTCAAAATCGTATTGATCTGACACACCCTCGCTTTTTATTTTAACCTTTGATTTGTTCTTTCAGGAATGCACACCATTCGTCCATACCCTGTCCGCTTTGTGCTGAAATCTCAAAGAACTGAAGATGATGATTTACTTTCATCGCACTTTCTTTTAATTTGGCCAGATCGCTTTTCAGATAAGGAACCAGGTCTATCTTATTTATCAGGCAGATTTGTGCGCTTTCGAACATATAGGGATATTTCAGCGGTTTATCATCGCCTTCCGTTACACTAACAACAACTACACGTAACTCTTCGCCCAGATCAAACATAGCCGGGCATACCAGGTTACCCACATTTTCGACAAACAGAAGCGAATGATCTGCAAGCTTGAGCTCTTTTGCTGCATGATTAACCATAGCTGCATCCAGATGGCATCCGTTTTCGGTGTTAATCTGTAAAGCTGGTACTCCTGTCGCAGCAATACGATCTGCATCGTTTGTTGTTTGCTGATCTCCTTCGATAACGGCAATTGATACAGTATCTTTCAGTCGTTTAATTGTTTCTTCAAGAATAGTAGTTTTACCGGAACCGGGAGAACTGACAAAGTTCAGGCAGCAAATATCTTTGGCTTCGAAGAACCCCCGGTTTCTTTCAGCCAGTGCCTGATTCCCTGAAAGAACATCCCGTTGGACTGCTACTTTATGGCTACCATGTTCATGGTCATGATGATGGTGCTCATGTGGATGTTCGTGTTCATGGTCGTGATCATGATGATGATCGTGTTGATGTCCATGATGATAATGCGCATGATTTGAATTGTGATCTACACACATAATAGTATTTTTTTTAGGTGAAACTGTTACCTTTATAAGTAAAGCAGTTTCTGAGTTAATCTTTAATATTTAACGACAGAACGGAGAGTTCTCTGCCCTGTATGAGTTTTATTTTTTCGGAGTTGCATAAAGCACAGTTCGTGACGTATTGTACGTCCGGCCGGAACTCTTTGTTGCAACCCTCACAATACATTAACGGTTCTTTGCGAATAAGGTTTATCTTACTCTTCTTTAAAAGTGGCGAGTATTGTTTTGCTGCATCCAGAGAAAATAGTAATGCATCACAATCTACTCCGGCCCAATGTCCGACTTCGATATCAATATCAATCACTTCTGTTGCATTGAGCATTTTTGCTTCTTCCAGAGCTATATCGACTATGCTCATGGCTATGGATAATTCGTGCATACTGTTTATTTATAATAGTTTATTTTTGTTTTGCCATGCTGCTGCAATAGCCAGTTGTCCGACAGCAATGCCTCCATCATTGCAGGGAACCTGAGTAGGATAGTATACGGTCAGATCCTGCTTTTCAAGACTATTTATTAATAATTCGGAAAGAAGTTTGTTCTGAAATACACCTCCCGATAAAATAACTTCTGTGAGCTCCTCGCTTTGTGCAGCCTGAAGAATCTTCTCAGTCAGAAAGCAGACAATTGTATTATGAAATTTACGGGCAATATCCGCTTTAGGTGTATCATTTCTCAAATCATTCAGGATGCCATCAAAAAGGAACTTTAAGATTCCGGTATTATCATCACCGACGGAATAATGCTCTCTTGTTTCCGATTCGGAAGCCAGGTGTTCCAGTCGCATTGCAGCCTCAGCCTGATAGCTATTGTTGTCACAAATTCCCGTAATAGAACTTACCGCATCAAATAAACGTCCCATTGACGAAGTGAGATGTTTTGATAGCGGACTTTCAATAAGTCGGATCAGTGGGGTGATTTTCTCTTTCCCAATCCTTTGTATGAATGAATCGGGGAGATGCTTTAATGTATCCGGATAAATTGTATGCAGATAGCTGATAGCCATGCGCCAGCACTCCTTAGAAGCTTTGTCTCCGCCGGGAAGTGGAACATAAGGCAGATGAAAGATTCTTTTATATTCTGTGTACGAGCATCTTAATAATTCTCCGCCCCAGCTCTCTCCATCATCACCCAATCCAGTCCCGTCCAGACACAGAGCAAGATAATCGCCGCTTAGCTGATGTTCAACCATGACTGATACAGCATGTGCATGATGGTGCTGTACTTTGTATAATGGCAGATTCATTGCTGCAGATTGCTCTTCAGCATAGCGTGTTGAATAATACTCCGGATGCATATCGGCAACCAGCCAGGCCGGTTTGGCACGGAATAAGAGTGAAAAACGGGATATCGTTTCTTTATAGGCTTCGAATGCTTCGAAGTCGTTCAGATTACCGATATATTGGCTAAGTAATATATCATTCCCTTTGCCGAGAGCAAAAACGGAAGTCATTTCAGCTCCAAAAGCCAGCCCGCCTTCTACAGATTCATTATGTATAACAGGTTCGGGAGTATACCCTCTTGCCCGGCGTAAGATTTGAGTGCGGTTATTTATGATACGAATAACAGAATCATCTACTCGATTATGAACAGGCCGGTTATGTTCAATGTATAAACCGGACTTTGATATCAGATATTCGCGGGCCTTCTCATTTTCTTTCAGCATAGGCTCGCCCAGACGATTAGCACTCGTAAATATAAAAGCCGGAATATCAGTGCTCCGAAGCAGATCATAGTGGACAGGCTGATATGGAAGCATGACACCCAGCGTATTCAGTTTTCCGTTAATCTGAGCAGAGATTTTCTCTTTTTCATTTAAGAGAACGATTGCACGCCTCCAGGATTCCAGCTCCTGTTTCTCGGCAGCATTCAGATATAAATGTTTCTGTATCCATTCAGTATCATTTGCCATTATAGCAAAAGGTTTATGATTGCGATGCTTAAGCTGACGTAACTTATAAATGCTGTCATCGTTTGTCGCATCCGTGATCCAGTTAAATCCACCAATACCTTTAAGAGCAATGATACCTCCATTTTTCAAACAACGCGAGGCTGCCTGAATTATTTCATTGTAATTTGTTGTCCAGCTATTATTGATAAAAGCTCTGTATGAAGGTCCGCAATGATTGCAGGCAACCGGCTGTGCATGAAATCTCCTGTCTTCAGGATTCTCATATTCAGATTTGCATTGCTCACACATCTCAAAGGACCGCATGGTTGTAGCAGGACGATCATAAGGAATAGATTCCACGATCGAGAACCGCGGACCACAATGTGTACAATTTATAAACGGATAGTTTATCCGGTGAGGTTGTCTGGTCAAATCTTTCAGACAGGCTTTGCATACAGCTATATCAGGACTAACCCGTGTAATTCCACCCGGATTATCTTTGCTGGCAGCAATAAAGAATGTTGAATATTGAGTATGATTTTCTTTTTCTGAAATGTGTATATCATGAATAACAGCAACGTCAGGTTTTTCTGCTTTCAGTCTTCTTAAAAACTCATCTTTTTGATTATCTGAGGCTTTAATTTCTATTCTGACTCCCGACGTACGATTATCTACAAACCCTGTTAAATTCAATTCTTTTGCTAAACGATACACATACGGGCGAAACCCCACACCTTGTACCAACCCCTTAATATCTATATCATAGACTTTTAACATACAGGCCTAATAATTTCTTTGATTTCTCAAAATAAGTAATGATTGAACAATCCTTTGTTAATGATTGTTCAAAATAAAATGATAATTAAGAACTATGTGTTTAGCAATTCCCGGAAAAATTATTCAGATCAGTAATCCGGATGATACCTTATCTTATGCAACCGTTGATTTTGGCGGGTTGAAAAAAGATATATGTATTGCCTGGATAGATGCTAAGGTTGGTGATTATGTGCTGGCTCATGCCGGTATGGCTATTACAGTTATAGACGAAGAAGAGGCACGGCTGACCAGAGAGGCTCTGATTGCAGTAGGTGATCTTAATGAAACAGAATAATGAATGAAAGTAATATATACAGAAATGCCGGTTATGGGGAAAAACTCATAGAGGCAATAAGGAACACAATAACTCGTCCGTGGAGGATTATGGATACCTGCGGCGGACAAACTTTTTCAATTGCAAAATACAGGATTGAAGAGATGTTGCCGGATGGTATAACGCTGATACACGGACCGGGATGTCCCGTATGCGTAACTCCATCCGAAACTATAGATCTCGCGATAGATCTGGCTCTTAACTCAAATGTGATAATTGTCTCCTTTGGAGATATGTTGCGTGTGCCGGGAGAATCAAATGATTTACTCACGGCTAAAGCTATGGGGGGCGATATCCGTACGATTTATTCGCCTCTGGATGCTCTTAGAATAGCTGAAGAAAATCCCGGTAAAGAAGTGGTCCTTCTGGCTATCGGATTTGAAACGACAGCGCCCATACATGCTCAGGTAGTACTGGAAGCAACAAAGAGAAATATTCGTAATCTCTCTTTATTAACTGCTCTTTTTGCTGTTCCGCCAGTACTGGAAGCATTGTTTGCTATGCCGGACTTTTCGGTAGATGGTATTCTGGCTGCCGGGCACGTGTGTACAATCACGGGGCTTAAAGAATATGAACGACTGGCTGGTCAATACAAAATACCTATAGCCGTAACGGGTTTCGAACCCGTCGATATTTTATGGGGTATATATAGTAATATCAAACAACTGGAAAAAGGAGACTATCATGTGGATAATGCCTATAGCCGGATGGTTCCTCAGGAGGGGAACGTGAAAGCCCGGCAAGCTCTTTATGAGGTGTTTGATATACAGGGTCAGGCCTGGAGAGGATTAGGCTATCTTTCCGGAAGTGGTTTTCGCTTGAAAGATCGTTATGCATCTTTTGATACGATGATCCGTTTCGGTAAAATGACACCAGCTATATTACGCGATGAGATCTGTATCTCAGGAGAGATTATGAAAGGAAATGCAAAACCTGAAGACTGTCCGAACTTTGGAAAAAAATGTCATCCATCTGCTCCGCTCGGAGCCCCGATGGTCTCATCAGAAGGAGTTTGTGCAGCCTATTTCAAATATAAAATACACGAATGAACACAATTGTTTGTCCTGTTCCGAAGCAAGAACATGAGTTTATTCAGCTGGCACACGGTGGTGGCGGTAAAATGACTCAGCGATTGATAGAGTCGGTTTTTTATCCGGCTTTCGGAAATGAGATTTTAGCTCAGGAGCATGATAGTGCTCAGATAGAAATGCCCGAAGGGAAAATAGCTTTTACAACGGACTCTTTTGTTGTAGATCCGGTATTCTTTCCCGGAGGTAACATTGGAGAGCTTGCAATTAACGGAACCGTAAATGATTTGCTTTGCAGCGGAGCAGTGCCTCAATATTTGTCGGCAGGCTTTATTATTGAAGAAGGATTCCCGTTGCAGGATCTGAAAAGAATAGTTACCGCAATGTCTGATGCTGCCAGAAAGGCTGGTGTAAGAATTGTTACAGGTGACACGAAAGTAATTGAAAGACAAAAAGGCGGACAGATATATATTAATACATCTGGCATTGGAGTTATTCCTCCCGGTATATCTGTTTCACCGAAGCGGGTAAAAGCCGGAGATGCTGTGATTGTGACAGGTAAAATAGGTGAACATGGTACCTGCATTCTCTCAACACGTAATAATCTGGGCTTTGAGAGTGAAGTGCAGAGTGATACAGCATCACTGAATGATATTGTTTTCAGTCTGTTAAAAGAGATTCCTGATATTCATGTTCTAAGGGATCCAACTCGTGGCGGATTATCAAGTACATTGAATGAGATTGCACATACTGCTGGCGTTGATATTGAAATAGAGGAAGATTCTATTCCGGTTAGTCCGGGAGTTTATGCTGCATGTGAACTTTTAGGTATGGATCCGCTTTATATTGCTAATGAAGGAATATTATTGATATTTCTTCCTAAGGAAAAAGCTGAAGAGGCTTTAGAAATAATCCGTAAATCAGAACACGGAGAATATGCATCTGTTATCGGGCAAGTAAAAAATACAGATGCTCCGCGTGTCTATCTTAAGAGTTCATTTGGCACACGTCGTGTCGTTGAAATGATTTCGGGAGAACAATTGCCCCGGATTTGCTAACCAAACCGTATCTAAAATAAATTCCAGGATATGAAAAAAGAGAAAAAAACGGTCTATGAAGAATTAATGGATAAGGGCTATTCCCGACGTCAGTTCTTAAAATTCTGTGGCTTAATGGGTGGTATGCTGGGCTTACAAGGCTCAGGAGTTGCTCAAATCGTAGAGGCTTTTGAAACAAAGCCTCGTGTACCTGTATTATGGTATCACTTTCAGGAATGTACCTGCTGTAGTGAATCGTTTATCAGAGCATCTCACCCTGTTATTGAAGAAATTCTGTTTGACTTGATTGCATTAGAGTATGATGATACTCTGATGGCTGCTGCCGGAAAGCAAGCAGAGGAATTGCGTACAGAAGCAATTAAAAATAATTTCGGCGAATACATTTTACTTGTAGAAGGTGCAGTGCCTTTGGGGAACTCCGGATTTTGCACATTGGCAGGACAGAGTGCAAAGCAAGTATTTGATGAAGGAGTGAAGGGTGCAAAAGCAATTATTGCATGGGGTAACTGTGCCAGCTCTGGCTGTATTCAGGCTGCTCACCCGAATCCAACACAAGCAACACCAGTTCATAAATTAAATCCCGGTAAACCTGTCATAAATGTGCAGGGATGTCCGCCGATTGCAGATGTAATGGCAGGGATTATTACTTATTATACGACATTCGGAAAAATTCCGGAACTGGATAATCAGGGACGTCCGAAAGTATTCTATGGCAGACGTATCCACGATACGTGCTATCGCAGACCATGTTATGATGCAGGACTATTTGTGGAATCATGGGATGACGAGAATGCAAAACATGGATACTGTCTTTATAAAATGGGATGTAAAGGTCCGAATACATATAATTCCTGCGCGATTATAAAATGGAATAATAACGTGAGCTATCCGATCCAGTCCGGTCACGGATGTATCGGTTGTGCGGAAGCAGGTTTCTGGGACAGAGAACCCATGTACGAACCATTACAGTCAATTACGGGTATCGGCATTGAAGCAACTGCAACACAAATAGGTATTGGGCTTGGAGCTGTAGCTCTGGGAGGAGTAGCTGTGCATGCTGCCGTTACGAATTTTCGTAAGCATAGCCTGATCAAGAACCGTACAAATGATATTAGTCTGAACGTTGAGGAAAATCAGGAGATACAAAGTGATTTGCATCAGCGGATAGATAAGTTAGAGAAGAAAATTGATACATTAAGAAAGGATCAATTGACTTATATAGGTGATAATAAGCCTGACTCTGACCAGAATAAACCTAATTAATATACGCTAACCAGCTAACACATTACAATCATGATAAAGAAAGTTGTTGTAGATCCCGTAACCCGTATCGAAGGGCATTTACGAATCGAAGCAGATATTGAAAATGGTAAGATTAAAGATGCTTTCAGTACGGGTACAATGGTACGGGGTATTGAAATTATTGCTCAGAACAGAGATCCGAGAGATGTGTGGGCTTATGTAGGACGCGTTTGTGGTGTATGTACATCCATGCACTCACTGGTGTCTGTAAGAGCCGTTGAGAATGCGCTCGGTATTGTGGTACCTCCAAACGCAGAAATGGTTAGAAACCTGATGCTTGGAGCTTTGACAATGCAGGACCATATCACACACTTTTATCAGCTTCAGGCTTTGGATTGGGTAGATGTAATGTCTGCTCTGAAAGCTGATCCAAAAGAATCGGCTGCTATTGCTCAGAGTCTTTCAGCATGGCCTAAGAACTCAATTGGATATTTTGAAGAAGTTCAGCAAAAAATAAAAAAGCTAATTGATTCGAAGCAATTTAGTATTTTTTCGAATGGTTATTGGGGACATCCCGCTTATAAATTGCCACCTGCTGTTAACCTGATTGCAGTGGCTCACTATCTGGAAGCTTTAGATATCCAGAAAGAGATTGTGAAAATACAAACCATTTTCGGAGGTAAGAATCCTCACCCGAACTATCTGGTAGGGGGGATGGCATGTGCTATTAACATTGATGGACCAAATGCGATTAATATCGACAGGCTTAACTGGGTTTATCAGATAATTAAACAAGCCGAAAACTTTGTGAAACAGGTTTATCTGCCTGATGTAATGGCTATTGCATCTTACTATCCTGAATGGACTAAAATCGGAGGTGGTTTGCATAATTATCTGGCTTCCGGTGACTTCCCGATGACTCATTTTAATGATCTAGGCAGTTATAAAGCTGTAAGGGGTATTGTGCGAAACCGTGATTTATCGAAAGTCGAAGAATTTGATCCGATGGCGGCAGATGGTTTACAGGAATATGTAAACAATGCATGGTATGATTATCCGCAAGGTAAGGATGTTGGTTTACATCCGTCAGAAGGTGAAACAATTCTGAATTATACAGGTAAAACTCCTCCATATGAATATCTGGATCATGATAAACCCTATAGCTGGATTAAAACTCCGCGTTACAAAGGTGAGCCTATGGAGGTTGGTCCGCTGGCACGATTTATTATAAATTATGCCGCCGGAAATAAACCTTATGTGGAATTAACAGATAAATGTCTGAAAAAACTGAATTTGCCTAAAGATGCCTTATTTTCTGTAATGGGACGTATTCTGGCAAGATCTATGGAAGCTGTTCTAATTTCCGAATGGATGACTGACTTCTATGATCAGTTGGTTAATAATATCAAAGAGGGTGATTTCCGGATGGTCAATAATATGTACTGGGAACCTTCAACATGGCCGAAGAAGGCTTCTGGTTTTGCAGTATGTGAAGCTCCAAGAGGTTCTGTAGCTCATTATGTCAGCATTGAGGATAAGAAAGTAAGTCGTTATCAGATGGTGGTTCCTACAACCTGGAATGCCTCTCCGAGAGATACTAAAGGGCAACGTTCTGCATTTGAAGCATCCTTACTTGATGTACCGGTTCATGATGCAGATGCGCCTCTTGAAATTATACGTACAGTCCATTCGTTTGACCCATGTATGGCTTGTGCTGTCCATCTATACTCTGAAGACGGTAAACACGTCCATCAGTTTGATACTTTTTGACAGATACTAAAATCTAAGAATTATGATATCAAAAAAATTACCGCTCAGAGAGATATATGTATGGGAGCTGCCTGTGAGAATTTTTCACTGGGTAAATGCTTTTTGTATTACTTTTCTGATCATAACCGGACTAATTATCGCAAATCCTCCTGCCATATTGCAGGGCGTAGGCGCACAGCAAACCGGTTATTGGTTCGGATATGTCAGATTATTTCACCTGACGCTCGGGATCATTTTAATTCTGAATTTTCTCGTGAGAATCTATTGGTTCTTTGCAGGTAATAAATTTGCCAGATGGTATAATTATGTTCCTTTGACGAAAAGACAATGGAAAGGGATATTCGATACTGTAAAAGTTGATGTATTCTTGCTTACTCCAAAGCCTATTTACGATATCGGGCATAATAGTCTGGCTGCTACAACATATTTGGGAGTATTTCTTCTGATGATTGTTCAGGCGATTACCGGACTTGCTATGTGGGCTCCTTTAAGTGATTATCCCGGAGCAGGACCATTGCAGGATTTACTTTTTAAAATGGGAGGATTCTTTTTTGTACGTAACCTGCATTATAATGTAATGTGGCTTTTTATTCTTTTTATTATTGCACACGTATATCTGGTGTTTTATCATGACTATATTGAGCGTAATGGTGTTGCGTCTTCTATCATCGGCGGATGGAAATTTATTGATGAAAGATTAGCAAAAGCACATGAAGAAGAAGAAGTTGCTAAAGATAAACTGGAGAAAGACGAAGCGGATCTTAAAGATCTGGAAAAAGAAATCAAAGCCCGAAAAAAAGCTGTCAATGAAAGATAAAATTTTAATTCTTGGTTTAGGGAACTTAGTTCTCAAAGATGAAGGTGTTGGTATTCACGCTGTTCAACATCTTGAAAAAGAAACGTTGCCTGATCATGTGGACTTGCTTGACGGTGGTACCGGAGGCGTATGGCTTATTGGTACACTTCAGGAATATAAACGTGTGATAATGATTGATGCAACGCTTGATGATTCTCCCTGGGGAACTATCAAAATTACCAAACCTAAATATTCGAAGGATTATCCAATACTTTTGAGTGCTCATGAATTTGGATTAAGAGATATGGTAGAATCCATGATGATTCAGGAATGTATTCCTGAAATAGATCTGATTACGGTGAGCGTAAAAGATTACGAAACAATTGGAATGGATTTATCTCCAGAGGTAAGCAGTGCTATACCATCAGTGATAAAGCATGTAAAAGATCTGGTTTCTATATCTCAGTAACCCGATTATTCTGATAAGATATTATCGGGATATCAATATAAAAAGGACAAACTATATGAATCTTTTCATTCAGCATAGTTTGTCCTTTTTGTATATACCGTTTAATATTAGTTTACCGATAGTATATCAGGTTCCGGTTCTCTAATATCAGCCAGAATTTATTTTTCTATTTCACGAAGGTTTTCCATTTTCTTTTTACGAAGGAATCCATAAATATCTTCTAAATGTTCTGTCACCTTCTTATTGCCGAATTCGTATACTTTTTCTACCAATCCGTCCAGAAAGTCACGGTCGTGTGAAACAAGAATAATGGTTCCGTCGTAGTCTTTTAAAGCGCTTTTCAGAATGTCTTTTGTTTTCATATCCAGGTGATTGGTTGGCTCATCCAGAATTAGAAGATTGACAGGCTTTAATAGTAATTTGATCATAGCCAGGCGGGTGCGTTCACCACCCGAAAGCACTTTTACTTTTTTCATAGAGGCTTCACCTCCAAACATAAATGCCCCCAGAAGATCTTTGATTTTATTACGGATCTCACCCTGAGCTACATCATCAATGGTCTGGAATACAGTTAGATTTTCATCGAGCAGAGAAGCTTCATTCTGTGCGAAATATCCAATTTGAACATTATGTCCCAGTGTAAGGTCTCCGTCAAAGTCAATCTCATTCATGATTGTTTTAATCATTGTAGATTTACCTTCTCCGTTTTTACCTACAAAAGCTACTTTCTGACCGCGTTCAATCGTAAATGTAGCATTAGAATATACTGTATGTTCGCCATAACTTTTAGCTACACCATCAGCAATAACCGGATAGTTTCCAGAACGGGGTGATGGAGGGAACTTCAGGCGAAGAGCAGAAGTGTCTTCTTCATCAACTTCAATGATATCAAGCTTTTCAAGCATTTTTACACGAGACTGAACCTGAAGAGTTTTCGAATATGTTCCTTTGAAACGTTCGATAAATTCTTTGTTCTCGGCAATCATTTTTTGTTGCTCTTCGTACTGTTTCTGTTGTTGTACGCGACGATCTTTACGAAGTTCAAGATATTTGGAATAGTTTACTTTGTAGTCATAGATACGTCCCATTGTTACTTCAATCGTACGGGTCGTGATATTATCTACGAAAGCTCTGTCGTGCGAGATTACGATAACTGCCTTACCACTGCTGATTAAAAATTCTTCAAGCCATTGGATTGATTCAATATCCAGGTGGTTAGTAGGCTCATCCAGTAATAATACGTCCGGTTGTTTCAGTAGAAGCTTCGCAAGCTCAATACGCATGCGCCATCCACCACTGAAATCGCTTGTCGGTTTGTTGAAATCATCTCTTTTAAATCCTAAGCCCAAAAGAATTTTCTCAACGTCTTCCGCAAAGTTGGTCAAATCAATCGCATAGAACTTTTCGCTAATGGCTGATACTTTCTCAATTAGCTCAAAGTAGCTGTCTGATTCGTAGTCTGTTCTTGTAGCCAGCTCATTATTGAGCGCTTCAATTTCAGCTTCCATTTCAAACAAGTGAGAAAAAGCCTGTGAAGTTTCATCAAATACCGTACGAGTATTATCCGTCATCAGATGCTGAGGCAGATATGCCACAACTTTTTCTTTAGGAACTGATACATTTCCTCTTGAAGGTTGTCTCTCTCCTGCTAAAATTTTTAAAAGAGTAGATTTACCTGCACCGTTTTTCCCCATAAGAGCGATGCGGTCTTTCTCGTTAATTACAAATGAAATATTTTCAAAAAGCGTTGTTCCGCCAAATTCAACCGTTAAACCGTCAATTGATATCATTAATGTATGTTTTTTCTTTCTTTTCTAAAGCAAAGATATATCATTTCTCAATTACTTCATAATCTGTTTTTTGTAAAAACTGTCATTATGTACTATCACCATTTGAAAAAAGCTTCAATTGATTAAGTATTCTGCTCATATCATTATATATAGTATTATCTGATTATTATATGTT
>JBOFKD010000175.1:0-2413 GCA_051657165.1 Bacteroidales bacterium | reverse complement strand
AACAACAAATCAATTTGTTTCGAAACAACAGAAGAAACTTCATACGTCAAAGTCGGTGCACCCGTTTTCGATTGTGGTGAAACAAGTATTCCATTTTCCGGCGTTGCAAGAGGTGCATAGGCAAAAAAGCTAAGCCTCTCACCCACCTTGGGCCAGTACATCACCGGAGAATAGAACCATTCGGTCCAACTTGCATTGATTTTGTTTCGGCTCACCTCTCGGTTATACATATAATCCGGAGTAGAAGTTGTAGCATTCCAGTTCCCCACTCCTGTATAAAATGAAAACATGCCGAATCGGTCCATGTTATCATTCGTGATATCCGGTCCTTTGGTTGGAATATCAGATGAGAATCGAAGTGCTGTTTTCTCCGGATCAGGATCGGTTATCGGATCCTGTTCTGCTGTGCAGGAAAGAATGATCAGAAAAGTTATCGGAATAAATATTTTGCAAAAGGATTTCATACATTCCGCTATTTAATAGTGTAATAAGTCTGTTGCGTTGAAAAACAAATCCCGGGAGGAATCACTCCCCCCAAGATTTTACTCATCAATAACCAAAAAAATTTATGCTTAACCTTACACAATTTAATTTCTATTTCTGAGTCTGTTTCCGGATTAGATTGCTCTGATCCTTAGTCTTATTTAGTTTGTGTTGGTACATCACTTGAAGCATTTACCCAATCTTGAACAGCTGTATCAAACGTAATCGGAGTAAGAATTGGTTGCCCTTCGTCAGTATAACCGCCACCAAAGATTAATGTATAGGTTATTTTTTTGCCCATTAAATTCATAGATGTTCCAGTAAAAGGTACATACATTAGAGCAGGGGCGGATGCATCTCCATGAAGGTAGACTTTATCTTGATCTGAACCGCCATTATTTACCCATATCTTACAATTAATTTTTAGATACGAATTTGTTTGAGCAGAAGCATTTGGCGATAAATTCCATGCTGCAACAACTTGTGGAACAAGCATTAAAACATTTGATGGGTTTGAGATAGCAGTTGAAGTTGAATTAATAACTACTGGAGCAGCAACGTTTTCACTTTTTACTGTTTCTATAGTATAATTATTTTTAGTATCATTCACAGCCCAAGTCGGCTCATCGCTTATTGCTGTTAAAGTCCCACTATTTTTAATATTGCAAACCTCAATTCCATTTGTTGCAATTTCCACACGAAGATTCTCAGAATCAGTTCTACCCATAAAATGAATCTGATTCAATGCGTGTTTGAAATTTAATGTTACGTTACCTCCTTCTTGAGGTTTAAATTTATCTAATTCAATCGCATACATTAAATCCTCCTGAGCTATAACATTCTGAGGAACAGTATAACTTATAGACATCTGTTTACTTACATTAGTCCATGATACAGTTCCTTTACGAGATGATTCTGTAGGATGAAAAAAATCATTATATGGCTGAACTGCATAAAAATTAAGCTTTTCTTCTTTTGTTGGCCAATAAGCTTTATCTAAGGGATTCATATAGTTCCAGCCATACCCCGTACTACCACCTTCGAATTTAATTCCAGCATCCATATATTTTTTATCATCAGTATTTGTTGATATATATGCTGCCACATGAAAACTTCGTCCTTGAAATAAAAAGTTTCCGGGATCGTGCCATGCTCCACCTTCAGGTATAGTTGTATTATTTCCTGTAATCGGTGCACCCTTAGACATCATCGAATAAGTACTAAACCCGATTACGTTTTGTTCTTTTTGTTGTTCTGCCATTTGGTCCATCTCGTTGCTGCAAGAAGCAAAAAGGATTCCTGAAAATGTCGCTAAGGCTAATAAATTCTTTCTCATAATAAAGTGTTTTTAGATAGTTTTTTTTACATTTTTCATTTGTTACATCGGGACATCTACCTCGATATTATCCCAGTCTTCCACATCCGGATCAAAGCCACTGTCTCCTTCCCCTACTCCGGGGACATCGGGCAAAGAACAACTTACCTGAATGCGATACTTCAAATCGGCCAATTGCTCGATTTTGTTTGTTACATCAATTAAAATGGGATGTAAGTCACCATTAACCAGTTTAAAATTCATCAGCAATTTGTAAGTTTCCTGCTGATTTTTCCTGAGTCCGAAACTTTTAATCGTCTTCGAAATCGTACCATCCGTCGTACTTCCTGCATCAAATTTGCGCTCATTTAAAATAAAATGCTGATCAACTCCTTCATCAAATTTGTCCTTCGACAACATCATCAGACCACCTGCCATATTCTGCAATTCGGAAGGCGGCGCACCCGCTGCTGAATTTAGTCGTTTGACATGAACGAGAACCTCCATCTCGACCAGACCCGGTTCGGCAGTCAGATCAAACTCCTTATAATTCCGGTTTTCCCACGAATCGGGCTGATAAGGAAAATAATCAATCATCGTTTCCGTGACTTCCAG
>JBOFKD010000174.1:0-39696 GCA_051657165.1 Bacteroidales bacterium | reverse complement strand
CTGTATTTGAAGGTGTACCTCAGTTTGAGGTTTCACGCTCTCTGATTGAAGAAGGCGTAAAAGCAATCGACCTGTTAACTGAGCATGCTGCGATCTTCCCTTCTAAAGGAGAAATGCGTAAAATGACTCAGGGTGGTGGTGTTGCTGTTAACAAAGAGAAACTGGCTTCACAGGATGATGTGATCAACACTGAATACCTGTTGAATGATAAGTTTATTCTTGTTCAGCGTGGTAAGAAAAACTACTACCTGATTATTGCGAAATAAGCAATACAAATAATATAAAGGCTGTCACGAAGAGTTCTCTCTTTCTGACAGCCTTTTTTTTGTTCAGGGAGCTAAGAGCTCCTGTCTGTCAGTAGATATTAACCAGCGGATAAACACAGTTGGTGAGATCATTTTCTATAAATAACCACCTTTGGGGTTGTGGAGAGGAAAGAAGATTATTTTTCGGAGGTTGAAACAATCCTCCGCAGGAGTTTGATTGTTTCAACGCCCCGGCTACAGATAAATTATCCCTTCAGGATAAAAAAGACAACTCTTTCTTTATTCATATTTCTTTCATGCTTATAATCAGTGTGATATCATCTCTACCGGATATTTCCTGTTCATTGTTTATTCTTTTACGCCGAAGGTGTAATTTATCTGTAACCGCGTTTTGAATCCTGAATCGGAACGGATGAAGGATTCAAAGCGTGGCTAATGCCTGCCTTACAGCACAACCCCGAAGGTGGTTGTTTGTAAAGTGACTAACCAAAACACATGCTTCACAAACCGGGTTTATCCGCTTAACTATAACTCTTCGTTTCCTGTAATCTAAAATATAATCTTTTCTGCTGAATATTACGTGAATATGCTTGCTTTCCGATGGAATATTTTGTATATTTGAAATATTACCTAAAATAACAATACATGAAAATGAATATCTTGTCTGCCAGCCTGAAAAGCCGGAAGACTGTAGCTTTTGAGGACCTTATAGAACTGTTGAAAAACGAGAATCCAAATCAGCAGATTGAGCAGTTAAGGACCACACGTGCCTTCTCGGATGGAAGGCTTCATATCCCTTTTCGTAATAAAATTCCCTTTGTCGGATTTTCCGCAGCGATTCGTACACGTGACCGTGCGGATTATCTTGAGAAGTACAACGGATTGGTGCTTCTGGAAATCAATCGTCTGGCTACACGCTCTGATGCAGAGGTGCTTAAAGAAAGGCTTCGGGCTTATCCTCAGATTGCGCTTGCATTTGTCGGATGCAGCGGTCTGAGCGTAAAGTTTCTGGTACGCTTTGCTCTTCCTGACGGATCTTTACCTGATTCTCTGCATACAGCAGAATTATTTCATGCACACGCCTGTCAGAAGGCATTGGATTATTATAAGATGCAGATTGATCCGCGTGTGACCTTACGCAGTGATAAACTTAATGTCCGCTGTCGTCTGTCATTCGATCCCAACCTGTATGTAAATGCCGCAGCGATGCCTATCTGCATTGAGCAGCCTACCCGTGCGAAAGCAGATAATCAGTGGGAACGTCCGCATTTCGAATCAGATTTTAATCCCGATAACGAGAAAAGCGGAATATTTTTTCGTTCTCAGGAAGAGTTACGCTCGTATTATTTCGCATCGGCATTACTCGATGCCATGGAGGCAGAGCATCATGATGATCCTGATATTTATCGTCGTAACTTCCTGGTTGCGTATATGCAGGGTTGCTTTGGTTCGGGGATTGGAGAAGAAGAAGCGATTCACAATGTATTGCGCTACGGACGTATGCGCGATCATGAAAATGAGGTGCGAACGATTTTCAGAGCAGGATATGAGATGGAGAAGCATTTCGGGAATAATCCGGCCATACCGAAAGTTCAGCACGATACCCTGAAAATGATTTCGTTCATGAAGCGGCGCTATGAACTACGGCGTAATACGCTGAACAATACAGTAGAGTACCGCACGAATGTTAACTTCTTTACGCCTTTTGAAACGATTGACAAGATTGTCCTCAATACGATGTCTATCGAGGCCTTGTCTGAGGGGCTGAAGGTTTGGGACCGTGATATCTGCCGTTACGTAAATTCGTCAAAGATACCTGCATATAATCCGATAGACCGTTTTCTGGAAGAGCTCCCTAAATGGGACGGGAAAGATTATATTCGCCAGCTGGCAGCAAAAATTCCTTGCGAAAATCGGGAGTTGTGGACTGAGAACTTCTATACATGGTTTCTGGGTATGGTTGCCGGATGGAAGCAGATGAGTAAGCAGCATGCCAACAGTACGCTTCCTTTGCTCATTGGTGATCAGGCATGCGGAAAATCTACTTTCTGTAAACGACTTTTGCCTCCTGAACTACAGGATTATTATACTGACTCGATTGATATTGCCAAAAAACAGGAGGCTATGCTGGCTCTTACGCGTTATGTGTTGATTAATATTGATGAGTTTGATTCGGTTAGTACAAGTTACCAGAGTTTCCTGAAACATGTGGTTCAGAAGCCGGTCGTTAATATCCGGAAACCCTATGAATCAAGCAGCAGGGCTCTTCGGCGTTACAGTTCATTTATTGCAACCTGTAATAATGATGATTTACTGAATGATCCTACAGGTTCGCGCCGTTATTTATGTGTGAAGATTACAGGAATGATTGATAACAACTCATGGATTAATTACCCGCAACTCTATGCACAGGCTGTTGAAGCATTGCACCGCGGAGATCAATACTGGTTTGATGTGGAACATGCCAGAAAGACGACTGAAGCAAACCGTGATTTTGATATCCAGTCTACTGAAGAGAAACTTTTACTTCATTATTTTGAACCTGCTGATTCAGAAAAGGACGGAAAATGGATGTCACCTACGGAAATCTATTTGTTTATCCGCAATAAAAGTAAACTGAAATTAGGCAATAAAGGATTAAATGCTTTCGGCAGAGTATTAAAAAAACATAGCTTCTCCTCCAGGAGGATAAAAACGGGTAGTGTATATCTCCTTCGACCAAGAGAGTTATAATACACATTTTTGTTATTTCAATTGCAACCAATTGCAACCAGATGTAATCGGTTGTATTACAGGAGTATATGGGTTGCAAATCAATGAATTTTAATTGCAACCAATCGTCACCAATTGCAACCTCAATTGCAACCTCTTTTTGTGTATTTAAGTTGTTGATAATCATTGTGTTTGTTTTGTGTAATCACAAAGGTTGCAATTGGTTGCAATTCAAAACACAAAACTCTGTGTATAGTTTTTGAAAATCACTTAAGAGAATCCGGAAATTCTCTTAAGTGATTTTTTATTTTCTCTTAAGAGAATTTTCAACCGTATGAATGTACCGGTTTGAACGTATTAAAATTCAGGATAATACGTTTGAAAAATATTCCGGATACGATTCTCCGGAATTGATTGCTTTTGATTGTTTCAGACTTCTTCTTTCCGTTCAGAACACCGGCGAAAATTCTCTGACAACATAGCTGCTCCCTTTTTGCAGGTAGCAAACATAAATTTGCAAGTAGCAAAATCAGTTTTGCAGGTAGCAAACCAGGCTCATCGTTCTGCGGTCATCCCTTTTAATTTAATTTCCTCCTCTATTATTGTCCCACGATATATGTATTTCGTAAGCATGATATATATATTTCGTATGGACGATATATATACTTTGTTCCTGTGAAATATATAAAGCACCGTAAAACCAGGCTCCGTTTCAAATGCAGAGTGAATACTCTTCAATAAAAAAGTCCTGCCGGCAACATTGCTGGCAGGACCTCGCTTCGCTCTATAATCATCAAACTCAGTTCAGAACCTGAAGGTCCGATACTGTTCCATCTGTTTCTATAACTAAACTAAATAAAGCCTCGGGAGATAGTTTCCCGTGAGCCCTGTTTTACTTTTCCTGATAAAGTGCATATTTCGTTTAAATGCGTAACTGAGATGCACCTGAAAGCCGGATAATCTCATTATTTTTTAATAAACCGCGACTGATATACATTATTTCCTGTCCATACTTTAATGATATAAGTTCCTGCAGGAAGATGTCTGATATTCACGGTCTGTGTCAATGAATCACTCATTACTAATTGTCCGCTTATTGCATATATCTGTATCTTCTCAGGTGTATTTTCACTTTTCAGATTCAATAGATCACTCGCCGGATTCGGATAAACAATAATACTCATGTCCTTTTCAACCGCGTCTATCGAAGTAGGGACTACTGATGTAAACACACGGACTTCGTTTGGTGCCATTTGTACAACCATACCTTTATCATCAACAGAAAGAGGTTGTTCGGATAGTAATTCATACCATGTTCCTGTTTTTGAGAAATTCGGAGTGGCCGTAATAGATGTATTATTAAAGTTTCCGACTACGATAACATCCATCTCCGGATGCTGATACTCCATTCGTTTCCCTTTAGCCCAGTCTGATCCGCTTACCTGCCAGTTAAAGGTAGTCCGGGAATTAAATACCTGAGGATAATCTTTTCGCAGATTTAAGATTTTAGCATAAGTATCTTTCAGGTTTTTGCGATCATTATCATCCAGATAATCCCATCTGACCGGTTTACGTCCGGTGCGTCCATTATAATCTATGCTGTAGTCGTAGCCCATTTCTCCGAACTGCCACATCATACGCGGACCCGGAGATAAATAAGCGAATGCAGCTGTCGCAGCGTGCTGGCGCATACGGGTTGGCATATCTGTTTTGATAAGTCCGTTTCCATATTGCTCTGCTTTATAAGTAAGTCTTTCCTCATCGTGACTTTCCATAAAACTGACCCGGTTGACTGCTTTTATCTGAGACAGATTACTGTTTGAACTCCAGCCCATCATAGCTTCGCCAAAACCATACTGAGAGTTATTCCATAGCATGGTGCTCAGGTGATTGGCGATTTCGTTTTCTTCGGATGATTCTGCAAAATGCTCCATGATAGCGTATGCTTCAGGACTTGTCTCTTTGATTGCATCTACGTATTCTTTGATATATCCGATACGGTTAGCATCATATTTACCCCAAAGATTTACGTTTTCACCACTATGAGTTTGTGTAAATCCTTTTGACAGGTCAAAACGGAATCCATCCATCTTATATTCAGTCAACCAGTGTTTCAATACCTTTTTGAAAAACTCCCTTACCTTAGGTTCGCTGTGATTGAAATCACTACCCACACTGTAAGGGTGAGGAGCTACGGCATTGTAAAATGGATTGTCTGCGGAAGGTCTGTTGTTTGTGCCATCCCACCACATTTTACACATCGGGCTAAGTCCCCAGGAGTGATTAAATACAACATCCAGAATGACAGCCATTCCTCTTTTGTGGCATTCATCCACAAATTGTTTGTAGTCATTTTCGGTACCATAAGCCTTATCAGCGGCAAAGTAAAAGTTAGGGTTATAACCCCAGCTATCGTTTCCGTCAAACTCCTGTATTGGCATCAGCTCAATCGCATTTACACCAAGAGATTGCAGATAATCCAGTTTAGCGATTGCAGCCTGAACAGATCCCTCTGTAGTGAAATCGCGAAATAATAATTCATAAATCATCAGGTTGTCCTGATCGGGAGCAGTAAAGTCAGTTTGAGTCCATTGATATTCCGGTTTGTTTATCTGAAATACAGAAAGTATATCCTCCGCTTTGCTTGCAGGATATTCCCGCAGACCCGGATAGATTGTGTGTTTTTCATTGATCCATTTGTCATTCCATGGATCCAGTATTTTTTCGCAATATGGATCACCCACGCGTATGGTTCCGTCTACTAAATATTGGAAAGCATACTCCTTGTCCGGATCAAGTCCCGGTATCGTAATCCAGAAATATCTCAATTTTCCAAGCGGAGGTCCCGTCTGATCATACTTCATCAGATATTTGTTCGATGGTTTGAAATCGTTGAAGTCCCCCAAAAGAATAATGTTATCCTTTTTCGGAGCATAAATACAAAAAGTTACAGATCCGTCGGCATTGTAGTTTATACCTTCTGTTATATTTGCAGGTCTGGCTTCTCTTACAGAATAGTCTCTTACGCAAATATAAGAAGTGTCTCTTTGTATTTTTCCACCGTTTAAAGCTTGAGCAATGATGTTATAATCGCCAGCCTCCAATGTGAGAGCGTGGTTTAATTCATTTCCTGACGAAACTGTTTTTACAGGCTGTGAATTAGTGTTATCTATAAAAAGTTTTAGCTCAGATGTGGCTGTAGATATAAAAGATACATTAATTACCGTACCCGGATTAATAACTGAATTATTTGCCGGTGAAAGAAGTTCGACATCTAATCCGTCTTTGTATACATTAACGAATATATCGCTTCCGTCTGCATTTTTACCTTGTTTTGAACCGTCTTCGTTTCTAAAAACAAATGCGAGTTTTTGTACGGTTTCATCTAAAGATGTAATTCCGTAGTAATCTGTAATATTGGGAGTTATTGTTAATTTCCACTTGTTTGTTCCGGCTTGCGTCATTTTATATTTGGGCGAGTTATCTCCCCATGTCGGAGCATATTTCCAGTCGGAGCTACCTGTGCTTTTATTGGTTATAACTCCAGTGTGAGCGTAGCAGCTTGTGGCATTGAGCATCCCTTTATTTCCCTGATTCGCGTCAAAGATTATTTCGACAGTACCTGAGTTCGTAACGAAAGCAGGATTAGATGAGACAACTTGTCCGGTTATGCTTTCGATGCTTCCCAGGAGCAGGATAAGAAATGAAAGTATTAATTTATTCATAGTGCGGGTCATTTAGAATTTAGACAATAAAGGCCACTATTGGTTAGAATAGTGGCCTTATAATCTGTTTATTTATTTGATTAAACCTGTCATTTCATAGAAGTTCAGATAAGCCTTTTGTCCGGTTTTAACATTCAACCGATTTTGATCTCCACCATTTCCTCTAGGTACAAGATCGGATCCTATAAGAATGAATTCAGCTTTCCACCAATCAGACAACATAGGGTGTTTGATTGCCATTCTAAGCTCCCCGTCAGCTGTAAATGCCGGTGATACCAATTGTTTATTACCATTATCAATGGTGAATATATCTTTGGCTTCGTAGATTTTTTTGAAACCTGTATCTCCTGTAACAGTTCCAATCAAATAGACTGCAGGTTCAATAATAGATATTTTTTTGTCAGCCAAGTTTACGAAAATCTGATAATAGCCTTCTTTGTCTACATTGATATTTTCGCCACCTTGTCTATACTCTCCGATGGTACTTGTGTTTTTCGTGTTTATACCGAAATCACCACCCCAGTCTTTCTTAATTGTAAATTTAAAGCCTCCGGGCTTTAGATAAGCAATTTTCCAAAAGCTACCTGCAACACCATTAACCGGAATCAGCTCATCGGCAACTTCGTCCCAGTTATTATCAGGCCATCCGAAAGCAGCATCACCAACCATATATAGTTTCTCTGGATAATTTACGGGAGGAGTATAATCGCCTGTTTTAACCATTTTTGCAGAATAACTACCTGTCTGAATTGATAATTTAAGTGTAATCTCGTATTGAGCAGACTCGGTAATTGTAATGTTTGGTCCACCTGTTGAAACTTCTGTATAGGTATCCCCCAAAGTTTTATCTGTTGTCAGGTCGGTATATAGTTTGGCTTTCTGAGTTTCAGTAGAATCTACAAAATAGCCCCAGTCACCACTATATCTGAATTTCATTTCACCGTCTTTGATGTTTGCGGTTCCGGTCCATGTTACCTCTTGTTGTACACTGTTATAAACAGCATCACCTAAAAGTGTTTCTTTACCCCACTCATTTGGAGTTGCACTACCAATAACGCCCCAGTCAACCGGGAGGATAGTTAGTTGAGAAAGCTGTGTGTTTACTACAATGTAATAAACACCGTCTTTCGGAACTGTAAATCCGTTTGCGCCGTCCACAAGTTTGTAAGTAGTACCTCTGTTTTCAACAGAACTGATTACTTCACCCATTCCCCAGTCTGATAATGCATCCGGTGTTGTGGAGTGAGAAATTTTGAAATCACCGCCGGCCTTTAGGTATGTATAAATACCTACAATTACGGAAGAGGGTTGAACTCCGTCTCCATCTAATTTTACCGGAAGTAGTTGTGCCGCAGCCCCTGCCCTCGTATAAATAGTAGCAGGTCCAACAATATATGTTCCTACAGGAGGTTCTTCTAAAACTTTCCAATTGGAGTTATCTTCACAACTTACGAAGGTAAGCGTAAGCAGGAGGCAAAAGGTTATATAATTAACAAATCTTTTCATATTGATTAAATTGAAGATTTTATGTTAACCTAAGCAGAACTACTTCTGCTCAGGTTTATTTGATGTTTTCAGAATATAGATTAATATCCAGCGTTTTGAGTAATGTTATCGTTAAGCTGATCCACTTCTGCCGGAATCGGGAATACAATCCTGAATGGAGCAGATGCCGGTCTGCCCGCAATAGGTTGTATGTATTTTCCAAAACGAACTAAATCCTGACGGCGAACATTTTCCCAGGCTAGTTCCAGCATACGTTCTGTTAGTATATTATCTAATGTAGCTGGTTTTGAGGCTGCCATTGATCTGCTTCTGACTTCGTCGAACTCTGCCTGACCTGCAGCGGCTGCGCCATTTGCTTTTCTAACTTTAGCCTCAGCTTTCATTAACAGGATATCAGCATATCTGAAGATTACATAATCATTATTTTGTAATTGTCCGTCAGCCTGAGCTGTCAGGTCAACTTCATATTTGAACATACGTGCCCCTGCTGTTTTTTCAAAATCAGATCCTGAAACATCTACTGCAATAGCTTCTGGCTTATATTCCAGCTCGAGATTTCCGTTCATAATGTACTGTCCGTCCGGACCTTTAACCTTTCCGTAATAGTAGGTTTCGTCTTTTCGTGTATCACCCGTACCTGCACTTACCGTGAATGCATTATATGCTTCCAGCGTAGCCGAGGATCCATTCCATCCGCCCTGATTGTAAGCGACACCCTGACTATAGTGTCTGGAGCGGATCAGGTACATCATACGAGCTGTATATAAGTTTGGATCCATTGGTATCGTGAAGATATTTTCAGAGGATGTCTCATTTTTAACTTTAAAGTTATCAGACATTTTAGGAGTCAGTTGATAACCTACAGTTGCTACCGAATCGCAATAATTTACAGCAGCATCCCAGCAAATGACATTTCCGCTATTGAACGGGAAATCTGTTGATCCGTTAGGTACACCACCGTTATCAGTCCAGTCATTGTCATTATATACCTGAGCATTTAAAGCTAGTTTTGCCAGATAAGTATAAGCAACAGGTCGTGTAACACGCCCATAATACTCACCCGTAAAGTTACTTCTTACATTAGGCAGAAATGGAGCAGACTCCTGTAATTCTTTTACTACCCATGCAAATACTTCAGATCTTGAATTTTGCTTAACTTCAGCAATCGTTGTTTTTGAGCTTTCTACAATCGGAACTCTCGCAAACAGATCCAGCAAATAGTAGTACATAATTGCCCTGACTGCTCTGACTTCAGACTTGTAAATTGGCAGAAATTTATTAGAAGGATCTTTTTCAATCAGATCATTCAATTTATCTACAGAGCGGTTACTAAGCCCGATTACTTTATATAAATAATCCCATGAAGCTTTAAAAGGACCTTCGCTCTTATCCCATGTGTGGGTAAATAATCGTATCCACATTCCTCCGTCATCCCAGTCTCCACCGCGTTTAGGTAATAAAGCCTCGTCTGCAGAGAATGTAGAAATATCGTAAAGTCCCCTGTCTGTCCCGCCGATACCTTCGCCACCACCGCTGGCACCAATCTGAGTGTACAGATTGGCAACAGTATTCAGGTATATCAACTGAGGATTTTTATACCCTTCCTCTTCGGGCAATTGATCTTTTACATCTTCATCAAGGCTACAAGAAGTGATACCTAATGAGAATGCAAATATGGCTGCATATATTAATTTCTTATTCATAGTATTGCTCAAATTAGAAGTTTACACTTAGACCTAAAGAAAATGTTCTTGTAACAGGATAAAGTTGTTTGTCATCCAAACCTAAAGATCCATTTACGATTGAACTATTAATCATCGGAGTTAGTCCTGAATAGTTTGTAAATGTATACAGGTTGTTTACAGCTGCTGTCACACGGATGTTTTTGATTACTTTATTGAATTTACTAGCATCAATATTGTATCCAAGAGAGATGTAATCAATGTTTAAGTAATCACCTTTTTCCAACCAGTAGTCTGTAACTGTATTATCTTTAATGTTTTTCTCAGGAGCTTTTTCCATTACATTATATGTAGGGAAAGTATTCATATTCATGTAGCTCAAAGAGGTACCATTGTAGATTTTATGTCCGAATGCTCCATTAAATTGAGCCTGGAAATCAAAATTTCTATAGCGGATATTGATGTTTGCTCCAAGATATACCTTTGGCATCGCTTGTCCTGCAATGTATCTGTCTTCACCGTCATTCAGATCAATACCATTACCGTTCAGGTCAACAACATTGTATTTAAAGCTACCAAGTCCGTTATCTGCTAAACCATTACATTTTGGTAAATAGAAAACACCCAACGGCTGACCAACCATTTGGTAGGTTGTACCATTGTTTCCACCAATGAAACCAGCACCGTTCATACTTGCTATTCTCATATATTCAGGAGCACTTAAATCTTGTCCCATATATGAACCGCTTAGGGATTTTAATTTATTTTGTTGGTATGCAAGATTTATACCCGCTGATAAGTCAAAATCTTTAGATTGATAGATTTTGTAATTAAGATTTAACTCAACTCCATTATTTTCCATTTCTCCAAGATTAGCAAGAAGAGTCGGATATACAAAAGGAGGAACAGGCACGGCATAATTGTATAAAAGACCTTTTGTTAACGATGTGTAGTAATCTACAGATCCAGTTAAACGATCTTCCATAAAACCGAAATCTAATCCCACATCAAACATACGTTTAGTTTCCCATTTAAGATCAGGATTTTCATTTCTTGCATATCTGTAGGTAACAACAGGTTTTCCGTTTACAGTAGTTAGTTTGTCCGGAATAAGTAACATCTTAGAATTATAAGGTGCAATAGCATCCTGATTACCTGTTACTCCATAACCAGCGCGTAGTTTTAATGTACTCACGGTTTCTTTAATGTCTTCCATGAATGCTTCATTGTTGATAACCCATGCTGCAGATGCAGAAGGGAAGAATCCCCATTTATTATTATCGCCTAGTTTTGAAGAACCATCTGTACGCATATTTACTGTTACGATATATCTGTCAAGAAGCATATAATTTACACGGGCAAGAAACGATGCTAGCTGGTATCCATTTGAATAAGATCCTACATCTCCCCATTTAACCAAAGCTCCGGCTGACATATTATCAAATCCGAAATAATCAGTACCAAAACCTCTGGAAGTAGCATTAAATCCTGAATATAAATAATCCTGACCTTCAGCAACAAGCATTGCATTCAAGCTATGTTTTTCAATTACTTTCTTATAGCTTAAAGTAAGATTCCCCATCAAGGAAGCGCTTTTAGTGAGTCCGTTATATGCTTTACCTCCATCTTCGCGAATACCTTCTTTAGTATTTATAGGCACAAATACTCCATTTGTTTTATTATTAAATGTGTAGGATCCGAAAGCCGAAATTGTAAGATCTTTAATAATGTCATAAGATATTTTCCCATGTACATTAACGTAGGCATTTTCCTCTTTATCTTTAATAGTGAGACGCCCAAGCGGGTTGTCAATTTCATTAGCACTAGGGTCTTCCGGCCATCTTCCATTATCCAGCTGAGCAGTTGGGAATGTAGGATTCATTGTCGCTGCTGAATAGAATGTTTTTTGGTGATTATTGATATAATTGTTATATCTTATAGAACCGAAAATACCAAAATCAATTTTTAATTTATTATCGAACATTTTTTGCGTAGCATCAAGTTTTGCAGTATAGTTCTGCATATCAGAAGTTTTAACTACACCCTCCTGATTTATAATACCAATTGATGCGCGGTAGCTTGAAACATCAGTTCCGGCTCCGAAGTTTACAGTATGATTTTGAGAAAATCCAGTACGTTCAATTTGTTTGAACCAGTCTGTATTGTATCCTTCATCCAGTGCGTTAATATATCCTCTTTCAGCTACAACAGCTCTATACTGATCGCCGTTAAGCATTTTGATATTTTTATAAGGAGTTTCCACACTAAAATTTCCCTGATAAGAAAGATTCATTTGTCCGGCCTTACCTTTTACAGTAGTAACAACAATTACACCACTCGCACCTCTTGATCCGTACTGAGCCGTTTCAGATGCATCTTTCAGAATTGTGAAACTTTCAATGTCATTTGGTGAAAGCGCATTTAATAGTCCTAAATCACCAAATACACCATCGATCACAACTAGAGGATCATTCCCTCCAGAAAGAGATGTTGTACCACGTACACGAATAGAGGGCGTTGCAGATGGATCTCCTCCCGGTTTTTGAATAACTACGCCCGGAACACGACCCTGAATTGCTGTTAATGGATTGTTAACCATACCCTGATTCATGTCTTTTCTGGATATTTTATCAACAGCTCCGGAGATTGTTCTACTGGTACCTGTAGCATAACCAATAACTAAGACTTCGTCAACATTCTGTACGTCTTCAGCCATCGTTACAGAAATGTTTTTGTTTGAGCCAGTTACAATTTCCTGGTTTTTGTATCCGATGAATGAAAAAACAAGGGTTGAGCCTTCATTCACAGATAGATTAAGATGTCCATCCAGGTTGGTTACACCCCCATCAGTTGTACCTTTAATAATAACAGAGACACCCGGAAGAGGTCCGCCAAGTGTACCATCTAACGTTGTTATGCTATATTCGCGTTTCTGAGCGAATACAATAACAGAGAGAAGACAGAGACAAAAACTTATAAGAATCCTTCTCATAACATTATTGATTTTAAGATTTAAGTAATTTATTTTTGTTTATTGTTTACTAATGAATTTATTGTGTTATAATCCTGTTAGCTTGGTTTCTTCAATGACTTCTAATTGTTTATAATTTTTTGACGAAACTAAGTAATCGGTGTATTATTAAGTTTGAAATTACGACGAACTTCAGAATTTTATCGACGACATGACAAATCTATTCAACAAAAAAGTTCAAAAAAGTAACTCTTTGTAAAAATATAACAACTCAAACCCTAAAAAAGATTTAGAATGAATCTCCAATCCATTTCATAAATTCAGGAACACGTATTCTGCTTACCAGAACTTCTTTACAAATATCAGGTGTCAATATGACTTTCAGCCGGCTGTTAAAGTGCTTGGATACGCTCTTTATAGAACTTATGTTAGCAATACATCCTCTTGATATACGAAAAAAACATTCAGGATCTACCATGGTTTCTATCTGGTCCAGAGAGAAATCCGAAATGTGTCGTTTTGAATCATTAGTAACTAAAAAGGTTACTTTGTCTTCAGAATAGAAATAGGCAATTTCATCACTCTGTATGATATATATTTTATCTCCGAGTCTAATAGAAAAGCGTTTTTTATATTCTTTCTTATTCTTAGATAAAATCAATTCCTGTATGGTTGAGATATCAACCATGCCTTTCTGATGTTTTCTGATACTTTTTTCTACAGCGCAGATAAAATCATTCGGATCAATCGGTTTTAATAAGTAATCCAGTCCGTTTACTTTAAATGCCTGTATCGCGTAATTGTCATAGGCTGTTGTGAATATAATATCAGCAGAAGGTGTTATCTTCTTGAATATTTCAAAACATCTTCCGTCCGATAATTCAACATCTGTGAAAATCAGATCAGCATGATTCTCACTCAGCCAGTTAATGGCTCCTTTGACAGATGTCTGATGCCCTGTTATTTCCAGATTAGAAAAGTTAGATTTGATTAATCTTTCTAATTGAACTTTTGCAGGAAGTTCGTCTTCAATAATTAAAACTTTCATAGTTAACTTGTCTGTTAGTCCTGGTTTATTAATGGTATTTTTACTTCGAAAAAATGGGAACTCCTATTTATTAATACAGTCATTCCAAACATTGACTGATATTGACCCTCAATATTTTTCAATCCTAAGCCCATAGAGTTTGGCGGTGATATCTTAGGTTGAAGATTATTTCGTACTACAATATAGTCATCCTGAGTAAATACATCAATAATAAGCGGACTCTCTGAAGATACAACATTGTGCTTGGTTGCATTTTCAATCAGAATCTGCAATCCGCACGGTATTATCAGGTGATCATAGAATGAATGATCGATACTGAGATTCATAACTAAGCCCGTATCGAAACGTTCTTTCATTAAATCAAAGAAAGCCTGTGCAAATTTTAACTCATTCTCCAAAAGAACAAGCTCTTCCTCTTCATTGTTCAGAAGATACCTGTATATGCTGGCCAGCTTCTTTATAAAAGTACTTGCTCTGTCAGGGTCAGTATGTACGAGGTAATCTAAAACGTTCAGACTGTTGAATAGAAAGTGAGGGTTTAATTGATGCTTTAGTTTTTTATATTGCAGACGGGCTTTATTCTTTTTATGTATTTCAATATCGAGAGTCCTTTTCTGACTGGTTTTTATGTAGAGTATTATATCAGTAATGATTATGACAAAGATATTCAGTAAGAATACTCCCAGAAATAAAGGGATTAATTTATCAACATGAATTTGAAATGACTTCGGAGCAATGCGGAAAGTATCCCATCCGGACATAAATATAGTGCCTGTGAGAGATATGATAAATAAAGAAAGTAATTCGAGTGTTAATCTTTTAAAGGGATATTTGCCATACCAGAAGTGATTATTCAGAAAGTGTATAATCCCGATGTCACATGAAAGCATGATTAAGACAACGAAATAGTTGCTGATGATGTAGGTGAAAACTGATGCGAAACTAAATGAATAGTAATCCTGAAGAAAGGACAGGAAGTCAACAAAAAGCATTCGCAGCGCGAAAACAACAACAGCCAGAATTATAACTTGTCTTATATTCTTGTGGATTTTAAGGAGCATATTTTTTATTGAGTTTTCCGTGACTTCGAACGAACAATTAAAAAAGTCATCCATCCAAGAAGTTCCGTCATTAGAAATGTGGTAATAACATTTGAATATATTGGACTAATATGAATATATCCGCCTATGAAACTGGCTCCTACCGTTCCTAAGTAGAATCCGGCAAAACAATTCAAAAGAGCCAGCGCAAATGTAACCTCAAGAGGAAAATCATAGCGTGTTGCAATTAATACAACCATACTGATCGTAAGTGCTGTCAGAATAACTTCATCGGCATGTCCCAGTGTCTGCATAATATATGAACTTAATGCATGGAATAATGCAAATGTATGTATAACCAGATGTATAATGGTAGTTTCTTTTTTAGATCCCCCCATGGTATTTATATTCATTTTGATTTTTTCGTATTAATGCAAATATGCGTATTTTTTTTGAGAATATAAGAGTTAGTCATTCTTTTTTTATATGCCAAAAAGCAATACCTTTGCAACCGTAATTATCCGGAAGCAAATATGATGCTAACGGATATCTGTAAATTGTTGATAAATAATGAGTGTAAGACAGATCTTCTATTTGTTTATTCGGGGTGTTGCATTAGCTTTTATGCACACAAGATCATCGTCTTATTTTCCGTTCTTAAAATGGATTAATAATTCCATCCTGCCTTCGTATTTTCTAATTTCTAACATAAATAAATTTACTGAACACAATGAAAAAGTTTTTACTCCTTTTCGTTTCGATGGTTTGTATGAGTATGTCTGCTCAAAATCTGCAACTGCATTATGATTTTAGAGGAACTTGTAATTCTAATGCGAATCCTGACGGGAATTATCTGACTGCAACATTCGAAATGTTTAAGGCTGACAAACTGGGAAATACCTTTATGTTTATCGATGCTGATTTTAATCTGAAAAGAGGTAATATTGGTCTGATGTATGCCGAAGTGGCGCGTGAATTTACTTTAGGAACATTGCCAATTGCAGCCCATATTGAGTTTAACGGGGGAATCGCAAATTTCGGTACTATCGATAATGCGTATTTAGTGGGGGTAGCTTTGCCTTTTAATATTAAAAAATTCGGATTTAATACTTATCTGGTATATCGCTTGAATAACTATCATGTTGTAAGTAATGATGTTCAGTGGACATTGGTATGGAATTCCAGCTTCTTTAACGATCGCCTGACTTTTAATGGTCACTTTGATTTATGGACGGAAAATAAAAACAGAATGACCGGTCGTGGTGGAAAAAAAGTAGCCATTCAAAGTGAGCCACAATTATGGTATAATATTATTCCGGGAAGATTCTCAGTTGGAACAGAGGTTGAAATGACAAGTAATTTCTATATGTACAACGATGGTGAATTTACTTGCTATCCGACATTAGCTGTTAAATATTCATTCTAACAAATTTGCTGAAATAAATAATAACGAAGGCTCTGAGCTCATCTGATCATTGTTTCTGATGAATTCAGAGCCTTTTTTGTGTTAAACAAATTGATCTGAAAATTATATTTTCTTGTTTCAAATAAAATAGCCTCTGTTATTCTGTTTTTTTCTTTTGATTATTATTTGTGCTGAAATCTCTTTTTCGCAATATATCAGAGAGATGTATATTTATTTTTATGGGAACATCCGGACTCCTTTTTATTAATATGAGAATTAAAAACGAGGGCTCAGAGGAAGATTTTATAGGAATAATTCCTTAAGTTTGCCGAAAATTATGAAACAAGGGGTGTTGTTTCTTATTCGTTTAAATTTTAATAATCAGTATTTTTTTACAAAAGACAATGAAAGATCGTCTTAACAAACTTTGGTATCCGATTAAGGATTATACCGTTATTTTTTTCGGGCTGTTTCTATACGCTCTGGGCTTTACAGGTTTCCTAGTTCCTAATGAGATTACAACAGGAGGAATGGGAGGGATTGCCGCCTTGATCTTTTATGCGACTAAAATTCCGATTGATGTATCATTTGGTACATTAAACGGATTACTGCTTTTAGTCTCTATCCGGGTATTGGGTTTTAAGTTCAGTCTAAGAACGATCTATGGGGTTGTTGTTCTTACACTGATGTTTAAAGTGATGGGGAGTGTTATCAAAGAACCTCTAATTCAGGATGAAACTTTTATGTCTATTGTGATCGGCTCACTGCTTTGTGGTGCAGGTGTCGGACTGGTATTTACGTCTAACGGAAGTACGGGAGGTACAGATATTATTGCTGCTATTGTCAATAAATATAAGAATATTACTTTTGGACGTATGATTCTGTATTGCGACGTGCTGATCATTTCTTGTTCTTATTTTGTTTCACATAGTGTGAATAAGATGGTTTATGGTTTTGTCGTTATGGCTATTATGTCTTATACAATTGATATGATAATTAATGGTATCAGACAGTCTGTGCAGTTTCTTATATTCTCGAAAGAGTACGAACAGATTGCAGAGGCTATAAATAAAGAAGTAAACCGCGGTGTAACAATTCTTGATGGTACAGGCTGGTACTCAAAGCAGCCGGTGAAAGTTGTTGTCGTTATGGCACGCCGTACAGAAGCTATGACTATATTTCGTCTTGTAAAACAGATTGATAATAATGCTTTTATTTCACAAAGTAATGTGATTGGCGTTTATGGTCAGGGATTTGATAAAATTAAAGCTTAAACGATGAGAGAATTAGTATTTGCTACAAATAATAAACATAAACAGGAAGAGGTGCAGGCTATGCTTCCTCAATACCGCATTTTGTCATTGTCGGACATAGGATGTAATGCAGATATACCGGAGACTGCCGATACTTTACAGGGAAATGCATTAATAAAAGCCCGCTTTGTAAAAGAAAATTACGGGTATGATTGTTTTGCGGATGATACAGGACTGGAAGTAGAAGCACTGGATATGGCTCCGGGTGTATATTCAGCCCGTTATGCGGGAGAAGATAAAAGTTCGGAAGCTAACATTACGAAGCTCCTTGCGGAGTTGTCCGGAAAGAGTGACAGAAAGGCTCAGTTTCGTACTGTAATTGCCTTGATTGAAGGCGAAAAAGAGAGCCTTTTTGAAGGAGTAGTGAAAGGTGAGATAACGGATAAGCAATGCGGTTCCGGAGGTTTTGGTTATGATCCGGTTTTCAAGCCCGAGGGTTTTGACCTGACTTTTGCTGAAATGGAATTAGCAGCAAAAAATCAGATAAGCCATCGTGCCAGAGCAGTAATACAATTGATTCATTATCTGAACGGAAAATAAAAATGAGATATTTATACCTGTTAATAAGTCTGGTTCTTACAAGTATGTCTCTGACTGCTCAGATTGCAGTCGGAAGCTGGAGAACTCACTATTCATATTCGAGTGTAAAGAAGGTCGTAGAAACGGAAGAAAAAGTTTACGGACTCTCTTTAGGTGAACTGTATTATTATGACAAACAGGATAACAGTACAGGTATATTGAATAAGGAAAACGGATTAAGTGACAGCCAGATTTATAATCTTGCTTATAATCCGGATAATCAGACTCTGGTTATTGCCTACTCGAATGGAAATATTGATATTCTGACTTCACGCGGGATTTTTAATATTCCTGATTTAAAGAAGAAAGTAATGGAAAGTGAGAAACTGACCTACGAAATCTCTTTTCAGGGGAATAATGCTTACTTATCGACTTCTTTCGGAGTTGTTGTATTAAACCTTCAGAAGCAGGAAATAAGGGAATCATATATTTTTAATCAACAGACCAGTTCTACACAGGTATTTGAAGGTTTTATATATACCTGCCGGAATGGGAAAGTCTATAAAGGAAATTTAAAATCGAATTTACTGGATCAGAATAACTGGATAGTTGATTCATCTCTGGATCTTTCTCAATTGTTGTTATTTCAGGATCGCTTAATCGGATTTACTTCTGCGGGTGATTTATATTTAAAGAATGCTGATGACTGGTCCCGAATCCAGAAACTGGATCATTTTTCGGGAGCTGTTTCCGGAAAAAATGCTATGATTGCTTTTTCTCAGAATAAGATGTGGCATTTTGAAACTCTGTCATCAGTGAGTGAATATAATCTATCATCATTATATAGCTGTTCTTCCATAAATGGATCTGCTATCTGGGTCGCTCAGAATACCAGAGGAATTAATCTGGTAAGATGGACTGAAAACGGATTTAATTATGAAGAAGAAAATATAACCGTTGACGGACCTTATACCAATAATGCTTTTCAGATGACTACTACTGCAAATAAGCTTCTGGTAGTCGGAGGTGATCGCTGGAGTGACAGGGGTGGTCGTCCTGCGGAACTTATGTTTTTTGAAAATGAGCAATGGACGAATGTTGTAACAGATACGATAAATATCCAGGGCGGTGCCCGTGACTTTATTCGAGTAACTCCGGATAGCCGTGACGAAAATAAGCTTTGGGTTGCATCCTGGGGTGAGGGATTGTTTGAATATCAGAATAATGAGCTATTGAATATCTATAATAGTGAGCGTAAGAACAGTTCGATTGAATCAATCTTTCCCGGGCAGGATATTGCTGTTAACTACAATCGGGTTGACGGACCGGCTTTTGATAAAAAAAATAACATGTTCCTGACTAATACTCAGGTGAAGGACGGCATTCAGGTCAGACTGGCTGATGGTAAGTGGGCTTCTCTTTACTACAGCGAGCTGGCAAACAAGGTAACTCTTGGAAATATAATTATAGATCAGAATAATTATAAATGGGTCATTATCCCCCGCCCATTGTCTCAGAAAGGAATTTTTGTGTTTGATACGAAGGAAACCATAGAAAATACTTCAGATGATCAAACCCGCTTCTTCTCCAGCTTTTATGATCAGGATGGTAAAATGGTGAATCCTGTTTTCTTTTATTGCTTTGCTGAGGATAAAGATGGTGCGATCTGGGTTGGTACAGAACTTGGTCCTCTTGTATTGAATAATACACGAAGAGCTTTTGAATCGAATTATCGTTGCACGCGAATTAAGATTGCGAGAAATGATGGTTCGGGTCTTGCTGATTATTTGTTGGATAATGTTCAGATAAACGCAATTGCTATTGACGGAGCAAACCGGAAATGGATTGCTTCCGAATCAAATGGAGTTTATCTTATTAGTGCAGACGGACAGAAAGAAATCTATCATTTTACGACAGATAATAGTCCTCTGCCCTCGAACAAAGTACAGTCTGTAGCTGTACATCCTGTAACGGGTGAAGTTTTCTTTGGAACAGAAGCCGGAATAATCTCGTACAAAGCAGAAGCAACAGAAGGAGCGGAATCATACGAGCAAATCTATACTTATCCTAATCCGGTGCGTCCTGAGTATGAGGGGCCGGTGACAGTAACAAACCTCAAAACAAATTCGCTTGTTAAGATAACAGATATAAATAATAATCTTGTTTGCGAAGGACGGTCTACCGGTGGTCAGTTTGTCTGGAATCAGAAGAATCTGCGCGGCGAACGAGTGCCTTCAGGTATATACTTAGTCTATGCCACACCAAAAGAAGGATCAGGAGGCGGAATCACTAAAATTATGATTGTACGCTGATTATAGATACAGCTTATTTTCCTGAATGTATTTATATACTCCGGCCGGATAGAAGTAGTGCAGATCTTTATGCTGTTTGATTGACTCACGCAGCATCGTTGATGAAATTTCCATAACAGGAGCAAGGATAATATGAACATTGTCCTGACTTATATGTTTGTCAATAGTTTCATCAGGACGAGGATAAACGATGATGCTGAAGTGGTTCAGGATATCATCATGGCGATGCCATTTATGAAAATTTTTCCAGTTATCGCCACCTATAATTAAAGTGAACTTATAGTTTGGGTATTTCTCCTGAAGATGATTGAGTGTATTTATTGTGTAATTGGGTTTTGGAAGGGAGAATTCAAAATCAGAAGCTTTAATTGTCCGGTCGTTATTCAGGGCGATACACAACATTTTGAACCGATGTTCTTCAGGGCATAGCGAATCAGCACTCTTAAGTGGGTTATGCGGAGAAACCAGCATCCATATTTCATCCAGATCACTGTATGCTTTTATGTAGTTCGCTAATGCAAGATGACCGATATGTACAGGATTGAATGAACCCGGGAAAATACCAATTTTCTTCATATTGTATTCCTAATTTTGTATTTTAATAAAACAACAAGTAATTAGTTGCAGATGTTGTTTATCAATAGTTAGTTTAATAAATAACGAACCTAATACAATTATTCTATGAAAAAGAGATTAAGTCTTATTTTAGTTTGTATTCTAATGGCTTTTATGCAGCCAGCAATGGCTCAATTGAAATTTGGGGTAAAAGCCGGTGTAAATTTAGCTGAAGTTTCTTTTAATAAAGATTTTGGGAACAATTTTCGTTCATCTAATCGTACCGGATTCATTGTAGGTCCAACGCTTGAGGCTATGGTCCCTTTTATCGGACTTGGTGTAGACGGAGCTTTATTATATTCTCAGAAGGGGATAAATATAAATGACGGATCAAGACATATCGATGGAAACTTTTCGTATATGGAGATCCCGGTAAATTTAAAATGGAAGTTTGGTATACCTAAAGTCATTGGTATTTATCTGGCTGCCGGGCCTTATGCCAGTGTTTCTTTGGGCAATTCTCTGAAAGAGTTTAAAGATAATCTTCATCTGGATGGATTTGACTGGGGTATTAATGCCGGTGCCGGTGTTGAACTTTTTGGACATCTTCAGGTAGGAGCGAATTACAGCTACGGGTTTACCAAAAGCAAAATAACGTTGTTTGATGAAAGCTATGGATTTCATAACCGTATGTGGACAATCAGTGCAGCGTACTATTTTTAAGTTACTTAAAAGAAGAGGAGTTATTAACATGTTAATAACTCCTCTTCTTTTATACTTTTATCTGTAGAATATCTTCCCAGGAGGTTGTATACCGTTTTGACAGAAATGTCTGATTAGCCCTGAAAGGAGCCGGCCCCTGAGCTGCAAGAACTAATGTATCTCTCCCGTTACGGGTATTGATTCTATCCCATACTTTCATTAATCTGTCGTGCTTGCTCCGGTCTATGGTGTCAAACAGGCTCCCCTGGATTTCTGTATTCTTTTGTATCTCACCCAGAATAACACCAGCCTTTTTATAATTATGATGCTCTTTATATATTATATTTAATGCATTTAATGCGTGTTTCACTAACTCCAGTGTGCTATCTGTAGCTACTTCCAGTGTAATAAGTTTGCTCTCATAATGAATCGGTTGATCCGGCTTATGACGATTCGTCAGAACAAATACAGTTATCGTTTGGGCTACGCTGTTCTGAGCCCTGAGCTTATAAGCGCACATCGAGGTAAATCGGGCTATATTACTTTTCATTTCACAGATTTCTGTAATCTCCCGTGCAAAGGATCGTGAGGTACAGATCTGTTGTTTCATAGGAGCAATATGCTCAAGTTCAATAGAAGGAATTCCTCTGAGCTCCCGCCAGGTCCTTACACCTACGATACCCATCTGATTTTTCACCCATACCTCAGGAGCTTCTCTGAATTGCCATGCTGTTTGTATGCCCGAAGCCTGAAGTCTTTTAGCGTATTGACGCCCTATACCCCAAATATCATTGACCGGAAAGTTTCTCAGAACCTTCTCGATATCTTCCGGCCTGTGCATAATGCAGCAGCCTTCAAGTTTCGGATACTTTTTACAGAGTCTGCTGGCTATTTTAGCCAAAGTTTTTGTAGGAGCAATGCCCAGACTAACAGGCAATCCTGTGTTTTTACGTATGGTTTTAGGAATGCTTTTTGCCAGTTCCTGAAGTTTCTGAGGCTCAATGCCTGAAAAATCAAGAAACGCCTCGTCTATAGAATAGATCTCTAGTGCCGGAACAAGTTCACTGAGTATAGACATTACCCGTGAGGACATATCACCATACAAAGGGAAATTTGATGAAAATACCTGTATGTTGTGTTTTCGGATTAATGATTTAATCTGAAAAAAAGGTTGTCCCATCTGTAGTCCGATAGCCTTTGCTTCCTGACTGCGTGCAATAATACATCCGTCGTTATTACTTAAAACAACAACAGGGATGCCTTCCAGCGAAGGATTGAAAACGCGTTCGCAGCTGGCATAAAAATTATTGCAGTCACAAAGTCCGAACATACTAACCGGTTACATTTTTTTGATAAGATATCTCACAACTCCCCATATACGGAAGTCATTTTCTTCTGTTACTTTTATAGGATTGAAAGATTCGTTTGCCGGAACGAGCCATCCGAAATCTCCTTCCAGTTTGAAACGTTTAAGTGTGAATTCTCCATCAATATAGCAAACAGCCAGACATCCGTCATATGGAGATACACTTTTATCTATAACCAGTAAGTCCCCATCGTCAATGCCATCATTAATCATACTCAGGCCACTTACACGTGCAAAGAATGTAGATGAAGGATTGCGGATGAGTTCTTTGTTTAAATCCAGCGCCACGTCTGAAAAATCTTGTGCCGGCGAAGGAAATCCCGCAGCAATAGCAGACGATGCAAGGGGTAGAGGCATTGGCTCTCCGATGCTTACACTTAATATATCTAAACGCGGTTGATTATTCTTATTCATAGAGAGTATGGATGCTTCTGTAAATTCTAAACAAAGTTACATTTTGTCTGAGATACCTGATGGATTCTAATAGTTAATTTATGGGTAACAGTGCGTTTAAGTATCAATGAATATGAGTTATAACTATCTCAAATAAAATAGCGCCAGCGGCTCTGAGGCAGAGTAGCTGACGCTATGTATACTTAGAATATTTTCTTATAAGAATGACAATAAGGCGTAGATCCTTTATGTTCGTAATATTGCTGATGATAGTCTTCAGCTTTCCAGAATTCAGAAGCCGGGCGCAGAGTCGTTGCGACTTTATATCCTTTCTCTTCCAGTATTTTTATATACTTCTCTGCAATTGCTTTTTCTTCCGGTGTAGAATAGAAGATTACCGACAGATATTGAGGTCCGATGTCAGGTCCCTGTCCGTCTGCTTGTGTGAAATCATGCGTTTCGAAGAAGTATTTCACTAAATCTTCATAAGAAACTTCTTTCGGGTCGTATTCGATTTCCGTAGTTTCTACATGACCTGTTGTTTTCGTACACACATCTTTATAGCTTGGATTGTCTACATGACCTCCCATAAATCCGACAGCTGTCGCTTTTACGCCCTTCAGTTTGCGGAAATAGTATTCTGTACCCCAGAAACAGCCTGATGCGAAGTAGGCTTTAGATACATCTTGTTTCATTTTAATTGTAGGTTTTAAGGGTGTTCCGTTTGGAATAAAAACCAAAGATATAGAATTTACGCAATGTCGGGTATCTTTCGCCGTAAATCCTTCATTCAGGAATACATGTCCTAAATGAGCACCGCAGTTGGCACAAATTATTTCGGTTCGCATACCATCCGGATCAGGTATCCGTATAACCGCACCCTCAATCTCATCGTCGAAACTTGGCCATCCGCATCCGGAGTCAAATTTGTCTTTTGACTCATAAAGAGGTGCATTACACTGCTTACACACATACGTACCTGCTGATTTGTTATTTGTGTATTCACCTGTAAAAGGTCTTTCAGTTCCTTTGTTCAGAATAACATGCTTTTCAGCATCGTTCAGTTCGTTGTATTTCATAGTTGTAGTTTTTTTATCCTGAGCCTGGAAGCTACAGGAAAGAAAGATGAAAAGCATCCAGAGTAAATGTTTCATATTCTTTATAAGTTAAACGTTCAGGTAATCTCTATAAAAACAATCCATTATGATAGCAAGTTTACGGAAAAAGTACGAAAAATACACATAATATAAGGAGAAACTATTAATCTTTTGATAGTTATCGCCTGTTCTTTCTGTCATTATTTTATCTTTGCGTAAATTAAAGCGAAGTATATTTACTAATATAGCGATTGATGAGAGTAACAGATTTAATAAATTCAAGTAAGAAGACGGCTTTCTCTTTTGAAGTTCTGCCTCCTTTGAAAGGAAATGGTCTGGAAAAAGTTTTTCAGACAATAGATACTTTAAGAGAGTTCGATCCTAAGTATATCAATATCACAACACACCGCAGCGATGTTACTTATAAAACAATGGAAAACGGATTGTACCGTCAGGTTGTTGAACGTAAACGTCCCGGGACTGTTGCTGTGGCAGCTGCCATTAAGAATAACTATAATATTCCGGCAGTACCTCACGTAATTTGTAGCGGATTTACTAAAAGTGAGATTGAATATATGCTGATCGATCTGAACTTCCTTGAAATTCATGACTTGCTGTTACTTCGTGGAGATAAATCGAAAAATGAATCTGTGTTTTCCAGTATTTCTGACGGACATAAATATGCTGTAGAACTACAGGATCAGGTGAATAAGTTTAACGAAGGATGCTTTTTAGACGGATCTAAGATGGATGTTGCCGGTCCTTCCTTTACATATGGAGTGGCCGGATATCCGGAGAAACATGAGGAGGCTCCGAATCTGGATTCAGATATGAACTTCCTGAAGGCAAAAGTCGATGCAGGAGCTGAATACATAGTGACACAAATGTTTTTCGACAATGCTAAGTTCTTTGATTTTGTAGACCGTTGTCGCAAAGCAGGTATCAATGTGCCGGTTATTCCGGGTATCAAGCCGATTACGAGCATTAATCAGCTTTCAATCTTACCAAAGATTTTTCATGTTGATATTCCGGAAGTATTTGCAGCCGAATTACGTAAGTGTAAGACTCCCGACGAAGCAAAACAAGTTGGGGTAGAATGGGGTATACAACAGGCGCGTGAGCTGATCGCTCAGAATGTGCCAAGTATTCACTTCTATACACTAAACGCTACACAGAGTGTTAAAAAGATAGCTAAAGAAGTATATTAAAGAGACTACGAGAGGAGAGTATTATGTTTTTTAATCAGATCATAGGTCAGGAGGAATTGAAACAGCGTTTGCGGCGATCTGTCGAAACGGAACAGATCCCTCATGCACTCATGCTAGCCGGTAATGAAGGTGTAGGTAAGTTTGCTTTAGCTCTTGCTTATGCCCGATATATCCATTGTACAAACAGAGGAGAAAAAGAAGCTTGCGGAGAGTGTCGTTCCTGTAAGAAATATGATCAGCTGGTACATCCCGACCTTCATTTTGTATTTCCGATTTATAAAAGTGCAACGCTGAAAAAAGAGATCTGTGATGATTATCTGGTTCAGTTCAGAGAGTTTGTATTAAAAAACGCCTATTTCAATTACAATCAATGGATGTCTTTTATTGATTGCGATAATGCGCAAGGTGCAATTTATACAAACGAAGCTAGCGAGATCTTGCGAAAACTGAATCTCAAAACCTTTGAAGCGGATTATAAAATAATGATCATCTGGTTGCCTGAAAAGATGCATGAGAACTGTGCGAACAAAATTCTCAAAATCCTGGAGGAACCACCGGCAAAGACCCTTTTTCTATTGGTGTCCGAATCGCCTGATCAGATCATTATAACGATTCAGTCACGGACACAGAGACTGAATGTGCGGAATATAGATGAGGAAGATTTAAAAAAAGCTCTTGAAAATCGTTTTCTGCTGGAACCTAAAGATTCGAAAGCTATAGCCCATTATGCTAACGGGAATTATCTGAAAGCAATGGAGTGTATAAGTCTGAGTGATGAGAAGAAGCAGTATCATCAGTATTTCGTAAATTATATGCGAATGGCTTATACTGTTGCTAATCTTTCATCGCGGGAGAATCCGGCTCAGAAGTATGAAGCTCTTAGTACACTAAAACAAATATCCGAAGAGATCGCGTCCATGGGGCGGGAGCGTCAGAAGCAGTTCCTTCACTATTGTCAGCTGATTATTCGCGAAAATTATATAGCAAATCTTCAGACACCGGAATTGAATTATATGAATTCGGATGAGGCAGGCTTCGCTGCCCGGTTTGCTCCTTTTTTGAATGAAAAAAATATAGAGTCTTTCTACGAGGAGTTTTCACTGGCTGAAGTTCATGTCGAGCAAAATGTTAATCCGAAGATGGTGTTTTTCGATTTAGCCTTAAAATCAATCGTATTATTAAAAAAATGATACCTTTGTATAATACTCTAATATCTAACTATATATATAACAATGAGTTTTAAGTATATTAAGAAGGGTGGTTGCTGCATGAATAAATGTGGTTGCACTCAGAAACAAGATAATAAATTGAATACATACGACTGGCTTTGCGATCTGCCTGAGGGCGTGAGAGACGAAGAGTTTGTCGAAGTTCAATTTAAAAATACACGAAAAGGATACTATCGCAATTCGAATAATATAAGTGTGGAAAAAGGCGATCTTGTCGCTGTGGAAGCTACTCCGGGACATGATGTCGGAACAGTTTCTCTGACAGGTCCGCTTGTGCTTCTGCAAATGAAAAAAGTCGGATTGAATCGTGACTCTGAAATGAAGCGCCTTTACCGTAAGGTAAGACCGGTAGATGTTGAAAAATACGAAGAGGCAAAATCGCGCGAGCATGATACAATGCTTAAAGCGCGTAAAATTGCCGAAGATCTCGGATTGGATATGAAGATCGGGGATGTAGAGTATCAGGGAGATTGTGGAAAAGCAATTTTCTATTACATTGCAGAAGGGCGTGTTGACTTCCGTCAGTTAATCAAAGTATTGGCAGAAGTATTCAAAGTACGTATTGAAATGAAACAGATCGGAGCCCGTCAGGAAGCCGGTCGTATTGGAGGTATCGGTCCTTGTGGGCGTGAGCTTTGTTGCGCAAGCTGGATGACAAGTTTTGCGTCTGTAGCTACAGGAGCTGCCCGTCATCAGGATATTTCGCTCAACCCTCAGAAACTGGCCGGTCAATGTGCGAAACTAAAATGTTGTATCAACTACGAAGTTGATATTTACGTAGAGGCTCAAAAGCAGTTACCTTCGCGTGAAATTGCACTGGAAACAAAAGAAGGTGTTTATTATCACTTCAAGACAGATATTCTGAAACGTGAAATCTCTTATTCGACAAGTCCTACATTCCCTGCAAATCTGGTTACAATCCCTGCAAAAAGAGCATTCGAAATTATAGCTCTTAATAAAAGAGGGGTGAAGGTAGATCAGCTTGAGGAAAATGCAGAAAAAGATGAGCCACAAAGAGAATTCCAGGATGGAGTAGGAGATGATAGCCTGACCCGCTTCGATAAGAATCGTCAGAAACGCAACAAGCGAGTTGCGAAGAAGGGCGATAATCAATCGAATAATGCGGAAGGGAACAACAATAATAACAACGGCGGAAATAATACTCCGAAACAGCCTTCTCAGCCGAAACAAAGACCGCAGGGTAATGGAAATCCGAAACCACAGCAGGGGCAGCAGCCTAAACAGGTAAGACCTCAGGAGCAAAGATCTCAGGAACAGAGACCTCCGCGTAATGAAGGTGGACAGACTCCAAAGCCGGCAACAGGTAATGAGAAACCGGGAGAAGAAAATCCAAACCGTCGAAACAATAATAATAAGCGCCGTCATAATAATAATAATAACAGACGTCCGCGACCAAACGGTGAACAGCGCGAAGGAGGAAATCCTCAATCGCAGGAGCCAAGAATGAAAAAAAATAATTCGAATGGAAATCAGTCAAATGAGAACCGACCGAAAGATAAAGAATAAAGAATTTATTAAAAAGGGATTGGGGGTGCTTTGCACCCTCTTCTCTTTTGTGCTTTGTTCCTGCCTGAACAATGATGTTTACTCGGAGTATCAGTCGCTGAAGGATATGGCCTGGGGGAGCAAGGATACACTCGTATTTGCAACTGCCTTTCAGGATACTCTGCAAACCCATTCTGTTGAAATTCTGATTCGTAAGGATGTGAAATATCCTTATAAAGATTTATGGATGGAAGTTGCCATTCTTCAGGATTCGGTACGGTATGAGTGTGATACGTTACATATTTTCCTTTCAGATAAAAACGGAAGAGCACTGGGTACAGGATTCGGAACGCTCTATCAGAAGAGTGATACACTGAGTATGCGGTTTGTGCCCCGCAACAGTCAGCCGTATTTTTTGAAAGTGCGCCATTTAATGACAGATGATTATTTATATGGCATTTCAGACGTAGGTATCCGTGTATCAAAGAGATAACAAGATGTTGATTCTACTTAAACATTGTTTAAACGGTTGAATCCTAACAGGAAACATCGGAGAGATGTAGTTAAAAGTATTATCTTTGTTTCAGATTTTGAAAGTTTGTCGTTGATGACAGATTTAAAACAATGTAGATGAGCAAAAAAAAGATACGAAGAATAGAACTTCTGGCGCCCGCAAAAAATGCTGAAATTGGAATTGAAGCTATTATACACGGTGCTGATGCTGTATATATCGGAGCTCCTAAATTCGGAGCAAGAGCAGCAGCCGGAAACTCTTTAGAAGAAATAGAAAAATTAACCGCCTTTGCTTCCTTGTACAGAGCCCGCGTTTATGTGGCTCTTAATACAATACTGGAAGATAAGGATTTGAAAGAAGCGGAAGAGATGATTTGGGATCTTTACCGAATCGGGGTAGATGCCGTAATCGTACAGGATATGGGTATTCTTTCTCTTAATCTTCCTCCTATTGAACTTCACGCAAGCACACAAACAGATAATCGGACACTTACTAAAGTAAAAGAACTGGAGAATGCCGGATTCTCACAGATCGTTCTTGCGCGTGAGCTAACACTTGAGCAGATTTCGCAGATATGTCATTCGGTTCAGACTCCAATAGAGGTGTTTGTGCACGGTGCTTTGTGCGTAAGCTACAGCGGACAGTGTTATATCAGTCAGGCTTTCCACGGACGAAGCGCCAATCGCGGTGCTTGTGCACAGCTTTGTCGTTTGCCGTATGATCTGGTAGATGCCGATGGAAAGATTATCGCACGCGATAAGCATTTGCTTTCAATGAAAGATATGAATCGTGCAGATCGTCTGGAAGAACTACTGGATGCCGGTGTTATTTCGCTGAAAATTGAAGGTCGTCTGAAAGATATGCCTTATGTGAAGAATATCGTAGCTTATTACCGCAAAAAGCTGGATGCAATTCTTGAGCGCAGAGCAGATGAGTTTGTTGCTGCATCTTCGGGTAAAACTGAACTAATGTTTACGCCGAATCCTCAGAAAAGCTTTAGTCGCGGATTTACGGACTACTTTGATATAAATGGCAAAACGCCTCATTATAATTTCGAAACACCTAAGTCGTTAGGAGAACCTGTCGGAACGATTAAGTTTGTAGAGAAAGGAAGTATTGTTGTTGCAGGAATGGTGCCGCTTAATAACGGAGACGGATTTTGCTTTATCAATGATAAAGGAGAATTCTTCGGATTCAGAGCGAACAGGGTCGATGGAAATCGTATTTACCTTTCACCGGAATTAAAATCCATTCCATTTGCTAAAGGAGCCAGACTTTACCGCAATTTTGATCATGAATTTGATAAGCTTCTGACTAAGAAATCAGCTGTGAGAAGAATTCCTCTTAAGATTACGATGAGTGAACTACCTTTTGGATTTTCACTGGATACAGAAGATTCAGATGGTGTTCGTGCTACTTTGGTTTTCGAAGAAGAAAAACAGACCGCACAAAAACCTCAGAGAAAAAATATAGAGGATCAGCTTAGTAAACTGGGGAATACCATTTTTGAGGCTGAATCAGTTTCGATAACATTCGAATCAGAATATTTCTTTCCGGCTTCTAAACTGGGTGAGTGGCGAAGATTGCTTATCGAGAAGCATCTCGAAACACGTAAGATGACCAAACCTCTTTCTCTAAGAAACCTGCGTCTTGAGAAACCTGCGGAAGACAATAAGCCTTTTACCGGTGAATTGTCTTATCTGGGGAATGTGGCCAATACAGCAGCACGCAAGTATTATGCAGACAGAGGATATACCAAAATAGATCAGGCATTCGAACTGGAAGCGAAAGAAGAAGTATCACTGATGTTTATGAAACATTGCATCAAATATGCTTTAGGCTACTGTGCGAAAGATCGTAATAATAAAGGGAAGCTCAATGAGCCTCTTTATTTAGTGAATAAAAATAGTCGCTTACGTCTGGAATTTGACTGTAAGCAATGCGAAATGAGAATATACAAGGATAATGAAAAATAATAGAAAGAAAAAAGCAAACAAAGAGCTTTGTTTTGAAGTGAGAGAAGAGTCAGAATTGTTGCCTTTCCTGATGAAAATGCTTCATGGGAAAAGCCGTAACTCTATCAAATCACTGCTTTCACACAAACAAATTCGTGTAAACAAAGCAGTTGTATCTCAGTTTAATACTCCTCTGAAAGTGAAAGACTGGGTCTTCATTGGAGAGCCTACGCACCGTAAACCGGTAGTTGCAGGTTTGAAGATTATTTATGAAGATAAAGATATTATCGTGATTGATAAAGAAGAGGGTATTTTGTCAATCTCTACAGATAAGGAAAAAGTGAAAACAGCTTACCATTCGCTTTCGGCTTATGTGAAAGCAGAAGATCCGCGTAACCGCATTTTCGTGCTTCATCGTCTGGACAGAGAAACATCCGGATTGATGATGTTTGCAAGATCGCAGGCAGTGCAGGAGAAAATGCAGAAAAACTGGGATCGTATGGTTACTGAGCGCACTTACCTGGCTGTAGTGGAAGGGAAAGTAGAACGTGAAGAAGATACAATCATTTCTTACTTGTGGGAAAATAAGAAGAGCATGAAAATGCACTCTACTCAAGATCCTGAAGAAGGGGAGAAAGCAATTACGCACTATCGCCGTATGAAATGGAACGATAGCTTCTCTATGCTTCATGTGAAACTGGATACAGGTAAGAAGAATCAGATTCGTGTACATCTTCAGGATATCGGACATCCGATTGTCGGAGATTCTAAATACGGATCAAAGATTAAACCAATCGGACGTATGGGACTTCATGCTTGTGAGCTTGCATTTATTCATCCGACAACGGGTAAAGAAATGTATTTCTCTACACCAATCCCTAAGAAGTTCTCCCGCTTGTTCTGATAGAATCAGCTATTGTGGCTTTTGGACTCTCTTCCGGGAGTGTTAATTGGGGTGAACTCAATCAGGCATGCTTAAATTGAGCCGGGAGCAAGAGAGATAGAATAAAAGACGGAATCGTTTTGAGCCGGTAGTAATACCAGCCAAAGCGATTCCGTTTTTCTTTTTTAAGACGTAATGAATCTTATATCTTTCGTCAAGTTTTTTGCACAGAATCATCAGGAGTAATCTGCTCCGGAATACGTATAAACAATTTGACTTATGCCTTTGATTAACTTTTTCCGAAGGGTAAATAACTTCATTTGCAAGTATAATTAATTTGGAGGTTGTACAGCTCCTTCGAAGGAGCTGTACAGGTCCTTTTTGGGTGATGTACATATCCTTGTAAGGACCTGTACAGGTCCTTAATTATTCATACGGTCAAAACAACTTATTCCTGCCTTGCAAAAAGTTAATCATACGTATCTTATTACTTATTTGCAGTAAGATTGGCCGGCTTTATATATATCTTCTTTCGCTTTCTGTATAGTTCATCCTTTCTCTGATACGTGAAAGACAACTCTGAAAGAATTAGGAGAGATTTTTAGTTTTTACTATATTTGTCTGAGAAATAGGAGTTTTAAAATGAAGAAATATCTTTTTGAAGATAAGCAACTGGGGAAGATTATAGTGAGTGTGAATGCGCGTGCAAAACGTTTCACTTTCCGGATGAAAGACGGACAGCTTTGTGCGACAATGCCGCCGTCATGTTCCGCCTCGGATCTGGAGAAAGCCATTAGTAACTGTAGCGAAGAGTTGTTGAAAATGAAGCAGAGAGGTGAAGAAAAGAAAGCAACGACGATGATACTGCCCGGAAAGAAACTGCGGACCCGTTCGACAGAGATTATCATCGGGACAGAGAACCGGGCGGATTTTCTGAGTACACACTCTCCCGGATTCTATAAGATATGCTGTCCGATGAATACGGATTTTTCGAAGGAGAGTGTACAAAAATTATTGCACAGTTCGATCTGCCGCCTGCTTCGTTTTGAAGCAAAGCGTTATCTGCCTGTAAGAATTGAGCAATTGGCAAAAATCCATCGTTTTGAAATTAACGGAGTATCTGTAAATTCAAGCCGGACACGATGGGGGAGTTGTTCTTCAGCTAAGAAGATAAACTTGTCTCTTTATATGATGCTGCTGCCTGATCATCTGATTGATTATATTCTGTTGCATGAGCTTTGTCATACAGTAGAAATGAATCACAGTGAGCGTTTCTGGAAGTTACTGGATAAATGTGCAGGTGGACGGTCAGATGCTTTAAAAAAAGAGCTTAAGAATTTTAGAACAGATATTGAATCTTAAATTATAGAACACATTTATCCCGGCTTTTGCGGATTGCTTTTCCGTGGCAGGGAGGAATATTAAACAAACAGACCTGAATCAAATGAAAGCAATTGAGTATACATCAAGAGAGAAAATAGACGAGATAATAAATGCCTGTACTTATTGTATTGCAGCAGTCAACGGAGAAGATGGATTCCCCTATTCCTTTCCGATGAATTTCGTATATCATGAGGGGCGTTTTTACTTACATTCGGCACCGGAGGGAACTCATCTTTCGCTGATCGAAAAGAGTAATCGTATTGTTCTGACATTCGTTAATGGATCAGAACTTGTTTTTCAGCATGAGCGAGTAGCCTGTAGTCATTCTATGCGTTCTGACAGCGTGGTGGTAAAGGGATATGTGTCTTTTATCTCATGTATGGAGAAGAAGAAAGATATACTCAATGTTCTGATGCAGCGCTTTATTCCCGGAAAAGATTTTCTGTATTCTGTGCCCTCTTTGCAGAATGTAAAAGTATGGGTTGTTGATATACAGGATATTACAGCTAAGGGAGTCGGGCTGACATATGAGGAGTTTAAAGCATTGTCAAAATAGGGCAATAAAACTCAATTTATGATTGTTTTGTTTGTGAAATAATTTGTATTTTTTACTTTTGTAGCGATGAGAAATAGAATGTCACATATTATCCTGGTTTTTTCTTTCATAACTATCTGGTTTCTGGGTAGTGTTGGAGGGAATGCATGGCATGTGATGACTTCTCATTTCTGCTACGAATCACTTTCGTTTACGATAGGACATCACAACAGTGAGTCTTGTCATGCATCCTGCTGTAAGTCTCCCCATGGGAATCTGAGAGCACAGTCTTCTCCGTGTGATGATTGTACAACCTGTACTTCGTCAACAGCGGGGGAAAGTTGTTTCTGCAAGGAGGCATCTGATATTCAGAGTGAGCTGATCAGACACTCTAATCTGATCATAGCTTATGAGCAGATAAAGCAACTCTGTATTGAAATATTCGATACGGAAACATCCTACCAAACCCGGCAATGGCATACTCCGCCTTTGCTCTGTTACTCTTCACGGCACCTTCTCTCGATGTATGCCGTTCTCATTATTTAAATTTTTCTATCCGGCATTGTCAATATGATTCTTTTCATGTTGACTATATTCGTATGCGTTCATACGAATGTTTATTATTGACTCTGAAAGCCTGAAGTGTTTGGTTTCCAGGGATATCTTATTGTATATGTTTGAATAGAAAATCATGAGAAAAATTTTATATCTCCTTCTCTTTGTATGTTTTGCAGTGAATGCTGCCCCTAATGCCCGTAATATTACCGGTGTAGTCCTTGATGAAGATAAAGCCCCGATTTATGCAGCCAATGTATTCTGGCTTGGAACGACAGATGGTGTTGTGACAGATTTTGACGGTAAGTTTAAGATAGCAAGAACAGGACGGACTAATAAATTAGTTGTAAGTTATGTAGGTTATAAAAGTGATACAATAACCGTAGATAAACGAGATCATTATGAGATACAGCTTGCTTCGTCGGTTGCATTAGATGAGGTGACAGTAACAGAACGTTCGAAGGCGACTTTGAAGCCTCGTACAACTGTGTTGCAGACAGAAAAGATAACCTATGATGAGTTATGTCGTGCAGCTTGTTGTAACCTTTCTGAAAGCTTTTCAACAAATGCATCCGTGGATGTTTCGTATAGCGATGCAGCAACCGGAGCAAAGCAAATTAAAATGTTGGGCTTATCGGGCGCATATGTGCAGATGCTTACAGAAAATGCCCCGAACTTCCGTGGTGCAGCGTCTCTGTATGGTCTTGACTATGTGCCGGCACCGTGGATGGAAAGTATTCAGGTGTCTAAAGGTACTTCTTCCGTAAAGAATGGCTATGAAGCTATTACAGGACAAATTAATGTAGAATATAAAAAACCTCAGACGGCAGATCCGCTTACTGTTAATCTGTTTGCGAGTGATGCCGGTCGTCTGGAAGGTAATGTGGATGGAAATGTAATGTTGAATGACTATCTGGGTACAGGTATGTTTGTGCATTACTCGAATGATAAATTTGCACATGATGCGAATAAAGACGGGTTTCTTGATCAGCCTAAACTGGAACAATTGAACTTGTTTAACCGCTGGTATTACAAGAAAGATAACTTTATCAGTCAGGTGGGAATTAAGTTTATCAATGAAAGCCGTGAGAATGGTCAGACAAAACACGGAAATAATGAGATGGCTGATATGCCTCTTTATAAAATCGGGATCGATACAAAACGTGGTGAGATCTTTACTAAAAATGGATATATTATAGATAAAGAGAAGAATATGAGTGTTGCTTTGATAGCTTCAGGATCTATTCACTCTCAGAAATCTCATTATGGTGCTGAGGCTTATGCTGAAAGACCTTTTGATTATAATACTTATAACCTGCGTCAGGATAATGCTTATGCAAATCTGATGTTTGAAACAGAGTTTACACGTAAGCATAAAATCAGTACAGGTTTAAGCTTTAATTATGATGGTTTGCGTCAGGAATCGAATCTGCCTTACTTTAACCAGGATCTGTCTAATATAGCTTTCCGTAAACATAGAAATGAATACGTAACCGGAGGATATGCCGAATATACTTATAATCTGAATGATAAGTTTGTTTTGCTTGCCGGTCTGCGAGGAGATTATCATAATGAATATGGATTCTTTGTAACGCCGCGCTTGCATCTGAAATGGAATATTCTGGAACAATTGCATTTGCGTGCTTCCGCAGGGAAAGGGTACAGAACAGTGAATGTGCTGGCTGAAAATAACTATCTGTTTGCCTCAAACCGTATCCGCAATCTGGTGATTGACCGTAATCTGCCAATGGATGAAGCCTGGAATTATGGTATCACTCTAACAGGATATATTCCATTATTCGGGAAAGAGCTTACGCTTACCGGAGAATGGTTCTATACGGATTTTGATAAGCAGGTTGTAGTGAATATGGACAGAGATCCGCATGCAATTTATTTTGAAGCGCTGAAAGGTCGCTCTTACTCATCTAACTTCCAGATTGAAGCTAATTATCCTTTGTTCAGAGGTTTCACGCTTACTTCAGCTTTCCGCTGGACAGATGCGCGTACAAACTATGACGGAGTAATGAGAGAGAAGCCTTTGACAAGCCGTTACAGAGCTTTGGTGACAGCATCTTATCAGACTCCTTTGAAGAAATGGCAATTTGACTATACTGTCAACTTCAATGGTCCGGGCAGAATGCCGCTTCCTTCGGACGTTGATCCGCTATGGAACAATGACTTTAAAGGATTTACGATGATGAGTGCTCAGGTTACGAAATATTTCCGTACCTGGTCGATTTATGCGGGTGGTGAAAACTTGTTGAACTTCAAACAAAAAAATCCGATTATCGGTGCAAATGATCCTTTCGGACCTAACTTCGATGCAACAATGATTTATGGTCCGATTCATGGACGTAAATTTTATGTAGGAGTACGCTGGAGTCTGCCTTCTAAAAAATAACTGAGACGATTAATTTACTAACACTATAAATATAACGCATTATGAAAACAAGAATCTTGTCTATTATTACCATGTTTATCCTTTGCTTAGTGTCTGTTGCAAATGTGAATGCGCAAAGTAAACCTAAAAAAGAGAGTAAAAAGGATACAGTGATTTTCGAAACAGTTTTGCATTGCAAAGACTGTGAAGATAAAATCATGAAGAATATTGCTTTCGAAAAAGGAGTGACAGATATTGCTACTGATTTAGGTGCACAAACCGTGAAAATCGAATTCCGGAAAGATAAAACGGATAAAGCGAAATTGGTGGTAGCAATGAAAAAAATTGGTTTTGAAGTAAAAGAGATCTGTGAGACAGATGTCAAAACAAAGAAAGATGCATGCTGTGGTGGTCATGACCACAAACACTAAATACTTGTTAAAAAAGACATTCCGAATGGGATGTCTTTTTTGTTATCTAGTTGTTTAAAATATATATTAGTGTTAATATTCGGGATTGATGATTGGTTTTATTATTTGTCTGTATATAATAATTAACTTTACGAAATAAATTTCTTTAAGACGGATACATAATGAATAAACCAACAGATAATATAGGCTGGATAGATCTTTTACGTGTTTTGGCCTGCTTCTTAGTAGTCACGGCTCATGCTTCTGATCCTTTTGTCGCTCAATTCGATAATAACAGATTTGAATTTCTGTCAGGTGCATTCTGGGGAAGTGCTCTCCGGCCTTGTGTTCCTCTGTTTGTTATGATGAGTGGAGTGCTTCTGTTACCTGTGAAAATGGATATGACAACCTTTTATTCGAAAAGAATGAAACGTATTGTTATTCCTTTAATATTCTGGTCATTGATTTCTCCGTTGTTATATTTCTTTTATCTGAATTTCGGAGGTGAGACCTCAAGTCCGAATATCGTAATGTCAGATCATAGTCTCAGCTCTACACTTACAAAACTTGGGACATTTGTATTCAATTTCTCTTATACAACAATACCATTATGGTATCTCTATATGCTGGTGGGACTTTACCTGTTCATGCCAGTTATAAACCCATGGCTGATTCAGGCTACGAAGAAAGAGTTAAAGGTCTTTCTTGGTATCTGGATATTTAGCATGTGTATTCCCTATCTTCAATTAGCAGCTCCAAACCTTGGCTATACAGGAAACTATGGAAATATGGGATTGTTTGGTGTTTGTGACTGGAATCCATATGGAACATTCTACTATTTTTCGGGTTTCCTCGGATATTTAGTGCTGGCTTATTATTTACAGCGTTTCCCTTTAGACTGGGGATGGACAAAGCGGTTATATGTGTCTGTACCTCTCTATATAACAGGATATATAATAACTTCAGCAGGCTTTTTGATTACACAAAAGTATTTTCCGGGAAATTACGCAGCATTGGAAATTGTCTGGTATTTCTCAGGAATCAATGTGTTCATGATGACGCTGGCTATTTATTTGCTGATCAGTAATATCAAAATGAAAACGACACCACTGTTGCGCAGACTGGCAATCCTTTCTTTTGGCATTTATCTATGTCATTTTATACTCGTCCAGATTGGTTATGATCTGCTGCATCCTTTCTCTGTAATACCTGCTTATTTGCAGATCCCTTTGATTGCTGTTTTTGCATTTACTTTATCAGCTCTGGTAATATCAGTTTTGTCTAAAATGCCTCTGTTAAAGCGCTTTGTGCTCTAGGTCTCTGAACTGAGACTTATAGAAAGTATTTAATTCGTAAATAGAAAACAAGGCAATAATAAGAGATATAGCCGTAAATACGATTGTTATTCTTGAGTCCCAGTCTATTGAAGTCGCGATCAGATCGTGAGCCATGTTATCCGGATTCTTTAGATAGGAGATAGACACTTCTGAAGTGTTTACGATAAAATGAATCAGGATACAGGCTGATATATTTCGTGTGTAACTATATGTCCAGCCAATAAAAAGGCCGAGCAAAAATACAGCGAAAAACTGATGCGGATTCATATGTATGATGGCATAGATGAATGAAGATAAAGTGATAGCTGTCCACCTCTTCTGTTTCTTTAGCAAACTGTCAAGGACTAAGCCCCTGTATATTAATTCTTCGAATATCGGAGAAATAATGACTAAGGACGTGATAACACTCATAAGAGGGATTATGGTAAATGCTTTCTCCATAATAGCCGTGACGGACGGTATCATCGGAATAAGCGATACAACCGGGGCGATTACACCATATTGTATACCAATGGAGCCCAGACATAACAGAGGTATGTAATGTTTGTTTCTGAATTTTGTGTTATAACAAAATTCAGGATTTTGCATGCGTATATAGAGATAGGCTATAAGCCACGTAAGCGGAGACGAAAGCAATAGCTTTAAACTGTTGCAGACCGGAGCACTGACGCCCGTAATTGCAAGTAGTTTAGAGAAATGTCCAACCGTGAAGACTGAAATAAAATAGATTGGAATTATCAGATAACTTATGTTGAGTCGGAAAAATTTGCGCATAAAAATATATTAAGCTTCAAAAATACCATAATACAAATAATTGCTACAATTGAATGATGTTATATTACTTTAAAAAATATATTAATTAATCGATTTTATCATGAAGAAAGTCCTGGCTTTTTTACTTTTCCTTATACCGCACATAAAGTTTGATTTTAAATCAGCACTATCAGCACTATCAACACCAAGCTGTTGCTAATATTTGATAATCAGGTTTATACGTCAATAGTATGTGTGCTGATACGTGTGCTGATTGAAGCTCTCAGTGCTGATTCATTGTAAGCGTCTCCGCGATGGTCTATTGTATAAAAAAAAGAAGCTAAGATTGAAATCATTCAACCTTAGCTTCTTTTTTCCATTTATCAGGGAGCATATCTCTGTATACTTCAAGTTTAGTATTTGGTGGTAAAAGTGC
>JBOFKD010000173.1:0-1272 GCA_051657165.1 Bacteroidales bacterium | reverse complement strand
CACAAGGATATTGGTCGCTGGGATACCAGGCATCCTTGACAGGATCTTCCTATTTTGATTATGGAAAATGGTCTGTGAGTCCCTGGAAACGTGTAAGTGCACACCTTCAGGCATCCTTTTCTCCGGATTTTTACAATATGGAATTTCAGGTATCGGCAGGACGTTATATTTATGGAGATTATGGAGCACAGGCTACTATTACGCGTCGTTTTCCGAACGCTGCAATTCAGGTAATGGGGCGTTATAGCGGAGATGTATTTAGTGCAGGGCTGAGTGTGACTTTTCCGATGTGGCTGCGTAAGCAGAGTCGTGCGGGTATCTTTCGTGCAAAAGTTACTGATTGGTATTACTGGAGCTTTACGGAGCGTTCAGGTTCGAAGGCTGATAAATATACCGGCCGCTCGTTTGCTGTTTCTCCGGATGCTTCTCCGCTGACAAATTATCTGAATCCGGTTTTTATGCGCAATGAACTGCTTCGTCTTTGCCGCTGATTCGGGGATTCTGTTTAAATGTTAAATGTTCCTTGTTGAATTGCTTAACTGCTTAACTGTAAAGAACGTATAAACGCTTAAGCGCTTAAGCAGTTTAACAATTAAGCAAAAAGTGCTCTCACTTTTCACTAACGAGCCCTGCGAGCGCATTCACTCTTTCACTTTTCACTGCTCGTTGTTGAATCGCTTAACTGCTTAACTGTAAAGAACGTAAAAACGCTTAAGCGCTTAAGCAGTTTAACAATTAAGCAAAAAGCTCTTTCTCTGTTATTTGCTCATTACTTCAGTAAAATCTGCATGAAACGATGCTTTTTATGCCGGCAACGAACAAAAAAGAGGGCTGTAACTATTTTGAAGTTACAGCCCTCTTTTTTTAGGCAGATAATCGTTTTGGTTAAGTTTTTAATTCCATTTACTCTTATCCAGTATAGACTTAATACTATTATCGATTGTCGGGAAGAACACAAAACCGGTCAGATCTTCCAGTTCTTTAACAGACATAGCCGACTGCATATAATCTGTATTCGTGTAATTGCGATTCTCCAGTTTGAAAGCGATAGTGGTATAACCGGTGTCACCATTACGTTTACGGGCTAATGCCTTAAAGTAATATGCAGGAACACCCATACCTTTCTGACGCTCGATTGTGCCGGTAGCAGGAGGCATCGCACCCGTTACAACAAATACGGTGTCAGTATCATTTACCCAGGAACGCACCTTGGTTTCGAGTTGATTCCAGATGTATTGGTTCATTTTCTGACCAACCTGAGGAGTCATATTG
>JBOFKD010000172.1:0-8748 GCA_051657165.1 Bacteroidales bacterium | reverse complement strand
TTTTTTATATACGAATGATTTAGTTACGAAATACGGTTGATTTATATTTCCGCTCCGGACCGGAATACAATCCGCTCCGGAGCGGAATCAGAACCGGTCCGGGGCGGAATTACAACCGCTCCGGACCGGATTTCTAAAGGATACGGTCAAACAAACTAAATCACTCATATACAGCAATTAACTGACTGTTTATTCATACTAAAATATACGATTAAGAAAGCAAGGGTATACGCTTGCTATTTTGAAGTAATGGAGATCTGTCTGCTTAACTTTGTATAAAAAAAAGAGGGTGTATCAAAATCGTATTGATTTGACACACCCTCTTTATGTATAATAGAAATCTGAAATTATTTCAAATCCAATGGACCTAGTTTATCCATATCATTGTAATCTAAGTTTTCACCAGCCATACCCCAGATGAAAGTATAGTTAGATGTACCTGCACCACTGTGTACTGACCACTCCGGAGAGATTACAGCCTGTAGGTTTTTAACAAAGATGTGACGAGTTTCTTCCGGTTGACCCATGAAGTGACATACAGCCTGGTTTTCAGGAACGTTGAAATAGAAGTAAGCTTCCATACGACGGTCGTGAGTGTGAGCTGGCATTGTATTCCATACGCTACCTGGTTTAAGCTCTGTAAGACCCATTTGCAACTGGCAACCAGGAACAATTGAGTTTACGATAAGCTGGTTGATTGTACGAGCATTTGACTCTTCCAATGAACCTGCATTGATGATATTAGCTTCTTTTTTAGTAATTTTCTTAGCAGGATATGCTTTGTGAGCAGGTGCTGAGTTAAAATAGAAAAGAGCTGGTTGGTTAGGGTTTACTGAAGAGAATTCTACTTCGTGATCACCGCTACCTACATAAAGAGCTTCCTGATTTCCGATTGTATAAGTTTTTTTACCAACTTTCACCTGACCTTCGCCACCTACGTTGATAATACCTAGTTCTCTTCTTTCCAGGAAGTTTTTAGCTTTCAACGGATCAATAGCTTCCAGCTTCAATGTTTCAGTTGTAGGAAGAGCTCCACCAACGATAAAACGATCGTACATAGAATAAACCATGTTGATTTCGTTATCAGCAAAAAGCTTCTCAATAAGGAAATCTTTACGGATACGTTTTGTATCGTAATTTTTAGCATCTTCCGGATGTGCAGCATAACGCACTTCGTAGTTTACTTTCTGAGCAAAGCTCAATGTTGCACTTGCGAAAAGTACAACCGTAAGGAATTTTTTAAACATAGTTTCGATTATTTGTTACGTTTAGTAATAATTCTTCTGTTGATAAACATCATTCCTAATGTGAATGCTACAAGAATAGCAGGTCCAACCATTTTGAATGACAGAGTCAGGTGATAAATACCATAAGAGAAAATACTTGCAGCGAAGTCAAGTGCTCCTGCTTCAAACCCGTCAGGGATCTTAACCGCAGCATCTCCGGTTGCAGCATATACGTCCTGTGCAGCTAGTGTAAACGATTGCGCAAGGTTCGTAACAAAATATAATCCGAAGATCAAAGTTACTAAACCAATGATTAATGTTTTTACTACGTTCCCTTTTGTGATTGGAAGGACCATCGGGAAGATATAGAACATACCAGCCAAAGAAGCAAGAGGCAAGAATTTATTACCAGGAAGTACTACCGCAAGGAAAAGTACTACAGGAATAAGAATCAAAGAAACAACCAGTGTTGTAGGGTTACCAATTACTAATGCAGGACTCATCCCGATATTCAAGCCCTGAGCGTTTTTGAATTTCTTAGCGATAAGTTCTCTTGTTGCGTGAGAAATCGGCATCAAACCTTCGATAAACAAACGAGTGATACGTGGGATCAATTCCATAACGGCACCCATTTTAATACCTGCTCCTAAAGTAGCAGCTACGTCATAACGAGCAAGAATACCAATACCACAACCAACTACTACTCCAAGGAACAGAGGTTCACCCATGATACCGAATTTCTTTTTCATTCCTTCAGCATCGATAGAAAGTTTCTCGAATCCAGGGATCATATCCAATGCTTTGTTAATCACAACAGCAAACGGAACCATTCCCTGACAGAAAGGCTGAGGTACAGAAATACCTTCCATATCTTCGTAATAATCCTGGAATTTCTCAGCTGTAAGGTCAGCCATCACAAGTGTGATAATGTAGCAGATAATTGCTGCGAAGAATCCCCATGCAAGGCTTTCACTGGCAAAATAAACGATTGCTCCGATAAAGGCAAAGTGCCAGTAGTTCCACAAATCAATATTTACTGTACGAGTTGTTTTTGTCAACAACATGATCAGGTTTACACCCAAACAAACAGGAATGATTAAAGCTCCGACAGCTGTATTGTAAGCAACAGATGCAGCAGCAGGCCATCCCATATCAAAAATTTCAAGATTTAGATCATAGATCTTCACAACATCAGTCAAAGCAGGACCTAGTGTGCTTGTCAAAAGAGCTGTAATTACAGATAGTCCGACAAATCCGACTCCCACTAAAAGACCGGAATGAAGAGCTTTCCCCGGCTTAATCAAAAGCATAACGCCGATAATTGTAAAGATGATAGGCATCATTACACTTGCGCCAAGCTTAATAATGTAGCTAAAAATTTCCATAGGTTTTGGTAATTATTATTGAGTATTAATTATTGATTCCTTAATTAATTTTGAGAACCCCTATAAGCTGAATTTGCACAAAGATAAACAAAAACAAATATGACTCAAGGGCTTTTGGGTGGAGATAGCGCTATGTTTGATTTTTTTCTATTCATTTATCAATAAACGCTTGCAAATTATAAAAAATAAACAACTAACCTCAATCGGGGTATAATTATGTCAAAGTATGCAGTTTTTGGTTAGATTTGGTAGTAGTATATATAAAAAAAGAAAAAGCGTCAGGGGAAGACGCTTTTCCAAGGGGGTGAACTCATACTATGTCCTGTCACAGGTAAACATAAGTTCTCGAGAATCAAAAAAAGTTAGATTAATAGCTTATAGTAACTCTATTCATTTATATCTTTTTAGTTTGAAACTACGAAACAAATATTTGTGGATCATAATAGGAGCATATATCTTAAATTATCTCATTATCAATATCCGAATCAGATATACTGATTAATTTTAAGATATAGTCAAAACAGAAAAGTCTGACTTATTTAAGACGATAAACGTCTTTGTATTATTATCTCTCCAACTATCGTTATTAGCGTAGATTCGCTTATATAACGCTATGTGCTTTAAAATTGTTTACTACGAGATGATATTTTTTATTTCAATCTCAGTTTTCATGATCAAAAGTTAAACGGAGAGATTCAAAAATCTGTTTTATTGCTAATATTAAACTCCTAATTGTGATGCAAATATAGAATTATTTTCTGAATGCAAGTATCTTCACTCCATTTTTTTAACCGCCCCCGGCCCTAAGGCTTGTGCGGCCAGCAAAATATTCCCGGTTACAGCAGCACAATCCAGATACCAGTAAACAATAAGATACTTTTAAACAATGTTTTCATAGAATATATCGTATCGTGTATTTATTATCGTCTGTTTTCAGGCAAAGCCGATGCTATGATTTCTTTGGTCCGGTTCATCAGTTCAGGCAAATCTTCCTGAGTGAGTCCTTTTGTCGGAATCGGCTCATGGATGGTCAGTTTCAAATGACTCGGATGCAAATCAAACGTACCACGTTTCATTGCTTCAAATGAGCCCTCAATGGTAAGTGGCACAATTGGCAATCCAAGATCAAAAGCCATCTGAAAGCCACCCCGCTTAAAGCGTCCCATACGCCCCGTAAGTGTACGTGCACCTTCCGGAAATATCGTAATCGACATATTATCATTCAATTCATGCAATGCCTTCGTCATCGTTTCAAAAATAGACTTTGGATTACGGTCATCCAGCAAAATATGTCCGGCTATCTTACAAGCTCTGCCGACAATCGGTATTGAACCCAGTTCGCTCTTCATGATCCATTTGAAATTATGATCCAGATAACCATAAATCAAAAATATATCAAACGCGCCCTGATGGTTGGCTACAAATATATAGGATTGTTTTTTATCTATCTTCCCTATCCGGGTTACAGATACACGCTGACAGGCCAGAAAGCAGGATATCTTAGCCCATATATGAGGAGGATAATACCCCCAGAAGCGATTACCAAAAATCAAAGAGCCTACGATTGTGATAATCGAAGTAAGAATCGTTACGACAAGAAAAATGGGCAAAATAACAACCCATTGAAATACTTTAAATAAAACGTGCATCATATTTTATAGTTCATGGTTAAAACATATAAGTAACATCCATCATTGACTGTCGCATTTTAAACAGGCATTAAACCTGAGCTTCGGGATTCATTCAGATCTGTTTCCCTTTTTTATGCATTGACTTAGCCGGCTAAATCTGCATTTCGAAAAAATAAAAGCATCCTCTAAAATTACACCGAAAAATGCAACATTAAATTCTTTCTGTCACTTAGAATTAAAAAAGCAAAAATAGGACAATTTCAATAACCTGAAAATAAAAGTTCAAAGATTTGTTATATCAAAAAAATATATCTTTCTTTGCCTCAGATCCGACAAATATATCAAATGCTATTATTTAATTCAGATTCAGATTCTTTCTATAAGATCGATGTCTAATTTCTAGTGCTGTGATTATCTATCGTATCAACATTTATTTATCGCATTAATTTTTTATTTTATGAACATTTACATTGGTAACTTGAATTATCGTATTCAAGAATCTGATCTTAAATCAGCTCTAGAAGAGTATGGAGTTGTAGAATCTGTGAAAATCGTTATGGATCGTGAAACAGGTCGTTCAAGAGGTTTTGCATTTGTAGAAATGCCAAACGACGACGAAGCTAGAACAGTTATCAGCCAACTTAACGGTGCTGATTTCGGTGGTAGAACTATGGTAATCAAAGAAGCTCGTCCGAGACAATAATATTGGAGAGGCTGCTCATTCAGGAGTAGCCTCTTTTTTATTCAAACAACATTTGAAGAACTTCCAGGGATTTAACCGGAACATTTATGTTCAAATGATAACGCATATATTCCAGTAAAGAATTTGTCAGCATATTACGCTGGATACGATTGAGCCGTATCCCGGACAAACCGGCATACGTAAATCCTGCAATATAGACCAAAAGGGAGGTCTCTTCCTGATTCAGAAATGCACCGTATCCCGGTTTATCACACTGAACTTCACCTTTCCCGAATATAAAATAGCCACTCTCTCCCCTATTGATGCGTGGAGCTATTCCCAAATGACCGAGTAACCCATATAAAAAAACAGGATGAAAATTCGCTATCCCGCCATCACTCAAATCCAGAATCAGAAAACTATTCTCCAGAAAATCAAACAAAGCCGGATTTGACTCATTTTCGTGAATATACCGTACCAGCACCTCAGCCAGAAACAAAGCTACAGCTGACTTTACCGGATGAAACGGAATACTCTGATACGATGTCCCGGGACGGGCTTCCTTTATCTTATGAATCGTACGACCCGGTTTCATATCAAGCTCCAGTTCCAGAACCGATAATGGCTGAAACAGATTTCTTTTCAACGATGCTTTTTTACTGCGCGATGCCGGCAATGTAAAAGATAAACGCCCGAACTGCATCGTATAGATATTTACGATTGAGGCTTTATCGCTATACTCCACAATATTCAGAACTATTCCTTTCGTTTTCTCAAACATTCATAATCGGTTTTAGTTATGCAAAGATAAGAAGATATATCTTTGTACGATTATTCAATACTTGCATAATATGGAAGAATTAACGCTGACAACCCCAAGCTTATTATTTTCAGCCGTTTCGCTGATCATGCTTGCCTATACAAACCGTTTCCTGGCTTACAGTCAGGTGATCCGAAATTTAAAAGAAGACTTCATAAAGTCCAGAAATCCCGTAGCAAAAGCTCAAATTGATAATTTACGCGAACGTCTATATCTAACCCGTTCCATGCAGATACTCGGCATAACCAGCTTATTGCTTTGCGTAGCCTGTATGCTCTTTATCTATATCCACTGGTACCTGATTGCGATGTGGGTGTTCGGAATAGCTCTCTTATTTCTGATTATCTCTCTGGCACTATCCATAAAAGAAATTTTGATATCAGCGAAGGCTCTTGAGTTACATTTAGCCGATATTGAGACGAAAAAATAAACTTTTTTCTACTTTTGTGTTTATACATGAAGTAGTTTTCATTTTTTATGCGATATACTAAAAGATATATATCATGAAGCAGTTTATCCTTCTAATTCAACTTTTATTATTTGTAACGGCCTGTTCGACAGTTCCGTTAACAGGACGCAAACAATTATCTTTGGTGTCGGACGCTGATGTATTAAGTCTGAGCAAACAATCCTTCACCAGCTACATGGCAAAAGCAAAACCATCCTCAAACCGCGTAAGCAACGAAATGGTTGATCGTGTAGGAAGACGCATAGCCGGAGCTGTCGAAGCTTATCTGCGTGCAACCGGACAAGAATCCGAGATTAGCAATTATGCCTGGGAGTTTCATCTCGTAAATGATAAGACCCCCAACGCATTCTGTATGCCGGGAGGCAAAATCGTTGTCAACGAAGGTATTTTACCATATACAAAAGATGAAAACGGACTGGCCGTTGTGCTTGGACATGAGATTGCTCATGCCGTAGCCAAACATGCCAACGAACGAATGAGCCAGCAAACGCTTATCCAGACAGGAAATGCAGCATTGGGTGTTTTACTTGCCGGTCAGTCGAATGAAGCACAAAGTCTCGCTCAAACAATTTATGGCCTGGGTGCCAATGTGGGCGTGATGCTGCCCTATTCCAGAAAGCACGAATACGAAGCCGATCGTCTTGGATTAATTTTCTCCTCAATGGCAGGATATAATCCGGAGTATGCATTAGGTTTCTGGCAACGTATGGCTGCTCAGAACAACGGAGCCGGAACACCCGCATTCCTAAGCACTCACCCGACGGATGAAGCCCGTATCGCCAACCTGCAAAAGGTGATTCCCGAAGCAAAAACATATTATCGTCCCAGATAACCTTTACACAACTAACAACTAACACAATGCATACAATGATAGATTTTATATATAAGCGCTTTTGCGAACATCCGCATATCACAACTGATACCCGGAATTGTCCGGAAGGATCGATATTTGTCGCATTAAAAGGCGACCGGTTCAATGGAAATGAGTTTGCCATGCAAGCCCTGGAAGCAGGTTCGGCCTATGCTATTATTGATGAAAAGAAATACGATACAGGTGATGATCGCCTGATACTGGTAGAGGATTGTCTGAAAACCCTTCAGTGCCTGGCCCGCCATCATCGCCGCATACTAAATATTCCGGTTATTGCCATTACAGGCACGAACGGGAAAACAACGACCAAAGAGCTGGCTTCTGCCGTACTCTCAAAAAAATACAACGTACTTTATACAAAAGGCAATCTGAACAATCATATCGGCGTGCCGCTTACTCTGCTTCAGATGACAGCCGCGCACGATATTGCTGTAATTGAAATGGGTGCAAATCATCCCGGAGAGATCAAAACTCTTGCAGAGATTGCCGAACCTAATTTCGGAATCATTACGAATATCGGGAAAGCACATCTCGAAGGGTTTGGCTCTTTCGAAGGCGTTATTCGCACGAAAGGCGAGCTGTATGACTACATCCGCAGAACAGGAGGTAAAATATTCCTTCACAACGAAAACTTCATCCTGAAAGATCTGGCACACGGAATCGAATCAATCGTATATGGCGAGGCCGAAAGACTTTACGTTAGCGGACGCATCATCGCAAACGATCCGTTCCTTTCATTCCTCTGGAAACACGTGACCTATACAGGCGAGGTTCACTCTAAGCTAATCGGAAATTACAACCTGGCTAATGCCCTTGCGGCTGTTGCTATGGGATGTTTCTTCAATGTTGACAAAAGAGACATCTCGGAAGCTCTGAACGAATATGAACCTCAGAACAACCGCTCTCAGCTGAAGAATACAGCATCTAATCACATCATCATTGATGCCTATAATGCGAATCCGACCAGTATGAATGCTGCTTTACGCAACTTTCACGACATGAAGGTCAGAAACAAGACGCTTATTCTGGGCGATATGTTTGAACTTGGCGAAACGACTCTGAAAGAGCATCAGCAAATCTTAGATCTGATCAGTCAGCTACACTTCGATAAAGTTATCCTGGCAGGCAGCATCTTTTCTCAACTGAATTCAGAGTTCCGGACTTTTGAAAACACCGCCGACTTACTGGCTTACCTGACGGATCATCCAATTCGCGACAGCTACATCCTGATCAAGGGATCCCGCGGTATGACACTCGAAAAATGTATAGACCTGTTATAAATCTAAAAAAAGGCATCTGCCTGAGTATATCTCAGACAGATGCCTTCTTTTTTATTTCTTAAAACCGGTAACGTGCACCCAGCTGCACGGACCGTCCGGGAGCATTTATCCCCGAAGCAAAAGTGCGGTACTGCGTATCCAGCAGATTCAGTACCGACAGATGGAGCATCCAGTCCGCCCCGGGCTGGTACGACGCTCTTACGTTCAGCGTAAACCATGCAGGAAGCCCGCGCCCGTCAATGCCTTTTACGGTAGCATACCGTATATTATCCTCCCCTGTCAGATTATAATCACCAATATCTTTCTTCCCGTTAAACAGCGTAAAAAACTCTATCTGATTGTACGGGTTCTTCTCCAGATACCGGTATTTCAGCGCTATTTTCC
>JBOFKD010000171.1:0-1678 GCA_051657165.1 Bacteroidales bacterium | reverse complement strand
ATGAAGACGACGAGCTCTTTTTCGTTATCGAAGGGAGTATCGTATTAGAAACTGAAAAAGGAAACTTCGAGCTGAAACAATATGAGGGTGTTTGTGTACCTAAAGGTACTATGCACAGACCTGTAGCCAAAGAAAAAGCTGTCGTTCTGATGATCGAAAATATCGGTATAGATCCTATCGGGAAATACTAACAAACGAAAAGGAGTTGCAATACGATTTTGCAACTCCTTTTCGTTTATATTCAATCGTTCAGATTCCTCTGACCTTTGTATCCAGCTCTTTTATTGTCGTTTGAGGAAAATATCGAGACAAATGATTTATAAACTCCGTGTAATCAGTCAACTGAGCATCTTTATCGATCAGGAAAGAAATAATTGCTTCGGCCATTAGCTTTTCATTCCCATTTGCCGCCATCTGCTGCAAAAGCGCCGGACCATACTGATAGATCAGGGATCTGGTTTCATTATTATTCACGTCTGCATCAAACAGGTTTTGACCTCCTGCCGGTTTGATATCTGTTTTAATTGATTCAGTCTGATTTGTAATAAACATAGTCAGCCATTCAATGAGACTCTCTTTTATCAGAAACTCTCCCTTAGAAGGTGATGTGACATAAACAGGAAACGATTGATGAATCATCTCATGCAACATTCCCTCTGCCGTTAAATTAATATCGACAACACTGTGTGATCTGAAGCTTACACCAAAAGCCTGACGTGCATCGTCATCTCTCCAGTTAATCATCAGCAGATTCAGGTTGCGTGGAGACGGATAAAAATCTGAGAGATTTGAGAGATAGCTGTAGAAGGTATTGAGCTTCTCTCTATATTTCATTTCAGAAGACAAGGTATCAGGCATATAAACCGAAATGGCTGCTTTACCATATTGTTTATCCTCTTTAGTGAAAGCTACAGCATTAAAACAGGTCAGATTAACCTGGCCGATACGAGAGTCAAAACACATCTCCCGATCCGCAAAAAATCTGAAGTTATCGGGAACATGCAACCGGGTTTCTTTAATCTGTATGTTCATTGGATAGATATATTCTTCGCGCGGGTAATATGTAAGAACGTTAGGGTAATTATCAGCAAATCGGGAGAAGAAGAATCCCGTACCGATAACATCATATCCGACAACGAGATCCGTACACTTCTGATCGGGCAGAACAATAATCAGCTCCTGATCCTCCATCATAGGCAATGCTGCAGGTAAACTTTTCACCAGAGCTTGCAGATGTCTTTCAGTGCCATCGGAATCAACACAGAAAGCCTGAAGATTCTTCGGTTCCAAGCCCTGAGATATCTTTACATTGGTTTTTAATACCAAAGTATCATTATCTTCAACTGAAAGATTCATTCGTACATGCAACTGATATTTCAGGTCAGCAAAAGAAGTATCAACTGCTGCTATATCCATCAATGAAATATGCAAGGTGTCACAAACCAATCGCTGTGCAGTAAGAAACGGCGAAAAGGATAAAGACAATAGCAGAAACAAAGCCGAAAGGTATTTCATAATATATCAGATTAGTTTTTCATATCAGAAGACAAACATAAAATAAAATTCATCAACTCTGCTATAATACTCTCTAAAACAATGAATCGCATTCATTCAGACGAACGATGCGATTCATTAACAGCTTACTTATTTGAATAAGAATCAAAAGTTAGATTACTAT
>JBOFKD010000170.1:0-1064 GCA_051657165.1 Bacteroidales bacterium | reverse complement strand
CTATCCCTAATCAGCAAGCCGGAGGCAACGGTGTCAAGGAAAAACTGAGGTGATATATATACGGAAGAAACCTTGAGAGGAATCAGGCTCAGAAGGAAACCCATCCTTATTTGGGTGAAATCACCCTCATGTTTTAAATCTGTATAAGTTTTTATTTGTTCTATTGAACATAAAATATGATATTTAATAAATGAGGGTAACCACACAGTTGCCAGTACACATTGACTTTCATAATAAGAACATAATGAGAAAATACTATTGTTAAAAAAATAACATTGGGAGGAATTCATGCAGACACTTTAATGACTTTAATAACTCTATATTGACTCACACATTTCAACCCTATAGAAATCCCCTTTATAAAATTCTGAACAAATCAATATTTTGTTTTATTCATTCTTTAATATCTATAGTTACATTTTATTTGGAATTTTTTTAATCCTCCTCCATTATCGTTGACTTACTTTATCCTGACATTTACTTCTATTTATTCAGTTCATTGAATAATTTATTTTTGTCCCTATTTTTGTGCTCAATTCTATTCTTTCCTCACCATTTAAATACACTTCCACTTTTTTTTTTCATTAAATCATTTTAACTCTAATTTGACCTGAGCTCTGTGCATGTCAGCCTTATAGAAATCCCTGTTGATCAGGTAGAAATGAGTCGTTTTATTTCATTACAGTGATGCCTCGAGATACGAGTGCTTTGACATACAAATTTTTTGAGATACGAGCTGTGATTCGACCAAATTTTTGTCTTGAGATACGAGCAAATTTTTGAGATACGAGCATCCGAGCTGCCGCCGAAACAAAGATCCCCAACAACCACGTGTGCTCTGATTCCCGCCTCAGCTTCCCACGTCTCACTCGGTTAAAGCCGCCTTTCCACTGCACACGACAAACGACGGCCGATAAACAGGAAGTCATTCATTTCCTATGGAGAGTCACAAAGGCGCTGCGTGAGGTGCCGACCATCTGCGGATCCGTAATTTTCGGATCCGTTAAAAAATTTGAAATTGTGCGACTACACCGCATCCGATATGACAACCGGACAGGTTTTTA
>JBOFKD010000169.1:0-2243 GCA_051657165.1 Bacteroidales bacterium | reverse complement strand
GTCGTGTTTTTGCTTTCTTTTGTATTTATATTGATGGGCTGTGAAGATAAAAAGAGTGTTGATACACTTGGCGAAACAGAACATTATTTTGATGAGAAAGTTACTTCTATTTCTTCCGGCAACGGAGGCGTTTCATGGGTAAGAAGTGAGACGGGAAGGATATGGCGTGTGCAGGGATGTAGCTTAGAACCCTTTGATGTTGGTTCTGAACGCGTATATAAAGTAGTATCGGCAGAAGATAAAGATGGCAGCTCGTTACTGTGGATCGGAATTCGTAACTCCGGACTACAGAAGTGGAGTATGAACAGAGCCGGTGAATTAAATAAACTTGTAACCTATAAAATACCGGTAAAAGAAAACCACTATTCCCCCTATGATATATTAAAATTCAGAGATACTATTTTTACAGCCACAACACAGGGTTTATACAGTGTGTCCGTTAAAAGCGAAAGTGACTCCATGAAGCTTGTTTATCCTGATAGAAATCTGCTCAGTGATAAATACAACAATTCTTTTCCGGTCAAGAATCTGTGTGTCTGTAATGACTCAATCCTGTGGGCCTCAACAGATCATGGGGCAATCATGGTGGATCTGTTAAATGGAAAAACGAAACTGGTATATAATGACATAAACATATCGCATGTATCTTTTAATAACGATACATTATGCATTCTTAAAGAGAACAAACTAATTCGATGTAAGCCGGATGGAACTCCGATAGATTCGGTATTACTCCAGTTTAGTCCTAAGGTCTATTATCAGGCCAATCAGATACATTATTTTATAGACCGGGATAATATGCTTTTGAGCAAGAATCTCAGAGAGTTTAAGATGATTCCTCTTCGTAAGAAGATTTCAGATAAGTGTCGTAATATAATTATACCGGAAGCAGGAAGTGATTTTTTGTTGCTTCTGATGGAAGATACGCTTTGGCGTATACCTGTGCATTCGGGAATCTTTAATGGAAATGGTCTGGTTAAGATCGCATGCGAAGATGATAATAAGAAGTACTACCTTTCATCCGATAATATACTTTACCTGCAAAAGAATGATGAGCTAGCTTGTCCCGTCTTTTCATTTCCCAAAGAAGAACAGATTGTATGGATGTGTGCAAGCCGTGATAAAATCTACTATTATAATACCGAGCAGGAGGTAAAAGAGGTTGCAATCTCCGGTTCTCCGCTTAAAAACCTGATTACGCATGGCACGCGAATGATCTATCAGTCGAGACATAAAATAACTTCTGCTTGTCTGAAAAATAGAGATGATATTGCGGAGATGTATCTTGGAGTTCAGGATGGTTTATTGTTGCTTAATTTAAAGTCGGGAGAGGTTCGTGAATTACCGTCATTCTCAAATCGGTATGTTACATCATTTTTCTTTCCTCCTCACTCCAAACTTCTTTATCTTTCAACATTAAATAATGGTATCTTTTATAGTTCGGCAGATTCTGTTTTCACCTCAATATCAGATACCAAACAACATACAGCAGTGAAGGATTTGATTGTAACGGGTAGTTATCCACCGCAGCTTATTTCGTTAACCAATCACGATATCCTTTCTTATAGATCAAAAGACAGTATTCTTGCCCGGGGATGTAATAAACTGCTTTATGTGAATGATACGCTGTTTTATACCTTGTCCGAGTTGGGGATTCGCAAACTCGTTATAGACTCTGTCGGAATGTTACACGATAAGGGTAATTATTATACAGATATACGTTTTAATCCGGCAGCATCCTTTGTGAGCGGACAAAAGTTATATCTGGGCTCTGATATGGGAGTGCTCGTGCTTGATTCAGGAAATGAGAATGCAATGCGATGGGTTTCTTTCAAACCTGACAATTTCTTGAATATCAAAAGTGTTCTTGTGGCGGTCGCGCTTTTGGTTACAGGTCTGCTGATCTATTCATTTCGCCATATCCGGAGGCGGAAAGCAAACAATCGACAGCTACAGAAGCGTGTTGTGCATCTGAGTCAATGCTTGGAAGAACTAAAGTGCTATTATAATCTTACGGATGAAAAAGAACTGGATGAGATCAATGCACTTGAACAAGAGATTGGTGGAATCGATATAAACTCACGCAATCGTAAGCGATTGCATGTTACGATCAAAAGACTGACTGATGAGATTATACAAAAAAACAGAGATGTGATTTTTAGGTTGCTTAAGAAACTAGATGATCAAATTGTATCCTTGTCAGCATTTGCGACGAAAGAGAAAGATTTGATGATTGCGGTTTC
>JBOFKD010000168.1:0-1100 GCA_051657165.1 Bacteroidales bacterium | reverse complement strand
AGATTCAGGCTTCTTACCTTCACCGTTCCCGAAAACACGGATGTCAGAAATAGCCAGATTAGGAGTAGGAACTTCTATATTCTGATATCTGATATATCTTACACGAACAGGTTTGTCCAATTCGACATAGTCATTAGGAGTATCCTTGTAACTATTTGTCCGGTCCACCATACGTATCCAGTTCTTTCCATCTAAGGATCCGACTACTTCATAGCGGTGGCGTAATCCGGGAACTTTTCCCCATAAATTACTTTTATGATCATGATAGTTAATCTGAATTGCCTGGACAGTCGCAGGATTAATAAGATCAATCTCCGCCCATTCTTTAGCGCCATTACTTTCAGCTAACCAGAATGATTTTACATTCTCGTCTGTTAAATGCGCCGCTTTGTATTCGTCTTTAACAGAAGATACTTTTACCGGTTTTTTATAGGATACCAGCATCCATCCGGTAAATTCACCTTGTTTCCCTTTTTCTGCGGGAGCAAAATGGGGATAATCTCCGAAATTTGTATTGCAATACATCAGACCATCTTTATCAAAGAAAGTAGGATACATGCACAATCTTCTCTCCCAATTTACATTATATGATAGCGACATAGATGCAAAATGCCAGTAGTTACCATCAGGACCAATTACTGTACTACCATGTCCTGCACCATTCATAAATCCTCCGGGTTTGTAAGAAACCGGATTATTAGGAGCATAAGTGTATGGACCCAGTGGATGATCTGCTATATACACACCATCGCCATATACATTAAACTCAGTACCCGGAGCTGCGTATTGCATATAGTATTTACCATTGTGTTTTGTTAGCCAGGCACCTTCCATATATCCCTTTAGCGTTGTGTCAGCATGATTTTCTCCAAATCTTTCCCAACCATGCTTATCCATATCCAGCTTGAATAATTCATGCGTTTCGCCTTCCGGATGGAAGTGACGATCTTTATTCAATTTTTTACCACGCATAGGGTAGGTGTTGGATGACCCCCAAAACATATAAGCCTGACCATCATCATCAATGAATAAATCCGGATCCTGCAAATCATACAAAATGCCCGGAGTTGACTTCCAGTCTCCTTTTTTCGGATTATCAG
>JBOFKD010000167.1:0-33046 GCA_051657165.1 Bacteroidales bacterium | reverse complement strand
TCTTCGTTATGACACCAGACAATTTCATTTCTTGATCAATTATTGAGCCCAGTATCTTTCGCTTGTCATATGTACATATTGTTATAAAATAAGAAGAGTCGCTATCATAGCTATGCTCTTGCCATCGAATAGATTTTCTCTTGGATTTTACATTATTCATAAATTCGGATTGTTATAAATGGAGTGAGTCTATTGTAAAGAAGGCGCAATAGGGTAAGCCATCAGTATACTCCGTCTTGCATAGTATTAGATAGAAGAAGGACAAACTATTAGAATCTATTCGAATTTTAATAGTTTGTCCTTTATTTATATGAGATGTCAATAGAACTCTCAAAGTTTTTCATTACTCTTCAAATTGTGCGGAAGTAGTGCTGCCAGATCCTTTGAATAATCATGGTTATACTCATGGATTTGGTAAACGAAATATCTGAGTAGTTATTAGAGAAGAGGATAACTCCTGAATTATCTGCAAAAGATTTTATCATAGAATATTTCTCGTATGCGCGATATTTAAAGTGTTTATTTCCGGCAAGAGAATAATACCTCTTTCGAGTTTCATATTCTTCGCTGCGATAACCGTATTTCATCAGATCAAAATACGTATATTGTGGCAGATATAACCGTATTTTGTAGCAGCGTTAACCGTATATGGAGAGAGCATAGGTCTGAAATGCAAAAGGCATTTCTGAGAAAAGTAGACAAGGGGTGAAAAAGTATTTCGGATTAGTCAATTAAACTCAGGACGATGCAATATATATATATTGCAGGTACGATAAATATATATATTGTCGCGATGAAATATATATATCGTTGAAATGAAATACGTATTTCGTGTGAAGGATATACGGGAATAAATTATTTTATATGCGTATTTGCTGAAATTTATATGCGTATTTGCCGGCATACAAATGCGGTTGATTTTTCATTTGTATGACTCTGAAAGTTCATTTAAAAGAACGTGCCGGTTCATTTAAATGGAAATATATTTTCATTTAAATGTTCTTGTTCATTCATAGGAATGAACGCGCATGCTAATACGGTTGAAAAAAATGAGGACTTTACTTTCTGTTAGAAAAACAATACATGAAGTTTTTACTTTTTATTTGCCATGAATTGCCATAGAGGCTTAAATGTGCTTTAATTTATTGATAACTAGCTGTATATGTTATGGCAAATGCTATGGCAAATCATGGCAAATGAAATTGAATTGCCATAGTATTTGCCATAGTTATCTTGCTGTTTATTAGTTAATTGCAATTCATGACGAATGAAATTCCCAAAAATAGCCTTGTAGGGATTTTACTGTTTAATGGATTTAGCCTTTAACAGATAAAGTGTGCCGGACGTAACTCTGCGCTGCTTAAAACCATGCTTTTTTAATATCCGGCCAAAGGCATTTAGGCCCTTGTTTCCTAGCTTCATTTTACTCTTATTGCGAATATTCAGATAGATTTCGGTCGGCGACATCCATTTCCCGTCGGCTTCATTATCTGCTGGTTCGAAGTAGTGAAGAAGAAGGCGCTCTTCAGTGCTCTGGAGATCAAATTCCCGGTTCGCTTCTGTAGTTTTTGCTGCATGCTCCACGTTAAACCAGTACTGTTCGCCACGATTGAGTGCAGCTACAGCCTGCGCGTATAATTGCGGATAGTTTATCTGCACATTATTGTCTATTGTATCTGTGATTTTTACACAGAGATAGCGGCGCGAACCGGTCGGATCGCTCAGCAGATCATCGTTGTTGCAGGTAGCAATGAAAGAGCTGTAGCGACGAAGAGCCGTGCTTGCGGTTTCGTATGGCTTACGCACATTGACCACCGGTTTCTGAACAATATGTTTGAGGAAACTCTGATAACTCGTACTTACGGAATCGAATTCGTCAATGTTGATCAGCATATAACGGGTAAGAGCCAGCATAGCTTCCTGCTTTTTTGCAATATCTATTGAATCGGTATAGTAATCCTGAAGTTCGGGTGGAAGGATTCGTTTACAGAATGTAGATTTTCCACAAGCCTGACTGCCGATGAGCAGGGGTAATGTGCTATTTGCATGCTGTTTGCTGAGCTGCTTCCATCCGGCAACCATTCCCAGAAACCAGGTATAGAAATTCTCTGTCCAGATTTCAGGGTGCTCACACGGAACAGTTTGTGCCAGATCACGAATATGATCTTTTCCGTCCCATACGGGCAGATCTTCGAGAAACTTATCCACGGGATTATAAGTGGGTATTTTTGACGAACGGATATAGCGATCTATATCACGATCCCAGATTTTATAACCTTCCGAAAGAGCTTCAATGACCATCGTATTTAGTACATACATGTCGAGAATCTCAAACCGGGTGTAGAAGTTGAGTTTCTTACGATATTCCACCTGATTGTTCAGTGTGTTTCTCCGTAACTCGTAGCGACGATTGAGAAAAGCAATCACATTCAGCGTATCTTTCTGATAATAGGGTAGTATGGGTTTCTTGCCAAAATGTTTTTCTACTTCGTAACCAGCACGAAACAATACACGGACTTCCTGTTCGTGTTTACGCAAATCGCCGAAGCGGAGTAGCGTATACACAGCCTGTTCCTCCTCGATGCCCGAATGAAAACAACCTTTCATATATGCGATAATGAAATTACGGCGATAAATATCCGGATCATCATCATGTTCAACTTTCATAGCCTGGAGAAGAGCTGCCGAGAAGTAATAAGAGCGCGTCTCTTCCTCTGTGGCAAAGATCAGTCCGCTTTTTCTTATAGCCGGATTATTCTGTTTCTCGTGCAGAGGTGTTTCCCATCTAGTCTCTGTACCCGGAGTCTGAACCGGTTGTTCGATAAGAATCGGAACGCAACGGGTATTTACGTAGGGGAGAGGGTCGAAAGAAAAACGACAGCGGATATCCGGGCGGTCATTTCGCACAAGAATGCGTGGATCAATCTGCATCCGGAAATAATCCTGAGCACTGCGGCAAGCCTGCATATGAAACAGATTCACCAGATGATTTTCGGTAGGGAGAGAGCCGTCGGGTAAAGAAAAGCGTACCAGAATTTTCAGACTCAGTCCGCTGCAACCGGTAAAGGCAAGAAGTACCTGCGGGAAACTTTTAATTTTCTCTTTCAGAGCTTCCGCTTCAGATTGTGTTTTCAGCCTGTTGATTTCCAGCAGTACCACACCGTTATATTGATCCAGATAATCTGCATTATTGCGTGTACGGTATGTTGCACTAAAGCCGGCAAAAGGAATCTTGTCGCGATAAGGAGCCGTCAGTTTACCATCCGAGAAAGCGCGTACGATGCGAAGCTGTTCAATATTATGACTTTTAACAGGAGTCTTTAATTGTTCGATAAAAGAGTCAAAAGATACACTCTTCCGGCTTTTCAGTCCGGGAGAATAAAGGCTAATTTTCATGAAATAGAGTTTTAAGTTATATTTCCAAAGATATAAATTTTTCTTGTGGAAAGCAAGAGCTACTTAACCCAATTTCCTATCTTTTTGACTTAACTGCTTAATTATTTATGTGCTTTTCAGAGTTAACAGAAGTTAAACAGAAAATAGTAAGAGATGCAGGTGTCTCAACTACATTTAAAATCTAAATGCTGATGCCGGAACAGGCTTAAATTCAGGTTTTAGGTTAGGCGTCAAAAGTATATCAGTTATATGAATTTATCAATACCTTATACAAAAAAGAAAACCCTGCCTCTCCGGATATACCGGCACAGGGCAGGGTTTTGTGTGTATTTAAATCAAATAGTTAAGTGTTATCGTCTTATAAAACACCCTGAGCAACCATTGCGCGAGCAACTTTCATGAATCCGGCAACGTTTGCACCTTTCATGTAGTTGATATATCCATCTTTTTGTGTTCCGTATTTTACACATTGTTCGTGGATATTAGCCATGATTTGTTTCAGTCTCTGGTCAACCTCTTCTGCTGTCCAGCTGATGTGCATAGCATTCTGAGACATTTCAAGTCCTGAGGTAGCCACACCACCTGCATTCACAGCTTTACCAGGTCCGTACATTACACGGTTGATAATAAACTGATCGATAGCTTCAGGTGTACAACCCATGTTTGAAACTTCGCCAACACAAAGAACTCCGTTTGCAATTAGTTTTTTAGCATCTTCTTCGTTAAGCTCATTCTGAGTTGCACAAGGAAGAGCGATGTCTACTTTAACTTCCCATGGCTTTTTGCCAGCATGGAATGTAGAACCAGGGAAACGATCTGCGTAAGGAGCTACGATATCTTCACCGCTTGCACGAAGGTCAAGCATGTATTCGATTTTTTCATCCTGGATTCCGTTTGGATCATGAATGTATCCGTCAGGTCCAGATATAGTAACAACTTTAGCTCCCAGTTCAGTTGCTTTGATAGCAGCACCCCATGCCACGTTACCAAAACCTGAGATAGCTACCGTTTTACCTTTAAGATCGTATCCGGCAGTTTTCATCATGCTGTCTGTGAAATACAGAGCTCCGAAACCTGTTGCTTCAGGGCGGATAAGAGATCCTCCGTATTCAAGACCTTTACCTGTGAAAGTTCCGGTATTTTCAATTGTCAGTTTGCGGTACATACCGTATAAGTAACCGATTTCGCGTGCACCTACTCCGATATCTCCTGCAGGTACATCTCTGTCCGGACCTACGTGTCTCCATAATTCAAGCATGAAAGCCTGGCAGAAGCGCATAATTTCCGCATTGGATTTTCCTTTGATATTGAAGTCTGATCCACCTTTACCACCACCCATAGGCAGAGTAGTCAGTGCATTTTTGAATGTCTGCTCAAATCCTAAGAATTTAAGAATTGAAAGGTTTACGGAAGGGTGGAAGCGAAGTCCTCCTTTATATGGTCCGATCGCATTATTGAATTGTACGCGGTAACCAAGGTTTACCTGTACTTTACCTTTATCGTCTACCCAAGGCACTTTAAAGGTGATAATACGATCCGGTTCAACTAGTCTTTCGATTAGTCCGATACTTTCGAATTCAGGATGCTGATTATATACATCTTCAATTGAAAGTAATACTTCCTTCACTGCCTGAAGGTATTCGTGTTCTCCCGGATGCTTAGCTTCCAAAGAGGCTAAAATTTGATTTATGTCCATAAGGTTAAAGAGTTTTTGTTGGGAGCAAATGTAGTGAATAAACAATCTGCTCCAAGTATTTTAAAAGAAATTTTCGAGGGGTGGAATGAGTAAAAAGAGGAGTTTGGAAATCGCTTTGTAATAAAAAAAAGAGAAGTGCAATCAAATCAATTGGACTTCTCTTTGTATCATTAACAAACTTCCACAAATTCTGAGAAAAATAATCAGTTTGAAAGTTGTGTTTAATAATGTTAAATACGGTTTTTAGGGCGTTGTATCTGACTATTTGCGCTAAAAAAAGGATAAAAGTAAAGGTTTATACTTGCATTCCTTCCGTGTATGAATCCTTAAACCCTAAGAAATATAACACTCCGTCAATTCCGATTGTGGAAATTGACTGCTTGGCATTTTCTTTAACTTTAGGTTTAGCATGATAGGCAATACCCAGTCCTGCTATATTCAGCATCGGTAAATCATTGGCTCCGTCACCTACGGCAATGGTCTGGGCAATATCAACCTGTTCGATCTGAGCAAGTAGTTTTAGTAGTTCGGCTTTGCGTTTACCGTCAACAATTTCTCCCAGATGTTTTCCTGTTAGTTTGCCATCAATGATTTCCAGTTCATTGGCAAACACATAATCCATTCCGAACTTTTCTTTCAGATAATTTCCGAAATAGGTAAATCCACCCGAGAGAATGGCCACTTTGAATCCGACATGTTTGAGAATGCGCATTAATCGTTCCAGTCCTTCAGAGATTGGCAGTGATTCTGCGATTTCTTTCATGACGCTTTCATCCAGTCCTTTCAGCAGAGCGACACGCTGGATAAAGCTCTCGGAAAAATCGATTTCGCCACGCATGGCAGCTTCCGTAATAGCTTTTACCTGTTCGCCGACTCCGGCACGTTCGGCCAGCTCATCAATTACTTCTGTTTCGATCAGGGTTGAATCCATATCGAAACAAATTAATCTGCGGGAGCGGCGGTACATATCGTCAAGCTGGAATGATATATCTATGCCTAATTCTTTTGAAAGTTCCATAAAGCGGGCCTGCATAGCAATACGGTCTGCAGGTGTGCCCCGAACTGAAAACTCGATGCATGATTTGCTCTGGCGTGCATTTTCATCTAATGGTACTCTTCCGGTAAGTCGCTGAATCATGTCAATATTCAAACCCTGAGCCGTAATGGCTTTTGCAACTTCAGACAACTGTCGGGCTGTCAGTTCGCGTCCGATAATCATAATGATATAGCGGTTCTTACCCTGAGATTCGACCCACTTCGTGTAGTCCTCTTCGGTAATAGGCTGAAACTTAATATTCACACCCATTTCGTAAGATTTAAAAAGGAGCTCTTTCATAATCTCCGAGAACTTTCTGCTGGTCGTTTTGACTAGAATCCCTAGTGAAAGGGTATTGTGTATATCAGCCTGTCCGATGTCCATAATGAAGGCATCGTGATTGGCTAAAACTTCAGTTAGAGTAGCTGTAACCCCCGGTTTATCGTTTCCGGAGATTTTAATCAAAACTAATTCCGTCTTTTCATTCATAGATGGATAGTCTAGGTCAGAAGAAAGGGATGCTGAGTGATCCTCAGCATCCCTCTAACTATTAAGGTATAAAAAATTGTGTGGGAAAGCGATTACTCTTCGTCTTCGCCTTCTTCGTCTTCTTTAGCGTTGTGATATACGTTCTGAACGTCTTCGTCATCTTCAATTTTGTCAATTAACTTATTGAATTGAACGCGTTGTTCTTCTGTAAGATCTTTAGTGTCATTCGGAATACGTTCGAATTCAGCATTGATGATTTCGAATTCGTTTGCCTCCAGGTATTTCTGAATTTCATTGAATGATTCGAAAGCACCATAAAGTGTGATTTCGTTTGCTTCTTCAACGATTTCGTCTACACCGTAGTCGATTAGTTCAAGCTCAAGATCTTCCAGTTCCAGTCCTTCTTTGCTAACTACTTTGAATACACTTTTACGTTCGAAAAGGAAGTCAAGACTTCCGCTAGTACCCAATGATCCGCCAAATTTGTTGAAGTAGCTACGAATATTACCTACTGTACGAGTGTGGTTGTCAGTAGCTGTTTCAACAACAACTGCGATACCAAACGGTCCGTATCCTTCGTAAACGATTTCTTTGTAATCCGCTTCGTCACGAGAAACAGCTCTTTTAATCGCTCTTTCAACGTTTTCTTTAGGCATGTTAGCTACTTTCGCATTTTGCATTAACACACGAAGACGTGGGTTTGCTTCCGGTTCCGGACCACCTGATTTTACTGCGATAGCAATTTCTTTACCAAGTTTAGTAAACGTGCGGGCCATGTTACCCCAACGTTTCATTTTTCTTGCTTTGCGATATTCAAACGCTCTTCCCATAATGAAATATTATCGTTTAAAACTCTGCCTCCCGGAGGAGACAGAGTATAAAGTTTATTAAGAATGTTTCTTGTCTTATCTTAAAGAAGCACCAAGGGCTTCCATGCTTTTCTGAATCTTAGCCATGATAGCTTCGATTTGTTTATCTGTAAGAGTTTTGCTTTCGTCTTCAAGAATAAAGCTAACGGCATATGATTTTTTGCCTTCCGGAAGATTCTTACCTTCGTAAACGTCAAATAAGAATACTTCTTTCAATAATTTTTTCTCTGAAGCAAAAGCTGCTTTGCGGATTTCCTCAAAAGTAAGAGCTTTGTCAACCAATAAAGCTAAGTCGCGCTTAACAGCCGGGAACTTAGATATATCAGTAGCTTTAACTTTTACATTTTTTACTTCACGCATTAAAAGATCCCAGTTTAGTTCAGCAAAGAAAACATCCGTATCAATGTCGAATTGTTTCAATACCTTTTTCTGAACGATTCCGAATGTTCCGATTTGCTTTTTGCCAACTGTCTCAATAGAGATAGCTGTGCTGTAAATCTCGTTGTTAAAAGGAGTAAGAATAATACGTTTAGCATCGATGCCCAAACGTGCGAAAATATTCATTACATATCCTTTAAGCTGATAAACAGATGTTTTTTCGTTCGGATGAGCCCAGCTGTCTGCTACTTTGTTTCCGGATAACCAGATACCCAGCATTGAACGTTCGCTGTAAGGGCTAAGTACTTTGTCTTCTTTTGCATTCTCAGCGTGGTAGCTGTAACAGTTTCCATATTCATAGAACATGATGTCACCGTTACGGCGGTTACGGTTATATGCAATTGACTCAAGACCTCCGAACAACATTGTCTGACGCATAACATTCAAATCTGCACTTAGCGGATTCAGAAGTTTTACGCAGTTAGCTTCCGGATATACTGTAAGATCTGTATAATAAGCCTGTTTTGTTAATGAATTATTCATGATCTCGTTGAACCCGCATCCTGTAAGCTGCTCTGCAATCAGATTCTGAAGCTGATGACTTTCATCTGTCGGAGTTTTGTAAGATAATGTAGCATTAACTTTATCGGTCATTTCGATATTGTTGTATCCGTAAATACGAAGAATATCTTCAATTACGTCTACATCGCGCTGAACATCTACACGGTAAGTAGGTACTTCCAGTTCAAGAATTCCGCCTGACTCTCCGTTAACTTTGATGTCAAGACTTTCCAGAATAGCGTAAACTGTTTCTTCCGGAATTTCTTGTCCGATAATACGATTTACTTTCTCAAGAGATAATTCTACTTTGAAGTTTTCAATCGGATTTGGATAAATATCTACGATATCACCTGTGATTTTTCCACCGGCAATTTCCTGAATCATCAATGCTGCACGTTTCAATACATAGATTGTATCGTTAGGATCGCATCCACGTTCGAAGCGGAAAGATGAATCTGTGTTCAGAGCATGACGACGTGCACATTTACGTACCCATGTAGGATCGAAGTAAGCACTTTCAAGGAAAATATCGGTTGTCTTTTCAGTTACACCAGAGTGAAGACCTCCAAAAACACCGGCAATACACATACCTTCCACTTCATTACAGATCATTAGATCCGCAGCATTCAGTGTTCTCTCCACTTCGTCAAGGGTAACGAATTTCGTGCCTTCAGGAAGTGTTTTAACGATAACTTTCCCTCCTTTAATATCAGCTTTGTCAAAAGCATGAAGCGGATGGCCTGTTTCGTGAAGGATGTAGTTTGTGATATCTACTATATTATTGATCGGACGTAATCCGATTAATTTTAAGCGGTTTTGTAACCATTCAGGGCTTTCTGTAACCGTAACACCTGAAATGGTAATACCTGAGTAGCGTGGACAAGCTTCTGTATTAAGAACCTCCACTTCGATAGCTCCGCCATCCTGATCTTTCGTGAAAGCGTCAACAGAAGGCTGAGTTAAAGTTACGTCGTATCCGTTGCGTTTCAAATAAGCAGCAAGATCACGTGCCACACCAAAGTGAGATGCAGCATCTACGCGGTTCGGAGTGATATCTACCTCAAGTACATAATCACTTTTGATATTGTAGTATTCTTTCGCAGGTGTACCGGGAACAGCATTTTCAGGCAATACAATGATTCCGTCGTGGCTGTGTCCGATGCCAATTTCGTCTTCAGCGCAAATCATTCCTAATGATTCAACACCACGAATTTTAGAACGTTTGATTGTGAAAGAATTGTCGCCATCGTAAAGAATTGTTCCTACGGTAGCAACCACTACTTTTTGTCCTGCAGCAACGTTTGCAGCGCCGCAAACAATCTGAACAGGTGCTTCACCACCTAAATCAACAGTTGTTATATGTAAATGATCTGAATTCGGATGATCTTCACAAGTAAGTACATGTCCAATCACCAGACCTTCCAGTCCGCCTTTGATTGTTTGAACTTCCTCGATGCCTCCTGTTTCTAATCCGATAGAAGTCAGAGCCGCAGCTGTTTCTTCAGGAGAAAGAGGCAGGTTTAAATAATCCTTTAGCCAGTTATAAGATATATTCATAATAATCGAAATTTTTTACTTTCCTTCATCAGGTCGCGAAGATAGTAATTTTAGCTGATAACACATATTACTCAGCAAAAAGTTGTTTTATGAAGTATAAAAAAGAGGTTTGATAAATGAAAATCATCAAATATAATCTGAATTATTTTGAAGGTTGTGTTTGTAGAAGGAACAGCAGAGGTGTGGCCAGTCTGTCGGCCCAGTCCTTTTCTGAATGGGCTGTTCCTGGATAATAATTCGTAGTCCAGTAAGGTAGTTTCCATCCTTTTTTCCAGAAAACATCATTAATGTTATTCTGGAATGGTATGTAAAGTGCATCTAGGGTTTGATTGCCAAGATCCATATAAATATGACAAGAATTTGTTTCGGGCAGATTAGTTTGCAGATACAAACAAAAAGCCGGAGCAATGATTTCTGATAGTTCCATTGTTAATAGTTTAGAAGTGACCATGGGACTATGTACAGACAGGCAGGCTGCTCCTCCGAAAATATCAGGATATTCGCAAAGACCATACAGGGATATTAATCCTCCCATGCTGGATCCTAATAAAAATGTATTGTTTTTATCTTGGTAGGTTGAATATGTTATGTCAATAAATGGTTTTAGTTCAGAAGTGATGAATTTTAGATAATTATCTGCGTTTAGTCTGGCATGATCTATGTCAGGCAGGAGGGCTGTCTTCTTATTATCGGGTATGTAATTCCATGTTTTTTGAGGGAAGTAATCATAGAAACGGTCGTTCTCTATATTCCATATCCCTACAACAATACAGTCTTTAATCAAATTCTCTTTTAAAAGGCGGTCGATTGTTTCATCAACTTTCCATTCCTGATTATTCCATGTTGTTTTATGATCGAATAGCATTTGTCCGTCATGCATATAAATGACAGCGTACTTTTTCTCGTGGTTGTAGTTTTCAGGCAGCCATACGCTAATATTCCTGGGAGTTATGTGATCTGATTTAAATTGAAGATATTCAATAATCTGTCCTTTTATATCCTCGTTTTGTGATAATACCGGTATTATTCCGCTCATAAGCATGAGTAAAAAGAAGAGTAACTTTTTCATAGATTTAGCTGATGGATTAAATTGATGTTTGCTGCAAAGATAATGTATTTGTACTTAGATGATTTTATAGCTCTCTGAAAATGATATATTGTCTGTTCTGGGATTTGATTGTATGTGTTTCTGATGATAACGCTGCTGGCTTAATGAAAATATTGTGTTAATTATATTTTGCCAAATTGTAATCATTACATATCTTTGCAGCGGAACATAATTGTAATAGAATGATATTCTTCAGAAAATACTATTTAACGTCGTTGATTGGTTCATTGTTTTTATCATTAACGGGGCTGATCTTTTCATCTTTAATTGATTTTGAGCCCGGATTATGGGCTTTTCCTCTTAATATACTGGTGCTTATACTGATTGTTGTACAAGCCGTTATCTTATCTGTATATTATCGCAAAACAACTATTTATCAGATACTGGTGCATGCGCAGACAACATTAGGTGTGCTTACAGGGATACTAATCCTTTTATTAATTCCTGGATTTATTCCTCAATTAAATGTTTATGCACTTAAAAATGAAATGAGTGTTTTTGATGTTTTTACAAAAACGCTTACATCTTCCTTCTCTTTTGCGCTTAATATCCTGTGTCTTGTATTTATTTTAGTCTTAGTGCTTTTGAAAAAGAAGCCAAAGATAAATCTGCGGTATATTTCTTTTCAGTGTAATCATGCCGGATTATTACTGGCTTCATCGGCCGGATTTTTTGGTGCATCAGACAAAACAGAATATAAGGTATTGATAGAACCGCAAGTTCTTACTCAGACTGGATTTTCGCTGAAAGGTCAACCGCAGCGTTTGCCATTTTCGCTGATGCTTAATGATTTTTCAGTTGAGAAGTATCCGGGCAGGCTTATTCTTCTGGAAAATATAAATAAAACTGTTGTTGAAACCGGAAGTGTTGAATTAGAGAAGGGTATTACGGATTATGTTTTACAGGATATGCATCTGTATGTGCAAACAGATTCGCAGAATAATCTGATGATTCGTATTAACGATAGTGTTGATTATAGTATAAATAATGAAGGACAGTCTTTCTGTAATATTAGTGAATCAGAGGTGCTTTTCCGGAAAGACGGTAAGCCACGGCAATACTCAGCTTTAGTGTCCATGGAATATGAAAAGCGTACATATCAGGATTGGTTGCTTGTAAATCATCCTGTTATTCGTGATAACTATTATATCTATCTGGAGAGTTATGAATATTTACAGGGTGAGTCCTTACCACGTGTTCTGATAAGAATAGTGAAAGATCCGTGGATCAGTATTGCATATGCCGGACTATGGATGATGATGGCCGGAGCTGTAATGCTGATAATGACAGGGCCTGTTGGGGTAAGAGAAATTGAACATTATAATAAAGAGGAAAAATGATAAACTGGGATGCTTTCGTTTTTTTCGTAATAGCAACTGTTGTTATGCAGTTTATTGCGATGCGGAATATTTGTAAAAAGACTCAGGTAAAGTATGTGTTATTACCCTCGGTTGCAGCAATCCTTATCTGCCTGTCTTTTATTCTTTGCTTATGGTCATATCTAGAACGTCCGCCAATGCGAACAATGGGAGAGACCCGCTTATTGTATTCGTTTTTTTTAATGATAACAGGGCTGGTGACGTGGCTTAGAAGCAAATATAGTATTTTGCTGATATTCTCTTATATACTTAGTATTGTGTTTATGTGTCTGAATCTGTTCAAACCTGAGATACATGAAAAAGAACTGATGCCGGCACTTAATAGTCCGTGGTTTGTGCCGCATGTCGTTGTGTATATGATGGCTTATGCTACAATCGGTTGTTCTTGTGTGCTGGCACTGATTCGTTTATTGGATATAAAACGTTTCAGAAACGAGCCATTGCTGCATCATTGTGACAGGCTGATATTTGATGGAATGGGGCTGTTGACTTTAGGTATGATGATGGGAGCTTTATGGGCAAAAGAAGCATGGGGCGATTACTGGAGCTGGGATCCTAAAGAAGTTTGGGCCGCGATAACCTGGATTACAGGTATTATATATATTCATTACAGGCTATCGCAAAATAAGAGTTCAAAACTCCCCTTTGTGCTCGTTGTCCTTTTATTTATGAGTTTTCAGATTTGCTGGTACGGGATTAATTATCTGCCGGTTGCAGCATCAAGTGTGCATACATATATGGATCTAAACTAAAAACAATATTACTAATAAATTGAATTATGAAAAAAGTGTTTTTGTCGGTCGGAGCTTTGTTGCTAGCCGGGACATTGGTATTTGCTTATCAGCGTCATACAGATACAAAGACGTTGGAAAGTTTACCGTTGAACGAACAGGTGAAATTTATTCTTACAAGTAACCGTTGTCTGGATTGCCATTCGCAGTCGCCGGAATTGCCATTCTATGCATCTTTACCAATAGCTAAGGATGTGATTGAGAAAGATGTGAAAAACGGATTCCGTTATATTAATCTTCAGACAGTCGTAGAAGATATTAATAACGGAAAGGTGCCTTCGGAGGTTGATCTTGCTAAAATTGAGCAAAGTGTAGCTAATAGTTCTATGCCTCCTGTTAAGTTTACGATGATGCACTGGCACAGTGCGCTGGATTCGAAGGAAAAAGCTGTACTGATGGACTGGGTGAAAGAGAACAGATTAAAAGCTTATGCGAATGGATTGAGTGCTGATGCATTTGCGAATGAGGCAATTTATCCGCTTGTTGATTCGATTCCGGTTAATCCTGCAAAAGTAGCGCTTGGTGCAAAATTATTTCATGATACACGTCTGTCAAAAGATAACAGTGTGTCTTGTGCAACATGTCACAGTCTTGATTCTGCAGGGGTGGACAGATTGCAGTTTTCGAAAGGTATAAAAGATCAGATTGGAGGAATAAATGCTCCGACAGTATTTAATGCAGCCTTTCATATAGCTCAGTTCTGGGACGGACGTGCAGCTGATCTTCAGGCTCAGGCAGGTGGACCTCCGTTCGATATGCTGGAGATGGGATCGGAATCATGGGATGAGATTATTGTTAAACTGGCTCAGGATAAAGTATTGACCGAGGAATTTAAATCAGTATATCCGGATGGTTATTCAGGAGCTAATATTACAGATGCTATTGCTGAGTTTGAGAAAACATTAATCACGCCGAATTCACGTTTTGATTTATATTTAAAAGGCGATGAGAATGCACTGACAGCTGAGGAGATTGAAGGCTATGAGTTGTTTAAATCAAATAATTGTGCTACTTGTCATGTCGGACAGGCAATGGGAGGGCAGTCTTATGAATATATGGGGATTGTTGCCGATTATTTTGCCGATCGGGAGATGAAGGCCGACAGAGATATTATTAAAACAAAAGATCAGGGTCATTTTAATGCCACAAGTAAGGAAAGCGATTTGCAGCGATTCAAAACGCCAAGTTTGAGAAATGTAGCACTTACTGCTCCTTATATGCATGACGGAACAATAAATTCATTAGACGAAGCAACACGTGTTATGCTGAAATATCAGGTAGGGAAAGAGCTTTCTGATAATGAGGTTGATAAAATTGTTAAGTTTATGCACACATTGAATGGCCAATACAATGGTCAGGAGTTAAAATAAAGTTATATAAAAAAGGTTGTACGCGGAAGATTTTCCAATGTACAACCTTTCTTATTTATTGCTGATTGAATCTTTCAATAGCTTTCGGGTGCAGAATATTATTTTCTAAATGGATGTGTTGGATTATGTTGTTGAATAACTCATTCAATCTTTGATACAAAGCAATATAACTATTACAGGCATTCTCAGGAGCAGTGAAATTATCCGTGAGTGTTTTTAATTCCATAAGAACGTTTCCAGTTGTAATATGGTCAGATTCCATAGCCCGGATAGGATTACGTATATCTCCGAAGCATGACTGTGGCACAGACTCATTGTTTCTGATAGCATAATCCATAGCAACAATATATGGGAACAGGATATTTTCTTCTTTTCTCTGATGTAAATAAAGCTCCTCAATAATTCCTTCTACAATACTTTTAATTCTGTATAATTCAGGATGATTTTCGCCATGAACTTTTACTACCTTATTTAATAGAATAAGTGTTGTCTCAGATTCATTATAAATGAATTCATGATGAGCCTTAAGTATATGATTTATTAATTCTTCGAATGTGTAATCATCATAATTATCATTGCTGTTTGTTGCAGTTTCTTTATCCGTACTTTCCAATAAAGCGATAAGGTGATTTAAATCAGCAGACGCTTCGTTTGCTGCATCTTCTAAGCTGCGGTTACCTCCACAGCAAAAATCAATATTCTGTTTTAATAAAATGGGTGCATATGCCGGATTTAGTCTTACCAGAGTTCCAAGTTTTTCTTTCTGATTGATCATAATATTGTATTTTTAAATTATCAGATTATTATAATGATGGACAAAGTTATATGTCCGGTGTTAGCAGATTTGTAACCTAAGTTACAAATCTGCTAATTTTATGATCAAAGTTTATATTTTTCAAGTTTCGATATAATAATCTGATACTGATTTTCAAGTTCCAGCAGAGTTTGCAGAGAAGCATAATAGCTGTTTAATTCGACGAAATAGTCAATCATAGTAATGTTTTCTGAATGGATATACTTGTTGATTATATCCAGATTGTTCTGTGTTTTAAAGAGTTTTCTGAATTGTAGCAGAGATTCGCATAATCCTTTGTATTGAGCTATCAGCTGATCATATTCTGAATCCAGATTCCGGGCTAAAGCCTCTTGTTGTAATTCAGATGCAATCTGATTTTGCTTTGCCAGTTTCAACTTATTTCTGTTAGCAAATACAGGAACAGAAATACCAATATTGTATCCGGGTTTATGATCGTTTATAATATTCTGTTTATATTCAAGTTCAATGCCCGGAAGATTATTAGTGCGGGCAACTGTTATTTGCTTGTCCGCTATTTGATTTCCGATATTCTGAGCGATATATTCATAATCCGACTGGATGTACCGCTCTTTCAAATGAGTGGTATCAATGCCAATGCTTGTATCGGGATATGCCAGAAAATCAAATTCAAGAGGAATGCCTCCGTTTAAAGCTTGTAACTCAGAACGGGCAGCAAATAAAGCAGCTTCGTTTGTTTTAAGATTAGCTTCTGTATTAATCTGTTCGAGATCAATTTTATTTTTATCCAGCGGGTTGCTTTTTCCCTCATTGACTCTCACCTGATAGAGTGCAGCCAGATCTAATGAGTTTTGTAGTCGTGTATGAAGTACTTCATTTTGTTGATTGAGAAATATTATTTTCAGGCATGTAAGCTTGGCTGTAAGGAGAAGATCTTGTCTGTAGTTCTCAAATAGAGCATCCAGTTGTTTTCCTTTTAGCTTGTTTACCTGTGAACGATAATAATAAGCTGTGGGGAAATCAAAAGATTGCGATACAGAGAGTTGATCATCAGCATGTTTGTGCTGATAAGTAAGCGATGGGTTTTTAAGGTTGTTTACCAGCTTATTGCTGGTTTTTCCGGCCTCGGCAGATTGTCTCATGTATTGCAGTCCTTTATTGTTGCTGCTGATCTGATCTAAAATATAGTTATAGCTGGTTTGGCTGAAACAATGAATGCTGAACGAGATAAGTAATCCGGTTAGTAGCTTTTTTGCATACATAAATAGTACAGGTTATTAATTATATTTTGATAGAACAAATTAATTATTTCAATGGTTTTATGAATGAGGTTATCCTGGTTTTAGGAATACAGGCAAAGGCCTTAATAAATGGCAGAAGCTTAAAACTGCCTGATGTATGAAAGTTACGATAGTCTCAATAAATAGAGTTTTGTTTACAGCAGATAATATTCGTAATTTGTATATTATCCAGATTATTATGAGTAGCTTTGATAAGTTTTAATATAGCATATAAATGAAAGATTTTGTAGCAATAGATTTTGAAACAGCGAATGCAAAAAGGTGCAGTGTTTGTAGTGTAGGTATTGTTATTGTTCGTGGTGGTCAGATTAGAGAAGAGGTCTACCGGCTGATACGTCCCAGACCTAATTTTTACTCGCAGTGGAATACACAGGTGCATGGAATGACCTTTCAGGATACAATTGATGCGCCGGATTTTCCTGAAGTTTGGTCTGAAATACATCCTTTAATAGATGGTCTTCCTCTGGTAGCACATAATAGCCCTTTTGACGAAGGTTGCCTCAAAGCGGTATTCGAACTTTATAATATGGAGTATCCGGAAGAGTATAAATTTCTTTGTACCTGCCGTGCTGCCAGACGAGCTTATCCGGAATTGCCAAATCATAAGCTCAATACGGTTTCGGCTTATTGTGGTTATGATTTGAAAAATCATCATCATGCGCTGGCTGATGCTATAGCGGCAGCGAAGATTGCATTGAAAGTTTTTTAACTCAGAGCTTACTTTTTTAATTTAATACTGTCTCTTATGAAAACACTTTTACGATTTACGTGTCTTGCAACATTAGTATTGTTACTGGTGTCGTGTTATTCAACGCCTCTATCTGTAACGAAAGCTCCAAACAACGGAACTTATGATGTGGCTTATCTATTTGAAAAAGACGGATACAAAGTTTATCGTTTTTATGATATGGGAAGTTATGTGTATTTTACTACAAAAAACGGAAGCACTATGAGTGTTAGTGCAGATTCGGCAAAAGCAAAAATACAGGTAATAAACCCCGAGTGAACAAAAACGGATGAAATATTTGATATCCCGATAAAAAAATCTATCTTTGCATCGATTTTCGCAATCTCTGTTAGGACTTATAGGGGCTTATTAAATTGCGTAATAATAACTTTCTAAAAAATACATAGAAATGGATTTTATTAAAATTGCTGAAGAAGCTTTTGCTTCTGGAAAAGCGCATCCTTCATTCAGAAGTGGTGACACTGTGACTGTATCTTATAGAATTAAAGAGGGTAACAAAGAGCGTATCCAGGATTACCGTGGTGACGTTATCAAAATCGTAGGACACGGTGGAAAAAAACGTTTTACTGTACGTAAAATGTCTGGTAACGTTGGTGTAGAGCGTATCTTCCCAATCGATTCTCCATTCATTGAGAACATCACAGTTAACAAATACGGTAAAGTACGTCGTGCTAAATTGTACTACCTACGTGCACTTACTGGTAAAAAAGCAAGAATCAAAGAGAGAAGACAAAAAATCTAATCTGTTTCTTGAGAAAAAAAATAAAGAGGTTGTCTGTTTCAGGCAGCCTCTTTTTTTGTTTGAATAGTAATGTTCAGATTCCTGGTAGCGGATCAGTGATAGAAGCCGTTCTGAACTTTTCTATAAACTTGAAAAATAGTCTCTGAATTTATTCCGGAAAATTCAAGATTAAATTCTTTCTGTCACTTAAAGTATTGTTTTTTATAATTAAGCTATCTTAGTGCCCGATTTGGAAAACTATAACAGAAAATCAATTTATTCAATCTATGAAAAAGAAATACACACATGGCTTTTGTGCTCTTATTTGTTCATCTGCAATTTTTATGTCATGTACAAAAAATGAATCACCCGGATCTATTGGTCAATCATTGAAAGATATGCGTTTGCTGGTAGCGAATGAAGGTCAGTTTGGAAATCCGACAGCATCTCTTTCTGGTGTGTCAAAAGATAATACAATTACGAATAATATATTTAGTATGGTTAATAACAGACCGTTGGGTGATATAGCTCAATCAATAGCTGTTATTAATAATATAGTATATGTGGCGCTTAATAACTCTCATAAACTGGAGGCTATGGATGATCATTTTCGTTCGCTGGAAACAATGATTTGTCCGGATGGGACAGTGCCTGGCTATATTTGTATCTGGGTGGGGACTCTATTGCAGTAAGTGATAAAAACTTTAATGGTAATGGTAAGCTGATGATTTTGGATATAAATCATTCTGCACAAAGAAAGGTAGTTAGACGTACGATTGAAAGTGGTTCGGCAAATCAAATGTTGTGTCTGAATGGTAAGTTGTTTCTTTCAGGAAGCTCTCTGAGGGTGCTTTCATTAGGAGATATGAAGGAAAGTTCTATGCGTACTATTAAAAATAGCAAAGGTGAAGATCTGAGTGTAGCTGGAGATGCTAAACTGGTAGAGGATTTCAACGGGAATATCTGGATGCTGAATAAGGATTGCTTATATTGTATTGATCCAATATCTGAAAATGTTATCCGGGAATTGCCGATAAAGACTTTACAAGTAGGAGAGTGGGATGGTCGTCTGGATATATCGCCGGATAAGCGAACTCTTTATTTTACGGCATCATTAGACAAAAAAATTGGTATTGCAACTATGTCGGTACTGGCAGAGGCTGTACCGGAGATTCTAACTGTTGATCTGACCAGTCGTGTGAAAAATCTATATAATATGGCTGTTTCTCCGGAGGGTAACCTATTTATATGTGATGTGGAGTTTTCAAATCTGACTCGCTCTAATTTGCACGAGCTTACACCTGACGGAAGTAAAATACGAACTTTTCGTGCGGGGATTATGCCTCAGTATATTCATTTTGTGAAATAGCAATTCTTTTCTGTGTATAGGGAGCTGAAATAAAATAAATAATTGTCATTATAGGTATTATATGTGCTTCATGTTTTATTTTTGTCTGAAACAGATTGTATAAACTAAACTAAAACTGAGATGATGAAACTACGTAAAACAATGAATTTATCCGTTATAGCCTCTTTTCTTTTAATGGTATTGCTGATAAGTGCCTGTATAGGAAAACCTACTAAGGAGCAGTATATTGATCAGTTTACGGCATTCGTTGATGACGTAACAGAAGATGCGAAAGAATATACCGATGCAGATTGGGAGAAAGCAGATAAGCAATTTCGTAAATTCGTAGAGCAAAATTCACCGGAATATGATGGATTATTATCTCCTGAAGAAAGAAAAGCAATTGGGAAACTCGAAGGACGATATCTGATGCTGCGAGCTAAAACTGGTTTTCAGAAAGCGAAGCAGGGTTTGAAGGAATTAAAAGATCAGGGCGAAGGCTTTTTTGAGGCTGTAAAAGAGTCAATGAAAGAAAATGGACTTGATATTGATAAAATGATGGAATAAAATTATCCCGGCTGATTATCTAAAAGCTGAGATTAAGTATAATAAAAAAAGGATCGGACAATTATATGTCCGATCCTTTTTATTTCTGTTTATCAAAAGTATTTTACTTTCGGATAAAATTTAGTATGTAGTAACTCGTGTGCTTTACGACTACCCGGATGATCCAGATATTTTTCATACATGCGTAAAACATACGGATTTTCGTGTGAACGGCGAATTTTTAGCATGCTGTCAATGTTGTTCAATCCGGCTGCCCGTTGCTCAAGAGCTTCTTGCCTTTTCTTGGTCTTCGGTTGTCCGCCACCACCAATACAGCCTCCCTGGCATGCCATGATCTCAATAGCATGAAAAAATTCTTCGCCGGAACGTATCTTTTCTAACATTTTTCCGGCTTCATTCAATCCGTGTGCAATACCAATGCGGAGAGTCTCATTGCCCATTGGAACTTCACAAACCCTGAATCCGTCCCAGCCTCGAAGTTGATTGAATTCAATCTGTTCGAGTTTGTCGTTTGTCATCCATTCAACAGTTGTTCGTATTGCTGCTTCGATCACACCACCCGTACGTCCAAAAATAACCCCGGCTCCAGAGTATTCACCGAAAGGATTGTCAAATTCTTCTTCGCGGACAGTAGCCAGATCAATACCTGATTCTTTAAGGATTTTAATCAGCTCGCGTGTTGTGATTACGTAGTCAGTATCAAAATTATCGCCACGGGAAAATTCGACGCGGGATGCTTCATATTTCTTTGCAATACATGGCATGATGGCGATATTTGTAATAAACTCTCTGCGTATGCCTTTTTCTTTAGCCCAGATATCTTTCGCTATTGATGAAAAGATAGACATAGGCGACTTGACTGACGAAGGAGCATGTAGCATCTCAGGGAAATACTGTTCGATGTATTTTACCCAGGCCGGACAACAGGATGTCAGAATCGGAAGCTTAACATCATCATCGCCTTTCAGATATTTTTCAAGTCTTTCTTTGAATTCAGTAGCTTCCTCCATAATGGTAAGGTCGGCTGCCCATGAAGTGTCAAATACATAATCCACACCAATCATGCGAAGTGCTGCTACGAGTTTTTTCTCTACATTGGTTCCTGGCTCGAAACCGAATGCTTCGCCAATAGTTACACGAATAGCTGGTGCAACCTGGACAATCGTAGTCTTATTAGGAGTAGCCAGATCGCGAAGGAACTTAACAGTATTATCACCTGCGTGGATCGCATTTACAGGACAAGCCTGAATGCATTGACCGCAATGAGTACATCTGTCTGTGTGAATAAAATGGCGTTGTTTGCGTTCTCCGTCAATACAATCAACCGGACAGGCGCGTTTACATGCTCCGCAGCCAATACAAGCTTCTGTAACACGAAGTTTAACCAGGTGAGGACACTGGCCTGTATGGCAGATGTGATCTTCAATATGTTCTTCAAGTTCATCGTAGAAGTTTTCAATGACTTCAAGAATCATGTTGTGAGCCTGGTTTAATGTAGATTTTACCTGTTCTCCCAGGTAACGCAGAAGATATATATCCCGGTTTGTAGCTTTTCGTTTAGCGATTCGGTCAAGTATACGCCACATACGTTCCAGTTCGTACTGAACTTTTTCAAATCCGAAGAACTCACCCGAACGTAATTTACCAAGAATAAATTCAATGTAAAACTTAGTAAACTGTACCATACAGTCCTCATCGGAAAGAATAATAAGATTCCGGACCTGATCCGGAAAGAATTTATTCAGGTCAAGCGGATCGTTTTTTTCGGAGGGGATCACAAAGCCACCGAAAGGAATTCCAAACTGAGCAGCTTTAAGCGGCCGGTTATTCGTGATACCTCCCGCAAGCTCAATAATATCAGAGCAGGTAGCACCTTCTGGTATTTCATAGATGCCCGGATTGTTTATTCGTCCGGATATGGCAATTTTTCTTTTATTGTCACTCATCAGTTCACTAATCTCATTTTCTCCGAAAGTAGAGAAAACTGAACCGAAAGAACTTTGAATAATGGTCTGCCTTTTGTTTTCCATAAAAGCTTTGTATATAATGTTTTACTTTCTCGGTATTATTGAGAAAAGAAATAATGTTATTATAAAACCTTACAAAGGTAATTGATTCACTTCGTAAATGAATAAAATTTGTTATTAATTCAAATTTTTAGAGTAATATTCTTTCTTCTTTCCGATAATCGTGAATTGTGACAGGCTATTTATATCTTTACAAAAAAAATATATATGGCTACGAAACAAGAGATAAGAGAAGCGAAACGCAAAGGTATTACTTTTGAGGATGCTCGTCAGAATCCGGAATTTATTGAGTCGGCACGCCGGCAACAATCTCAGACAAAAACGAATCCTAAAGCTAAATCTTTACGGAAAACTTCAGGAAAGAAAGCAAATAGTAATACAAAAAGATATTAGAATATACTCTTTAATTACAACATAGTATCCTTTTGTTTGTTTATTCTTGTATGCAAAAGTGTAAATCTTCATAATAAATTATGCATATTTGCACGGTATAAACTTTATAAAACGGAGGATACTATGAATTCTGAATTAAAATCTCCCAATTTAATCTTTGAGGTAAGTTGGGAAGTTTGTAATAAAATCGGGGGAATCTATACCGTTCTTTCGACTCGTGCAAAAACATTGCAGGAGTTGTTTAAGGATTCAGTTGTTTTTATCGGTCCCGATTTTGAGGATCGTTCAGATAATCCGCTTTTTACGGAAGTGAAAAGCCTTTTGAAAACGTGGAAAATGCAAGCCCTTAAAGAGGGGCTGGAAGTGAAAGTTGGCAGATGGAATGTTCCCGGAAAACCTATTGCTATCCTGGTTAAATTTGATAAGTTCTATGAAAAGAAAAATGAACTTTACGGATTAATGTGGGATAAATACGGGGTTCAGTCTCATGCTGCTTATGGAGACTATGATGAAGCATGTGTGTTCTCTTATGCAACAGCCATGGTTATTGACAGTCTGATACGTAATAATGCCTTTAATCTTACAAACCCGCATATTGTAGCACACTTCAATGAGTGGACTACGGGTATGGGGTTGTTGCTAACTAAGCTAAAACAACCGGGTGTCGGTACGATTTTTACTACTCATGCTACTTCTATAGGCCGTTCTATCTGTGGAAACAACAAGCCACTTTATGATCCGATTCGTGAATATAACGGTGATCAGATGGCTGTCGAACTAAACATGGTTTCAAAACATTCTCTGGAGAAATGTACGGCTCATGCAGCAGACTGCTTTACCACTGTAAGTAAAATTACAGCTCTTGAGTGTGCCGAATTGCTGGATAAGACGCCTGATGTTGTAACCCCTAATGGTTTTGAACCTACCTTTGTCCCGAAAGGTACTAAGTATAACTCTTCACGAAAAACGGCACGGGAACTACTTATTCATGTAGCCGGATCTCTTACCGGTATTAAGTATAATGACGCACAAACAATTCTTGTTGGTACTTCAGGTCGTTATGAATATAAGAATAAGGGTATAGATTTATATGTCGATGCCCTGAATCGTCTGAATCAGCGGGAAGATATGAAAGGAAAGCATTTGATAGGCTTTGTAATGGTTCCTTCAGATGTGAAATGTCCGCGAAAAGATCTGCTTAAACAATTAGAAAGTAAAAAGCCAAATCCTGTAGCTTTGGATAATCCCTATATTACTCACGAGGTGAACAATATGGATTCTGATTCTGTTCTAAATCAAGTAAAATGGCTTAATTTCGGAAACTCGGCGGATGAATCAGTCACTCTTATTTTCGTGCCTGTTTATCTGGATGGTAATGATGGGATATTCAATAAAGAATATTATGAATTGCTTATTGGACTTGATGTTTCTGTTTTTCCTTCATACTATGAACCATGGGGTTATACTCCCCTGGAAAGTATAGCTTTTGGAGTGCCAACAATAACAACAGATGTTGCAGGGTTTGGGCGATGGGCAATGGATGTAATGTATACAAATACTCTGGATTCAGGAGTAAATGTTATACACCGGACAGATACAAACCAGATAGAAGTTTCAGAATCAATATCCGAAATGCTGGCAAGATATTGTCAGCTGACAGAGCATGAGCAGCAAACAATCAGAGCACAGGCAATGATGGATGCTAAACTTGCGGACTGGAAACACTTTATATCAGCATATCAGGAAGCTTATGATATTGCACTTAGACAGGCAAAATTGAGAGTTCAGAAATAAAAAATGCTGATTCATCGGTATTCGATAAATGTAAATTAAGAAGAATTTTATATTTGTAAAATAAGATCGGTTTGATCTCAGATTATAACCGGTGTTTTGAATGTATTAGATAGAATGTTGAATAAAAACATATTATTTTATGAAGGTTCAAATTAGTAATGCCAATTCTCCCTATTGGAGAGACATTATTGTAAAATCAAATTTGCCTGCTCAGCTTGAGAAATTAGCTGAAATATCAAAAAATATTTGGTGGGCATGGAATTATGAGGCGAAAGAATTGTTCTATTCTATCGATAAGGAACTTTGGAAAAAAACGAATCACAATCCTGTGTTAATGCTTGAATTATTGAGCTTTGAACGTTTAGAGGAATTGACTAAAGATAAAGATTTCTTACAGCAGTTAGATGACGTTTATACAAAATTTAAGCAATACGTAAATACTCCATATGATCAGAGTAAACCATCTGTTGCATACTTTAGTATGGAATATGGTTTGGTGAACATTCTGAAGATTTATTCAGGTGGTTTGGGTGTGCTTGCCGGAGATTATCTGAAAGAGGTAAGTGATTGTGCAGTGGATATGGTAGCGGTAGGATTTATGTATCGTTATGGCTATTTCACACAAAGCTTATCGATGGAAGGTCAGCAGATTGCTAACTACGAACCACAGAATTTCTCTCATGTTCCTGTTGAACAGGTGACTGACGAAAAAGGAGCTCCGATGATTCTGGCTGTGCCATTCCCGGGTCGTGATATATATTGTTATGTATGGCGTGTAAATGTAGGGCGTATTTCATTATACTTGCTGGATACGGATCTGGATCTGAATAGTGAATTTGATCGTCCGATCACTTATCAGTTATATGGTGGTGACTGGGAAAATCGTATGAAGCAGGAGTACCTTTTAGGTATAGGTGGTATTCAGATGCTTAATAAACTAGGTATAAAAAAAGAAGTATATCACTGTAATGAAGGACATGCTGCTTTAATTAATGTTCAGCGTCTGGTTGATTATATCCAGAAAGATAAATTGACATTTGATGAAGCGCTTGAGGTGGTAAGAGCATCCTCTTTGTATACTGTTCATACACCGGTACCTGCTGGGCATGATAGTTTTGACGAGCAGTTGTTCGGTAAATATATGTATGAATTTCCTCCTAAACTGGGTATTACATGGGAGGATCTGATGGACTTGGGTCGTGAAAATCCGGGAACAGCAGAGAAATTCTCTATGAGTGTTTTTGCCTGCAATACTTGTCAGGAAGTTAATGGTGTAAGCTGGCTTCACGGAGAAGTATCTAAAGATATGTTTGCTCCTATCTGGAAAGGATATCTGCCAAGCGAACTTCATGTAAGTTATGTGACAAATGGTGTTCACCTTCCTACGTGGGCTGCATCAGAATGGCAAAAATTCTATAAAGAGCATTTGCCTGAGAATTTCTTTAAAGATCAGTCGAATGAGGCAATGTGGGAAGATATGTATAAAGTTGCTGATGAAAAGATCTGGTCTGTTCGTCAGGGATTGAAAAATAAGCTCATAAACTATATCAAAGATCAGTTCAGAGAAAACTGGATTAAAAATCAGGGAGATCCTTCACGCGTAGTTAATATTCTTGAGAATATAAACTCTAACGCTCTTATTATCGGATTTGGCCGACGTTTTGCTACCTACAAACGTGCGCATCTTCTGTTTACTGATTTAGAGCGTTTGAGCAAGATTGTTAACAATCAGCAATATCCTGTATTATTCTTCTTTACCGGAAAAGCTCACCCTGCTGATGCTGCCGGTCAGGCTTTGATCCGTCATATTGTTGAAATTTCACATCGTCCGGAGTTCCTTGGTAAAATAATATTCCTTGAAAACTACGATATGCAGTTGGCTAAACGCCTGATTGCTGGTGTGGATATTTGGTTAAATACACCTACACGTCCATTGGAAGCATCGGGTACGTCGGGCGAAAAAGCTGAGATGAACGGTGTTCTGAATTTCTCTGTGAAAGATGGATGGTGGTACGAAGGATATCGTAAAGGTGCAGGTTGGGCTTTGACCGATAAACGGACTTATCAAAACCAGCAACATCAGGACCAGCTGGATGCAGCTACCATCTATGCTATGCTTGAAAGAGAAATTATTCCATTGTATTATGCGCGCAACAGTAAAGGTTACTCACCGGAATGGGTTCAGTATATTAAAAACTCATTCGTGCAGATAGCACCGCATTATACAACGAAACGAATGCTGGATGATTACATTAACAGATTCTATAAGAAAGAAGCAGAGCGCTCTAAATATTTGAAGGCTAATAATTTTGCGAAAGCAAAAGAACTTGCGCATTGGAAAGAGTTTGTTGCTCAAAGATGGCATACAATTGATATACTTTCAGTAGATATGCCGGATTTGTCTAATGTGTCTTTAGGTGTCGAATATAATGCTGAGGTTGTTGTAGATCGTAAAGATCTTGGCGATAGTATCGGTATTGAGCTTGTAGCTATGACTACCCGCGATGGAAAACAGGAAATTGTGTCAGTTCATGAATTGACGGTTGATAAAGTAGAGGGCTCAATAGCTCACTATAAATTGAAATTCAATTTACTGAATGCTGGAGAGTTCCGTTTAGGTTTCCGTATGTTCCCTAAAAATTCGGACTTACCGCATCGTCAGGACTTCTGTTACGTACGCTGGTTCTAAAATATTTGATGTCAGATAAAAGCTATCTGTGAGTATACTCACAGATAGCTTTTTTTTTGCCTTGAGTTTCCCATCTTTTGTAATGTTTAAGCTTGTCTTTAAATAGAGAATAGTAATATTTCGGTTATATTAACAGATTAATTGTGAGTATATTTAGTGCGTGTATGATTAAACTGTTATCTTTGCACCCAATTTTAAAAGAGGGCCTGCTCCACGGCCTTTTATCAAGATTTTTTCCCCTTTTCATCTCATAAAAGTTTGGGCCTTTGTTTGGATAAACAAAGTGACATGATTGTAGTCTAATGCAAGAAGCATCAGACTAACTTATTTTATATATCACATTGAGTTATTGGAGCAGACTCAGATAAAAAAATCGAAATGCTTATGAATTTGAAAAGTTACATTCCTTTCTACAAAAACAATTTAGCGATTGCCGTGCCGGTGATGTTATCTCAACTGGGTCAGGTTGTTGTTCAAATGGCTGACACAATGATGGTTGGTCGTCTGGGAGCCGAAGAGCTTGCATCTGTTTCTTTTGCGGCAGCAGTTTTTAATGTCGGACTTTTATTTAGTATGGGTACAGCTTTAGGTCTTACACCTCTTGTAGGTAAGGCTTTTGCTGAGAAGAGAGATAAAGAGACGGTGAGTTTATTTCAGAACTCCTTTATATTGAATCTTGTTTTTGCGTGTCTGGTAGGTGGTATTCTTTACGGAGTATCCTTCTTTATGGACAGTATGGGACAGACTGATCGGGTAGCTGAACTGGCTATACCTTATTTCCGTATTATGGTATTATCCATGTTCCCTTTAATGATATTCCTTTCGTTTAAACAGTTCATGGAAGGATTAGGTAACACAAGTATTGCGATGGCCATTACGATTCTTGCAAATGTTATCAATATCGGATTAAATTATTTGTGGATATATGGTAAATTCGGATTCCAGGAATACGGTGTAGCCGGAGCTGCTTATGCAACATTGGTTTCGCGTGTCTTAATGCCTGTATTCTTTTTACTGATATTTGTGTTTAGAAAATCACTTCGCCATTATTTCAGTGAATTCAGTATGAAAACGTTCTCTGTCCGTAAGATGGTTGAAGTGACAAAAGTTGGATTGCCGATCGGAACACAGATTCTGGTAGAGCAAATGGCTTTTAGTTTTACGGCTGTGATGGTTGGCTGGTTAGGTGCTGTTGCACTGGCAAGTCACCAGATTGCAATGAATATGTCGTATATGATCTTTATGATTCTGGGAGGACTAAGTGCGGGTACAACAATACGTGTGAGTCATCAGTTAGGTCAGAAGGCTTATGGTCCAATGCGTAAAGCTGCATTTGCATCTTTTCATCTTACGATGCTGACAGTTATTCTGGCTGCTGCCGGAATGATCTTGTTCCGTTATCAGTTGCCAACTTTCTTTACTTCAGATCCGGAAGTAATTGCCATGTCAGCGCAGTTGTTGATTATTTGTGCGATTTATCAGATACCTGATGGATTACAGGTTGTTTCGCTGGGTGCTTTGCGTGGGATAGCTGATGTGAAACGTCCGATGCTTTATGCTATTATTTCTTACATATTTATCAATATTCCGGTTGGATATTTGTGCGGATTTGTCTTTAATATGGGTGCTATCGGAATCTGGATTGGATTTATCTTCGGTTTAGGAACCGCATCTGTAATGTTTATTCATCGTTTTAATAAGATGAGTAAAGAATATATAAGTAAATCTGAGGATGAAGTGCAGGAAGAAATGTGTGCGTAAATTACGAATATATGAAATCTACTGACTGAAAAGTCAGATTAAGTGAGTGTGAGACAATGTCTGAAGTTAAGCTTTTGGATATTGTCTCACACTTTTTTTATAGCAATAAATACCTTTTTGATAATGTGATTTTCCGGTAATGAAATAGCGACAGCTATCTGTTAAATACGGAGAATACTGTGTGCTAGAGTGAAAGTATTTCAGTAGAGTGGTTTATTTATTTGTGTTGTCTTAATAAATAATTATATTTGTCATTAACTTTTATAAACTGAAAAATTAAAATCTATCTTATTTTGAAATCACAAAACTCAATGTCTGCTTATGCAGATACCAAACCACACTATGGCGTATTAGACGGACTTCGTGGTGTTGCTGCCATAATGGTTGTCTGTTTTCATATTTTTGAAGCATTTGCTACAAGTCATCTTGATCAGCGGATTAATCATGGTTATTTAGCAGTAGATTTCTTTTTTCTTTTATCGGGTTTCGTAGTAGGGTATGCCTATGACGACAGATGGGGGAAGATGTCAGTCAGAGAATTTTTAAAACGAAGAGTGATACGTCTTCATCCAATGGTGGTGATGGGAGCATTAATCGGGGGTATAATGTTTTACTTTCAGGGATGCTCTGTATGGGATGTTACGAAGGTGACGTTTTCTGCGTTGGTTTTTGCAACTTTTCTTAATGCATTCCTGATTCCGGCTACTCCGGCTATGGAGATCAGGGGCTTAAAAGAGATGTATCCGTTAAACGGACCTAGCTGGTCTTTGTTTTTTGAATATATAGGGAATATACTCTATGCTCTTTTTATTCGTAAGTTATCCACAAAATCACTGTCACTGTTAGTCTTTCTTTCCGGTTGCGGACTGGCTGCATTTTCTATATGGGGACCATTAGGCGATATCTGCGCAGGATATTCATTGACAGGGACTGAATTTACCGCTGGTTTTCTCCGGCTGATGTTCTCTTTTTCTGCCGGTTTATTGTTGACTCGTGTTTTTAAACCTCTGAAAGTAAAAGGTGCATTCTGGTTGTGCAGCTTAGCTGTAATAGCTATATTGGGTACTCCTCGTATCGGAGGTGCTGAGAGCTTGTGGATGAATGGCTTGTACGATACAGCTGCATTTGCGCTGTTCTTTCCTCTCTTAGTGTATATCGGAGCATCCGGTCAGTGTAGTGATAAGTTTACCACCACTTTATGTAAGTTTCTGGGAGAAATATCTTATCCGTTATACATGGTTCATTATCCTTTTATCTATTTGTATTATGCATGGGTGAAGAATGGAAACCTTACGTTTGAACAGTCACTCCCGGGAGCTGTAGCTGTTGTTGCGGGAAGTATAGCTCTGGCATATATTTGTTTGAGATTTTATGATATTCCGGTACGGAAGTATCTGACTAATCGTTTTTTGAAATCAAAGAAAACTGTAAACGTTTCTGTAAAATAATACATAATAAGGACCGGTATCAGAGCTTATATGCGGATACCGGTCTTTTGTTTTTATATAGGCGCAGGAATGTGATATGTACGAATATATGATCTTCTGATCTATATTTAAGCGGAGTTCTGTTCGTAAATTAAATGAAAAATACGTACTTTGTGTCTGAGAATCGGTTTGATCATTTCGAACATAGCTTTTATTTATTTTAATTATACCACATGACACACAAGAAAAAAATCTTAGGGCTTCTGTTTGCAGGGCTGGTATCTTCATTATCACCTCTTAAAGCAGAGGTTGTCGCAAAAGATTCACTGACGACTTTACAAACGCGGTTTAAGAATCATATAACATATCTGGCAAGTCCCCGTTTAGGAGGGCGTGTGCCAATGACTTCAGGTGATACGCTGACTGTAAACTATATAAAAGAACAGTTTATTGCTATTAATGGAGTGGAGCTTATAGGAGAAAACGGACTTCAGGAATTTGCTTTTGCCGGATTAAGAGAACCGGTGAGTGATAGCATATACTTTAGTATTAATGGAAAGAAACTGAAGCGGGGTGTTGATTATCAGGCTTCTCCCTATTCGCAAAACGGACACTTAGAAGGTGAAGTGGTATACTGGAATTCTGCGAAACCATTGATTCCGGACTCAATGGATCTGAAAGATAAATTTGTGATGATTGATTTTAAGCCTGCCGCTGATCAATCTTATTGGGATTTATTAAAAATGCACGGAGATTCAGTCGAAAAGGCAAAAGTGGCGGGGCTGATTTTAGTGAGCAATGATCTTGGGTGGCAAGAGACAAACAGAACAGTTAACCGACGTTTGGTGATTGCTACGGTTTCGCCTAAAACAGCGGCACAAATTAAAAACGGTGCGAAAGTTGATTTCAGGTCAAAAATAGAGCATGGACTGAAAAAGCAAACTAAAAGTAATAATGTTGTAGCTCGTATTTCAGCACCTGCGATCAATAATCCGGCAGGTGAAGCTATTGTGATCGGAGCTCACCATGATCATATCGGCAGAACAATTAAAGGACAGGATACAACGTATCTCTATGGAGCCGATGATAATGCTTCAGGAATAGGTATGCTTATCGAAATGGCACGTTATTTTGCTTCAGAAAAAGATCGTCTTGTGCGTGATATCGTACTTGTTGCGTTTGGAGCAGAGGAAAGAGGACTTCAGGGTTCGCGCTATTTTGCCGGCAATCCACTTGTTCCTCACGATTCTATAAAAGGAATGTTTAATTTTGATATGACCGGCAGAATGAGTGCGAAAACTCTTCATATAAGAGGTGTCGGTACTTTTGTTGAAGCATTCGGGACACTGGCTGCTGCACCGAATAAGAATATGCTGAATCTGAATCTAATCATGTCGGGAACAGAACCAACTGATTATGCTTCATTCTATAAGAAAGGGATACCTACGTTGTCATTCTCTTCAGGGCGACATAAAGATTTCCATCTTCATACAGATCTGGAATCAAAAATTAATTACCAGGGAATGCAAATGATCTATGATTATGTCGTTCCGGTGATTTCGCGTTATGTTATTGAGCCTGGACGAATGACATATATAAAACTGAAGTAGTATTATTTCCGGTTGATATGATACTCTTTGTAAAATAAAGAAAGAGGATGTGCCAAAGAGTCACATCCTCTTTCTTTTTGTATTTGTCGTGCATGATATTGAGGAGTTAACGTAAAGATACTCCGGGTTCAACAATTAATCGCTGTTATTTGCACTAACGCTTATGTGTGATATCCGCATAAACGTAAGAGGATATACGTATAGATTAGCCGGAATAAAGGAGAATTTATTTTTTATATAGGGTTGGTTTAGTTACGGGATACGGTTGATTTACTTTTCCGCTCCGGACCGGAATACAATCCGCTCCGGAGCGGAAATAGAACCGGTCCGGGGCGGAATTGCAACCGCTCCGGACCGGATTCCTAAAGGATACGGTTGAACGAACTAAATCTCTTATATACACTGAATAATTGCCGGTTTATTCTTGCGAATATATACGGTTATTTTTTGAAGCGGAACGGAGGTTTTTATAAGTGCATTTATTTGCAAGTTCCAAATGAAAGTTTGCTACTTGCAAAATTTACTTTGCTACTTGCTAATTTCAGTTTGCTACTTGCAAACCGGCACGATCATGCAGTTGGAGATTTGCTTAAGAGAAATTCGAAATTCTCTTAAGAGAAAATGGAAAACCACTTAAGAGAATTTTCGGAAGCTCTTAAGCACTCTTCAATAAAAATTATACACAGAGTTTTGAGTTTTGAATTGCAACCAATTGCAACCGCACAGCTGAATGGTTTATAAGTGACTGTGATATAGTATTTTGAACGATATTTAAAAGGTTGCAATTGAGGTTGCAAATGGTTGCAATTGATGACGAATGGTTGCAATTAAATTTTTTGAATTGCAACCTGTATTGTGTTGTTTAGCAATGTATTATATAGGGTTGCAATTGGTTGCAATTGAAATCAGGAAAATTTGTGTGCAGATGTTTTTCAGATGAACCATTTGCATAAGAGCTCTAATCCCGGAGATGCTTATTCTTTACTACTCAGATATAATACGGTAAATGTAGGGGCGGACCCGTGTGTCCGCCTTTGGTACACGATAAACGGCTGATTCTGTCTATGCGAAATATGATCCGTCTGGTTATTTGTAGCATTGTGCAGTCCATCACCCAGGGCGGACACATGCAGACTGTGTGAAAACAGATTCTAATAGATCGCGTACTGTTAATTGTTAAATATAGTTTTAAATAATTAGTATTTTAATCTATAATTCCTTAGTTTTGGATTATTTGTGTCTCTTTTTTACTAGA
>JBOFKD010000166.1:0-2026 GCA_051657165.1 Bacteroidales bacterium | reverse complement strand
AATTTTGGGATGATATCCTAAATTAATGTCCGTTGTAAAAGATCTGCTTAAGGTATTTGATATAGAATCTTAATAATGAATCGGATTATTCGAATCTTAATGTTATTTCTCAGAATGTGTTAGCGCAGATAACGGGGTGAGGAAAACAGAAAGAGCTCTACGGGTTTGTTTTATACCCGAAGAGCTCTTTTATATAAGTATAAGCTTTGATAATCTTACTTAGCTACTTTCTCAAGACGTTTCATGATTGAGAAAATGAATGCTGCCGATAACAAACAACAAACAATTAATACACCCCATAACATCCATAATTGCATGCCACCCCATAGATAACCGATTAATGCAACTAAGTAGTTACCTACAGCTGTTGCTGCTAACCAACCTCCTTGCATCATACCTTTGTACTGCGGAGGAGCTACGCGCGATACGAATGATAATCCCATCGGGCTAAGGAATAATTCAGCAATGGTCAAAGTGAAGTAGGTTCCGATTAACCAGTTTGGAGAAACCAAAACATTGCTGACACCACCTGTAGCTTCTAACGAAGACGGAGTAGGAAGTCCCATCGATCCAGCTGCCAACACAACGAATCCGATTGCTGCAATTAACATACCGATACCGATCTTACGTGGAGCTGAAGGCTCTTTGCCTCTGGAAGCTAACCATGTAAAGAATCCTACTGAAATAGGAGTCATGATGATAATGAAGTATGGATTGAATTGTTGGAAGATCTGAGGAGTAATACTTACGATATCACTCATTTTATCATAAGCAAAGTAAGCAGCGATACTACCACAGATTGCAGCAGCGGCACCTAATACTTTTCCACCCATTGCTTTTGCCTGGAAGAATGCAAGCAGACCATAGAATGCTATGATTGATAAAACCATTGTGATCAGTGAGAATCCGAAACGATCAGCACCTGTCACGGTATTAGCTGTATAGTCACGTGCAAAGAATGTCATCGTAAGGCCATTTTGGTGGAATGACATCCAGAAGAAAATAACAACTGCGAAAACAAGAAGTAAAGCAATGATTCTTTCTTTTGTTTCTTCAGGAGATAATAATCCTGTATCGGCTGATTTACCTGCTGCTTTGTTTGCTGCTGCTTGTTGAAGAGCTGTAACATCAGCATGTTTGTAGGCCGCTTTGAATAAAGTGAATATTAAAAGAGAAATAACTAAAGAGCCGCAAGCTACTGCAAAACCATAGTTGTAAGCCTCAGATAATTTGTCAATATACATTTGTCCGAAAGTTGCTAAATCAGCACTTGCACCTGCTTGTTGAGCGTCTGCCAATGTTGAGAACTGAGTCATACCTTCGGGAGTGATTGTTCCGTTAGTCATTTGGTGAGCTAAAGAAGGGATTTGTGCATTATAGAACAAACCGGATTTAGCCAGGAAATAATCACATACAGCCTGTGCAGCAGAAGGAGCAAAGAATGCACCGATATTGATACACATATAGAAAATACTGTATGCCAGGTCACGCTTAGAACTGTAGCGAGGATCATCGTAAAGGTTCCCTACCAATGCCTGAAGATTACCTTTAAAGAAACCGGTACCTAAGGCTATAAGCCCCAGAGCGCCAAACATCATCATTTTGGCAGTTGTGTCTGTTCCGGTAGGAATAGCTAATAGTAAATATCCTAAGAACATTACTACGATACCAAGAATAATAGTTTTACCATAGCCCAGTACGCGGTCAGCAACTAAACCACCGATAAGAGGTAAGAAATAAACGAGTGCCAAGAAACTACCGAAGATAGTACTTGTCTGATCGGTTGTAAAACCGAATTTTGCTTGCATAAATAAAACGAAGATAGCAAGCATCGTATAGTAACCGAAACGCTCACCCATGTTCGCAAATGCAAGAACAAAGAGTCCTTTAGGATGTCCTTTTAACATTGTGTCCTTTGTTTAAAGATTATTAATTGATTAATTTGTTTAATGATTGAGTCCTGTACTAAAAATATGATATTAGTTTTTAAAGTACTTCCCGACCCAAATTTACACAAATTGTCATA
>JBOFKD010000165.1:0-119664 GCA_051657165.1 Bacteroidales bacterium | reverse complement strand
AGGACAACAGCGACGCTGTTTCTGGTTCAAGGCTTTGCCTTGGATCTTCTATTCGTCAGGTTGTACCTGACAGCTTTCTGCAAGAAAGCCTCTTTGTGAGCGTAAGAGGTTGTTTTACAAACAACTGGTGGTTGAAAACAACCGAATATGAGGTACAAGGTACAACCTTGCACCAGAATAAAAGAGGGCGCTGGAATGAGGACGATGAGGACAGCGCCAAATGCATGGAAGATAACAGCGACGCTGTTTTTCTTTGCCTTTCTGCCTTTTAATGCCGTCCTCATAGTCGTCCATGTCCCCATCGTCGTCCATGTCCTCACTGTCTTTGAGGCATTGCCTTTTCATTTATTGCCTTTCACAGCCGAAGGCTATCAACAGCACCGGAGGTGTGATAAACAACGGTAGTGATCAACAGCGTCAGCGATCAACAGCCTTTTTAAAAATTTGAATTTTATGAAAGATATCTGGATGTATTTGCTGCCTTCGGGCTTTATAGCTTCGCTGCTTACCTGGCTCGTGAACCGGAGGCGGGAGAGGCTGAAGGATATAAAAGAAGAGCACACGGTTTACCGGGAGCTTTATGAGGATTTACGGGAATTAATCAGAAAACAGAGTGTTGAACATGGAAAATTGCGTCGGAAGATATACAGGCTTGAGCGGGCTATGGAGGAGGTTTATCATTGCCGGTACAGGGCTCATTGTCCTTTGCTGCGCAAGTTGCCAGTCGATGAAACGGACGGAAACATCGGAACGGTTGATACAGACCGAACAGCTGCGGCAAGAGGTGATCCTGCTGCCTGAGTCGGAACGGTTGATTGTGGATCTGTCTGCTTTGGATAACCTGGCTCCGGCTTCTGCGCTGATCGCTCCGAAAGAGAATGCAGGAGGACTGACCGTAAAGAAGCGGGTGGACGGGCTGATAGAAATTGAGAGCCGGAGAGACACGGTACGGATCAGGGGTGATACGGTTTGCAGCCACGAGTATATGGACCTGGATACCGTAGGGACGGCTGGCGGCCGTCCGTGGAGACCGTGGGTGATAGTACTCGCAGTCTTTTTTATTCTTGGCATACTATTCTGCCGGCGAATCCGGTAAGAACGACTCAGTCTGTATTTCGTATTAAAAAGAGACTCATCTTTGCTTTATATAAAAAGCAAAGATGAGTCTCTTCTATTTTGTTATTTAATCATATCGGCAAACTTCCGTCTGTCAATAATATGGATTGCTTTATCCTCCATACGTATTAGTTTTTTGTTTTCAAGATCTTCCAGCAGAGAGTTGAGAGTTGGTCTTGAAATCCCTAAGATTGATGCCAGATTCGTTTTGCGGCTTATAAGTTGCAGATCTGATGTGTATGGATTAGTCAGTGGAACCAGCCACATAGCGAACCGCATTTCGGGACTGCTGATGCTCATATTCAGCAATGTGCGTATTCCGGTTTGAGCTCTGACTGATAAGAAATTTAAGACATTGTAGTAGAATATCTCATTTGTTTGTATCATTTTAAATAAATCAAACTTGTCAATTGTCATAATTCCTACTTCGCTTAGCGCAAAATAATCAGCAGAATAGTATTGAGAGTTGCCGTAAAGATGGTTGATGGCAAGCATGTTTGGTCCGGATATTGTTTCTGAGATTTCGATAGTTTCGCGATCATTTTTTAGGTGAGAGCGAACTTCTCCGGTCAGAATAAATACCATTCTTGAACATACATCGCCTCTTTTGATAAACTGCTTTCCGGGTTCGTATTTTTCAAAATGAAAGCTGAATTTCTCGATTGTTCTCGTCAAGTCATCACGAGATAAACCTTGGAAAAGAGGTAATTGTAATATAAGATCGTAAGTCCCTGTCATAACATCTGTCTCTAAATGATTTTAGTTCTTAGGCGAATTTATTGGTGATTGTAGTTAAAAAAGCTTATGTGTCAGGACTGGTGTGTTTTCAGTTATATTCCCTTACATAAGGATAATTTCTAAATCGAAGGCAAAGTACGATAATTTTATTAACGTTCTGCTCTTTTAGCAAAAAAAAACATCATAAGCTAAAATATTTAAGATATTATTACAAATTAAAAGGGTGAAAAGATTTTGGCTGCCGTTATAAAATACTAATTCGATGCGGCAATAAACTCAGTTTGTTATATTTGTATCAAAATTACAGATAAATGATTGATAATTCTATATTCGAAAATAAGAAAGCAGCCTATTTTACACTAGGATGTAAATTGAATTTTGCTGAAACATCTACTATCGGGAAGCAACTGGCAGAACATGGTATACGCAAGGCAAGAGGAAAAGAAGTAGCCGATATTTGTGTGGTAAACACCTGTTCGGTAACTGAACTAGCGGATAAGAAATGCCGTCAGGCAATACGTAAAATATCGAAAGATCATCCGGGTGCATTTATAGTTGTGACGGGATGTTATGCACAGCTGAAACCGGAAGAGATAGCCGGAATACCAGGAGTGGACCTTGTATTGGGAGCCGATCAGAAGCTGGATATTCTTCAGTATATTGACAGCCTGGATAAAAAAGAAAAAGGTGAATTCCTGACTACAAAAACAAAAGATATTGATCGTTTTGTGCCTTCATGTTCACAGGGAGACCGCACACGGTTCTTCCTGAAAGTGCAGGATGGATGCGATTATTACTGCTCGTATTGTACAATTCCATTCGCGAGAGGAAAAAGCCGGAACGGGACTGTGGCCGAACTTGTGAAACAGGCCGAAGAAGTAGCTGCTCAGGGCGGAAAAGAGATTGTGCTTACAGGAGTGAATATCGGGGACTTCGGGAAATCATCCGGAGAGACATTCTTTGATCTTGTGAAAGCGCTGGATCAGGTGGAAGGTATAGAGCGCTATCGTATTTCGTCGATAGAGCCAAATCTGCTGACGGATGAAATTATAGAATATGTGGCTGAGTCAAAAAGATTTGCTCCGCATTTTCATATTCCGTTGCAATCAGGATCCGATGAAGTGCTGAAAATCATGCGCCGCAGATATGATACAGCTTTGTTTGCCTCGAAAGTAGCAAAAGTAAAAGAAGTGATGCCGCATGCTTTTATCGGTGTGGATGTGATTGTAGGTACACGCGGTGAAACAGCTGAACTGTTTGAGGAAGCGTATAATTTCATTAAAGGACTGGATATTTCACAATTGCATGTATTCTCTTATTCAGAGCGTCCGGGAACGCAGGCCCTGAAAATAGATCATGTAGTGTCGGTTAAAGAAAAGCAGGAGAGAAGTAAACGTTTACTCGATCTGTCGGATGAGAAAACACAGGCTTTCTATGCTAAGTTTATAAACACGGATCACACAGTTCTTTTTGAGCATGCCAAAGAAGGCGAAACGATGCATGGTTTTACAGAAAACTATATAAAAGTAGAGATTCCTTATAATGAGGAATTGTGTAATACAATAGCGAAAGTTACTCTTTCAGACTTAAATGAAGATAAGTCAGCGCTGTTAATTAAGTAAGTTGTATAAAAAGTCCGCTTTTTTGTTTGGAAATGCAAACAAAATCAGCGGACTTTTTTATCTTTGTTGCTCATCAAAAATATTGTCATGTCGAAAGTCTCAGACTATATATTATCAGGTGTGTTCAGATTGATTTCCTGGTTTCCCTTGCGTATTCTCTACATATTCTCCGATCTGTTTTACGTTGTGGTTTATTATGTGGCAGGATACAGGAAGAAAGTGGTAAGAAAGAACCTGGAGCTTTCATTCCCGGAAATGGGGACAGAAGAACGGAAGAAGACCGAAAAAGATTTTTATCGTTATCTCTGTGATTCTTTTTTAGAGAGTGTAAGGGTAATCAGTATGCCTGAAAAAGAGATGAGGGCCCGTATGGTTTTCAGAAATTCGGAACTGGTGGATCGTTATACCCGTGAGGGAAGATCCGTGATTCTGTGTCTGGGCCATTACGGTAACTGGGAATGGGTGCCATCATTGTTTCTTCATTTAAATGTGAAAAGCATTGGCGGACAGTTATACAGACCTCTTAAAAATAAGTTTTTTGATAATTTCTATCTGAATATCCGTCAGAAATGGGGCACAATATGTATTCCGAAAAACGATATACTCCGTGAAATCCGCTCAATTAAAGAGACCGGTTTACCTTTTGTAATCGGATTTATGGCAGATCAGACACCTTCGAAAAATAATATTCACTACTGGACAACGTTTCTGAATCAGGATACACCAGTGCTGATCGGTCCGGAGAAAATTAGTACAAAAGGAGATTATGTAGTAATCTATCTGGATGTGACCAGAAAGAAACGCGGTTATTACGAAGGTGAATATACATTGATAACGGATCAAGCTAAAAAAGAAGAACCGTTTTTTGTAACGGAAACTTATATAAAAATGATGGAAAACACAATTCGCCGTAATCCGGCGTATTGGTTGTGGACACACAAACGATGGAAACACAAGAAAGAATGAAAAAAATAGCCGTAGTAATACTGAATTGGAACGGAAGAGATTTGTTGAGGAAATATCTGCCTTCTGTACAGCAGAACACAGATTCAGAACTGGCAGATATATATGTAGCAGATAACGGGTCGGATGATGATTCAATACAGATCCTGGAATCAGAGTTCCCGGAAGTTAAGATACTTCGTTTTGATCAGAATTATGGTTTTGCAGAAGGATATAATTTAGCAATAGAGGCTATTGAGGAAGAATATGTTGTTTTACTAAACTCCGATGTCCGGGTGATGGAGGGCTGGATCAATCCTCTGTTTGAGTATATGGAGTCGCATCCGCAGACAGCAGCCTGTCAGCCTAAAATACTTTCAGACCGTAATCCGGAGTCATTTGAGCATGCCGGAGCTTCGGGAGGTTTTATAGACCGCTGGGGATATCCTTTTTGCAGAGGACGCCTTTTTTATGTGCTTGAGGAGGATGAAGGACAGTACGATACGATTATGTCTGTATTCTGGGCAACAGGCGCAGCGCTGATGACGCGCACGGCAATCTATAAAAATAATGGTGGTCTGGACGGAACGTTTTTCGCACACATGGAAGAAATAGATTATTGCTGGAGACTGTGGGCACGGGGATATGACATTGTAGCGATACCTCAGAGTGTGGTTCGTCATCTGGGCGCAGCAACATTGCAGAAAGAGAGTCCGCGAAAGACATATCTAAACTTCAGGAACAACCTGCTGATGCTCTATAAGAATGAATCGAAATGGAAATGCCGCAGGATTTTGTTTATTCGTTTCTTTCTGGATCTGATAGCCGCTCTTAAAATGTTTCTGACACACGAACGCAAAAATGGGAAAGCCGTATTAAATGCGATGAATGATTTCTATGTGATGCGTTCCAGATACAGAACAAAGAGAGAACAGAACATGCAGTTGAGAAAAAGAAAAAGTATTCCGTCTCAATACAAAGGGTCTTTGCTTTTTGATTTTTATCTGAAAGGAATACGCAAGTTTAGTTACATGAAAATGAAATAACAATGAGCTTAAAGTCAGCACAGAACATGTATAAAAATCTGGCAGGAACATTCTTGTCTTTAATCAAAACAAGAAAAGAGGCTTTGGCCTCAGCCAGAGAGACAGACGCGCGAAGTTTTTCGGAAAACTATTTCTATCCTTTTATCGGTATTTTTGCTGTGTCGTTGTTTTTGGGAAGACTGATTCATCTGAAAACGTTTGATGTGGCAGAGCTATTGCGTTACTCGCTGGCCAAAATTTCGGCACTGATATTAAGTTATTATCTTATATCGGTTAGTTTCAGATACTTGTCAGAGCGATATTTTAAGAGAAACTTTTCGCTTCAGCAAGTGCAAACGTATGTCGGGCTTATACTGACTATAGATATTGCTGTAGGAATTCTGATAGAATTTTCATTTCCTGAATTTCTGGAAGCACTTTCTCTTTACATAATTGTTCTATTATGGGACGGGTCAAAAAGTTTCTTTCAGGTGGAAGAAGATAAAAGACTGGCCAACACCCTTATAGCCATTTTTGTTTTTTTCGGCATAAAATGGTTTGTGTCGTTTTTCTTTAATAAACTTATACTATAAGTTATGCATAAACAGAATCAGATAAATATTAAAAATAAAAGAGCTTCATTTGACTATGAATTGCTCGATCAATATATTGCGGGGATTGTACTTACCGGGACTGAGATAAAATCAATCCGTATGGGTAAGGCTAGTTTGGTGGATACTTTCTGTGTGTTTGAAAATGATGAGTTGTGGGTTAAGAATATGCATGTGACAGAATATTTTTACGGAACTTATAACAATCACACAGTCAGACGCGACCGAAAGCTTTTACTGACTAAAAAAGAACTGACAAAACTGAGACGTCAGACGAAAGAAACCGGATTTACGATAGTTCCGACAAGGCTTTTTATCAATGAAAAAGGTCTGGCAAAACTGGTTATCTATACTGCAAAAGGGAAAAAAGTATATGATAAACGCGAATCATTAAAGGAAAAAGATGATAAACGTTCGATGGACAGAGCTATGAAAAAATAAAATATCGTATTTTATTTTTTTGTTCGTAAAACAGAATATACCTTTGGTGCGTTTTTTCAAAAAAGAATTATACAAATGAAAATTATCATTGCAGGTGCCGGTGAAGTGGGTACTCACCTTGCCAAACTTCTTTCAAGAGAAGATCAGGATATCATATTAATTGATTCCGATGAAAAGAAACTTCGTGCTTTTGATTCAAAACTGAATATAATGACGAATGTGGGAAATCCTACACGTATTGAGGTTTTGAAAGAAGCAGGGGTAAGAGGATGTGATCTTTTTATTGCAGTAACACCGCATGAAAGTTTGAACATTACAGCTTGTATTCTGGCTGCTAATCTGGGTGCACAGAAGACTGTTGCCAGAATCGAAAATCAGGAATATCTGATGCCTAAGAACCGGGAGTTCTTTGCCAATATCGGTGTACATGAGCTTATTTATCCGGAGATGCTTGCAACAGAGGAAATACTGGCTTCTCTGAAACAAAACTGGGTAAGACAGCAATATGATTTCGGAAACGGAGCTTTGCTTCTTCTGGGTATTAAGGTGAGAGCAAATGCAGATATCCTGAACATCCCGTTGAGTGAGCTTACGAAAAGCCAGACACATTATCATCTGGTTGCGATCAAACGGAACCGCGAAACAATAATGCCGCGTGGAAATGATGAAGTGAAAGCCGGTGATATTGTATATTTCACACTGAAACCCGAGTATGTTCCGGAAGTGAAACAGGTGTGTGGAAAGAAAGAGCTGGATATCCGTAAGATCATGATTGTAGGTGCCGGTAAAATCACGGTTCTGACTACGAACAATGCTCCTGAGAAAATGAGTATCAAGATTATTGAAGCTGATACGGAAAGAGCTCAGAAGATTGTAGAAAAAGTGGATCGTGCGATGATTATTCATGGAGACCCACGAAATACTGAGCTTCTGAAAGAAGAGGGTATCAAAAATATAGACGCATACATTGCTCTTTCGGAGAGCGCTGAGGAAAATATTCTGTCTTGTCTGACAGCCAAAAAATTCGGTATACGTAAGACGGTAGCCGAAGTAGAAAATATTGATTATATTGAAATGGCTGAGAGTCTGGATATCGGAACTGTAATTAACAAGAAACTGATTGCTGCCAGCCAGATTTATCGTATGCTCCTTGAATCGAAAGCTGTGAACGTAAAATGTCTGACATTTGCGGATGCAGAGGTTGTGGAGATGATCGCCAAAGAAAACTCAAAGGTAACAAAGAAACCTGTAAAGGAACTGAGCCTGCCTAAAGGAATCACTTTCGGTGGTCTGGTCAGAAAAGGAGAGGGTATTCTTATTAATGGAGATACCCAGATCCTGCCGGGAGATATTGTAATTGTATTCTTCCTGGGAACAGCTATCCAGAAGATGGATAAGTATTTTAATTAATCTTGTATCTCTTAACTATTCTTTCTTCGATATAACTATGAATAGTTTTAATGTAAAACTCACATCTTATATATTAGGCTTGCTTCTCTTTGTAGAAGCAGGCTTTCTTTCTCTCTCGTTACTCATTTCACTGATTTACCAGGAACACGATATTTCAGCATTTTCTACTTCTATTCTTATCTCCTGTGTTCTGGGAGGGATTATGATTGCGTTCGGAAGAAATCATACTAAAGAACTTTCAAAAAAGGAAGGTTTCCTTATTGTGGCTTCGTCCTGGGCTCTTTTCTCATTAATCGGTTCTGTTCCGTTTATGTTAAGCGGAAGTATCCCCGGATTTACGAATGCATTTTTCGAGACGATCTCCGGATTCACAGGCTGCGGAGCCAGTATATTGAATGATATTGAAGCTCTGCCGCACGGGATTCTGTTTTGGCGTAGTATAACCCAGTGGATAGGTGGTATGGGGATGGTTGTCTTTACGATTGCCTTGTTGCCTTTATTAAAAGTGACCGGTGCGGTCACTCTGTATAATACGGAAGCTCCGGGGCTGACAAAAGATAAAATGACTCCGAATATTACGGGAACTGCCCGGAGACTCTGGGGTATGTATATTATGCTTACCCTGGTGCTGACCGCTTTACTGCTGTTAGGTCCGATGAATCTGTTCGAGGCTGTATGTCATAGCTTCACGGCGATGGGTACCGGAGGTTATTCGACCAAGCAGGCGAGTATAGCTGCTTTTAACTCTCCTTATACCGAATATATTATTACGATATTCTGTTTCATAGCCGGGATAAACTTTTCGTTGCTTTATGTGCTGTATCACGGGAAATGGAAGAAGATGTTTAAGGATGAGGAGCTAAGATGGTATACCATCTTTATAGCCGGAGCAACCATCGTCACTACCATTGCCTTATTGGTGTTCAATACATACTCAAACGTTGAAGTAGCATTTCGTACTGCATTGTTTCAGGTAGTTACGATTATGACTACGTGCGGATATGCAACAGCTGATTATGTGCAATGGGGCAGTTATTTCTGTTTCTTCTCGGTATTGCTGATGCTTATCGGTGGTAGTGCCGGATCGACCAGTGGTGGTATAAAAGTGGTACGTATAGTAGTGATGATCAAAAATGCACTCAATGAGTTTAGTAAACAACTGCATCCGAATGCACTGGTGCCGGTCAAAATAAATAAACAGATTATCCCCAATCCGTATGTGGTCAAAACATTAGCCTTTATATTTGTTTATCTGTGTGTGATCTCAATAGGAGTGATCATTCTCTGTTTTTGCGGATCAGGTATGGAAGAGTCTATCGGATCGGTAGTTTCATGCATTGGTGGTGTAGGACCGGGTCTTGGAAGAACAGGGCCGGCAGGGAATTATGAAGTGCTGCATCCGGTAGCTAAATGGACCCTTTCTTTCATAATGCTTATTGGTCGTCTGGAATTGTTTACGGTACTTGTATTGTTCACGCCTAATTTCTGGCGAAATAAATAATGAAATCGTATGAAACCAAGATTAAATAAATTCTACTTTAAAGATACCTCTTTTGCTCAGCTGATGCAGAAGAGGATTTTTAGTGTATTGCTTATAGCCCGTAAATATGATGCTTTTATGCTTGAGGATGACGGGCGCATAGAGGAACTTATTTTCTTTGAATACACCTCTTTGAATCTGAGATATCCGCCTCGTATCACGCAGGTAGTGACGGAAGAAGAGGCTATGGCCGAACTTCAGACGCATCGTTATGATCTGATTATAGCAATGCCGAGTATCGAATCTACGGAGGTGTTTAATACGGCTACCCGTATTAAGGAGAAGTATAATGATATCCCTATTATTGTGCTGACGCCCTTCTCAAGAGAGATATCAATGCGTCTGGCTAATGCTGATTTAGGAGCAATTGATTATATATTCAGCTGGCTGGGGAATGCAGAGCTTTTGCTGGCAATTATCAAACTTATGGAAGACCGGATGAATGCCGAACACGATGCTCTGGCTGTCGGTGCACAGGTGATTCTGCTGGTTGAAAACTCCATCTATTTTTACTCTTCGATTCTGCCTCATTTATACAAGTTTATTCTTAAACAATCACAGATATTTTCGAAGGAAGCGTTGAACGAACACGAAATGATGTTGCGTATGCGCGGCCGTCCTAAAATTCTGATGGCAAGGAATTATGAAGAGGCGATGTATCTGTATGAAAAATATAAGAACCAGATGCTGGGAATAATCTCCGATGTGCGTTTCCGTATTAATGGAAAGACGGACTCGGAAGCCGGCATAAAGTTCTGTAATCATGTACGTAAGGAGGATCCGTTTATACCTATTATTATCCAGTCTGCGGAAGAAAAAAACAGAGAGAAGGCATTGTCTTTACAGGCTGATTTCTTAGATAAGAACTCTAAGAAATTCCTGGTTGATCTGAAACAAATTATCCTGACTACCTTTGGGTTTGGTGACTTTTTGTTGCAGGATCCCGGAACAGAGCAGTTGCTTATGCGGATCACTAACCTGAAGGAGTTTCAGAACAGTATACTGAATTTTCCGGAAGACTCTTTCCGCTATCATGCATCGCGCAATCATTTCTCTCGCTGGCTCTATTCCCGTGCAATGTTTCCACTGGCCGAGTTCGTGAAGCGTCACCGGATATCTCACTATCCAAGCTTTCAGGAAGCAAAACAGGCTATCTTCGATGCGATTGTTGATTATCGCCGTATGAAGAACAGAGGAGTGGTAGCTGTGTTCGAAAAAGACCGTTACGACAGATATTCGAATTTTGCACGTATCGGCGACGGTTCACTCGGAGGGAAAGGACGTGGTCTGGCATTTATAGACTCCATCATAAAATCACATCCTGATCTGGAAGATTATGAGGGTACAACGGTAACAATACCTAAAACCGTTGTTCTCTGTTCCGATTATTTCGATGATTTCATGGAGTATAATAACTTATATGGTGTAGCTCTGTCTGATATTTCAGACCAGGAAATATTAAATGCATTTCTTGAAGCTGAACTTCCGGATGCTTTGCGCGATGACTTTCTTACATTTATGGCAGCTACAGAATCACCTATAGCGGTGCGTTCGTCAAGTTTGCTGGAAGATTCGCATTATCAGCCATTCGCCGGAGTTTACTCTACTTATATGGTGCCTAATCTGGAAGATAAAGAAGCTACGGTGAGGCTACTTGCCTGTGCGATTAAATCTGTATATGCATCTGTTTTCTACCGCGAGAGTAAGGCTTATATGCTTGCGACATCTAATCTGATTGATCAGGAAAAGATGTCGATTATATTGCAGGAGGTTGTAGGAAGGGAGTACGGTGATAAATATTATCCTACGCTTTCGGGTGTTGCCCGTTCCCTGAACTTCTACCCTATAAACGATGAGAAAGCAACAGACGGGATTGCTAATATAGCCTTTGGTTTGGGTAAATATATTGTAGACGGTGGGGTGTCTCTGAGATTTTCGCCTAAACATCCGCACAATATTCTTCAGTTAAGTGATATAGATCTTGCACTGAAGGAAACGCAGACAAGGTTTTATGCTCTTTCGCTCAATAATATTGATTGTCCTTTTGAAGTAGAGGATAGTTTTAATCTGGTGAAACCACTGGTGAGAGATGCTGTGGCCGACGGCTCGTTAAAGGATGTCGTTTCGACGTACAACTTCAACGATCAGATGCTTATAGACGGAGTTCATGAGGGAGGACGCAAGGTTGTTACATTTGCAAATATACTACAGCACAATGTGTATCCACTGGCTAAAGTATTGCAGGAAGTGTTGAGAATAGGAGAGGAAGAGATGGCCACTCCTGTCGAAATTGAATTTGCTGTGGAACTGAATAATCCGGATTATCCGGAGGGCTTGTTCTACTGGCTTCAGATTCGTCCGATTGTGGATAGTAACAAAGAGACAGAAGAAGTAAAAGAGCTTCAGTCTTCGGAAAGTTTCCCGAAAGAGGATTGTATCCTTATTTCCGATCATTCGCTCGGACATGGTGTTATTTCGGATATTCAGGATATCATCTACGTGAAGAGCAAAGGATTTAAAGCTTCCAATAATACGAAGATTGTAGAACAGATAGATACGCTGAACCGCGAATTTATTCAATCGGGGAAGAATTATATACTGGTTGGTCCAGGCAGATGGGGATCAAGTGATTCTGCTTTAGGTATTCCTGTGAAATGGTCGCATATTGCCGGTGCAAGAGTGATCGTTGAGTGCGGACTTGAAAACTACAGAATAGAGCCAAGCCAGGGTACTCATTTCTTCCAGAATATGACCTCTTTCGGCGTTGGTTATTTCACGATTAATCCATATATGAACGATGGATTCTTTGATGAGGAGTATCTTAATCTTCAGGAAGCAGAGTTCGAAACGGATTATATTCGTCATGTACGATTGTCTGATCCGGCCAGGATAATACTCAACGGAAAGAAAGGTTTGGGGGTTGTACTGAAAAATCAGCAATCATCTCAGTCCGAAGTCTGACCGGTTTTTATAATATAAAAAGAGGCAGTCTGACAATAATAGTCAGTCTGCCTCTTTTTTTGTTAAGCCGGACAATTATCCGGAGTATCTTTTTAATCGTTGTGATGCTTACCTGCAATCCGGTCGACAACCAGAGAGATAGCTCCGTCGCCTGTTACATTACAAGCTGTACCAAAACTATCCATGGCAATATATAATGCAATCATCAAAGCCTGTTGTGTCTCATCGAAACCAAGCATACTCTGAAGCACACCTAAGGCAGCCATAATTGCTCCGCCCGGAACACCGGGTGCCGCAACCATTGTTATCCCCAGCATGAATATAAATCCTGCCATCATGGAGAAGTCTAAAGGTTTGCCGGACATGATCATAATAGCCATTGCACAGGCTACAATTTTCATTGTACTACCCGAAAGGTGAATCGTTGCACAAAGAGGCACTGTGAATATGGCTATATTCTTGCGTACTCCATTCTTTATGGTTTGTTCCATCGTAACAGGGATAGTAGCAGCACTGGACTGAGTTCCCAATGCAGTGGCATAAGCCGGAAGCATATTGCGTAAAAGTTTTAAAGGATTTTTTTTCTGAGCAATACCAGCGATGGTATACTGAAGCAACAGAAGCACAACATGCAAAACAAAGATTACGGCAATAACTTTAATAAAGGTTGCTATGATGGTACCTACTTGTCCGGTATAGGTCATATTCAGAAAGATCCCGAAAATGTACAACGGCAGAAAAGGAATAATCACTTTATCAATTACCATCGTAATAATGTCTCTGAATTCATTAAAAACTTTCTTTAAACCATCGCCTGTAGTGATACTTAAGCCAAGCCCAATCGTAAAGGCCAGAATCAGCGCAGTCATTACGCCCATTAAAGGAGGCATATCTACTACAAAGTAAGGCGTAAGAGCCACTGATGACTCCTGAAGGGCTTTCATTCCGCTGCCTTGCTGAATAAGGTGCGGGAATATCGCTTCACCTGTAAAGAACGTGAAGAATCCGGAGAAAAGCGTAGAGCCATAGGCTATCAGTGCAGTCAGAGCCAATAACCTTCCGGCACCCTTACCCAACTCGCCGATTGCAGGCGTAACCAGACCGATAATAATCAGAGGGATGGTGAAGGTCAGAAAATTGCCAAATAAAGAGTTTATTGTAATAAATACACGTGAAAGAGGTTCGGGCAGAAAGTAACCGAATAATATACCCAGAAGAATTGCAATAACTACCTTTCCTAACAAAGATATTCTGATTCTTTTCATTGTATGTTTTATATTAAGGATTAAAAGTGCAAACAGATTTTTGCTTGCACTTAAGAACGATTTTGATATTACTTATGCAATAATAGTGATTTGAAAGCCTAAAAACAAACATTCTGTTACTGATTCAGCGTTAAATAACATATTCGCCAGCATATTACAAAAACATATTGATACAATTATATAAACCTTAATGAACGGATTTGTATATATTTACAGCACTTTTCTTATATTTGGTACCTTGTAAATACTAAAAGCTGAACAAATGAAAATACTACATACTTCAGACTGGCATCTGGGACAAACATTCTTTTCGTATGACCGGATAGCTGAACATACAATGTTCTTGTTGTGGCTGGCCGACAAGATCTCTGAATTAGAAATTGATGTATTGTTAATAGCAGGAGACCTTTTTGATTCGCCCAATCCATCAGCGTATTCTCAATATCTTTTCTTTGATTTTATCGGTAAGGTAAAGCGTGAAAATCCTTCACTCCAGATTATAATAACATCCGGAAATCATGATTCGGGTGCACGTCTGGAAGCACCTTCTCCTTTATTCCTGAGTTTTGATATACGTGTGAAAGGTATCGTGACCCGGATAAATGATGAGATTGATTATGAATCAATGATTATACCTCTGGAAAAGGATGGGAATGTCGAAGGTTATTGTCTGGCAGTACCGTATCTGCGTCAGGGTGATTATCCTGTGTGTACGGACGAAGCAGTCAGCAATAAATATGCATGGGGCGTAAATCAGTTTTATGATGAATTATTTAAAGCTGTTTCTCAGATTAAAACATCCGGTCAGTTTATTATTGCTATGGGACATCTGCAAACGATCGGTGCAGAATTGTCGGAAAATGATACGAGCGAACGGGCTATCATAGGAGGAATGGATGCGATAGCGCCGTCGGTTTTTGATCAGGCTGACTATGTGGCATTAGGTCATATTCATAAAGCGCAAAAGACCGGACGCGAGTATATCCGTTATTCAGGCTCTCCGCTACCGATGTCCTTTGCTGAGATAAATTATAAACATGGAGTTCAGCTGCTTGAGTTTGAGAAAGGAGAGCTAAAAACGAATGAACGTATCCTGTTTGATGCTCCTGCCAGACTGATCTCGGTGCCGGCAAAGCCTCAACTGAAAGCAGCGGTTCTGGATTATTTAGAACATCTTGAAACAGACAATGAGCAATACTCACAACCACCTTATCTGGAAGTTAAAGTAATCATCGACAGACCCGAACCTACCTTACGTTTTGAAATCGAGAATGCGCTGAAAGAAAAGAATGTTCGTCTGGCAAAGATCTCAGTCTATTCACCGGATTCATTGAATAAACCGGAAGATAATGTAAGACAAGATGCTTATTCGCCATTAGATCCGGATGATCTGGCTAAGAAGATCTGGCAGTCCCGTTTTGGTACAGATATGCCCGAAGAGTTATATAAGTTGTTTGTTGAGGCAGCTTCAGAGAATCATTAATAAAGAGAGAAAACAAGTATGAGAATAGATGCAATTAGAGGAGAGAATATAGCTTCTCTGGATGGTAAATTTGAAATTAATTTTCAGGCTGAACCATTGAAATCAGCAGGTCTGTTTGCTATTACAGGTCCTACCGGATCGGGAAAATCTACCCTTCTGGATGTGATCTGTCTTGCTCTTTATGATAAAACTCCGCGTAATGATAAAGGGAACAGCGATAAAGACGATTATCTGGAAGGCTTGTCTCAGCAAGATACCAGGCATTTGCTTCGCAGAGGTACATCTGAAGGATATGCCGAGGTTGAGTTTCTGGCAATCAACGGATCGAGGTATCGTTCCAGATGGAGTGTTCGCCGTGCCCGGGGAAATGTAAAAGGAAAGCTACAAAGCATAACCCTGAGTTTATATAACCTGACAGAGCTTAAAGAAGAGCCCGGAACAAAGACCGAAACTCTTAAACATATTGAGCGTCTGGTCGGGCTGTCGTTTGATCAGTTTACACGTGCCGTTTTGCTCGCACAGAATGATTTCTCTACGTTTCTGAAAGCGAATGAAAATGAAAAAGCAGAGTTGCTGGAGAAACTTACAGGAGCTGAGATCTATGCCCGTATCTCTAAGCAGATATTTCAGCGTGCATCAGAAGAAAAGTTGAAACTACAGGATATGGAACGTTCTGTAGCGGCTTTCGTACTCCTTGACCCGGAAGTGCTGGACGAGAAGAAGACTCAGGATCTGCTTATTAAAAAAGAGATATCGCAGACTGAAGCCGAAGTACAGCTGAATCAGAGTAAACTGAAATGGTTGGATGAGCTTACCCTTATCAGGAAAGAGATTGAGTCTGCACAGGGTAAGTTGGACCAGGCCGAATTATCGTACAATGAAACCGGGAACTTACGTTCTAGACTGAGCCTGTATGATGAAATGTCTCCGGTTCGTCCACTATTTATAAGAAATGCGGAGGAACAGCGAAAAATAGATGAATGGAAAGTACTTGTTACAGATTATAGAAAGCAACTTCAGGAGAATGAAGCTGTACTACTCAGCGAACAGGAGAAAAAGGAAAAAGCAGAGAAGAGGCTGACTAAAATAAAAGAAGAGGATAAGAGCATTGCCATTGAGGTGAATAATATGCGTCTGCTTGACTCTCAGATCCTGCAATATACGCAAGAGTTTACTGCTTTAAAAGAGAAAGCACTGAAAGCAGCCGAATCTCTGAAAGCGATTACAGCATCTAAACTCTCTCTGGAGAAAGCACTGCATGAGAATAACAGTCTGAAACAACAGTCTGATGCCTGGTTGACCGAACATGCTCCATTTGAGCCTCTGATAAAGAAAACAGACTTGTTAGAGAACTCCTTGTCTAAGTTTTTTGAAGAAAAACAGGATTATGATCAGCTGGATAAAAAAATAAAGGCATTAGAAGTTTCGAAAAACAATAAAGAGAATGATCTGAAAACTTTAAGTGCAGACTACTCAAAAAAAGAGGCTGATTTATTGCTTTTAGATAAAAGCGGACATGAATTGCAGGATGAAATCAATAAATACTCTCCGGAGCATCTGCAACGTGAACTCTCTCAATTGCAAAATAATATCGGAGCTATTGATACATTAAAGAACCTGACAATTCGCCGGACTGATAAAGAAAAAGAGTACCAGTATGCGCTTCAGGAGTACGAACGTGCAGGTAAAGAACTTGAGCAGGCAAAGAAAGATAAAGAAGATAAAGCGATTCGTTTCAGAGATGTGGAATTGAAATTTAATGAGGCCAGAGAATCGTATGATTTGTCCTTAAAACTATCGGCACACAGTGTAGAATCGTTACGTTCTGAACTTCGGGATAATGAGGTTTGTCCTGTATGCGGATCCCTGGAACATCCTTTTGCGACGAATCTGGATATGGCTCAGAAACTGGAATCTCACTTGAAAACGATTTACGAACAATCGTATAAGTTGTTTCATAAAGAGAAAGAAATATATGCAACAGCCGATTCCCGCTTTGTCTTGCTGGAGGCTGCCATGCCTAAATTGACTCAGAACAAAGAACGTCTTTTGTCTGAATTTAAGGAGGCTGATCTGCAATTGAAAACAGAAACAGAACGGAGTCAGTTTCTTAAAGATCAATCAGGAAAGAATCTGGATGAGGTGAAAAATGATCTGGATAATGAATATAATAAGCAGACTGATAAGCTGAATGTTTATCTTGAGCTGGATAAGAAACTGAAGAATCTCACAAAAGGGAAAGAGCAACTTAAGAATAGTGCGGAGCTTATAAAGCAAAAGAAAGATCAGGCAGAGAGAGAACTGAATTTAATTCTCGTTGAATTTGAGTCAAATAAGGCTCTGAAAAATGATTCACGCAAGCGATTGGCTGTTCTTTTCAAAGATATAGATACGATATTAGCTCCTTATTATCCTGAAAACTCATGGATTGAAATAGGAGAAAAGCTTATAACTGACTTGAGCGGACTGGCTAAGAAGTGGGAAGAAAACAAACAAAATGAACTATCTCTGACTAAACAAATAGAGGAGATTCAGCAGAACCTGGCATTGAAAGCTCAGGCGCTTGAACAGGCTGAAAGTCAGTCACAGGAACTTGTGTCGGAAATGCAAGAGAAGGAGCTTGTTTTGTTGAAACACAAGACAGAGCGAAAGGCCTGCTATGAAGGAAGAACGGTTGAATCTGTTCTGAGTGAAAGGGCTGATTTGTATTCAAACGCAGAAAAAATACTGAATGATCAGAAAGAGATAACGGACAAACTTAGCTTAAATAGAGAGAAGATTAATGGCCGGATTCAGCAATTAAATACAGAGATTGCGAATCTCGAATGGCAGATCTCAGAGAATAAGATAAAACTTGAACGATGGCTCAGTACCTATAATGCGTCTCATGAGTCGCAGTTAGAGGATGAGTTGTATTATGAAATTCTGAATCTGAAGGAGCAATCTGTTATAGAAAACAGAAATATGGTAGAGCAACTCCGGAAAGATCTGATCCAGACCAGATTGCAGATGAAAATGCAACAGGAAAATATGGATAATCATCTTAAGAAGGAGACTAAGCCGGATGAAGAAGAGACGGCAGATCAGCTGAAAGGAGAATTAAATCAGTTGAATGCTATACTTGAGGCGAAGAGAAAAGCGCATGATACGGTACGTATGGAGCTTCGTATGCACGAGGAGAATCTGAATAAACGGGGCGAAATACAGAAAAGTATTGACAAACAGATTGAAATTTGCAATAACTGGCTTCGTGTAAATGAAATCTTCGGTTCAAAAGAGGGCGATAAGTTCCGGAAGCTGGCTATGGGCTATACACTGGATAATCTGTTGTTGTACGCAAATCTCCATCTCAATGAAATTTCTGACCGTTATCAGATTAAACGCTCGGGTGATTCATTAGTGTTGCAGGTGGTCGATCGTTATATGGCCAATGAAGTAAGGAGTGTAATCTCTCTCTCCGGAGGAGAAACCTTTATTGTTTCTCTGGCAATGGCATTGGGATTATCGTCCATAGCTTCTAACCGTGTTCATATCGAAACATTGTTTATTGATGAAGGATTCGGTGCACTGGACCCCGATACGCTTCAGTTGGCTATGACAGCCCTGCGCGGGCTGCAACATGCGGGCCGTAAAGTAGGAGTGATCTCGCACGTACAGGAAATGACTGAGCAGATTGCCACACAGATAAATGTACAGAAAAAAGGAAACGGCAGAAGTGTTGTCTGTGTTTCGTGAAATTTTAGTAAACTTTGACTTTAACAAACAAAGGTAGTTCATACTTATGAGCTACCTTTGTTCTATTATGAAGAATACGGATACAAAATTAATAAAATCGATATTAGAAAGGCTTCAGATAGAGAGTCTTAAGTCAATGCAGACTGAAATGATCAGTGCTTGCAGACAAAACGATCAGGTGATCCTGCTTTCTCCAACCGGCTCGGGAAAAACTTTAGGTTTTCTGATTCCTGTGGTTGAAGGCCTGGATAAGGAAAGCAAAGAGGTGCAGACTCTGATTCTGGCTCCTTCGCGCGAGCTGGCTATGCAGATCGAACGTGTATTCAGACAAATGAGTACAGGTTTTAAAGTGGTTTGTTGCTATGGTGGGCATGCGCTTAAAATTGAGAAAGATCAGTTAGTAGAACCTCCGGCAGTGCTTATTGGTACTCCGGGTAGAATACTTGATCATATCGAAAGAGGACGGATAAATACAGACTCTGTTAAAACGCTTATTCTGGATGAGTTTGATAAATCACTGGAACTGGGCTTTACGGAAGAAATGTCCGCAATTATCAATCACCTTCCGAATGTGAAAAGACGACTCCTGACTTCGGCAACGGATTCAGAGATTCCGGATTATACGGGAATGACAAATCCGGTGAAACTTGATTTCCTTCCGGAAACAAATATCGTATCAGGGCTTGTGCTGAAACAAGTAAAGAGCTATGAGAAAGATAAGCTGGATACTTTATACAGATTACTTTGCGAGTTGGGTGGTGGTCAGAAATTAGTGTTCTGTAATTACCGCGAGACCGTAGACCGTGTGAGCGATTTCCTGCTTGAACAAGGTATCGCAAATTCAATCTTTCACGGAGGAATGGAGCAGGCTGAAAGAGAACGTGCTCTGGTAAAGTTCCGGAATGGCAGTACAAACGTATTTGTTTCAACGGATCTGGCTGCACGTGGTCTGGATATACCTGAGATAAAACATGTTATTCATTATCATTTGCCAAATTCTGAAGATGCATTTATCCATAGAAATGGACGTACAGCCCGTATGGATGCTGAAGGAATGGCTTTTCTGATTATAGGTCCCGAAGAATTTCTTCCGGAATATGTAGATGAAAAGACAGAACATTTCTCATTATCGAAAGAGACTCCTGATCCGACTCCGGCAGAATGGGTAACTCTTTATATAGGTAAAGGAAAGAAAGACAAATTAAGCAAGATTGATATTGTTGGTTTTCTTATTCATCAGGGCGGTCTGGAAAAGAAAGACATCGGTCCGATTGAATTAAAAGAACATTATGCATACGTTGCCATTAAACGAAAAGACTTTAAAGCTCTTTACGGGAAGATTAACGGACAACGTATCAAGAAAATGAAAACAAAGTTTGCGTTGTCTTTGTAAATAGAAAGCATAAAAAAGAGACACTCTGAAATGTATTACATCTCGGAGTGTCTCTTTTTTATTATACTATTATGTGTTTTAAGTTTTTCTTTATGTAAAGATTAAACTGGCATTTAAACATAAAATGATTCATATGCATATATCCTGACTGAGATTTCATACGACAGAATTTATGTAATGCACCCTGATATTGTTCAAGCGTCAGTCCATAAAGATCCATATATTCTTCAGCATCAGCTCTGGCTTCCGGATATTCTCCCATACTGAATTGTTCAATAGATATTTTTATGTCATTTGCTTTATTGGCTACAGGCTTACTGATCTTCTTCTCGATAGTAAGAGCCGGTGCAGGAGCAGGAGGCGGAACAGTTTTATTTTCTGTAGAAACTGGCGTGCTTTCTTTCTGAACTGTGCCATTAGAAAGAGTCTCGCTCAGACTGATTTTATAGAAAATATCATTTTCAGCAGCATCATTATCAGGATATGCAATCCGTTCTGTACTCAGATCATCTGAATCAGAATGGAAAGTCTCTGCTGTTCCTGATTTAAAATCTAATAAAGCATATCCTGCCAATTGATTTAAAAGAGCGTCTAATGCATTTTTTCCTTCAATCCCCAAATATTTGAATAAAAAAGATTCAGAAGCTATGATTTCATTTTCAGACAGCTGAAACTGTATTGTATTAAATGTTAGTATTAGTTTACGGTCAGAAGCTATTCCTAACAATTCGATAATAGCAATTCTCTCTATAGTTGTCATTTTCTCCCAGTTTGAAGATGTAAATAACATCCTGGAAACTGAAAAAGTGTCATTTCTGTAAATCTGATTCCCTCTAATAAACATAATAGTAGTATAGATTATAATTTTTTTACTGTAAAAAAATTGCAATTGCGTATAAAAACGCGCATAATGGCATAAAGATATAATAAACAAAATATAATTGCAAATTTAGGTATTCTCTTTTAACATATTATTTTGTTTTAATTCAACTCTGGCCGCAAAATAAGGGGAAGTGATACGTCCGTAGAAAAAAATGCTTTTTTTTCTTGTAAAAAGAAAAGAAATAAATATATTTGAGGACAAACAACAGATGGTTTTGTTTTGCAAAGCCTCTTAATTATTAACCATGATACAGACAAGAAGAAACCATGCTTACTAATAACGTAATTGATAAAATAAAAGGAGTAATCTATGGCCAGGCTATAGGTGATGCATTAGGTTTAGGGACGGAGTCAATGACCGCTAAACAAGTAAAGAATACATATCCTGAAGGATTGAGAAAATATTCAGATATTATTGATGATTCGTACAGGAAAAGATGGAAAAAAGGGGAGTGGACTGATGATACAGATCAGATGATATGTATTATTAATTCTATTATAAACCGGAAGGAACTTCACGAGAATCATGTGGCAGAGGAGTTTTATCAGTGGATGAACAGAGGTCCTAAGGATATTGGGTATTTTACCTCAAAAGTTCTGAAGATGCCGGAGTATACTAAGAATCCTCATACAGCTGCGAAAAACAGATGGGAGGAAGAAGGTAAAATAACTGCACCTAATGGCGCTCTGATGCGTACGTCCGTTGTAGGGACATGGATGTTTTGGGATAAATCTAAAGTTACGGACTTTGCAGAGAGAATCGCAAAAACAACTCATTATGATCCCCGCTGTGTTGCTTCATGTGTGCTTGTTTCTCAGATTATACGTAATCTGATTTACGAAAACCGAATTATGACCATTGATGAATTAAAGCATCTGGGTTGCTGCTATCATCCTAAAGTAGAGAAATATATAGATAAAGGGATGAGCTCTTCTATCCATGCTTTAGAGCTGGATGATGTAAACAAACGTGCATATACGCTGAGAGGCCTTTCGGTAGCTCTGTGGGCGATGAATAATGATATGTCTTTTGAAGAAGGTCTTTTTAAAGTTGTTTCGGAGGGCGGTGATTCAGATACGAATGCAGCTCTTACGTGCAGTATTCTGGGTGCGAAACTGGGATTCAGTGCAATACCTGATTACTGGATAAAGAATTTGCAGAATCGTGATAAACTTGATAAACTGATAGATGATTATATTTTGGTTTTAAAGTCTTCCTATGATGCAACTTGCTGAAAGGATAATGCTGGCGGATAGTGGTATGTGTCTGAATAATGATTAATCAGATACAACCCTTCCTATAAGATATTTGCTCCGTGAGGAGAAGAAAATAAGAAAGCGGAATCGTTTTGACCAGATCATGTTTACGGGCAAAGCGATTCCGCTTTTTGTATATATCCGGATGAAAATGCCTGCAAAACAGAAAAATAAGACTGTAAATAAGTGGTAAGATACGTATGATTAACTTTTTTCAAAGCAGGAATAATTATTTTCAACCGTATATATAAATAAGGAGACGTACGTCTCCTTTAAAGGACATGTACAGCTCCTTCGAAGGATACGTACGTCTCCTTAAAAGGATCTGTACAACCTGCAAATTAATCATACTTGCAGAAGAAGTTATTTACCCTTTGAAATAAGTTAATCAAAGGCAGAAACCGAATTGATTGTACGTATATCCAGTTGAATTGATTCCTGATTTGATTTTCTCTGATACGTGTCTGGGATATTGTTTAATCGTAAAGCCGGGAGTTTATGTAAAGTCAGTCCCGTAAATCAATCCGGTATATCATCGGGGTATAAATGGACAGTTGTGTTTTTATTTGCTGTTTATCCTGACATACTATTTGGGATTTCTGGCTATTTTGTGCAAATTGAAGAGATATTTCGGAATATAGTGTGAAATTTATAGTATTAAATAGTATATAATAGTACAAATACTTCTCAAATTAGATTTATTTACTATATTGCAAGCCTAAAATAATATAACGATTAATATCATGTTTTAAATACTATGAATAAAATAAATACGAAAAGCTGGATTGCGATGCATCCGTATGACGAAATAACCTATATAGACTCTGGTTATTTAATTATAGCAAACGAAATTTATTCCACAGTATCGCACTATTTGAAAGAAATAACTCATATCTCATCTGTAGAAGTAGAGTGGATTTCTTGTTGTCTGACTGCATACCTGGAAGATCGTATATCGGGACTTAATATATTCCGGACCCTCAATAAATTACATTATAGTCTCTATAATAAGCAAATGCCGTTTTATAGATTTGATTCACGGTATGATCCGGAAGGTTTAAATGCCTGTGATATTAGTTTCGTAATCTGGAACTGCACACAACAAATTCAAATCTACAAAAACAGATCTGAGATCATAAGTCCGTATAATACGCATATTACAAATCTTACGTCGAAAATTTATACGCGTTTCAGACGCGTTGTCAGTAAAAAAGAAGCAGATGTGAATTTTGCACTGAGAACTTACTATTATATGGCTGATATGAATTCTCCGTATGCAATTCTGGAAAGAATACATTCGCTAAAGACAAGAACGTATCTTTTTTCGGATTATGATGATTTTCTCAGATTTCGCGAAAATGGAGCAATGGTAGCTTCCAGACCTTGTGAAGAAATTGACTCTTATGTGATGTTTGGTATATATCCGCATCAGTGGTATGCTCATATGCTGGGCTTTTATAAAAAAGAATACAAAGATATTATTGATCAGATTGAGTTATTGTCTCTTGATAGCTATGTATTTAAGTCTAATATAGATGATACTCAGTGTTTTGAGTCTGTTGCGGGCGACCGGATACTTAATATTGATCTTTCAAAATCTATAGACCCTCAAAAACTTGTTCCTGATACTCATTATCTTCACTCAACCTTAATCAGGATTAATAATAACTGGAATCTTATTCCGCCGGTGCAGATAACACGTTCGCCGGAAACATCACTACGCCAGTTGGCTGACCACTCTGAACCTTCGGATGTATATCTGATAAAAAATATGAATGTGAGGCTAAACTCATTGTTCACCAAACTTGATATCAAATGTTTCTCATCTCTGGATGATTTGATCGACTTCTTTGTGGATGAAAGAGTTCGCGATGAGTTGAGATCTGAATTTGCAGATAACTCTGAGAATAATTTTGTATTGTATCCAAAGAGTGAAAGTGCCGTATATATAATTGAGTCAATAGCTCCGTTTATAGCCGGCGATAAAAATGAATTATATGATGCAGAATATACGCAGCAGTATTTGAAACATTATATGGAAAATGCATCTTCTGAGATGAAGAAAATAATTATTGATATGATACTCAGACGGCTTATTGTGGATTTTGCAGATTTTGATGATGAATACACCAATGTTATAATTAAGGAAAACATTCCTTTTATTGCTTCGTATTTCTTGCAGCATATATGTAATGATAAGTAATGAAAATCTGTTTTGCTAAACATTTATATTGAAATATTGTTATTAAGATTATCAAAACAAACATTCATTCTTTTTGGAACAATATAAAAATATAATGATATGAAACGCTGGGTTTATTATTTTGGTATTTTATTTATCTACATGTCATGTAGTGGAAATAAAACAGCAGAGAATCAGGTACAGAAAGATTCTCTTGATACGAAAGAAAAGGTAGAGTTAGGTGTATTTGCCGGAAATGTGACGGAAAGAACGTTCAAAGGAGTACTGCCTTGCGCTGATTGTCCGGGTATAAAATACGAGCTTGAATTGTGGAATGATTCTTACGATGACAGAGGTACCTACAAACTTGAAATGGATTACGAAGACCGCAATGTAGAGACAGAGCAAAAAGGTACATGGGAGACTGTTAAAGGAGATACTGATGATCCTGTTTATGTGCTGATTCCTGATTCTGCATCAGAAGGTAAAACCTATTTTTTGTATAAAACAGACAGTTTGATTATGCTTGACAATCAGATGAAGAGGATAAATTCAGGTCTGAACTATACATTGAAATTAGAAGATAAAGATTTTGAGAGACCTAAACTATAACCGGTTTAGTAAATAAAAAATAAGAGAGCTAAGGAATCGTCCTTAGCTCTCTTGTTTTTTTATTATTTAGAATAATCCACTGATATTTCCGTCATTGTCAATATCTATCTTCTCAGAAGATGGATGATTCGGCAAACCTGGCATACGCATCATATCACCTGTAATTGGAATAATGAATCCTGCACCTGCAGCAATCTCGATTTCTCTTACGGTTAATACAAAATCTTTAGGTCTTCCTGTCAGAGATGGATTGTCAGAAAGAGATTTCTGAGTCTTAGCCATACATATAGGAAGGGAGTCAAGTCCCAGATCATAGATTTTTCTTAATGCCTGTTTTGCAACCGGAGTATATACAACCGATTTAGCACCGTAGATTTCATGAGCAATTGTTTCGATTTTGCTTTCAACGGTCCAGTTAAGATCATAGATTGGCTTAAAGTTAGGACAATAGAAATCAGTGACTTCCATTACAAGCTTCGCCAGCTCTTCTACACCTTCACCACCTTTTGCAAATCCTTCACTAATAGCTGCTTTTACACCATGCTCTTTGCAAACATTCAATACGAAATCAAGCTCAGCCTGAGTATCTGTATCAAATTTATTAATGGCAACAACAGGGGTAATATTGAATTTCTTCACATTCTCAAGATGTTTCTCGAGATTGCATATTCCATTAGCAAGCGCTTCAAGATTTTCTGTTTTAAGATCGGCAAGCTTAGCTCCACCATGATATTTAAGAGCGCGGATAGTTGCTACGATAACAATCGCATTTGGTGCTATATTTGCTTCGCGGCATTTAATATCTAAGAATTTTTCACCGCCCAGATCAAATCCGAATCCAGCTTCAGTAACTGTGTATTCAGAATTCGACATTGCGATTTTTGTAGCAATAATACTATTCGTACCCTGAGCAATATTTGCAAACGGACCTCCGTGTATAATGGCCGGTGTTCCTTCAAGAGTTTGTACAAGGTTAGGCATAATTGCATCTTTAAGTAATGCAGACATAGCGCCATGTACATTTAACTGGTGAGCATATACCGGTTTTTTATCGAAAGTGAAACCAATAAGAATGCTGCCTAGTCTTTTCTTAAGATCTTCGCGGTCTTTAGATAAACACAGGATAGCCATGATTTCAGAAGCAGCAGTAATGTCAAATCCCGTTTCACGAGGCACACCCATTGTTGTTCCTCCTAATCCGATGACGATTTTACGCAACGATCTGTCGTTCATGTCCATAACACGTTTCCATGTAATGGTGCGCGGATCAAGGTTTAATGAACCTTCGGTCATTTGCAGGTTGTTGTCGATAACAGCAGCCAGCAGGTTATGAGCTTTTTCAATAGCTGAAAAGTCACCAGTAAAGTGAAGATTAATATCCTCCATCGGAACCACTTGTGAATAACCACCACCGGCAGCACCACCTTTTATTCCAAAAACAGGACCTAAAGAAGGTTCACGTAATACAACAGTTGCTTGTTTTTTTAGTCTGTTAAGAGCTTGAGCAAGACCAATTGATACTGTTGTCTTGCCTTCTCCGGCCGGAGTTGGTGAGATTGCAGAAACGAGGATTAGTTTAGACATGATTTCATTGTCTGGTTTCAAATACGAAAGAGGTATTTTAGCTTTATACTTGCCGTATAATTCCAGATCATCCGGTGAAATACCCATCATTGATCCTATTTCTGTAATATTTCTCATCTTCGCTTCGTGAGCAATTTCGATATCCGTTTTCATTTTCAGTCAGGTTGTTTAGAATTTGCATTCAAATATAAGACATATATGAATATAACAACAGATAACTGTGTATCAATATTCTATATTTAAACAGACGAAGGAATAGATAAGTTCCCCGTTTTCAGGGAGAAATGTGTTCGTGAGAGTACGTATAATATCTTGTTTGTTTGTTTTTATTAATCAAAGATAAGGATTAAATACAAATTGGGTTGTGTAGTTGCAGCTGGCATAAGATACGTTTTATTTATATAGCAGGAGAGTGTGCCGCTAATTGTTCAGTGCTTTATTTCAGAACAATCTCATGCGCAGAACATCGTGTTTTTCCTGAACTTTCTTTTAAAGCTAATGTTCTAAACGTATAAAATAACTCTTAAATGATCTTGTTATGTTATTATTAATATCACCTTCAAGGGTAATGAATATGACACCGTCAAAAATAGATTTACCCGCAGATAAACCCCTTTTCCAGTCAGAGGCAGAGCTTCTGGCAAATGAAATGCGTGGATTGGAACTGCAAGATATGGCTAAGTTTATGGAAGAAGATGATCACATGGCAAGGGAAACGCTGGATCTGTACCGCAAATTCAGAACAGCATCTTCCAAACAAGCTCTTTTTGCATATGACGGAAAAGTATATAAAGCAATGGATCCTGCGTCCTTCACTCCATTACAATTAGACTTTGCAGCTCAGCATCTGCGTATCATATCCACACTGTATGGATATTTGCGTCCGTTTGATGTAATTAAAGAGTACAGACTGAACTTTTATATGCATTATAACGAGGGTAATCTGTATGATTTCTGGCGTCCACGTTTATCTCCTGTTTTAAATAAAGACGCAATGGAAAGGGGAGATGTGATTCTGAATTTTACAGCTCTGGATGTTATGAAAGCGGTTGATCTGAAAGAGATACGTCCTGAAGTGAGCATTATTCACGTTGAATTTAAAGATTATAAAGCAGATAAAAATGAATATATATCTATCAGAGCATATGCTCAGCCTGCAAAGGGTAAGCTGATCGGTTATATTATTCGTCATACTATTGATAATCCTGAAGAGCTTAAATCATTTGAGACAGATGGATATACTTATAACCAATTATTGTCTAATGAATCAGAAATGGTATTTACAAGAAAGAGATAGTTTTTTCTGTAAGCTGAACAAAAAGTGCTTATTTCTTCTTCTTGCATTTGCCGTGTTTGGTTCTCTGGCAGGACAAACTAAAGTGTTGAGCGGTACTGTGAGAGACTCCGTGAGTCGTGAACCACTGCCATATGTGTCAGTGTATTATAAAGGAACAACTATCGGGGTAATGACAGATGATAAAGGAGGATTTCAGATCGAACTTGATCCGGTTGATAGTTTGATGGTGTCATGTATAGGATATAAAGATTATGCGTATCCCGTATCTAAGTTAAAGGGAGGTCCTCTGGAAATTCTTCTTGCGCCTTCTCAATATCAGCTCGGTGAAGTGACAGTTAATCCGGGGAAAGAAAGATATACAAAAAAAGGCAATCCTGCTGTTGAGTTTGTCCGGAAAATTATAGATAATAAAGACTTAAAAGATCCGTATTCGAAAGATTATTATTCTTTTCAGCGATATAAAAAGATATTAGTTGCATTGAATGATTTTGACAGTACTACTCAGAATAACTGGATGTATCGCAGATTTAAGTTTCTGAAAAATTATGTAGATACATCGGTGATTTCCGGTAAACCTATTTTGCCTCTGTCTGTGATGGAAGCAGTAGAGGGTAATTATATTCGTAAATCTCCGGAATCAAACAGAAAGGTTATTGAAGCATACAGAAAAGATGGAGTAGATGATTTTGTTTCAGGCGATGGAATGGATCATTTTTTTGCAGAAACATTTAAGGAGATAGATATTTATAACAATGATATATCACTCTTTCTGCTCCGTTTTGTGAGTCCTTTATCTGCCATAGGTCCGTCATTTTATAAGTATTATCTGAATGACACAGTGATTGTAGACGGTGTGAAATGCCGGGATTTAAGTTTTGTTCCAATGTCTTCGGAGTCTTTGGGTTTTACGGGTCATATGTATGTGACGCTTGATTCAACCTACTTCGTGAAGAAAGCAGTTCTTAATACTCCGCAAAAAATCAATCTTAACTTTGTGGATAATATGATTATTGTGCAGGAGTACGACAGAACACCTGACAGTATCCGTATTTTGAAAAGAGATGATATGGCTGTCGAGTTCAAACTGGTCGGAAAAAAAGGAGGATTCTATGCCCGTCGTATAAATCTTTACAGAAATGAATCATTTTCTTCGCCCGAACTGTCAGTTTTTGGTGAAGAGAATCCGGTAATTGTTAAGGCTGATTCCCGAAAAAAAGATAAGCTTTACTGGGAAAAGAACAGAGATACCGAATCGGCAGGGAATGAAGATGATGTGAAGAATATGCTGAAAGATATGCGAGGTATACCTTTGTATTATTATTCTGAAAAACTTCTTGGTATTGCTATCGAGGGTTATATTCCTACACGCCGGGAGAACAGTAAGTTTGATATAGGTCCTGTTACATCGATGATTAGTGGAAACTCCTTTGAAGGAGCACGTTTCCGTTTTGGAGGTATGACCACTGCGGCATTGAGTAAACGCTGGTTTACTCAGGGATATCTGGCTTACGGTACAAAAGATGAGAAGTTTAAGTATAAAGCGCAGCTTGAGTATAGCTTTCTGGATAAAATGTTGCATGAAAGGGAGTTTCCTGTGCATTCTGTTCGTGCATCATATATGTATGATGTGAATCAGTTAGGACAACAATACGGGACGATTAAGGATAATGTCTTTTTATCTCTCAGACGAAAGAGTGATGACAGAATTATATATTTGAGAAAAGCAGAACTGGATTATATGCGTGAGTTCTATTCAGGTTTGTCTTTCAATATCAAGCTTCGCAATATGACTCAGTATGCGACAAGGTTTGTGCATTTTGATAAAATGTTACCCGACAGCTCTTTTAATTCACTCAGAAGTTTCAGGATGACGGAAGCTGAATTTAAGATACGATATTCTCCCGGAGAAAAATTTTATCAGATGAAGGATAAACGAATCCGGATAACACGGGATGCACCTGTCTTTTATTTGTCTCATATAATTGGAGTAAAGGGCTTTTTAGGATCAGACTATACAATGAACCGGACAGAGATAGGTTTTGATAAGAGATTCTGGCTTTCTGCTTTTGGTTCTGTAAATGTATTTCTGAATGCCGGTAAAGTCTGGAATAAAGTACCTTTTCCATTGTTGATAATTCCAAATACGAACTTGTCTTATACAATTCAGCAACAATCTTATTCATTAATGAATGCCGTTGAATTTATAAATGATGAATATGTGTCATGGGATGTAACATATCATATGAGTGGCTGGCTTCTGAATCATGTTCCTTTGATTAAGAAACTAAAGTTGAGAGAAATAGTCTCTTTTAAAGGTATGTTCGGTGATCTGAGTAAAAAGAATCTTCCTCAGAATAATGATGATTTATTTGTATTTCCGGAGGGAGCATATCGTATGGGACGTACTCCGTACATGGAAGCCTCTGTAGGGATAACTAATTTGCTGAAATTATTCAGAATTGAGTATGTCTGGAGACTTACATACCGTAATCATCCGAATATAGATAAAAGTGGAATACGTGTAGGTTTGCACGTCTCTTTCTGATCTTTATTCCCCGAAAAAATAACAGAGGCTGTCTGATTTCAGACAGCCTCTGTTGTATTCTATAATTCAGGATATTATTTGTTTGGGTTCAGATTGATGATAGCGACACGGTTCCATGCGTTGTTCTCAAAACGTTGTGCATTAGATCCATCCCATTTAACTTCAAGTTGTTCAGCTTTAACACCGAATTTTTTCACCAAAATATCAGCTACTGCCTGAGCGCGTTTTTCTGATAATTTCAGATTGTATTCAACTGATCCTGTTGCTTTGTCTGCATAACCAGTGATTGCATATTTAGCCTCAGGGTTTTTCTTGATAACCTCAGCAGCTTGTGAGATATTAAGCATCTGGTCAGGTCTTACAGTTGAGCTGTTGATGTTGAACAATACTGTTTCATATTCCTGAACAGAAACTTCTGTAACAACCTCTTTGATTACTTCTTTTGGTTTAGCAGCAAGTTCTTTGTTTAACTGATCGATTTCAGTCTGTTTATTGTTTAATTCTCCGCGTAGAGCATTTACTTCTTCATTTAGTGATTTTGCACGAGCAATAGCTGAAGCATCATATTTGCGGAATCCGCGTTTTTTGAAATAGTAAGTAGCACCGATCTCAGCACTTACAATACCATCGTATTTTCCACCAAATACACTTTTATTAAAATCATCCGATACAGCAGCAACGGCTAATTCAAGATTAATAGATACAGATGGAGATACTTTGAAGCTGTTGATCAAACCAGCGTTTACAGTAAATGATTTAGCACCACCTTCTGCACGAGCCAAACCAGCACCAACGTAAGGCATTAACTGATAAATTCTAGATTCTTTATAAGTTCCGAAAACAGACATAAGGTCTGCCATAAAGTCTGTGTGGATATTAAAATAGTTCATAGACTCTTTAGAACCCGTTCCGAAAGTATTAACTTTCCATGAGTCTCCTTTTAGACGAATAGCCCATCCCGGAGCAACATATTTACCTACAGATAATGATACTGCAGGAGTTAAGTGGTCCTTGAAGCTGTTAGCATAAGTTCCCTCACCGATTAGTCCCTGAGCACCGGCACCGGCAGAAATAAACCAGTTGTCGAAGAAACGGTTAGTAACATAAGAATTTTCTGATTTTTGTGCATTAGCTGACATAAAAGGCATAAAAGCCATAGACAGAGCTAGAACTCCGGCTGAAAGTAAATTTCTTTTCATTGAATAAAATAGGTTTAGTTAAGACGACCAATGCTTTGTTACATTTCTATTTATTGATAAAAAATGTGTTCTGTTTTTGATAGATATCAGTCGTCTGTACAGTTTAGTTATGTAATTATTTTCGTGTTGCAAATTTATGTAATAATAAATCGCTTTAGAGCTGGTTTTTAAATTAATATAATAACGCAACAAAAATAAACATATCTCTGATGTTAATTTTTAGTTGTTTTAATATATTGTATAACAGTGTGTTGTTTTGTTTGTTTTGCTTGTATTAGGGTATCCTTGTGTTTTTATTAATTTCTTAAATATACTTATTGGAGATGGGGGAGATATGATTTTGCCCTATCCGGATTATTCGTCTAATTAATCTGAATAGGGCAAATATGAGCTTAAATAGTTGTTGCGTTTGTGTCAGAGAGATGAGATGCTGTCTAATGTTTGCTGAATTGACTTGTAAAACAGACTCACATGGTGTCCGTCAACAAAACCATGGTGCAGAGAAATCGCAACAGGCATTATAAGTGTGTTGTCTCTCACTATTGCTTTTCCTGCATTAATCAGCGGATAGTCTGATCCATGCTGAAGCATTTGTGTAGTCGTGATTGATGTAAAGTAAAGATCCGGAGTTGCACTTACTAATATTACTCCTAATTTTTCAATCTCTGAAGTGTTGTTTTCGGCAGCATACGGATCTCCGTCTTTTGGTATTGACCCGATGATTTCTTTTGCGCGGTCATGAAATAATTTGAAATCCTGATTCCATGGAATACGTACAGTGAAGAATTTACCATCATCATTGATCTTTACAGGAGCAAAAAGATCAACATAGTTATAGAGATAGATTTCGCCTTTGTCTATCCGGTAACGAAATTCCTTGATTTCATTTACAGCCTTCAGGATCGCGTACACATAAGTAAGGAAAAAAGAGTAATTGTTGCTCTTAGCCCATTGTTTCGCTTCTCCGCATCTTACTTCGGAGGTGACAGAGTAGGTTGGGTTCAGAAAGTTCTTAAAGAAATTGTAGTTATCTTTTCTTTCCCAGTTGTCAGTATCAATTCTGGAACGTCTTTGTATCATGTGAGATTGGTTGTTGTTTATATTCAGACAAAGATATATAATCTTATGTAAGACAAAAAAACTCCGGCATATATATACCGGAGTTTTTTGAGTAGCTGTTTAGTTCTTTTTTGTATCTAACTTTTCGAAGATGTACCAATATAAAATACCCACAAATAAGGCGCCTCCGACAATATTTCCGAGAGTAGCCGGGATTAAATTTTTAATAATCATATCTGCTACCGATATGTCAGCACCTTCCATCATTGCGACAGGGATAAAAAACATATTAGCAATACTATGCTCATAGCCTATTGCAACAAAAGTCATTACAGGCCACCAAATTCCCATAATCTTGCCGAAGGTGTCTTTTGCAGACATACCAAGCCACATAGCTAGGCATACAAGCCAGTTCGCACCTACACCTTTAAAGAATGTGACGATAAAAGTATTGGAAGTTTTTAATGTTGCCAGCTGGATAGAAGCACTTTTCCATGGATCATAGTGTAAAACATGCGTGATATACACCAGAAAGTATGCAAAGAATAAAGCTCCGATGAAATTTCCGATCCATACTAATGTCCAGTTTTTAAAAGCAATTTTCCAGGGCTGTCGTCCGCTCATAGTATTGGGCATGAAGTAGGCGCAGTTTCCTGTGAAAAGTTCAGCACCGGCTAAAACAACCATCATTAATCCGACAGGGAATGTTGCTCCCATCAGGAATTTTTGTAGTCCCGGATTAGAAGCCGATATTTCGGGGAAACCATATCCGATAAGAACAGCCAGAAGTCCGCCCATCGAAATATATACTCCCGCCAGAAAGCTCATTACCATTGTTTTCTTAAAACTGTAGTTCCCTTTATCTATGGCCGATTTTGCAGCATAGTTAACAATTTCTTTTGGAGAAAGAATACTCATATGAAGTAAAAAATAATTATGTGATTTGTGATTTTGCTTTTTATAGAAAAGGACACCCGGCTAAATGCTCTCTCGAGTACTTAGTCGGGTGTTTTTATAGGTTTTGAGATTTTACGGATTTATTATTCTTTTTCCCCGTAAGCCAGGTCGCCGGCATCGCCTAAGCCAGGAATAATGTATGAATGTTCATCAATTTCCGGATCAATAGCAGCAACCCATAATGTAACGTTTGGATGTTTGATTACTTTCTGAAGATAATCTACTGCTTGTTGGCTGGCAATAATCGCAGCCAGATAAATCTGTTCCGGATTTCCTTTAGTAAGCATTGCTCCTAAGGCAAGTTCCATAGAACTTCCGGTTGCCAGCATAGGATCTGTAACGATTAATGTCTTTCCATCGATGCGTGGTGAAGCAATATATTCGATATTAATATCAAATTTTAAAGCGTCCTTGTATTTTCTGTAAGCAGAAACGAATGCATTTTCAGCTTTATCCAGATAGCTTAGGAATCCTTGATGAAATGGAAGTCCTGCACGCAAAATAGTGCCGATTACAATTTTATTGTCGGCAGTGCTTACCGGAGCTATACCAAGAGGAGTTTGCACATCCTTCATGCTATAATTGAATGTTTTACTCATTTCATAAGCCATTATTTCACCGATGCGCTCAATGTTACGACGAAAGCGCAGGCTGTCGTGTTGTACATTTACATCTCTTATTTCGGCAACGAAACGGTTTAACTCAGAATTTTGCTCAGCAAGATTATATACTTTCATTTGTAGTTCGGTTTATATGGTAAAATCGGGCAAATTTAAATATTTTGATGTGTAATTCAAAGGATGATTTGTATAAAAATTCTTATAAAGCGAAAAAGGATTGTTTCTGCCGGTAGATTGTTAAGAAGGTTCTTGTATTTACTTAATCTGAAAATATAAAAAAGGCTTTACCGGTATTCTTTACCGGCAAAGCCTTACAGTTAGTTGAGTTATAAGTTGTTACTTTTCTTTTGCCAGAATCAGGGCACTGTAAGCAGGAACGGTTGTTTCTCCGCCTTTAGATGTGCCTAATCCATCTTTATTTATTTGTCCGTCCTGAGCAACAATTGTCCAGTTTCCCTTAGGAATTTTTACTTTCTTATTGTCCGCAGAGCCGTTAAAGATCAATTTAACCTCTTTCCATGTGTCTCCGTTTGCATGGTTTTTGATCGAATAAGAGATCAGATTCGATTCAGCTGTCTTATCAAATACAATATTGCGTGCAATCTCTTCTGCTGTACGCATACGGAAAGCAGGATGAGCTTTTCGTAACGCAATCAGATTGCGGTAGTAGTCAAATAAATCGCGGTACTCAGCCTTCTGATTCCAGTCAATAGCATTGATAGAGTCTGGTGATTTGTAGGAGTTGTGTACTCCTTTTTTGTCACGGAATATTTCTTCTCCGGCAAACATAAACGGTGTTCCCTGAGAGGTAAATACAATTGTCTGAGCCAGCTTGGCAGCTTTTAAGCGATCCTCCTTTGTAGCCTCCTTCATTGATATGTTGAGCTTGTCAGTCAGAGTAAGGTCATCATGACACGAAACATAGTTGATGATCTGTTCCGGTGATGAGGCATACGGGAATTTCGAGTTATTTCCTTTAGAATAGTCAACCTGCGGATGAGCCGTGGCTGCAACGATACCGATTTTTACGGTCTCTTCATTTCCTTCTTTGCCTGTAGCAAAACCTTTGTTTTTGCCATCGGTATAATGTCCTTTGATTGCATCGCGGATATCATCGCTGAACACTGCAATATTTTCCATTTTAGCAACATTCTCTTTCAACGCTCTTTTTTCAACTGGAAGTGGAGAGTCTCCGGCAGTCCAGCCTTCGCCATACACAAAGATAGAAGGATTTATAGCCTTAAGTTCTTTAGCTACTTCATTCATCGTTTCGGTATCGTGAATTGCCATTAAGTCAAAGCGGAATCCATCAATATGATATTCATCAGCCCAGAATTTAACGGAATTAACGATAAAATTTCTCATTTGCTGGCGATCTGATGCAGTCTCGTTTCCACATCCGGAAGCATCAGAAAAAGAGCCATCCGCACGTTTCCGGTAATAGTAGTCAGGCGCAGAAAGTTCAAATGATGAATTATCAGACAGTGCGGTATGATTATATACCACATCCATAATCACGCCAATACCCGCCTTGTGGAGAGCCTGGATCATTTGTTTCATTTCTTTGATACGGGTAGAAGGGTCGTTCGGATTTGTAGAATACGATCCCTCCGGTGCATTATAGTTTACCGGATCATATCCCCAGTTATAGGTGTTAGACGGTAATTGTGTTTCATCTACACTATTATAATCATAAGAAGGGAGGATATGTACATGCGTAATACCTAGTTCTTTCAGGTGGTCAATACCTGTTTTTTGTCCGTTCAGAGAAAGAGTCCCGTCTTCGAGTAGTGCTACGAACTTTCCTTTATTTACGATGCCTGAGTTTGGATGAACGGAGAAGTCACGGTGATGCATTTCGTAAATTACGACATCGGTAATACTTTTCACTTCAGGTCCTTTGTCCTGAGCCCATCCTTCAGGATCTGTTTCCGAAAAATCAATGATCGCAGCACGATCTCCGTTTACACCTACAGCTTTGGCCCAGATGCCCTGAGTTTCATTCAGCCACTTGCCATTATGTTTGATCTGAAAAGTATAGTACTTTCCCATTAAGGGCATTGACGAGGTATAGCTCCAGACACCGTTTGCCGGATTAAGAGACAAGTCGTACGTATCTGTAGCTTCTCCGCCACGGGCGTTGTTGTATATCTTTACTCTCACGGCTTCAGCCAGAGGAGACCATATTTTGAAGTTGAAGCCAGCATTAGTTATTGTGCAACCAAGATCATTGCTGTTGTATGAAGGCAATGTATATAAGTTTACAGGTGCATTCGTGTTGTTCTGAGCAACGGCCCCTGAGACTGAAGATAGCGAAATTAGAACGGATGATGCTATAATGGTAAAGTTGTTTTTTAAGTTTCTCATATAAAGAGTTATAATTTAAGTTCTGAAAGAGTAGTTTCTTGAATTAATCCGAATGAGATTTGTATATAGCTACTCTGTGTTAATTATTCAATGATGAATAATCCAAATATAATCAGATAAAATTACATTTGCCGTTAGATTAAGCTTAATAAACTGAAAATAATAGAGAAAAGCACATATTTTTAAAGAAACCGGATTTTTTTTTACTTCTATGCAACCGGGCGTATATTGACTTTCGTCTAACAGACAAAGCAATCAATTAATTTAAATGATATGAAAACATTTTGTATAACAACTTTATTGAGCGTGCTCGCTGTTGCAGGTTATGCTCAGACTCAGGAGATTGATTCTATTGCAGCTATTGATATATCGTCGGTAGCTTATAAAGAAATACCTGTAAGTAGCTTTAATGTGGAAAGTCTCTATGGTATCCTGGCATTGACAGTTCCGTTTATTATGATTATTGCCATCGTATTTATCAGTATGAGATACATGACGCAAGAGAAGATAGCACGGTATAAAGTAATGGAAGCGGCTATCGATAAAGGGTTGGATTTGCCACCATCTTTTTTTCAGGACAAAAATAAGGCAGTGCCTGAAAATAAGCTGCTGTATAATGCATTAAAAAATATTCTGATCGGATTGGTTCTGTTTACTGCACTGACCGTATTTTTTGAATTAAAATTCGGTATATGGCTTTTAATAATCACAGCGAACGGATTAGCACAGCTGATCACCTATCTGGCAGATGAGAAGAAAAAGAAGAATTCGGTTCAGCCTGCCGGGAATATATTCAGAAAGGAATCTGCACCGGTCATTAAAAGAGAAGATGAGCCCGAGTTAACAGAAGCGGAAGAAGTAAATGCTCAAGAAGAACATATAGATGGGGAAATTAAATGATATAGCATTAATATCTCAGGTTCTTTTATTTGATAATAAAAACGCATTCGGAGAATTAGTCGAACGGTATCAGGATACCGTCCGGCGATTTCTCATTCACTTATGTGAAGATAAAGATCTGGCTTATGATCTGGCGCAGGAAACATTTATCAAGGCATATATCTCTCTTAAAACCTTTCAGGGTTTATCTAATTTTCAAACCTGGATTCTTAGAATCGCGTATAATCTGTTCTACGACCATCTGAAGGTAAAGAAAAATCAGCGTCTTGACAGATATGATCAGCTAAGCGAATCTCGTTTTGTGTCTGATCCGCGCGTTCCGAATGATTTGGCCATGGATATTCGTACTGCATTACAATACCTCAGAGCAGAAGAGCGAACGGCAATTGTATTGTTTTATTTAGAGGAACTGCCGGTCAAGCAGATAGCAAAAATAATGAAATCACCGGAAGGAAGTGTGAAGTCTTTGTTGTACAGAGGCAGAGAGAATTTGTCAAGAATATTAAAAGACGGATGTTATGAAAATGAATAATTTATCAGATAAAGAGTTGAGAGCAATTTTCCACAAGGAAAAGCGCATATATAAAGATGATCTGTTCAGACAGCAGGTGATGCGGAAGACAGAAGCGTTTCAGCCTGATCCGTTTCTTAAAATTATCCTGATTACAGCTTTCGTTTATATGATATTCTCTGTGATCCTGTTTGTTCCTTCTTTGAGAGAAGCTTCTGTCAGATTCATCTCAGAGCAGTTTCAGCTAATTTCCGGTACGGGAAAAATGATTACAGATATTTATCTTTTTTATGTGGGATTGATTCTCTTTATGCTGGTGTGTGTAATAAGAATAATAAAGAAGCAATATCAGGATTGACGATATAATAGTTGCCGGATATGCCATCCCGGATATTATGTGGTTTAGAAGGATACGGAGGTATTGGTCTGTTAAAACCGGATAGAATGAGCTGTGATTATGTGATAATTTATTCTATTTACTGAAAAAAGGATAGTATTCAACGGAAATTAATCTAAAAGATTTGCATTTTAATGGGATTACTATAATTTTGTCTATAAGTAAATACAAACGTATTTCAGTAAGCTGTTTTAAAATATCAACCAAATATCAACGAAGATGAATAAATCAGATAGTGTTGTTATCATACCTACTTATAACGAAAAAGAAAATATAGAGAATATTATCAGAGCAGTATTCGGATTAGAACATTCATTTGATGTTTTGGTGATAGATGATGGCTCACCGGACGGGACAGCCAAAATTGTGAAAGCTATGCAGTCTGAATTTCCCGGAAAACTTCATATGATAGAAAGAGCCGGAAAGCAGGGATTAGGCACGGCATATATTTGTGGCTTTAAATGGGCTATAGAACATAAATATGATTTTATTTTCGAAATGGATGCCGACTTCTCGCATAATCCGAATGATTTGCTGAAGCTTTACGATGCCTGTGCAAACCAGGGCGCAGATGTAGCTATCGGATCTCGTTATATATCTGGCGTAAACGTAGTGAACTGGCCTATCGGTAGAGTCCTGATGTCTTACTTTGCATCTAAATATGTAAGAGTAGTGACCGGTTTGCAGATTGCAGATACAACCGCTGGTTTTAAATGCTTCCGCAGACAAGTGCTTGAGATAATTGATCTGGATAAGATTAACTTCAAAGGATATGCTTTCCAGATCGAAATGAAATTCACAGCTTACAAATGCGGATTTAAGATAGTTGAAGTACCGATTATCTTTATCAATCGTGTTTTAGGTGTTTCGAAAATGAACGGAGGTATCTTTGGTGAGGCCGTTTTAGGTGTTCTGCAATTAAAATGGTGGAGCTTGTTTAAGAAATATCCGCAAAAACAGGTAAAATAAGAAATATATATAAAATAGCACCAATCATGTAACTCTTTATAGTTTATGTGATTGGTGTTTTTATGAATATACATATGAGAAAAATTATTATTCAAAATGCGACTATCGTGAATGAAGGTCGTCAGTTTGTAGGATCTGTGGTTATAAAAGGGGAGTATATTGAGCAGATTATTCCGGGTAGTCAGTTGCCGGAATGCATAGAACAGGGCGCCGAGATTATTGATGCTACCGGTAAATGGTTATTGCCGGGTGTTATTGATGATCAGGTTCACTTCAGAGATCCGGGTCTGACATATAAGGGAGATATTGCTTCTGAGTCAAGAGCTGCAATTGCCGGAGGTGTAACTTCTTATATGGATATGCCGAATACAAAGCCGCAAACTACCACTATAGATGCATTAAATGCTAAGTTCGAGCGCGGGGCTGAGGTCTCAATGGCTAACTATACTTTCTTTTTTGGTGCTACGAATGATAATACAGATACAATTAAACAACTGGATCGTAAACGCGTGGGAGGAATAAAAGTATTCATGGGATCATCTACCGGTAATATGCTGGTTGATAATTCAAGCTCCCTGTCCCGCCTGTTTGCCGAAACAGATATTCTGATAGCAACTCATTGCGAGAAAGAAGAAATCATTCAGGCTAATATAGCGAAGTATAAGGCTCTTTACGGCGAAGATCTGCCGATTAAGTACCATCCGCTGATCAGAAGCGAAGAGGCTTGTTATGCAAGTTCTTCCGAAGCGGTAGCGCTGGCAGAGAAATACGGAACAAGGTTACATCTTTTTCATCTTTCAACAGCCAGAGAGCTTTCATTACTTTCGACCGCTCCGATAAAGGACAAGCATATTACGGGTGAAGTTTGTGTACATCATTTATGGTTTGACGACCGCGATTATGAAAAGTTCGGAAATCGTATTAAATGGAATCCGGCTATCAAAACAGAGAAAGACAAATTAGCTCTTATCGAAGCTGTAAATAATGGTAAGATTGATGTGGTGGCTACGGATCATGCGCCTCACTTGATGGAAGAGAAAGAAGGTTCTTGTCTGAAAGCCATGTCAGGCGGACCGTTAGTTCAGCATAGTCTTGTTGCGATGCTCAGAATGTCAGAGATGAGTTATTTCCCATTGACGAAAGTTGTAGAGAAAATGTCTCACGCTCCGGCTGACCTTTTCAGAATTCATAAGCGGGGTTATATCCGTTCGGGGTATTATGCAGATCTAGTGCTGGTTAATCCTCATTCAGACTGGGAAGTAACAAAAGATAATATATTGTATAAATGTGGCTGGTCACCTTTTGAAGGATATCATTTTAAACATAAGGTTGAACAAACGTTTGTTAATGGAACAAAGGTTTATGATAAAGGTGTATTTAATGATTCATTCAGAGGTAAAGAATTAGTTTTTGAATAGGATGAAGTGGAAAGCTGTATTTGCCTGTATACTTTGGGGTTCCGCATTTGCAGGAGCTAAGATCGGATTTGAATATATGCCTCCAGTGTTACTGTCTGGATTTCGTTTTACGCTTGCCGGACTGTTACTTTTACCATTGCTTTTATTCAAAAAGACTGATATATCCGGTACGATAAAGCATAACTGGAAGTTTATGACTCTCTTCGCATTTGCTCAGACATTTATGCAATACGGTCTCTTTTTTATGGGATTAGATAAGGTCTCAGCATCAACATCTGCTATTGTAATCGGAGCCGGTCCTCTTTTTGTTGCCGTTATGGCCCATCTCACGATGAAGGATGACCGTATGACTTTGCGAAAAATAATAGCTATTATTCTGGGGATATCGGGAGTTGTCTTTATCAGTCTAAGAAAAGGAGCCCTTTTATCAGATAATCCCGGATTTTATCTGGGGATATTTTTGCTGCTGTCGAGTAATATGGTAGGGGGATACACGAATATAATGGTGGCGAAGCATGATGCAAAGATATCACCTGTATTGTTAACCTCATTCGCTAACTTTACAGGAGGTCTGATGCTGATTGTTACGGGATTACTCACAGAGTCTCTTCCGGATAAACCACTTCCTTATGAGTTTTATCTGGCATTGATCTGGCTGGCAATAATTCCTGCTGCCGGTTTCTCTATCTGGTATACTCTTTTACAAAAGCCGGGGGTGAAAGTCTCTGAGTTGAATATGCTCAAATTTATAATCCCGGTTACAGGCTGTATCCTAAGTTGGATTATTTTGCCGGGGGAGAGTCCGGATGTAACTTCTGTTACAGGAATTGTGATAATAACTATGGCATTGCAGATATTGCAAATGCCTCAGAAATATTTTGACCGGATAGAGCGATTTTTTCGGTTTATCCGTTAAGAAAAAGAAGAATGATTGCATATCATTCTTCTTTTTTATTTCTTTGTAATCCATCGTAAATTATTGATTATGAAAAATACACTGTTACTTCTTATACTGACAGCGCTGATGTCCTGTTCCGGAAGCAAAAAACAAACGGATGTAATCGTGTCAGAGGTTAGTCCGGTCTCGGAGATCGAGCCGTTGATGATGCCATCGATTCCAATGGCTATAATTGAGCCGGTCGAACGGGCAAATTACTTGTCAGCTCACTATTGGGATAATTTGGTGATGACTCCTGTAGAAAGTGAACAGGATACGATTCGTCTCGAACAATACTTTTCTAACTATCTGGCTGTATTGGCTGAGGCCGAACAAAGTACATTGACGGATAATATACATAATTCGCTGACAAAAATAGCGCAGGATTCAGTATATCTGTCAATGTTTAATTATCTGTCCGATAAATATTTGTATGATCCGAATTCTCCTTTCCGAAATGATGAGTTGTATCTGGTATTTGTCGGATTATTTAAGGATAATCCCCGTCTGTCGTTTGCGGATAACGAACGGTTAAAGTTTAAATATGGGTTCCTGTTAAAGAACAGAGTAGGAGATAAAGCTCAGAATTTCACCATACAAACATCTGAGGGTGCAACATCTCTCTATAAAATTAATGCGGATTATCTGCTTTTATATTTCAACAATCCGGGGTGTCATGCCTGTGCAGAAGTTCAGAGTGAGCTAATGGCCTCTGATGTTATTAGCCGGCTGACTTCTGATGGGAAGTTGAAAGTTCTGTCTCTTTATCCTGATGAGGATCTGGAAGAGTGGGAGAAGCATAGGAATGATCAGCCGGAAAGCTGGATAAAAGGTTATGATTCTGGTATGGAAATAAAGAAGAATCAAATTTACGATCTCAAAGCAATCCCGTCGCTTTATTTGCTTGATAGTCAGAAGAGGGTAATTCTGAAAGATGCCACTGCCGCACAAATAGAAGATTATTTGTATAACAGATAAGAATAACTTGTTTTAAATAGAAAAAGGGCTGCCTGATATTTTTATCGGGCAGCCCTTTTTGGTTGAGTTAACGTTACGTACTAGTATTTATAATCTTCAGGACTTAATGATCTAATCTATGCGAGATGCCTTTATATGTAATTTCAAAAAGTATTCCGGATTAGTCAATTAAAGTCAGGTAGCTACGATATATATATATTGTCGTGATGAAATATATATATCGTTGAAATGAAATACGTATTTCGTGTGAAGGATATACGGGAATAAATTATTTTATATGCGTATTTGCCGAAATTTATACCCGTATTTGCCGGCATACAAATATCGTCTACGAGATATTCAATCTTGTTTTGCCAACCGTATTTATCCGTTGATCGAGCATCAAGGGCATTTCAACAGGAATAAAAAAAATGGCTGTAAATGATTTATTTATAAATCAAATTACAGCCATTTTATGGTTATAAAAGAATCATAACTTCAAAAAAGGGGATTTTTATAAGAGAGATCTTTTATTTATAAGCGGAAAATATATAGTTAAAGTTTTTTCCATTCTTTTGGTTCAAGCATATTCTCAGGAGCAAGAACTTTATCAAGTTGTTCTTTTTCCATTAGTTTATGTTCAAGTACCAGGTCATAAACTCCACGTCCTGTTTTAAGAGCTTCGTTTGCAATCATTGCACTGTTTTTATAACCAATGTAAGGGTTAAGAGCAGTGATCAAACCAATACTGTTAAATACCATGTTACGACAAACTTCTGCATTAGCAGTAATTCCATCGATACATTTTTCACGAATCATGTCCATACCATTGCGCAGGTAAATGATTGATTCAAGAATTGATTGTACGATAACAGGTTCCATTGCATTTAGCTGAAGTTGTCCTGCTTCTGCTGCAAATGTAACAGTAAGGTCATTACCGATAACTTTAAAACAAATTTCGTTCATAAGTTCAGGAGCAACCGGATTCACTTTACCAGGCATAATAGAAGATCCCGGTTGAAGCGGAGGCAGGTTGATTTCGTTAAATCCACAACGAGGACCTGAAGAAAGAAGACGAAGGTCGTTAGAGATTTTTGAAAGTTTTACAGCCAAACGTTTCAATGCTGATGAATAAATAACGTATGAACCTGTATCAGGAGTTGCTTCGATCAAGTTAGGAGCTTTGATGAATACTTCTCCACAGATTTCGCTTAGTTTTTTAGTTACTAATTCAGCATATCCTTTTGCAGCATTAATACCTGTACCAATAGCAGTTGCACCCATATTGATTTCAAGGAACAAAGCAGCCATCTGATTGATACGAGTGATTTCTTCAGAAAGATTTTCAGCCCATGCTTCGAATTCTTGTCCAAGAGTCATCGGAACTGCATCCTGCATTTCAGTACGACCCATTTTGATGATGTGAGCAAATTCTTCTCCTTTAGCGCGGAAAGAATCAACAAGCATCTGGATATGTTTTACTAAGATCTGGCTTTTAGAATAAAGACAGATTTTAATAGCTGTAGGGTAAGCATCATTTGTCGACTGTGACAAGTTAACATGATCGTTAGGAGAGATGAATTTATAATCACCTTTTTCTCTGCCACTGATTTCAAGCGCAACATTAGCGATAACTTCATTCGCATTCATGTTTGTTGAAGTACCGGCACCACCCTGGAACATATCAATAGGGAATTGATCGTCAAAGTCACCTTCCATTACGCGCAAACACGCTTTTTCGATAGCATGGAAACGTTCTTCGTCCAGAGTTTTAAGTTCATAATTTGCTCGGGCTGCAGCAAGTTTGATGATCCCCAATGCGCGGATGAACTCTCTGTAGTCACTCAGTTTTGATTTGGAAATTTGGAAGTTTCTGATCGCACGTTCAGTTTGAATTCCATAATATGCATCTTTAGGAACTGATAATTCACCTAAAGAATCGCTTTCAATTCTCATTTCCATAACTAGTCGTATTTATTAAATTAATAATATATAAGTCACTAAATTCAGATCATTCTGTAAATGTAAGTAAGTATTCATTTAACAGATTGTCTTGATATTTATTCAAAAAACTAAAAAAGAATGGTTTTGTTGCAGTTTGCTATCAAAATGTCAATATTGCCTACTATGGACTATACATGTGTTTTGTTGCAACTGCTTTATTTTCAGTGCAAATATATATATAATTTGAATTCGCAAAACTTTTCAATGTAGAAAAATGAAAGTTTTTTTATCCGAAATCAATATATTCGTATGAGTCAACTGATTACAAAATCATGATTTTTACTTTAACATAACGCAAAATGCTACTTGAAAGTTTACAAGAATAATCCGAAAAACTTACATTTTGATTTTTTTAATTTCCGATGTATACTATCTGCGAATTGCAGGAATGATTGTGTAAAAACCGATATTATTATCTTCTGTCATTAAATTCTTTCAGAATAAGTCAATGTGTCATTAAATTCTTATTTTGGCATACTTCAGCTTGTGAGGTATCTCTGGTTGTACTTAATTTAATATCTTTGTTTTTATAGAAACAATTGATGAGAAAAATAGAAAATATGGTTCAGCCCTACATTATATATATAAAGAATAGAATGTCGGATGAATTTGAACACAGGAAGGATGTTTCAAATGTAATTCGTACAGATAAAGGATATCAGGTAATATTTCGTAATAACGAAAAAGAGAAAATTTATGAGGCTCTGAAGAGTGCGATGAAGTTAAATACACCTGAAATCGAACAGGAGTTAAACTAATCAGTCCGGAGAACCGTTAACTGTAAATATTTATCTATATACAAAAAGTATGGCAATCTGGAATTATCTGATGGAGAGTATGAGGAGAGTGCCACTGGTTTATATTCTTGGGAAATCAGTGGCAGTGGTACTGGCTTATTATCTGGGAGCAGGTGTGTCACTGTTTATTCATGACTCTTCTTCAGATACAGGGGCACTGCTGGCTTGTATATCTGCTGTAGTTGTTTTGCAGGATGAAGATTTGAAGAAATCGATATCTCAGGGTTGGCTTCGTGTAATAGGGGCATTTATCGGAGCTAATATGGCCGTTGTGTATCTGTTGTTTTTTTCATTTTCAGTATCGGGAATGGCGATCTCGGTATTTGTCCTGAGTGTAATATGTATGTTTCTTCGCATACCTGATAATGGGAAAATGGCTGCTGTGACATTAATCTGGGTACTTGTTCTTTCGATTAAGAATCCCAATATATCGCCAGTTATGAATGGTTCTCTCAGGTTTCTGGAGTCGGCACTCGGAGTGAGTGTGGGTATCGCTATTGCCTGGTTATTAGATAAGATGATAGAAATAAAAAATCACAGAAAAGCTTCAAAAAATAACAATGAAATAATAAAATAATTACATTTGCATTGTATTGGTACAATGCAAATTCCTGGAATTTGAATGTTTAATAGGGAATCCGATGTGATTTCGGAGCTGTACCCGCAGCTGTAATCCTCATAATGGGCTATGCAACAGGCCACTGTCTTTATAGATGGGAAGGCGCATAGACCGGAGGTAGCCAGAAGACCTGCCAATACCGAACTAATTATATGCTTCGGGCTAAGGCATGGTCAGTAAGATTCTTATTAGAATCTGTTTATCTCTTCGTTATTAAAGATTTGATTACTTACCATTCTTCGACTTGAAGTATTATCTTATTAATTAATAATTTAATACTTGTTCAAAATGTTGTCAAACAAGACTCTTAAACTCTTTCTGATCGGATCTCCGATTGTTTTCTTTTCGTGTAATGACCAAATAACTGACTCTACAGATGAAGGGACAAATCCGTCTGTGCCTGAGGTTATTTATCCGGTGAACTTTAGATGTCTTACCCTCAATCATGAAGGATCGGGAGGTGATAAACCTTCGATTAGCTATATTCATAATGATGGGTCGGTCATTGCTGACTTCTTCAAGCAAGCGAATGGCTCAGGATGTGTTCCTGATCCAAGATCTGCAACACAGATTAAAGAAAAGCTTCTGATTCCGCATAGTTCATACTGGCCTGTACAGAGTCAGCAATGGACACAGAATGGTATTTTTATGATGGATGCGAACACATTTGTCTGTGAAAAGGATTTTAATCTGGGAAGTGATTATATGCCATATGCCGTGCAGGATCTGGGAGGTGACTCTGTTTTGGTTGTCGGAGAAACAAAGAATGATGCACCGAATATGATTGTTGGTTATACATCAAATACTCCGGACAATTTTGTGAAAAGAACTTTTAATATAGACTTCCCGGTAAACAGGGTTATGAGAGTCGGAAATAAGATAATTGTAGCAGGGAATAAAAAACAATCTAACGGAGTATATACATATTCGAAGCTGGGTGTTCTGGATATTGAAGATTTGAATACCGGAAAAGTGAAAGTTTTGCTTGATAAGGTGAATCTGTCTTCGAGATACTCATCAGTGCTTAAAGACAAGAATCAGCGTATATGGATTGGCAATGAAGCGGGAAGTAGCTATGTTCTTCAATGTGTGGATCTGAATAGTGGGAAACTGGTTCATGAGGTTGAAATGCCTTTTACGATGTCAAACATGAATGAGCTGGCACTGACTATGGATAACCGCGGAGAATATATCTATTTGCGAAATTATAAAGCATTCTATATGATAGCCGTTGATAATCCGCAGACTCCTGATGAGCCACTATATGAATACAGAGCTCACGTAGGTTCGCTGAATGATCTGCAAATGACAAAAGAAGGTAATCTTTTGTTCCTCAATGAGGTGCTTACACCATTTAGACCAAGTGAGCTTATTGAGATTAAACCAAGTGTGAATCAACCCTGGGAGATTGTGAAAATCACGGAGACAGGAAGTGTTGCTAAATCTATCTATGTAGCGAAGTATGAGAAGAATTATTAATGGTGCAATCTTTGCATCGGCATTATTAATATCATCATGTACTGAGGCCGTAGATAATGAAGGTATTAATGCAGAGGATTTAAAGAATCTGAGAGCAATTGTCGTAAGTGAGGGTCAGTTTGGCTATGGAACGTCCTCTATTACAACATTGTCGTATGAGGGGATTGCCTTACAGGATGTTTTTTATAAAAACAATAAGCCCTTGAAGCTAGGAGATGTGGCTCAGTCAATATCTAAAATCGGAGATAATTTCTATGTGCCGTTAAATAATAGTCGTAAGATTCAGGTATTTGACGCTAAGACATTCAAATCCGTTGAGACGATGGGGATAGGGATGGATGTTATACCGATGTATATTCAATATCTGGGTGGTGATTCTATCGCTGTGACAGACCAGAAGTCTTCGTCAAAGCTGATGATTATGGATATTAATCATGGACAGGAACGCCAGATTCTCCGGAGAACGGTGGATCTTAACGGACGTTCATTCCAGATGCAGCTTATTAACAATAAACTGTTTGTAGGTGGAGATAATATGTCAGTGTTTGATTTAGGTGATATTTCGCGTTCGGGAATGCGTCTGTTAAAGACAAAAGATGGTCAGAATATACAGACGGTCGATTTTTCGAAAGTTGTGCTGGATCATAAAAACCGCTTATGGGTTTTAGGGCATCACGCTGTGTTTTGCATAGATCCGGCGACAGAGAAAACGGTATATGAAATCAATATATCGGATCTTGGAATTAATACGTGGGTTTCTTGCATTGATATTTCGCCGGATAAGAAGACTATATATTTTAATTCGGGAAGAAAGGTATACACTATTCATACAGATAATCCTGTAAAACCGGAAGCTCCTGTGTTTTCTTATGAAGGAGACAAAGAGAAAACTATCTACGCAATGGCAGTATCAAAAGAGAATACGCTGTTTTTTAGTGAAGTTCTCTATGGGTCACTGACTAGAAGCGTAATATTTGAATATGATCCGCTTTCGGGTAAATGTCTGCGTTCATTTAAAGCCGGTATATTCTCTCATTATTTTTATTTTGAATAAAATCTTTTTGAATGTCTCGAAAAATAATTAATCTCTCAATTTATATGCTGTTTTTTTCTGTGCCTTTAATGGCACAGGAGAAAGCAGATAAAAATATTCAGTTGAAAGAAGTTACCGTAACTGAACGGGCTAAGATTTCGAATGCTGAAGTAGCAGCTAAAACTAAAAATATAGAAACGGAGGATTTGCAAAGTAATCTGACGCGTAGTATGTCAGAATTGCTTTCAGAAGTCTCTGCACTACAGGTGAAAAGTATGGGGCAAGGTGCCATGGCTACTGTTTCTATTCGCGGCGCTTCCTCAAATCATACACAGGTTCAGTGGAACGGAATAACTTTGAACTCACCGCAAACAGGTTCTTTTGATTTTTCTCAGATACCGGTCTATTTTGTAGATAATGTAAATATCTTTTACGGAGGCGGAGATCAGTTAGGGGCAAGCGGTGCAATCGGAGGGAGCGTTAATTTTTCGAATTCATTTAAAACAGTTCCCCGCCCGATGATTTCGCTCGTGAGCGAGGTTGCTTCTAACAGCACCTATTCGGAGGCTTTAAATCTGATAACATCGCATAAGAGATTTACATCTTCTACACGTGCTTTTTATCAGCAGTCAGAAGGGGACTTTCGGTTTATAAATAAAGTTTATAGCAAAGACTGGATCTACGAAAGACGGAAAAATGCCGATTATAAGCAAGGGGGACTGATGCAAGAGTTCTTTTATACAACCCGTGCAGGAGACGAGCTGTCAGCAATTGCATGGTGGCATACGGATAACAGATCTCTTCCGCAATCGTTGCTTGCTAACGATAATACTAAGTCGGAAAAGATTCGTTCGAATAATTTTCGCTCTATGCTTACGTATAAGGGAGACCGGGATCAGCATCACTTTAAAGGAACAGCGGCTTATCTGAATAGTACATCCCGCTACCGGCTTATCTTTGGTGATACGACCCGAACCATCAATAAGAGTAATAGTTTTGTGTTTCGGGGAGATTATAATTATTCCGGATGGAGTAAAGTGTTACTGGCAGCAGCATTAACTTACAGATATGATGAGGTGAGTTCCAGTAATTATTCCAATAACGGAGCTTCCAGAAATACCGTTACGGCTCAGGTTCTCTCGACATATCGTGCTACGCGAAGACTTCATCTGGATTTGAAGACATCTGCTGAATTAGTGGATAATAAGCTTTATGCTTATTATAATGCAGGTGCCCGCTATCGTTTTATCGACCGCTATCTGACGGTGAAAGCTTCAAATAGCTATAACTTCAGAGCACCGAGTATGAATGACTTATACTGGGAACCGGGTGGTAATCCCGATCTGGAACCAGAGAAAGGCTTTTCGACAGACGTAACAGTAGAGAGTAATCCGCAGTTTGGAGATTTTAGCCTTCATTTGGATGCGTCTTATTTTTTGAAGAATATCAGCAACTGGATTATGTGGATTCCTAAGGGTAATGGTGCAATATGGGAACCGGTTAATTTTGATAAAGTAAAATCACAGGGTGCAGAGGCAAACGTTCGTCTGGATTATGTTTGCAGGAAGTCAAGGCATAATCTGTCATTTACATATGCCTATACTCAATCATTAAATAATAGTGGAAGAGATGACGGAGCTCATGGAATGCAATTGCCTTATATGCCTGTGAACAGATGGACGGCAGGATATAAATATAATCTGGCCGATAAATTCTGGATTTATTATTATGCCCAGTTTACAGATGCCCGTTTTACCTCAGCCGATCAGTCTTACCAGACTCCTGCATATACGACACACAATGCTGAAGCCGGTTATAATTTGAAATTGAACAAAGGTTTTGGTTTGAGTTTTTCATTGAAGGTTGATAATATATTTGATGCTTATTATGAAAGTACTCAGTTTTATCCAATGCCATTGAGGATGTTTTGGGGAAGAGTAATTCTGACGTTAAGATAAACATTTAAAAAGGAGTAGTAATTCAAGGATTGCTACTCCTTTTTTCTAGATATTAAGCGAACAAAATAGCGTCTCAATCCTTATATAACAAAAGATAATAAACTTATTGTCTGACAAGAATATTTATCTTTGTATTAAATTAACTGACGAAAGAATATGACAAAAATTATTTTTGGTTGCTCATTAGCAATATCACTTGCTTTCTTTTCTTGTGAATCTGCAAAGAAAGCTTCTGTTACAATGGATGAACTTACTCAGTCTTCATGGAAATTAGAGTCTATGAATAATGTGGTTAATCCGGCTTATAGTGAAGGAGATCACTTTACCCTTTCTTTTTCGCCTGCTGATAGCACAATTAGTGGTGTAGGTGCATGCAACCGTTATTTCGGGAAAATGAAATTTGAGAAAGACGGAGAGATTGATATCAATATGGGTGGTGCTACAATGATGGCATGTCCGGGATTGGATCTTGAACAAGCCTACTTTAAAACTATGGATGAGGTAGACGATATGAAAATTGTCAATGGAAGTCTGGTGATGTATGATGACAATAAAGAAATCGCAAAATTCATGCCTTACACTGTTGTAGCAGATGATATGCACAATGCTGCAAATTCTCTGGATTATATGGGTACTTATAAAGGCACATTTCCTGCTGCAGATTGTCCCGGAATTAACGTGACATTAACTCTTAATCAGGATAGCTCTTATGCTTGTGAAATGCAATACATTGATCGTGATTCTACGATCAGACAGGACGGTAAGTATAAAGTAGATAAAAATACACTGATTCTTACTTCTGATAAAGATACTACTTATTTCAAAGTAGGTGAAAACCGTTTAATGAAACTGGATAATCAGGGAAACCCGATTACCGGGGACATGGCTTCTAAATATGAATTAAATAAAGAATTGGCTAAATGACGTATTTGTGTCCTTGTGGTTCCGGGAAACCTTATTCCGAATGTTGTGGTGCTATAATCGAAGGACGAATGGATGCGCCAACCGCAGAAAGTCTGATGCGATCACGCTATACCGCTTTTACGCTTTCAAATGCAGATTATCTGATGACCAGCTGGCATCCTGATACGCGTAATATGAAAGAGAAAGAAAGTATCCGGAAATGGTCAAAATCCGTAAAGTGGATAAAACTGGATATTCTGTCTGTTAATGGCGGTAATGAAAATGACGCAACAGGTTATGTCTCCTTCAGAGCTTTGTTTATGGAGGATGGTGTAATGGATCAGATTTTAGAAGATTCGTTTTTTGAGAGAGTAAACGGGAAATGGGTTTATGTTTCCGGCAAACACAAATAAAACGATATAAAAAAAGCGATTTCAGATATTTCTGAAATCGCTTTTTTTATATATTGCTGAAGCTTTCATTGCGGTATGCTATCATATCACGATACATAAGTGCCGAAAATATGGCCGACCATAGTTGTGATAATCATTGCAACTGTTCCCCAGAAACAAATCCTTGTAATGGCATTTCGTACGGATGAACCTCCCATATGAGCAGATACAGCTCCTGAAACAGCCAGAAAAACAATAGCAAAGCCATATTGATAGCTTAGCATTGATGGGATAGGTGCGAAAATAGCAACTAACAAGGGTAAGGCAGCTCCACTGATAAACGATGCTGCTGAAGCTATTGCAGCCTGCATCGGATGAGGTTTTGTCATTGTGTTTATACCTAACTCTTCACGGGCGTGAGCTTCCAGAGCGTTGCGTCTGGTCATTTCAATAGCTACTCTCCGTGCCAGATTAGGATCTAACCCTTGCCCTTCATAAATGCCGGTCAGTTCATTCAGCTCCGCATCGGGATCATCTTCGAGCTCTCCTTTTTCGCGAATTAAATCTGCTTTTTCAACATCTGTTTGTGAACTTACTGAAACAAATTCACCGGCAGCCATAGAGCAGGCACCTGATACAAGTCCTGCCAGTGCAGCCAGTATTATTGCATTTCTTTCAGGATTTGCAGCCGCTACAGCTATAACAAGGCTTGTCGTTGAAAGGATTCCATCGTTTGCGCCCAGTACAGCTGCTCTCAGCCAATTGGCTCTGTTTACGTAATGTTTAACCATGATTTGAATGCTTAGTAGTCTCAAATCAGTATCCGGATTGTATTCTGTTAATCCAGATAAAGATACCGTTTGATTTTATGAGTCGGAGTTTTTTCGAACGGATGGCTTATCAGACGCAACTCCGAAACGTGAGAAAACCTGTTTAAACTTCCGTTTAATTTTAATTTCATTTGCTGCATATAGTTCATAACCTTTTTATGTACTTCTGAGTGTTTCTCAGAGGCAGCTTGTTTGAAAAATTCATACTTCTTAGCCAGTTCTTCCTGATTAAGATAGACTTTTGCTATAATTTTGCCTTTACTTTCATATACCATTGACTCCATGACTCCTTCCATATTATTTAATACAGCCTCTATCTCTTCCGGATAGATGTTTTCACCACTAGGTCCGAGAATCATGTTTTTTGAACGTCCACGGATATAAAGATTGCGATGTTCGAAAGATCCAAGGTCACCGGTATGAAACCATCCGTCTTTTAAAACAGATTTTGTCATTTCCTCATCCTTGTAATAGCCTTTCATTACACTAGGACCTTTTACGATAATTTCTCCTTCTTCGGTAGTGCCGTCTCCAATCTTACACTTTAATCCTTCAAGTGTATGCCCGACAGATCTGTAAGCTACATGTTTTACCCGGGAGCCGGCAACAAGAGAAGCCGTTTCAGTCAGACCATACCCGCAGGAGAATGGAAAGTGAGCTTCATGAAGAAATCGTTCAACTACAGGGTCAAGAGGTGCACCTCCGATACCAAAGAAGCGTAATCTGTTGCCGAAAACTTTTATCATTGCACGACCGGCCTTCCGATTAATCAGTTTTCTGAATGGTCCGAAATATATAAGTCTTTTAAAACTGAATTTTTTGTCCAGTCCCAATTTAGGTTTGATTTTTGAATTGTATATCTTTTCAATAATCAATGGAACAGATAACATCATCGTTGGCTTGACATGCTGTAATGTGGCAAGCAAGACGGTCGGTGTAGGAGGTTTAGTCATATAATGTATGCTGGCTCCCTGACGAATAGGTAAAATTAGTCCTAATACATTCTCATATACATGAGAAAGAGGCAGAATGGATAAGAAGACATCTCTTTCGGTTACATTTTGAACATGAAGTACTTTTTCTGCAACATAAGTAAGATTTTCATGTGACAGCATTACTCCTTTAGACCGGCCGGTAGTTCCTGATGTATAGATGATACTAGCCAGATCATCCGGCTCAATATCCGGAAGGGTTAATTTCGCATGGTTTTTATGATAATCGAAATCAAGAATACGAGTATCCGTTCCTTCTACTATATAATGATCTGTCTGTATCATTACACCATGGAATTTAAGATCTTTACCAAGTTTGGTTTGTAACCGCTCAGAGATGAAAAGCATTTTGCTTTCAGAGTGAGCCAGGATATTATTTACTTCCGCTGCAGAGAAGTCCGGTAATATCGGAACAGCCACAGCCCCGTAATGCGTAATAGCAAAGAAAGCCACAGCCCAATGAGGACAGTTTTCACTCAATATAGCTATTTTGTCACCTTTCACTACACCATTTTCTATAAACCATGATTCCATTTGATGAATCATCCGCTCAAGTTCATGATAGGTTATTTGTTGTTTCTGAATATACGCAAGAGCAAGATTAGACCCATATAGATCTTTACTTCTCTCCAGAAGAGATCTTAGTGTATATCTTAGATGTTGTTCACTCATAGTGGATTTGTGTTAAAGTTTAGACGAATATAAAATATAACGATTAACACATGCTTTTTGTAATAGATTTAAGTAGATTTAAGAAATTCAATAAAAAGAATTGCAATACTCATTTTCTTCTTTTTGTACTCAATTTTATTTTTATCTTTGTAGAGATTTTGGTTCGGATAACTCAAGTTATCTGATTAAAAGGGAATCGGGTGAAACTCCCGGACAGTCCCGCTGCTGTAAGCTCCAGTATTGTTTTCAGTCTGATAACCACTGTGATATGTGTTCATGGGAAGGTTGATTGAAAGGAGTAAGTCAGAATACCTGCCAGATTATTTCGTTTGACGGCTCTCGCGGAAGGGTATCAACCTATAACTTATCTTTCACTGATTATGTGTCAGCGCAGAGATAACGTGCCGGGCCGTTTGATGAACATCATCAAATGGTTTTTTTTGTCTTGATTTTTTATACAATAAAGATATTTACAGATGATTCAATCCGTATTGAAAAGAGACGGGAGAGAGGTGGCTTTCTTTCCTGAAAAAATTATGGAAGCAATTTTAAAAGCAATGGTTCATTCTGAAGCTGGAGAAGATAAAGATCTGGCTCTTCAGATTGCTGATAAAATTGCCGAAAAAGGTAATCATACCATGAGTGTCGAAGCTATACAGGATGCTGTTGAAATGGAGTTAATGAAGAGCCGTCGTAAAGATGTTGCTAAGATTTACATTTCATACCGCAACAAACGTAGCGTAGCACGCCAGGCAAAAACACGTGATATTTTTCTGGAGATTATTGAAGCTAAATCCAATGATATTACCCGCGAAAATGCAAATATGAATGCCGATACACCTGCCGGTATGATGATGAAGTTTGCAAGCGAAACAACAAAGCCTTTCGTGGATGATTATTTACTGCCTGAAGACATACTTCATGTAGTAAGAGAGGGATATTTGCATATACATGATAAGGATTATTATCCGACTAAAAGTTTAACATGCGTACAGCATCCGCTTGATCGTATTCTTAGCAATGGCTTTATTGCAGGACACGGAGAATCCCGTCCGGCAAAACGTATCGAGACAGCAAGTATACAGGGATGTATTTCTCTGGAGACAGCGCAGAATGAAATGCACGGTGGTCAGGCTATTCCGGCTATCGATTTCTATTATGCTCCGTTTGTCCGTACAAGCTATATTGAAGAAGTGAAAGTCCTGGAGAGTCTTTCAGGTGAAGATTTATCAGAGCTTTATCATTCGGAAATAGAAGATTATGTAACTAAAGATGTTGCAGATCTTTCCGGAGCAGAGCGTTACAAACAGCATGCAATAAACCGCACTGTAAGCCGTGTTCATCAGGCAATGGAAGCGTTTATTCACAATATGAATACAATTCATAGTCGTGGAGGAAATCAGGTTGTGTTTAGTTCTATAAATTATGGTACAGATACTTCGGCAGAGGGTCGTTGCATTATTCGCGAGTTACTTCACTCTACATATCGTGGGGTAGGTAATGAAGCAACAGCTATTTTCCCGATTCAGATCTGGAAAAAGAAAAGAGGTGTAAACTTCTTGCCTGAAGATCGCAATTATGATTTGTATCAGCTGGCATGTAAAGTATCTGCGCGTCGTTTCTTCCCTAACTTCCTGAATCTGGATGCTTCATTCAATCAACATGAAAAATGGGATGCTAATGATCCACAGCGTTATAATTACGAAGTTGCGACTATGGGATGTCGTACTCGTGTTTTCGAAAACCGTTTTGGTGAAAAGACTTCTGTAGGACGTGGTAACATTTCTTTCTCAACTATTAATATTGTTGGTCTGGCACTGGATTGTCGTGATATTGCTGATGAAAAAGAGAGAATTGATACATTCTTTAAAAAACTGGATCGTATTCTGGATCTTACGGCAAAACAATTGCATCAGAGATTTGAGTTTCAGAAGACTGCTCTGGCTAAGCAATTCCCATTACTGATGAGTCTATTGTGGAATGGATCAGATAAGCTTACTCCAAATTCAACGATTGAGCCTGTTATTAATCAGGGAACGTTAGGTGTTGGTTTTATCGGGTTAGCTGAGTGTCTGGTAGCTCTTCGCGGAAAACATCATGGTGAAGATGCAGAATCTCAGGCATTGGGTCTGAAAATTGTGACACATATGCGCGACCGGGTTTATCAGTTCGCAGATAAATATCAACACAATTATAGTGTGCTGGCAACACCGGCAGAAGGGCTTTCGGGTAGATTTACGAAAATTGATAAAAAGAAATATGGCGTTATTCCGGGTATTACGGACCGGGATTATTATACAAACTCTAATCATGTTCCGGTTTACTATCCTTGTAGCGTAGCTCACAAAGCGACCATTGAAGCTCCGTATCATGATCTTACTCGTGGCGGACATATATTTTATGTCGAAATAGACGGAGATGCAACGCATAATCCTGAATCAATCAGCTCTGTTGTAGAGATTATGGATAAGCTGAATATTGGTTATGGTTCAGTTAACCATAATCGTAACAGATGCCTGGATTGTGGTTTTGAGAATGCTGCTGATAATCTGACGGTATGTCCGAAATGTCAGAGTAAACATATTGACAAACTTCAGCGTATCACGGGATATCTTGTTGGTACAACTGACAGATGGAATAATGCAAAACTTGCAGAATTGAATGATCGTGTAAGACATGACTAAAAGTATTTCTCTTTTAAAGATTGTGGATGATACAATCGTAGATGGTCCCGGTTTTCGGACAGCCATTTATGCAGCAGGTTGTTCGCATCAATGCAAAGGTTGTCATAATCCTCACTCCTGGGATATCGGAAACGGAATAAGTTTCTCTATAGATGAGGTGATTGAAAGGGTATTGTCTAATCCTGTTTCAAACGTGACGTTTACAGGTGGAGATCCTTTTTTTCAGGCTGACAGCTTTATCGAGATTGCGAAAGCAATAAAAGAAAAAAGCTCAAAGACGATCTGGTGTTATACCGGATATGTATTTGAAAGTCTTATCCAGACAGATAAATTCATGGAATTACTTTCTTATATTGATGTGCTGGTTGACGGACCTTTTGAAGCAGATAAAAGAGACTTATCTTTATTGTTCAGGGGAAGTTCGAACCAACGTCTTATTGATGTTGTTCGTTCTCTTTCTATGAGAAAAACGATTTTGCTGGATTACAGCCCTTATCCTTCGTTTTGATACGAAGTCGATCATAAATATATAAAAGCATAAAGAGCAGAGACCAATATATGGTTTCTGCTCTTTATGCTTTTATACTTAACGTAAGACGTATCGTAAATAAATATAGTTTATGGAATATGTATTTCTACAATAGCTTTATCACCTGTGTTGTTTTTTAGGATCACGCGATCAGTGCCGGATCCATCTTCTTTTGTTTCAAGCATCAGATAATACCATTCTGTAAGTCCTCCGCCCACCTGATGAGCCTGTGAAACATCCGCTTTTTCCAGAATATTATTTGTCAGTGATTCTATTTCCCATTCCGTTCCCCAGTTTAATTTAACAGATGCTGACATATAGTTTACGGCATTAAACTCAAGACTTTTATTTGCTTCTTCTATCGTGAAGCTCAGGCTTGAAGATGTTGAGATATATGCTGCTGTACCTCTTCTGTCTTTGAATATATAATCTGTTTTGCCAAGTTTCAGAGCTTTTACTTTCAGTATTTTATTCTCTTCAAATATTTCAGAAGCATCTCCTTTTACTTTTGTTATTTCGTAAGGTCCGCCTACACCAAAATCGATATTGCCGAGTTTGTTTACACTGCCAACCATAAGCCCGTAAGTGCCTGAATAGATAATTAGCGAAGGATGCCTGGATTGCAGATATACGCGTGCTTCTTTTTCTTTTTTATCACGGATAACAATTTCGCATCCCGGATTATTAATAATTTCTACTTTTACCTTGTTGCCGTCAAGTGTTGCTATGGCTCTTGTGAGACTTCCTGATTCAGGTACAGAAACAGTATAACCTCCATTTCCGTCTAGTATTTCGAATTCAAAGGTAACGTCATCGGTATAGATCTTGTTTTCATGAATTGTAGGGACTGATAGTTTAATCTCTTTGCATACTTCTTCAATTGGATTTTTGTCTGGCCTCTCAAGGTCAAGATCATCCGGTGACATGGAGGAACAACCGGAAAAGAAGAGTACGGATAGAAATATTAGTGCGCTGTTTGTGTAAGAATTCATAGTGTAACTGATTATCGGTGAATAAAATATTATGTAGTGTTTTTTTATTGTTTTGCAATTAAACGAAAATAATCGGGACTTAACGACTAAATATATTTTTTAATACAATAGTAGTTATATCTTTTTGTTTGAAGTGGAATTTTAATAAGTTCGTTCTTACGGGTCAGAACATTTATTTCTGATTAGCTGTTCTGATATACAAAGTAGAAGAGATTATGGATGAAAATCAAGCTTTATATCATGAAGACAGGGCAATACAGATCTGGATATATAGTGTGTCGTTTTTGAGCGCCTTTATAAATATGGCCGGATTTATGGCATTTGCTTATGCATTGTCTCATTATTCAGGCAATTATACGCTGATTATAGAGTATATTTACAATCACGGGTACAACACAGCTCTTGTATTGTTGCTGCTTTCTCTGTCATTTACAATAGGTGGATTTATATCGGCTTTTGTAAATGTAAATAAAGAGTTTAAGCTTGAAAGTAAATACGGGGAAATACAGTTTGTCATAGGTATCATGATGTTATTTTTATACCTGGTATTTTATAATGAAGACCTGTTTATTTATTTTCTGGCATGTGCATTAGGTACACAGAATGGGCTGATACGTTCTTACAGAGGTGTTGGTTTTAAGACAACACACGTTACCGGTACATTCACAGATCTTGGAACATTTCTCGGATATATGGTGCGTGGAGAAGCGAATATGGGATGGAAGATTAAATTCGAAGTGTTCCTTCTGCTATCGTTTGCTTTAGGTACTCTTCTTTCCATAGTTCTTTTTGGTTATATGAAGGAAAAGATATTTATTCCGGGTGCAATAGGTTATCTGTTGTCAGGTATATTTTTCTTTATATTACGTGGTCGCTCAGAGAAGAGAGATCAGTAAATAAAGAGGAGGATGTGTCAAAAGATCACATCCTCCTCTTTACTTTTGTATATGCCGTACCTGGTATTGAGGGGTTAACATATAAATCCGGCAGGATCAATAGTTACTCGCTGTTATCTGCCATTTATCGTTATGTGCGATATTCGCATAAACGCAAACGAATATACGTGCAGATTAGCCGGAACAAAGGAGGAGTTATTTTTTATATACGGATGTTTTAGTTGCAAGATACGGTTGATTTACTTTTCCGCTCCGGACCGGAATACAATCCGCTCCGGAGCGGAAATAGAACCGGTCCGGGGCGGAATTTCAACCGCTCCGGACCGGATTTCTAAAGTATACGATTAAACGAACTAAATCTCTTATATACAGTGAGTAATTGCCGGTTTATTCTTGCTAAAATATACGGCAAAGAAAGCAAGGATATACGGTTGTTGTTGAAGGAATGGAGATGTGTCAGACACTTTGATTCCAAAAAATTATAGCCGGTAAGCTTAACTTTGTTTTAAAAAAGAAAGGTGTGTCAAAATTGTATTGATTTGACACACCTTCTTTGATTTATCTAAGATTACTCTCTTTTAGTGATATTGCTTGTGATGCAGCTTTACCGCATAGTTCACCTTGAGGAAGTGATACCCGTATCTGTTTGCCGTTTATAGAAACTACGATTTCTTTTAAATTGGCATTCATCTCGGCATCTGTTACTGATAAGACAACTTTTTCTTTATTTCTCTCTATCATCAGTGCGCAGGGTGCAGAGACTTTAATTTTATTTTTCCCGAAAATCAAATGGTCTGCATTAGGGTAAAATACAGCCTCCACGACATTTTTATTTTTCAAAGCTACTGCCTGAATAAGAGTGTCGTTTCTTAACACCTCAAAAGGTAGCTTCCCTGAAGGGACTTTATCGGATGCGTATACAACATATCCATAAGTGTCTTGTTGAGGATTTTTACCATGATCAATCCATAATCGCAAAATAGAAGATTCACCAGGTAAATTTTTGGTTTTCTTATTCACAAGATTTCTTTCTACCCAATTTGTTTTCTTTCGTTCTTTCGCTACATATGCACTGTGTGTATATTCAGGTAGTATGGTGTATGCAAATTTTCCTTTCTGGCTAATCCATACAGGAGAGCTGCTACCTGATACAGGCATAAGAGAATCAGTCATTATGGTTGTTTTACCGTTTTTGATGATACTTATTTCATCTACTAATGCCGTTTGGTCAATAGTTGTATGCAAAGGCATATCAATATTGGGATTGAAGTTAGTTATGCCTGCACCTAACGCAATAAAATAATCATCTATCATGAAGTTTGCTTTGTAAGCTTTAAATCCATAAAGCATATCGTTTTTAAGTGCACTGGAGCCCTTATCGTTTACACCTTGCTTTGTTGCAGCATTCATTTTTTCGAAGATATAGCCCGATACAGCATTGTTTCCTCCGCTTGATGCTCCTGCTGCAAAATTGTGAGAACTGCAATAACCTCTCCAGTTCGTAACAGGTTCCAGTTTGTCCATGCCTATTCTGGATGTTACTCCGGGGGAGGATGTTACGTCGAAAGAACCATATATTGAACTATATTCATTACCTGACTTTTGGAATAATGTAAGTCCGTCTGTCGAGTAAAAATTATATTCGTCCGCCAGTTTAGCTGCACTTTCAAGTCCGTCTACACGACTGGATGCCATATTTACGATAATATGATAATCGTTGTTTTTCTTGATTAAATCATCATTGTTGAAAAACCATCTTGTTCCATTGTAAACACCATCTTTCTCCTGCGCCATAAGTATGCGGTTTGTTTTGGCTTCTTTCTGAAGCTGCTTCAATTCAGCAATCTGATCGGAGGTGAAAGAGTCGCTCCAGTCTTTAAGAATGGAGTTAAGCATTTTTGTGTAACGGATAGGGCTTTCTTTAGGTTCGTATACCATAGAATGTCTGCTCAGACACGGAAGTTCATAGCCTTTATAATAATACCAGTTTCCTCCGCGGAAGTAGTTAAGCAAAGCATCCGTATGTTCAGGACTTAATTTTTTAGCCCATGGAGAACCTTTCAGATCACTTAATATGGATAGAGCATTGGATGTGCCATCAATCGGATAACCCCAGATCAGACATTGCATCCCATGTCCCCAGCCGGCTCCGTCAGCAGTAAATCCTTCAGTCCAGAATGCTTTGTCATAAGTATGCTGAGAAGTCTTGCTGATTCCGCGCTGTGCCACTTCCGAAATTAAATCAATCATAGGGATAGATTTAAGCATAAATCCTACAGGGATCAGCGATCTGTATGCCAGTGCATTGCCGCCAACCCACCAGACGTGGTTACGGAAACGTTCGATTTGTACTACGTTTTCGTCTGTAAAATCATTACGGAATGGTTGAGTCCAGGCTTGAATACCAAGTGACTTAAGCGTATTGCAAGCTTTCAGCTCCAGATCCGAACCTTTGTTATTTTCGATTCGGTCCATATCATTGAGGAAACAAAAATAAGTATTGACAGCAGCCGTTGGAATGGCAAAACAGGATGCATGGAAGCGAGGTCCGTCGTTTGGGCGGCTCAATTCTATATTTCCATAATGAATGATTGCTTTTAATACTTTCTCATTAAAAGCTTCGTCTTTACTTAACTTTCCATTGCGATAAGCTTCGGCGATACTCCATATTCTGTTGTAAGCTTCTGTTAGAAAAAGTCCAACTTCATTTACTACAGCCGCTGAGCGGTTTTGAAAAGCATTAGCTTCGGAGAACTGCTTTTTCAGAGCATCAAGATCTGAAAATGTACCGTTATTATTCAGCTGTGCAATAGATTGCGCTAAAGGAGATTTTAATTTACCTAATGAGTGTCCGCGGTGCGCATGTTTTGCATAGAAGCGGCGATAATCTTCGATAGCTTTAACTTTAGAGCTGTCAAAAGAAGAAAGATCTGTAATCGTATATTTCTCGAGATTGTTTTTGGCCGTTTCAAGAGATTTATTTTGAGAAAATCCCTGAAAAGAACAGATTGCAAAAAGAGATAATACGGATAAGAGTTTAGTGTTCATAATCCGGTTCTGTATTATTATATATTTAAAGAGTCTTATTATTCGTAAAGTATCTGGTATCTGCCAATTCTTCATATGTTGGAATGTCAGCAATAAAGTGGCATTTGTGTTGCTCATAATCAACCATACAGCAATAATGGTTTAAGCCATTAGATACGATCAGAAAGGGAACCTTCAGTACCATATTGTATCTCACAATCTGATCAAAGACCATCTGATTAATCGTTATCTGAGGAGCTTTGTATTCAACGATGAGAAGGGGAGAGCTGGTGGATGCAAACACAACAGTGTCGCACCGCTTTGTCATGCCGTTCAGATTAATCCCGATTTCATTATTCATAAGAGTTTCAGGATAATTCTTTTCGGAAATAAGAAATTCGATGAAGTTCTGGCGTACCCACTCTTCAGGTGTAAGAGCAACATATTTTCGTCGTAAACGATCCCAAATGTATTTTTTTTGATCCCGAACGCTTATTCGCAGGTTGTATTTGGGGAGGTTTAATGGAGTCATAGTGAATTTTGTTATCTTGAATGAGCGAAAATAGTTATTTATTTTCTATTTACGGTAAGTTTGATTTTACGAATCTGTAAAAAGTAATAAAGTTTAAGTCTTAAACTTTTTATCCTTATAGATAGTTATTTTTAGAGACTGTCTGGGAATTCTCAGGGATTATTATTAATTTTGTTGATTAAAAAACCGCAAAACTATAGTTTATGAAGACTAAACAAGAAATTGTAGAAAATTGGCTGCCTAGATATACGGGCAGAGCCATCGAAGAGTTTACAGGTCATATTCTTTTGACTAACTTTTCAAATTATGTAAAGATCTTTGCGGATCATTATGGAGTAGAGGCTATTACAGATGTGAATATGCCTAATGCGGTTGCTAATGGAATTACGATTATTAATTTCGGGATGGGTACTCCTAATGCAGCAACAATAATGGATTTACTATCTGCAATACAACCGAAAGCTGTTTTGTTTTTAGGTAAATGCGGAGGACTTAAGAAAACCAATAAGCTCGGAGATTATATCCTTCCTTTGGCGGGTATTCGCGGAGAAGGAACCTCAAACTTATATATGCCACAGGAAGTGCCTGCATTGCCTGCATTTAGTTTACAGCGTGCAGTGTCTACAAGTATCAGAGATTTGGAACATGATTATTGGACTGGTACTGTGTTTACAACAAATCGCAGAGTATGGGAGCATGATGAAGAATTTAAAAATTATCTTCGTAGTATCCGGGCAATGGCTATTGATATGGAAACAGCAACTCTCTTTACTGTAGGGTTTGCAAATGGTATTCCTACAGGAGCTCTGTTGTTAGTGACAGATCAGCCGATGATTTCGGAAGGTGTGAAAACAGATAAGAGTGATGCGGCTGTAACAAAAGCATATGTGAAAGATCATGTGTTAATTGGAATACGTGCGCTTGAAATGCTTATCCAGAACAGAAAAACAGTTAAACATTTACGTTTCGAAGAACAGAATGGCTAAAAAAGAGGCATTGACATCTGCATCTATTATTCAGTCGATTAAGAATAGAAGCTTTGCTCCGGTATATATACTCATGGGTGAAGAGAATTTCTTTATTGATGAGATTACTGATGCATTGATGAATACGGTACTGACTGAAGATGAAAAGGCTTTTAATGAAGTCGTATTATACGGAGCAGACGTGACGGTTACAGATATCATTAATGAAGCCCGTTTTTACCCATCTTTTTCAGAATATCGTGTTGTGCTTGTAAAAGAAGCTCAATTAGTAAAAGAGCTTGATAAGTTGGTGAACTATGTGCAAAAACCATTGTCGTCAACTATTTTGATTCTTAACTATCGTAACGGGAAGCTTGACGGACGAATGAAACTTTCGTCAGAAGTTAATCGTACAGGAGTACTCTTTGAGTCCAAAAAGTTATATGATAATCAGATAGCCGGATGGATTACTTCTTATTTGCAGATTAAAGGACAAACAATAGATCCTAAGGCAGCTGCGATGTTGAGTGATTTTCTTGGAACAGACTTAAGCCGGATAGTTAAAGAGCTGGATAAGCTGGTGATTGTTCAGAAAGGAAGCAATTCAAGAATTACACCTGATCTGGTTGAACGCAATATCGGAATTAGTAAGGAGTTTAATAATTTTGAATTGCTGAAGGCTGTTGTGTCCCGTGATATTTTAAAAGCTAATCGCATTGTAAATTATTTCAGGGATAATCCGAAGTCAAACCCTCTGGTGGTAACGAATACGGTGTTATTTAATTATTTCAGTAAATTAATGCTGTGTTATTATCTGCCGGATAAATCAGAGATGGGTGTAACAAAGGCTCTTGGATTTAAGTCATCGTTCCAATCGCGTGATTATATGACTGGAATGAAGTCCTTTTCGGCATTGAAAACGATGCAGATTATTGGTATGATCCGCACTTGTGATGCGAAATCAAAAGGAGTAGCTAATTATTCAGGTACGACTTATGATTTATTAAGAGAGCTAATATTTAAAATTCTACATTAACATAATAGCTATGCAAATCAGAGATATTATAGCGTGTGTTGAAGCCTTTGCACCACTTGCTCTACAGGAGAGTTATGATAATAGTGGTGTTCAGGTTGGTGATACAGCGCAGGAAGCAACCGGTGTTTTGATAGCAATTGATATTACAGAAGAGTTAATTGATGAAGCAATAGATAAAGTTTGTAATCTTATTGTTGCTCATCATCCTCTTATATTTAAGGGATTGAAGAAAATAACCGGAAGTAATTATATTGAGCGATGTGTACTGAAAGCAATTAAAAATAATATAGTTCTTTATGCTGCTCATACAAATCTGGATAATGTAGCTAATGGTGTGAGTTATCGAATGGCCGAAAAATTAGGATTGAGAAATATTAAAGTTCTGGCTCCTCAGGAAGGTCTGCTCATGAAATTAGCAACTTATGTACCCCTGCCAAAAGCAGAATTGGTGCGGACAGCTCTGTTTGCAGCTGGTGCAGGGCATATAGGTGATTATTCAGAATGTAGCTTTAACGCTTTAGGAGAAGGTACTTTTAAAGCCGGAGCATCTGCAAGTCCTTATGTGGGGGAAATTGGATCTCAGCATACAGAAGTGGAGGTAAAGGTCGAGGTCGTTTTGCCTCGTTATTTATTGTCTCGTGTACTAAAAGCATTGACCGATTCTCATCCTTATGAGGTGCCTGCCTATGATATTATATCATTGCAGAATGCAAATGAAGCGACAGGAAGCGGTCTTATCGGTGAATTGCCTCATGAAATGAATGCAGTACATGTGCTGAGATTAATTAAAGAGCTTTTTAATGTACCTTGTTTGAAATATTCACCCCTTCATAAAGATAATATTAAACGTATAGCTTTGTGCGGAGGAAGTGGTTCTTTCCTTTATCCACAGGCAATGGCCGCATCTGCAGACCTGTTTGTGACCGGAGAAATTAAATATCATGATTTCTTTGTTCATGAAAATCGAATGATTTTAGCTGAAATAGGCCATTATGAGTCTGAACAATTCACAAAAGAGCTGATTTATGATATAATTAGAGAAAAATTCTCTAACTTTGCAACTCATTTGGCAGAAACAAAAACAAATCCGATAAATTACATATAATAAACGTATGGCTACAAAAACGAAAGCAGAAGGTGTAGAGCTTACAGTTGAAGAAAAATTGAAAGCTCTTTGGGATCTTCAATCTATTCTTTCGGAGATTGACCGAATTAAGACTCTTCGTGGCGAGTTGCCTCTGGAAGTTCAGGATCTTGAAGACGAAGTTGCCGGTTTGGAAACTCGTATTCAGAATATCAAGAACGAAATCGCTGAGTCAAAAAACTCACTTGCTACTAAAAAACAAGAAATTGTTGCGGCAAAAGAACTGATTGAGAAATATACAACTCAACAAGAAAATGTTCGTAATAATAAAGAATATGATTTCTTGTCAAAAGAAATCGAATTCCAGAATCTGGAAATCGAACTTTGTGAAAAAAGAATCAAAGAATTTACGGCTCAGTCAAAAGCTAAATCGGATGATTTAGAAAGAAGCAAAAAACAGCTTGATGACAGACATGCTGATCTTGATTCTAAGAAAAGCGAGCTGGATGACATCATCATGGAAACAAAACAGGATGAAGAGCGTCTGCGTGAAAAAGCTAAAAAAGTTGAGACTAATATTGAACCTCGCTTATTGACTGCTTTTAAACGTATCCGTAAAAGTGCCCGTAACGGTCTTGCTGTTGTATATATTCAACGTGATGCTTGTGGGGGATGTTTTAACAAAATTCCACCTCAAAGACAACTTGACGTTAAATTACGTAAGAAGATTATTGTTTGTGAATACTGTGGTCGTGTAATGATTGACCCTGAATTAGCAGGCGTAGAATAAGATATTTCAAATCAAAAAAGAGACTCCCTCACTTATCCTGTAGGAGTCTCTTTTTTTATATTTAAGCAGTTTATTTTGTGATTAACAGAAAAGATAAGAAAGGCGAGTTTATTCGCTATATTATTACAGGAACTGTTGCTACTGCAGTGCAGTATGCAATATATTATGTGTTGTGTTCAGTCATGAAACCTCATTTTGCGTTTACTTTAGCGACGATCGTATTTGTGATTGTAAATTTTTTCATGACAAACTATTTTACTTTTCGCGTTAAACCAACGTGGAAAAACTCGATAGGCTTTTTAGGGCAGCAAGGCATAAATTATTTGATGCAAATAGGATTTCTTTCTTTATTTATATGGATGGGAATACCAGCAAAGCTTGCACCTGTACCTGTTTACATGATTGCTTTGCCGGCAAACTTTATTATTCTTCGGTTTATTTTTAAGAAGAAAGCACTCTGAGTTATGCCAGAATATATCAATTGATATTGGGTAATCCCGGCATCTATTTATTTTTGAGGCATTTTGGATCAACTTTTTTAAATTGATTTCAGCAAATCAACCCGTTCAGGTTGATTTGCTGAGCTTATTTAGTATGTCTGTCAATTGTTCACGAGTTAAATTTTCACCATATTCAGCAAAGTTTACTCTGAGATTACATCCATTTTTCCAGTTAGAGCAACCAAATGCCGTTTTTCCTTTTAGAATCGTACCTTCTTTGCACTTTGGGCAAATAATAGGTTGGGGAGCTGGTTGGCTCACCTTATTGTGAGGTCTTTTTTCGTTGTTAACAACATCTTGTACCATTTGCTTCAATTCTTCCATGAAGCTTTTTGCATCGTACTTTCCCTTCTCTATTTCGCGAAGCTTTTTTTCCCACATCCCTGTTAGTTCTGCAGATTTTAATAATTCTTCATGAATAGTCTGCATTAAGTGTATCGCTGTATCAGTCGCAACCAAATTCTTTTTTTCTTTACGAATATAATTCCGTTTAAAGAGCGTTTCAATGATTGCGGCACGAGTTGATGGTCTTCCTATACCATTTTCTTTTAATGCATCCCTAAGTTCATCATTATCAACCAGCTTTCCGGCCGTTTCCATCGCACGAAGTAGTGTTGCCTCAGTGAATGGTTTTGGCGGTTGTGTTTGCTTTTCCAGCAAAGATGGAATATGCTCTCCGTTTTCTCCTTTTTTGAAAGCAGGCAAAGTAGATTCTTCTTCTTCTTTTTCCTTATCCGTATCATCTGGCTGATTATCATCTTTGGTGAAAACTACGCGCCATCCCGGATCAAGAATTTGTTTCCCTGTAACTTTAAACGGAATTTCTTTTGCCTCTCCCAGGACTGTTGTCGTAGATATTTTACAGTTTGGGTAAAAAGCTGCAATAAAGCGTCTTGCAATTAAATCATACACTTTCTTTTCGCGGTCATTTATGCTGTTTGCAACGACTCCGGTTGGTATAATAGCATGGTGATCCGTAACTTTGCTATTATCAAACACCTTTTTGGATTTAGGGAGCTTAGGTGTATTGAGTAAGAGCTGTGTGTATAACTCATACGCTTTTAGTCCTCTTAATATACCCGGTATCTTGGGATACATATCGTCACTCAGGTATGTTGTATCAACACGAGGATAGGTCGTAAGTTTCTTTTCGTAAAGCGATTGTATGAGTTGCAGTGTGTCATCAGCCGAAAAAGCAAATTTTTTGTTACACTCTACCTGTAATGATGTTAAGTCAAACAAACGGGGAGGAAATTCATCTCCTTTTTTGATTTTTACATCAGTAACAGTAAAAGGACTCTGCTTTACTTCTTCAAGAAATTGTTCTCCCTCTTCCTGTGTGGCAAACTTTCCCTTTGTAGCAGAGAATGTCGTATTGCGATAGACTGTTTTTAGTTCCCAATATTTTTCAGGTTTGAAATTCTCTATATCAAGTTGTCTGTTTACAATTAATGCAAGGGTAGGGGTTTGTACACGTCCGATAGAAAGTAAATTTTGTTTACCATATTTTACTGTATATAAACGTGTGCAGTTTATGCCTAGCAACCAGTCTCCGATTGCACGGGATAATCCGGCTTCATAAAGTTTCTGAAACTCGCTTTCAGGACGTAAATGCTGAAAACCTTCACGAATGGCTTCTTCTGTCAGTGATGAAATCCATAGTCTGTAAACCGGGCATTTGCATTTTGCTTTCTGCATAACCCACCGCTGAATTAACTCACCTTCCTGTCCGGCATCACCGCAGTTGATAACCTCTTCAGCTCCAGCTATTAAATGTTCTATAGTTTTAAATTGTTTTTCAACTCCAGGATTTGTAATTAACTTAATTCCAAATCTATCCGGAATAATTGGAAGGTCATTTAAGGACCATCGTTTCCATACCGGATTGTAATCATGAGGTTCTTTAAGGGTACATAAATGTCCGAATACCCAGGTGATCTGGTATCCGTTTCCTTCTAAATAACCATCCTTTTTATTATTGGCACCTACAATGCGTGCAATCTCTCGTGCAACACTAGGTTTTTCGGCAATGCAAACTTTCATTAGACTTGTCTGTTTTATTAATAGCAAAGATAGTTTATTTCATGCTATAAAAACAGTGTTAACTACTTGAAAAGAATTAAAATTATATCGTATAATTCTAAAAAACGAATTATATTGCGATATAAAAGGTTCTTTATGTGTTATTATATCGACATCCAAATATTGAGAGAGGCAATAGAAAGATTATTGTTTGGGTAGCTTTTTGAATTTTTAGATTTAACGGGTCTGCTTAATATGATATATATAAATACAAAAACAATCATTAATTATTATCAAACTAACTTTTATGAAAACCATTAACAAAATTTTCGTAGCGTTGCTTCTTGTTGTAGTTTCAGTTTCGTTTGTTTCTGCAAAACCAAGAGTAATGATTTTAGCAACAGGTGGAACAATTGCCGGGTCAGCAGCAACGGCTACGCAGGCTGGATATACAGCAGGTGTTGCGACTGTTGATCAATTGATTTCAGCAGTTCCTCAAATGAAAAATCTGGCTGATATCTCAGGAATGCAAATTTCTAATATCGGTAGCCAGGAAATGAATGACCAGGTTTGGTTGAAGTTGGCAACTGAGATTAATCGTCTGTTTAAAGAAAACAAATGTGATGCTATCGTAATCACTCACGGAACAGACACAATGGAAGAAACAGCTTTCTTTTTGAATCTGGTTGTTAAAAGTGATAAACCAGTTGTTCTGGTAGGTGCAATGCGTCCTTCGACAGCTTTAAGCGCAGATGGTCCGATGAACCTTTACAAAGCAGTTGTAACAGCAACTACTCCTGAAGCAAAAGGCAAAGGTGTAATGGTTATGATGAACGATTACATTTTAGGAGCAGATGATGTAACAAAAATGAATTCTACAAATGTAAATGCATTTGCTTGTCCAAACTATGGCCCTCTGGGTCAGGTTATTGGTGATAATGCATATTTTACACGTGTTCCGATGACTCGTCACACAACTAATTCAGAATTTTCTGTTGAAGGTTTGACTAAATTCCCAACAGTAGATATTCTTATTGGTTATGCAAATGCATCAGCTCTTCCAGCTAAAGCATTAGTTGACGCTAAAGTTGACGGTATTGTTCACGCAGGTGTTGGTAATGGTAATATTTACCCAACAGTTATGACTGAACTTGATCGTGCTGTTAAGAATGGTATTCAAGTAATCAGAGCTTCTCGTATTCCTGTAGGAATGGTTCCTATGAATGGTGAAGTTAGCGATACAGAGCATGGATTTACAGCATCTGGTTTCCACAATGCACCTAAATCACGCGTATTGTTGATGATGGCTTTGACTAAAACGAAAGATTTGAACGAAATTCGTAGAATCTTTGAACAATACTAATTCTCCCGAGGTTATATAAACAGTTATTCGATACTCTTCAAGATGATAGTGCGATAGTAGATTTGGTTAAACTGAAAGAGTATCGAAAGATTCGAGGCGAATGAAAAAACTTTGTTTTTAAGGCCGGCACGGTGTGCCGGCCTTTTTTTTTATAATGTTGATACTTTACGTATCATTTCAACAAATTCTTCATTATCGAAAAGTAAAGAAATAGATCTCATAGCCAGATAATCTTCCAGGTAATCACTTTTTATATCTGCAAATATATCATATCCCGAAAGATTTAATGAATCCAGAAATTTTTCAATTTTATCCTGAATATCATGAATGGTTTTCAATCGCTGTTCCATATGTTCCGGCTTATCCATCTGAACGATGTGCTCGTTTTTAGCAATAAGATATAAACACTGATAAAATTTCTCCATGGATCCGAAAATCTCACTGATTTTAGCTTTTTGCTCATCCGTCAAACTAGCTAGGTATTCTTCTGTTTTAGTCATATGTCATGAATTTAATGTTTATTTGGTACGAAGATATTAAATTCTATTTGCCCATCATTTATCTTTGTGTAAATAATGAAATAATAAAAGAATGATAATATATAAAGATATCACTTTTACTTTTGGCGAGACGAACTTGTTTGATCATTTTAATTATGAAATACAAAGTGGAGAACATGTATGTATAGCCGGAAAATCGGGGGTAGGTAAGAGTACTTTGATCAATATGCTTTTAGGTTTTCTTACTCCTGATTCGGGTGAAATCAGGGTCGATAATCAGACGCTCACTGTCGATACTCTGCAATCGATCCGTAGTAAAATTCTCTGGCTTCCTCAGGATATAAATCTTCCGTTTCATTCAGTTCGCGAGATGTTAAACTTCCCCTACACATTAAAGGTAAACCGTAAATTAAGTTTTAATGAAGATAAGGCGTTGCAATTATTCGATCAGCTTGGATTAGACAGAGTATTGATAAATCATGATATTAGTCAGATTTCCGGAGGACAGAAACAAAGAATTGCCTTTATTTCGGGTATTATGGCTGGTAAAGATATTGTTTTACTCGATGAGCCAACAGCTGCTTTGGATCCGGATAGTACAATACGAATGGGTGAATTTATAAAAGGATTGAAAGATGTAACAGTGCTGGCAATTTCTCATGATGAGCGATTTGCTGCTTTTTTTGATCGCACACTACTCTTAAAGTAAAGATTATAAAAACTATAATATGGATATTTCTATTATCGGATTCTGTCTGGGGTTATTACTTCTTATTATTCCATGCTATTTTTTGTATTTCTACAAAACAGGATTGGTAAAAGATACAATTGTTGCAGCTTCAAGAATGATTATTCAACTTTTCCTGATAGCCTTTTATCTTGAATATTTATTTAAATGGAATAATGTCTGGATTAATCTGGCATGGGTAGTTGTAATGACAGTTGTTGCTGTAATGACTGTTTTGAACCGAACCGGCTTAAACCGAAAATTATTACTTATTCCTGCATTTGGCGCATTTCTGTTTTCTGTATTATTTATTACAGGCTATTTTTTAGGATTTGTCGTACAATTAGATTCAATTTTTGATGCCCGCTATTTTGTTCCTGTCTCAGGAATGGTATTAGGGAATATGCTGACAGCAAATGTAATTGCACTCAATGCATTTTACAGTGGCATCCGCCGTGAGTCAAATTATTACAGATATTTGCTAGGGAACGGAGCAACACTTCAAGAGGCTTTAAAGCCCTTTATGCGCGATGCACTTATAAAGTCATTTAATCCTACAATTGCCTCAATGGCTGTAATGGGGCTGGTTGCACTTCCCGGTACGATGACGGGACAGATTTTAGGTGGAAGTTCGCCTACTGTTGCAATAAAATATCAGATTATGATAATGATTTCTATTTTTGCATCATCCCTGATCTCAGTCTTAATTACTTTGTGGGTGACCCGACGTAACGCTTTTGCCCCGAACGGACTATTGAAAGAAGGTGTTTGAAAAACAAATATTTTGCTTATATTTGTGCCACAAATTTTTGAAACTGTTGTGACATAATTGAAAAGAACGTAATTACAAAAACGGTTTTTAAAATAATAACGGGTAATCAGAAAGAGCTAATTCTGAATTGAATAATTGATGAATCAAAAAAAATTCTTATATTTAGTATAATCAAAAAAAGATTACTCTATTAATCACTAAAACATATTTTACATGAAAGCTTATGTATTTCCCGGACAAGGTGCACAATTCGTAGGAATGGGCAAAGACCTTTACGATAATTCAGCCTTGGCGAAAGACATGTTTGAAAAAGCAAATGAGATTTTAGGATTCAGAATCACGGATTTAATGTTTGAAGGAACAGATGAGGACTTGCGTCAGACAAAAGTAACTCAGCCTGCGATTTTTTTACACTCTGTTATATTAGCTAAAACATTAGGTGAAGACTTCAATCCTCATATGGTGGCAGGTCACTCACTAGGAGAGTTTTCTGCATTAGTGGCAGCCGGAGCTTTGTCATTTGAAGATGGCCTGAGATTAGTATCTGCTCGTGCTATGGCTATGCAAAAAGCATGTGAAGCTGCTCCTTCAACAATGGCAGCTGTTTTAAATCTTTCTGATGATAAAGTAGAAGAAGTTTGTTCTTCTATTGAAGGAGAAGTAGTTGTATGTGCAAACTATAACTGTCCGGGTCAGTTAGTTATTTCAGGTTCAGAAGCTGGTATTGATAAAGCTTGTGAATTACTTTTAGCTGCTGGAGCTAAACGTGCATTAAAACTTAAAGTAGGTGGAGCTTTCCACTCTCCGCTTATGGAGCCTGCTCGCGAAGAACTGGCACAAGCTATTGCAAGTGTAACAGTGAACGAGCCAATCTGTCCGGTTTATCAAAATGTAAATGCTCAACCATCTAAAGATCCTGAAGTAATCAAAGCTAATCTGATCGCTCAGCTTACGGCTCCTGTACGTTGGACTCAGTCAGTTACTAATATGGTTGCTGATGGTGCTGTTGAATTTACAGAAGTTGGTCCGGGCGCAGTATTGCAAGGATTGGTTAAGAAGATTAATAAAGAAGTAGTAACAAAAGGAGCATAATCTTTTAGTTGTACCTCGATAGACATTCCGGATGTGCAGATTTTATCTCACTCTGGTTATATATAGAAAAGCAAGTAGTGAATCAGGTGATTCTCTGCTTGCTTTTTTTGTTGCCGGGCCTATGGTTTTAATGAACTTTACAGTTGCTGCGTAGTTGCGAGATATGTAAAACATGGTAATTAAGTTTTTTTTTATCAGTTTTCTGATTGAATGTGAATTTTTGCTTGATGTGTTTATGTAAATATATATATAATTATTGCACTATATTATAATAGCTTTCAGAGTTTAGTGTGTCAAAGTGATTAATTTTAGCTGTAAATAAGATGTTTCTGATTATTCCCTATCTGAATACTAATTAAATAATGAAGAATTAGCTGCTAATATTATATCGGTTTTATTTTGGAATATTCTAAAAAAGTTTACATTTGCAGGGGTTATATAGAAAAGTCTCAAACTAAATTATCACTTTAACTTAATAAAAACTATGGCAAATAGTAAAGAAAAGTTGTTTACCGAATTTCCTCCGGTTTCTACCCAGGAATGGATGGATAAGGTTACAGCTGATTTGAAAGGAGCTGATTTTGAGAAGAAGTTGGTTTGGAGAACCAATGAGGGCTTCTCAGTAAAACCGATGTATCGTGCTGAAGACTTAGATGGTTTATCTACACCTTCATCTCTTCCGGGCGAATATCCTTTTGTCAGAGGAACAAAAAAAGATAACGACTGGCTGGTACGTCAGGATGTAAAAGAAACAAATCCGGCTGAAGCAAATAAGAGAGCTCTTGAATTGTTGAACAAAGGTGTAAATTCTTTGTCTTTCAAAATTGAAGGTGACTATCTGAATGCAGAATCATTAGCTACTTTGTTAAATGGGATTGATCCTGTAGCTGCTGAACTAAACTTCCGTTGTTGTGTACGCAATGCGGCAAAATTGCTTGCCTTATTAACAGCATATTACCAGGCAAACAATGTTGACGTAATGAACGCGTACGGTTCAATAGACTTCGATCCGTTTAAACGTATTCTTAAAAAAGGACGTCCTTTTGAGAATATGACAGAAGCTTATAAAGAAGTGTATGAAGCAGCAGCAGGGCTACCTCGCTACCGTGTGTTTAGTGTAAATGCTTTGTCATTTAATAATGCAGGATCATATATATATCAGGAACTGGGATATGCATTATCATGGGGTAATGAACTAATGGCTCAGTTAACAGAGGCTGGTTTACCTGCTAATATGGTTGCTAAACGCATCAAGTTTAATTTCGGAGTAGGATCAAACTACTTTATGGAAATTGCAAAATTCCGTGCAGCCCGCATGTTATGGGCAAATATCGTGAAAGCATACAATCCTCAATGTCAGTTCGACTGTCCGAATAAACAAGCTGACGGACTATGTACTTGTTCCATGAAAATGAGATCTCACGCTGAAACTTCTAACTGGAATCTTACTGTTTATGATGCATACGTAAATATGTTGCGTACGCAAACTGAAGCAATGTCTGCTGCTATCGCAGGTGTTGACTCATTAACTGTATCTCCGTTCGATGTAACTTATAAAACTTCGGATGATTTCTCAGAAAGAATCGCAAGAAACCAACAATTATTATTGAAAGAAGAATCTCATTTCGATAAAATCGTTGATCCGGCAGCAGGTTCATATTATATTGAAAATCTTACGAATTCAATTGCAGAACAAGCCTGGAAACTATTCCTTGAAGTCGAAGAAAAAGGTGGATTCAAAGCTGCAATTGAAGCAGGTGATATCCAGAATGATGTAAACAAAGCAGGAGCTGCCCGTCGTGATGCAATCGCAAAACGTCGTGAAATTCTGTTAGGTACAAATCAATATCCTAACTTCAACGAGAAAGCTTCTGATAAAATTCATACAGAAGAACACGCATGTGGTTGCGGATGTAACTGTAATCCGGATGAAGGACATGTGGCATTGAATTTTGCACGCGGAGCAAGCGAATTCGAAGCATTGCGTCTGGCTACTGAAAAAGCAGCAAAACGTCCGAAAGCATTTATGCTTACAATAGGTAATTTAGCGATGCGTCTTGCAAGAGCTCAATTCTCTTGTAACTTCTTTGCTTGTGCAGGTTATGAGGTTGTTGACAATTTAGGTTTTGATACTGTAGAAGCAGGCGTAGAGGCTGCTCTTAAAGCAGATGCAGACTTTATTGTTCTGTGCTCTGGTGATGACGAATATGAAACATTGGCACCGGCAGCGAAAGCAGCTATTGCTGATCGTGCGACTCTGGTAGTAGCAGGAGCTCCGGCATGTGCTGATGCGTTGAAAGCTCAGGGTATTACTGAGTTTATTAATGTTCGCTCAAATGTACTGGAGACTTTGAAAGGGTATAATGCAAAAATGGGTATTAACTAAGTTTTTGCAGAATCCTAATTCATAATCAAACAAACGCAAGCAAGCGTTGATAATTATCTATTAACAATGAGACCAAATTTTAAAAATATCGATATTAAAACAGCCGGCTGTGCTAATAATAATGGCGCAGAGTGGGCTCAGACCAATGGTATTGAAGCTAATTGGTTGACACCGGAGCAAATTGCTGTGAAGAGTGTTTATACAAAAGAGGATTTGGAGAATATGGAGCATCTGAATTATGTAGCAGGTGTTGCCCCATTCTTACGTGGTCCTTATACAGGTATGTACGCTATGAGACCGTGGACTATTCGTCAGTACGCTGGTTTCTCAACAGCAGAAGAATCAAATGCCTTCTATCGCAGAAATCTTGCTGCCGGACAGAAAGGTCTGTCAGTAGCATTTGACCTTGCAACTCACCGTGGATACGATGCCGATCATGAGCGCGTAGTGGGTGATGTTGGTAAAGCCGGAGTATCTATCTGTTCACTTGAGGATATGAAAGTTTTGTTTGATGGTATTCCATTAAATAAAATGTCTGTATCTATGACAATGAATGGAGCAGTTCTACCTGTTATGGCCTTCTATATTAATGCAGGTCTTGAGCAGGGTGCTAAACTTGAAGAAATGGCAGGAACTATTCAGAATGATATCCTGAAAGAGTTTATGGTGCGTAATACATATATTTATCCACCTGAATTCTCTATGCGTATTATTGCTGATATCTTCGAATATACTTCGCAAAATATGCCTAAATTCAACTCAATTTCTATCTCAGGTTATCACATGCAGGAAGCAGGTGCTACAGCTGATATTGAATTGGCTTATACTTTGGCTGATGGATTGGAATATCTTCGTGCCGGAGTAAATGCTGGTATGGATATTGATGCTTTCGCTCCACGTTTGTCATTCTTCTGGGCTATCGGAATGAATCACTTTATGGAGATTGCGAAAATGCGTGCAGCTCGTATGTTGTGGGCTAAAATTGTGAAGCAGTTTAATCCTAAAAACCCAAAATCACTGGCTCTTCGTACTCACTCTCAGACTTCAGGATGGTCTTTGACTGAACAGGATCCGTTTAATAACGTGGGTCGTACATGTATCGAAGCTATGGGTGCAGCTCTTGGGCACACTCAGTCTTTGCATACAAATGCGTTAGATGAAGCGATTGCTTTGCCTACTGACTTCTCTGCTCGTATTGCACGTAACACTCAGATCTATATTCAGGAAGAGACACAAATCTGTAAAGAGGTAGATCCATGGGCTGGTTCTTATTATGTAGAGGCTTTGACTCACGAACTTGCTCATAAAGCATGGGAGCATATTCAGGAGATTGAAAGTCTTGGCGGTATGGCAAAAGCTATCGAAACAGGTTTACCAAAACTTCGTATTGAAGAAGCTGCTGCTCGTACACAAGCTCGTATTGATTCAGGTAATCAAACGATTGTTGGTGTTAATAAATATCGTCTTGAGAAAGAAGATCCGATTGATATTCTTGAAGTTGATAATACAGCTGTTCGTAAACAACAGATCGAGCGTTTGAATAACCTGAAAGAACATCGTGATGAAGCAGCTGTTGCCGCAGCATTGGAAGCAATTACTAAATCTGTTGAAACAGGTGAAGGAAACCTTCTTGCACTGGCAGTAGAGGCAGCACGTGTTCGTGCTACATTGGGTGAAATCTCATTTGCTTGCGAACAAGTAGTAGGACGTTATAAAGCTATAATCAGAACAATCTCAGGCGTGTACTCATCAGAAACTAAAAAAGACGCAGACTTTATGCGTGCTTGCGAATTAGCAGATAAGTTTGCTAAGGAAGAAGGTCGTCAACCTCGTATCATGATTGCGAAAATGGGTCAGGACGGACACGACCGTGGAGCTAAAGTTGTGGCAACAGGTTATGCCGATTGCGGATTCGACGTAGATATGGGCCCATTGTTCCAAACTCCTGCTGAGGCAGCTCGTCAGGCAGTAGAGAATGATGTTCACGTATTAGGCGTATCTTCATTGGCAGCGGGACACAAAACATTGGTTCCTCAGGTAATTGAAGAATTGAAAAAACTGGGTCGTGAGGATATTATTGTAATTGCAGGAGGTGTTATTCCGGCACAAGACTATGATTTCTTATATCAGTCAGGTGTTGCTGCAATCTTTGGTCCCGGAACATCGGTAGCTAAAGCTGCTGTTCAGATCCTTGACATTTTATTGGAAGAATAAAAATACCTGTCTCAATAAAGTATTAAAAAAGAAGAGGCTGTCTCCGGTAAACGGAGTACAGCCTCTTTTCAATATAACTAAATTACTATGGCTTACATTTTTAGTGCAGGGTAGACATTGTTACTTTTCCATTTTCATATAGCAGCATATATTTAGCCATGAATTTATCAACGTCAGCCAGACTATTAATAGGAGCATGATCGGGATTTTCATCCCAGTGTTTATCGAAAAACTCAATTCTGCGATGGTCTGTCATATTCTCAACATCAAGATGAGTATAGCTCTCAAATTCAATGTATTTTACTTTATATTGACCATCATCCATAGCTTTAACTAAAGCTACAAAAATATTCCTGTGGCTCATACAATAAAAATATTAAAATGAATAATCAGATAATGAGATTATAGTATTTCTATAAAAAGCCACTATATCTCTTTCATCGTTATAATGCATATCAGGTGATCTTTGTTCTTGAAGGTCAGCTCTTTAACATTTTATCAGGAATATACTCTGCTAAAACTCCTTATGCGCTTATTCATAGACTTATCAGAGGTCTTTATTTCTCAAAAATTAGAGTTTGTGTGATTAATTTTAATGTTAAATATTGTCTTAGTTGTTTCGTTTGTTATTGGATATTTGAAAAATAGTTTACATTTGTCGCGTTTTAAACATATTTGCTTATGATTAACACAGAAAACACGGAACATATTATTCTTTTTTTAATGATTGTGCGATACAAATAGAGAAATAATATAACTTTTAATTAATCCTTTATTAGATGAAAAAAAGAAGTTTAATGATGGCAGCATTGACACTTTGCAGTGCTGGTGCACATTTAATGGCCGCCGATGGCGGACCTCAATTGAAAAACTCAACATTCGAAGGTGAATGGGAAATTGTAGATTCAAAAAAAGGATGGAAAGAACCAGCCGGATGGAATTCATTCCCTTCAATGCAAGGTAACTTTCTGACTAATTTTGGTAAAAACGGAGAACAGTTAATTATATCAGATCAGGTCAGACCTCAATCAGCAGGTACTCAGTCTGCTCTAATTAAAGCAAAACTAACAGCGGGAATTATAGCAAATGGTAATATGACCTCAGGTCGTGTAAATGCAGGCTCTACATCCCCAACAAATGCTTCTAACTATAATTTTACAAATACAGCTGATGAGAATTTTTCTCAGCCAATGACTGGCAGACCGGACTCAATATCTGTATGGGTTAAATATACAAATACAAGTGAGGCACATAATGCGCGGATAGCAGCAATTATTCACGATAGCTTCAACTTTAAGGATCCATCATCAGATGAGGCTAATAATTCTCATATTGTAGCGAAAGCTGAATTGAATTATGAAGCAACTGAATGGAAACGTGTAAGTATTCCTTTTGATTATGCATCGTATGAAGCAAATGCAAAAGATCCGCATTATATGCTTCTGTCATTTACTACCAATATGACTCCGGGTGTAGGAAGTAAAACAGATGAAGTATATGTAGATGATATTCTGTTGGTTTACAAACCAGAACTGACTATTGGTCAGCTTTCAGCTGAATCGGTTGAGCCTTGCGGTACTTTGACTCTTCCATTTACACTGACAGGGACAATGTCTCCGTACAACGTAAATGCAGCGGCTAATGAAGTAATTGCAGAACTATCGGATGTGAATGGTGATTTTACAACTTCTGTAGAGCTGGCTAAACAGACAACAGACGAGTCGGGTACTTTAACATTGAATATTCCTGCTGATCTGGCAGAAGGTAATTATAAAGTCAGACTTCGCAGTACAAACTATCCAATGGTTACTGCCGAAACAAGAGATCTGACAGTGAAAGCCGCAGAAGGCGGACTTCCTCCATTGCCTGAAATGACTCCTTGGGAAACAATCAATACACTTCCATGGACAGATCAATCATTGACTACAGACTGGACTGGTACAGATGAACCTAAAGGATGGAATGCAATGACAGTATTATTGGATGATAACTTAAATCCATCATTCCATTATCCTTCAGCATGGGCATTTGTGCCGGAAGAAAATGCAACTTTCGTTTCAACAGAAAATGGTCCTATTCATGCATTGATGTTGCCATTCCTGAATGTTCCGGAAGGAGTTCAGAAAGTGAAATTAACTTTTGATTATTTATCGTCTCAATATCCAATGACACTTCTCGTTACTGAGGGTGAAGATAAACGAATGAATGCAGAAACATTCATGAACGCAGTCTTAGGTACTGAAGGTAAGAGCTATCAGATCAACCCGTCAAAACCCGGAGACTGGAGTACATGTTCTCAGGAAATTGATATGTCAGACTTCGCTTCACGTGGATTGAATCTAGTGATGATGATTTTTGATGCCAGCGGTACTCCTGCAGTGTACGGTGTTCGAAATGCTCAGTTAGAAGATGCTCAATTGGTGTCTAACGAAATGACAGATGAAGATAAAGCTGTTATGTTTGTGAAAGACGGACAATTGAATATTACTCAGATAGATGGATCAGCTCAGGTAGAAGTGTATGCTTTGAATGGTGCGAAATTTATTTCTAAAGTAGTAACAGAGAATGCTTCATTCAATTTGAATAAAGGTATTTACATTGTAAAAGTGATTACAGGTAATCACGTTCAAACAGAGAAGATTATCGTTCGATAACCTAAATATAAGCCCTTCATCCTTTTGATGAAGGGCTTTTTTGCTTTTATGTTCTAAATATTTTATTACATTTGTAGCTCATTCATTCATTTTAATCTATATATTGATCTATGAAACCAACATTATTTGTTTTGGCTGCCGGAATGGGTAGCCGATATGGAGGATTGAAACAGTTAGACGGTTTAGGACCTCATGGAGAAACAATCATGGATTACTCTATTTACGATGCTGTAAGAGCAGGTTTTGGTAAAGTTGTCTTTGTAATTCGCCATAGCTTCGAACAAGATTTTAAAGATAAAATCGTAAAAAAATATGAATCGGTTATTCCGGTAGAAGTTGTATTTCAGGAACTGAATCATTTACCTGAAGGATTTACATTAAATCCTGAGCGCGTTAAACCATGGGGTACAAACCATGCGGTGCTAATGGGTAAAGATGTGATTAAAGAACCATTTGCTGTTATTAATGCAGATGACTTCTACGGTCGCGAAAGTTTCCAGATTCTTGCTGACTATCTGAAAACGATGGTAGGAAAGAAAAATGAATATTGCATGATCGGATACCGTGTAGGTAACACTTTGTCTGAAAGTGGAGCTGTAGCGCGTGGTGTTAGTGCAACTGATGCTGACGGATATCTTACTACAGTTGTAGAAAGAACACATATTGAGCGTATTGACGGAAACGTTCAGTACAAAGATGAAACAGGTGTTTTTGTAACTATTCCAGACAACACTCCGGTTTCTATGAACATGTGGGGATTCACTCCGGATTATTTCGAATATTCAGAGCAGGACTTCATTGATTTCCTTAAAAATAATTCAGATAACCTGAAAGCAGAATACTTCATTCCTTTGATGGTTAATAAACTTATCCAGGATAAAACAGTTAAACTTAAAGTATTGGATACACCATCTAAATGGTTTGGTGTAACATATGCTGATGATCGTGAAGCTGTTGTTGCTAAAATTAATGCGTTAATTGCAGCCGGAGAATATCCTGAGAAACTTTGGTAGAATGAAATACTACAATAAATATTGTAGATTTCTTTAAATATTAATAGCCGGGATATTGTAATATTACAATATTCCGGCTATTCTCTTTTTTAACTATTCTAAAACCTAGATTAAATGTATCCATTGAAATTTGCTCCTATTTTTAAAACCCTGATATGGGGAGGAGACAAAATCGCATCTTTTAAAAATGTAACGACTGATCAGAAGAATATCGGAGAAAGCTGGGAAGTATCTCAAGTAAAGGGGGATGTATCTGTCGTTTCGAACGGGGCTGATAAAGGGCAGAATCTTGAGGAACTGATAATGAAAAACAAAGGTCTGCTTCTTGGAGAGAAAGTTTATCGTCGCTTTGGTGATAATTTCCCTCTTTTAGTGAAATTTATTGATGCACGTGATAACTTATCTATTCAGGTTCATCCGGATGATGAGCTGGCAAAGAAGAGACATAATAGCTTCGGAAAAACCGAGATGTGGTACGTGATGGATGCTGAAAAGGATGCCCGTATTTTATGTGGCTTTTCTAAGCAGATTGATGCGGACGAATATGTTTCCCGTGTAAATAATAATACAATCATGGAAACCATCCAGTCTTATGACGCTAAGCCCGGTCAGGTATTCTACCTTCCGGCCGGTCGCATTCATGCTATTGGTGCCGGTTGTTTTGTTGCTGAGATTCAGCAAACCTCTAATATAACTTATCGCATTTATGATTATGACAGACGCGACGCTCAGGGGAATGCGCGCGAACTGCATACTGAATTAGCTAAAGATGCACTGAATTACACAGTTTATCCGACATATCTTACTGAATATAACAAACACGATGATGCAGTTAATGAAATAGTTGTATCTCCTTATTTTACGACTAATTACTTGCCAATCGTTTCAGAGGTAAGACGCAATCTGCTTTCAGCTGATAGTTTTGTGATCTATATCTGTATGAATGGTAATGCTCAGATAAAAGATAAAAACGGATATGAGATTGATATAAGAAAAGGGGAATCTGTTCTTATTCCGGCATCTGTGGCAGATGTTACGATTATTCCGGAGAATGGAGTGGAGTTGCTGGAAACATATATTGGTTAAATATTGGCAGATTAAAAATAATCTCCGGAAGGAGAAATAAATAACAGAGAACGGAATTGCTTTGGCCGGATATAAATCTCCGGCAAAGCGATTCCGTTTTTTTGGTTTAAGTAGTTCTAATATACGTATAAAGCCAAAAAATCAGACTGAAAATAAGTTGAGAGATACGTATGATTAAGTTATTTCAAAGCGGGATTAATTATTTTTGAACGTATGAATAAATAAGGAGACGTACGTCTCCTTGCAAGGACATGTACAGCTCCTTCTAAGGATATGTACGTCTCCTTCGGAGGAGACGTACAACCTGCAAATTAATCAAAGGAGCAAATGAAGTTATTCTCCCTTTGAAGAAAGTTAATCAAAGGCATCGACGGAATTGTTTGTACGTATTTCGTGACAGATTGAAACGTTTGATTTTCTCCAAAAGCATATAAATCCCGGACAGACTACTTTATTTATTTAGACTGAATATCCTTTTATGTGTTTCAAGTGCTGTATATCAGTTGTATAATAATGAAATTATCCGGTTATATTAATCCTTTTAATATATATGAAATAATTATGTTTCGTTTGTAATATTCTTTAACGGGTTTGTTACTTTATTTTCATGATTCTGTTTTTTGAGTGACAAAGGTCTGTAATGCAGGACCTTTACTTTTGCAGATGTAAAATCAATGCATAAATCAGAATATGAAATCAGATCTTAAAAAGATAAGTGCTTTAGTATTATTTCTTTTCAGCTTGATGAGTCTTAGTGCCGTTGAACGATTAGAGTCCAGGAAGGCAGCATCCAAACCAGGCTGTATATCCGGAATCGTAATGGATAAAGAATTTAATGAAACTCTTCCCGGTGCCGCTATTCAGATAGTCGGTTCTAGCGACGGAACGATAACAGATATTGACGGAAACTTTGAAATTGCGAATCTTAATCCCGGAAAATACACATTGCGCTTTACTTATATTTCTTACGAACCGAAAGAGGTTGCCGAAGTTAGCGTTGAAAGTGGTAAGATAACCCGCATTAATATTGAAATGGGTAAAGCTAATCTTCAACTGAACGAGGTCGTCGTGACAGGACGCAGGAATAACGAAGGAGAGGGAGCTTTGTTGCTCGAACGAAAACTCTCAACTGTGGCTGTTGAAAGTATGGGTGCAAAGGAAATGTCAATAAAAGGAATCTCAAATGTGGAGGACGGTGTGAAAAAGATTACCGGAATTTCTACATCGGGAAACAATCAGGTTTTTGTGCGGGGATTAGGTGACCGATATAGTATCACCACACTTAACGGATTGACAATCGCATCGCCTAATCCGGATCATAAGTTAATACCTTTATCTCTTTTCTCCTCATCACTTGTGAAGAACATAAAAGTCTCAAAAGTTTATAATCCAAATGCATTCGGGGATTACGCCGGAGCGCATATAGATATTGAAACAAAAGAAAACTCAAAGAATAGTTATCTGACCTTAGGTGTTTCAACCGGAGGAAAAGCAGGTACATTATTTAAACCATTCTATAAAGCAGATCAGCCTTGCAACTACTTTGGGTTCAACCGCAGCATGAATCTTTCTCAGCAAGTGAAAGATATGTCTTCCAAAGATTTTGCGACACTGCGCAAAAGTCCTTTTTCCGAGAGCTTTTCGGCAACTAAGGGGACGGCTCTTCCTGAGATTGGTCTGAGTCTGAACGGAGGCAAAAGCTTTATGTTTGGTGAAAATGAATTAAGCATCTCTGTCAATGCTCAGTTCGATAATGAATATACGAATTATACAAACACACTTCAGTCAACCATGACAGCACAGGGAGAAATTCTTGATGCATTTACTTCAGATAAATGGAGCTATGAAACTACCACCTCAGCTCTCGGACAAATCAGCTTTTCACTGAAGGACCGGAATCGCTTTTCTTACAATATACTTTACGTGAACAAGTCGGAAGATAATTTTGCAACACGTGAGGGATTTGATGCTGAAGGAATGCCGCTTCTTGCTAATAATTCATTGTACCGGAATTACCAGCTGCTAAACAATCAGCTGATCGGTGTGCATGAGCTTGCCCGGAAATGGAATATTGACTGGAAAGGAGCATACGGACACACGAAGAGTGACGAACCTGACCGCAGGCAAATTATGTATCTGAAGAATGAGAATGGCGGATATGACCTGTTTAAGCTGAATCAGCAGGAGACATCCAGATTCTTTGCAAACCTTTCAGAAAAGGAGTGGACCGGTAATGTTTCATTGACTTATCTGCCTTCAGGAAGGAGCAATGCTGCGAATAAAGTTCGTTTAGGAGGAGCTTATAAAAATAAGTCAAGAGACTTTGAGTCATCTAATTACTACTACAATCTGAAGGATATCAATCCTGAGATTACAGATATATATCATCCTGATTTTATCAACGATGCGAATATTGCGAATGGGTCTGTATCTATTAAAAAGGTAGCTCTGCCACGTAATAATTATTATGCCAATAACTGGGTTGCAGCTGTGTTTATGGATTTTGAATATAAGGTTATTGAGTCTCTGCTTCTATCCGGAGGATTGCGTTATGAGTCTTCTCTTCAGTCTGTAAGATACTGGACTGATGCAGGCAAAGAGCAGAAAGCCGAACTGAAATCAAATGATTTATTCCCTGCTTTGAATATAAAATATAGCTTAGATCAGAAGCAGAACTTTTTATTCAGTGCTTCACGTACCATTACGCGCCCTTCTTTTATTGAAATGGCTCCGTTTGAATACAAAGAGTCCTACGGGGGCGCAGCTGTCAGAGGATATGCTGATTTAAAGAACGGGATAAATTATAATCTGGATTTGCGCTATGAGTTTTATCCGGCTCCCGGAGATCTTATCTCAATATCCGGATACTACAAATATCTCGATTCACCGATTGAGCGCGTGCAGGAATATGCCGGGGCTGCAATAAATACTTTCCGGAATGTAGATAAGGGACAGGTTGCCGGATTTGAAGCAGAGTATCGTAAGAATATACTGAGAAATCTTCGGTTTGGAGTAAATGCATCTTATATATACACAGTTATCCAGTTGCCCGAAAACGGGATTTACACCGATAAAAAAAGACAACTTCAGGGAGCCTCTCCTTATTTGATTAATGCAGATATTAACTGGAGTCCGTTACAGGATAACGAACGTAACTTATCTCTGGCATTAGTATATAATGTACGTGGTCCGAGAATCTCTTCTGTAGGTATCAATGGCGTAGGTAATGTAAAAGAAGAGGCCTATCATTCCCTGGATTTTAATGGCATTATGCAGTTTAACAGCAAGATGCAGATGAAACTGTCGTTTAAAAACCTCTTGAATCAGGCGAATCGTTTTAAACAGGAAGTCGCCAATACCGGAGAGGAAAAGCTCGTAGAAAGATATCGTAAGGGAACATCTTTCTCTGTAGGGTTTAATTATACATTCTAATAAATATATTCTTTATTATTTATTTCTAATTCAATTGATTAAAGACATGAAAAAGAATTTTATGACATGGAGTTCAAAAGCATTTATGTTAATGATTGCATCTGTATCAATCGTAGCATGTTCAGATAGTTCATCTGAAGGAACAAAAGGTGAAGATGCTGATGAATTTGTTCTTCAGGGAGAACTTGCAGATACAAAAGAATTGAAATCCGGTCAGGTATATGTGCTGAAAGGCGGTTATCATGTAAAGAAAGGTGGTTTGCTTAAGATTAATGAAGGCGTGACTATTCTTTCGGAGGATGATGGTGATGTGGATTATATTTTGATAGAGCAGGGAGGAACGATCAATGCAGAGGGAACTGCATCAAAACCAATCGTGATGACCTCGGATCTGAAAGAACCCGGTGCATGGGGCGGAATCCATATCTGCGGAAGAGCACCGATTAATCTGGAAGGTGGAACGGGGAAATCTGAAATCGGAGATGCAACTTTCGGCGGATCAGATGTAAGCGACAATTCAGGTTCTTTGCGTTACATTCGTTTAGAATACACCGGTTATGCATTTTCAGAGGAAAAAGAATCAAACGGTTTTACTTTCTATGGTGTAGGTAACGGAACTAAGGTGGAATATCTTCAGTCATACAAAGGCGCGGATGACGGTTTTGAGTGGTTTGGCGGAACTGTAAACGGAAAATATCTTGTTTCTACGGGTTCGGGTGACGACTCTTTTGACTGGATAGACGGATGGTGTGGTAAAGGTCAGTTCTGGGTTGCTCAGCAAATGAGTAGTGAGGGCGATTGTCTGATCGAAGCGGATAACCGTTCGTCAAATGTAGTGCTTCAGCCGGTTTCTAATCCAACAATCTCGAATCTGACATTGGTGGGAAATAACTCAACGACTTCTAAAAGAGGTGCCAGATTCAGAGCCGGAACTTATGTGAAGATGTACAATACTCTTATTACGGGTAAACCGGAAGCTGTAACAACAGAAACTGCCGAAACAGAAAATAGTTTTGCTGATGGTAAATCAGCTATTGAGTACACAGTTGTTTCTACAATATTTAAATCCGGTGTTGCAGGTCTTGCTTCTGCAACAGGTAATGCTGAAAATCAGGAGTTGTCATTTACAAATGGCTATGTCGGAGTAGTGGATGGAGGTAAAGATATGTCGGCTGTTGACAGCTACTTTACTAAAACAAATTATAAAGGAGCCGTTTCTCCGGATAACGACTGGACAAAAGGATGGACTAAATCCCTGTAATAAAGGAACAGAATCTGACATTTTGATTGCTGTGTATGTATGTCAAAAATGTTGGTTATATAATTAGAGTTGATAAAGAGAGGATATTCAAAAAGGATGTCCTCTCTCTTTTTTATTAAGAATTTCCCCGAATGCAGGTACATCCTGTTTTATTTGTATATTTTTGGGAACAATGAGTCTAATTCTCTAAGATCATCTTTCATCGGCTAATCGATGAACTTTGATTTTAGATGGTTGTTAGATTTATGTAACATAATGATAGATATTTGAGTGAATTATATATGGAGAACAAACCATTTCGTATCGGATTGGCTTTAAGTGGTGGTGGAGCAAAAGGCTTTGCTCATATTGGAGCGATTAAGGCACTTGAGGAGTATGGACTTAAACCGGATATAGTTTCGGGCGTAAGTGCAGGCTCCCTTGTTGGTGTTTTATACTGTGATGGCTATTCGCCGGATGAAATCGAAAAACTATTTGAACCTATCAAGTTTTTAGATTTTGCCGAAATAGTGATGCCTAAGAAGAGTTTTCTAACTATGCATGGGTTTAAGAGTTTCTTAACCAAAAATATCAGATCTAAAAAATTCGAAGATCTAAAAACTCCACTTATGATTGTGGCTACAGATTTAGATCATGGTGAAAGTGTAATTTTTGATTCGGGAGACAGTCTTGCCGCAAAGGTTGCTGCATCCTGTTCAATTCCTGTTTTATTTCCTCCGCAGTTAATCAATGGCGTAAACTGCGTGGATGGCGGTGTATTGAAGAACTTTCCGGTATCTTTGTTGAAAGATAAATGTGAAATTGTAATTGGCGTAAATGCCACACCGCTTGTGATGAAAGAATATAAAAAAACTGTTCTTTCGATAGCTGAGCGTTCTTATGGTTTTATGTTTAAGGCTAATAGCCTTCAGGACAGGGATCTCTGTGATCTTCTGATTGAAACAAAAGAAACCTACAGCTATAATTTATTTGATACACATCACATATCCGAAATAGTTGATATTGGTTATAATGCAGCTTGTCATGCGATTGAATCAAGTCCGAACAAGCAGCAGATACTGGATTATGCTGCGCAAAGCTATGTGAAAGATTAAAGTTATTAAAATGGATAAACTGATCATCTATCAGGTCCTTCCAAGACTATTTGGAAACCGGACCGATAAATTGGTATTTAATGGTACGCTCGAAGAAAACGGGACAGGAAAGTTTTCGGATTTTACGCCAAAAGCTCTCCGGGAAATAGCAAATCTGGGTTGTAATGCAATATGGTATACAGGAATTATTGAGCATGCAACGAAATGTGATTTTTCGAAGTTCGGGATTAAAAAAGATAATCCTTACGTCATAAAAGGTAATGCGGGCTCACCTTATGCTATTAAGGACTATTATGATGTAAACCCTTATCTGGCTGATGATATACCAAACCGGATGGCTGAGTTTGAGGATCTTGTCCAGCGGACTCACAATGCTGGCTTAAAAGTAATCATTGATTTTGTACCTAATCATGTGGCTCGTCAGTATTTTTCTGATGCAAAACCCGCTAATGTATCTGATTTTGGAGAAAAAGATAAGACGGATGTAGCATTCAGTCCTCAGAATAATTTTTATTATATGCCTTATCAGGTTTTTGCCGGAGAGTTTCCTTTAGGAGAAAATGATGATATCTATAAAGAATATCCGGCAAAAGCTACCGGAAACGATTGTTTTACGGCTGAGCCATCAGTGACCGACTGGTATGAAACCGTGAAACTTAATTATGGCGTTGATTATCATTCATGGGGAGCTAAGCATTTTGATCCTATACCGGATACCTGGTATAAGATGCTCGATATTCTCTCTTTCTGGGCTTCAAAAAAAATAGACGGTTTCCGTTGTGATATGGCCGAGATGGTTCCTGTTGAATTCTGGGGATGGGTGATTCCGCAGATTAAACAGATTAATCCGTCGCTTCTGTTTATTGCAGAGGTCTATAATCCGGATCTGTATTATTCATATATACATAATGGAAAATTCGATTTCTTATATGATAAAGTAGGATTGTATGACACATTAAAAGCCGTGACCAGAGGTGAAGCTCCGGCATCGCTTATAACATCCTGCTGGCAACGTTTGGGCGAAGTCGGCGATCATATGCTGAATTTTATGGAAAATCATGATGAACAGCGTATTGCTTCGCATTTCTTTGCTTGTAGCGGAGAGAAAGGATTTGCCGCCAATGTCGTATCGGCATGCATAAGTAAGGTTCCGTTTATGCTTTATTCCGGCCAGGAGTTGGGAGAAGAAGCTATGGATGAAGAAGGCTTCAGCGGACAGGATGGCAGAACTACTATTTTTGATTTCTGGGCAATGGACAGCTTCAGGAAATGGTTTAACAATGGAGATTGTAACTTGCGTAAGTTAAGCAACCGGCAGCGAAGTATACGTAATTTTTATTCAAAGCTATTGCCGGTAGCCGAAACCGAAAAAGCTATAACTGAAGGCTTGTTTTTTGATTTGATGTATGTAAATCCATTGTCGGAATATTTTAATCCTGACAAGCAATATGCTTTTTTGCGAAAAGCCGGAAATGAATTATTGCTGATTGTAGCTAATTTTGATGATGAAGAGCAGGATTGTAAGATAAACATTCCTCAGCATGCATTTGACTACCTTCATGTGCCTGAACTCTCTCAGGTTGAAGCAAGAGAATTGCTTGCGGGTAGTGTTATATATCTGCCATTTAACAAGCATATTCCTTTCAGAACATTTGTGCCGGCTAATAGTGCTGTGATCTGGAAGATAGTTTTACCCCAATAATTGCTAATAACAGAATTATTAAATATATTTGCCCTTAGGATAATCAGCCTGAGGGCAAGTTTTTATAGGGGGATTTCAAAAGAGAGAAAGATATAATAGAACCGAATATTTTCTTTAACTAAATAAATTCTTACATTATGAATAACGATTATGGTTATCTTTCATCTGACCGGGTGAAAACACAAAGCAATCTCATTCAAAAAGTCTATGGCTGGATGGCTGCAGCATTGGTGGTAACAGGTGTTACATCTTTTGTGGTTGCCGGAAATCAGACCATACAAAACCTGCTGTTCTCAAATCCATGGTTTACATGGGGTTTATTCTTTGTCCAGCTTGGCTTAGTGATCTTTTTGTCCGCCAGAGTCATGAAAATGTCAGCTGCAACAGCTTCTGCGATGTTTATTGTATATTCTTTTGTGACAGGAGTTGTATTGTCTCTGCTGTTTACACTTTATACGAAGGAGTCGCTGGCTAGTACCTTTTTTATTTCGGCAGCATTATTTGGCGTAATGACACTCTATGGATGGACAACCAAAAAAGACCTAACCTCGGCAGGTAGTCTTTTCTTTATGGGATTAATCGGGGTGATTATTGCAAGTGTCGTGAATATTTTTCTGAAAAGCACAGTCCTTTACTGGATTACGACCTACATTGGGGTATTTATCTTTGTAGGACTTATTGCTTATGACACACAAAAGCTTAAGCAACTTGCAGGAATGGAAACATCCGAGACAAGCAGTAAGCTCGCAATTATTGGTGCTTTGTCACTTTACCTTGATTTTATAAATCTATTTTTGCTTCTCCTGAGAATCTTCGGACGCAGAAATTGATACTTAACTGAAACCAGACCAAAACACTAATTACAGAACATAATTTAGAATGAAAAAAACAATTGCACTAATGGTAACAGCCGGAGTCTTGGCTTCTTGCTCAACAAAGCAGGATACTAAAAAAGAGGACTTCAACTATGTAGTTGAAAATTTCGCAGATGTACAAATGCTGCGTTATAAAGTTCCCGGGTTTGAAAATCTTCCGGTAAATCAGAAAGCTCTGATTTACTATCTTACGCAGGCTGCTATGGAAGGACGCGACATCCTTTTTGATCAGAACTGTAAATGGAATCTGCCTGTACGCAGAACGTTAGAAACTATCTATTCTAACTATAACGGCGATAAGTCTTCGGATGATTATAAAAACTTCGAAGAGTACCTGAAGCTTGTTTGGTTTAACAACGGGATTCATCATTATAACTCAACAGATAAACTACAGCCTAAATTCTCTCAGTCATTCTTTGCAGAGCAGGTTGCAGCTGTTGACTCAGCATCTCTTCCTTTGAAAGATGGTCAGACTGTTGATGCTTTTATTGCTGAGATTTCACCTGTTTTATTCGATCCGACTGTTATGCCGGTTCGTGCAAACCAGAAAGACGGAGAAGATCTTGTAGCTACTTCTGCAAATAACTATTATGAAGGTGTTACACAAAAAGAGGCAGAGGATTTTTATGCAAAACTGAAAGATCCGAATGACAACACACCGGTTTCTTATGGTTTGAACAGTCGTCTGACTAAAATTGACGGGAAAGTTGTAGAGCAGGTTTGGAAAGTAGGAGGAATGTATTCTCCGGCTATCGAAAGAGTGGTGGCTAATCTGGAAAAAGCTCTTCCTTATGCTGAAAATGATAAGCAGAAAGCTGTTATCGAAACATTGATCAAGTATTACAATACAGGGGATCTGAAAGATTTCGACGAATATGCTATTCTTTGGGTGAAGGATCTTGATTCACGTGTAGATTTCGTGAACGGATTTACTGAAAACTATGGTGATCCTCTTGGTATGAAGGCTAGCTGGGAGTCGGTAGTAAACTTTAAAAATGAAGAAGCTACAAAACGCACAGAAACTATCTCTGCAAATGCTCAGTGGTTTGAAGATCATTCGCCGGTAGCGAAACAGTTCAAAAAAGAAGAAGTGAAAGGTGTATCTGCGAAGGTGATTACGCTTGCTATTCTGGGAGGTGATACTTATCCGACAACTCCGATTGGTATTAATCTTCCAAACTCAAACTGGATTCGCCGCGATCATGGTTCAAAATCGGTTACGATTGAAAATATTACAGAAGCTTACGACGCTTCAGCTCAGGGTAACGGATTTGGAGAAGAATTTATCTGGAGTGATACTGAACGTGAACTGATTAAAGAACACGGATTTAAGGCTGATAATCTTCATACTGATCTTCACGAGTGTCTGGGCCATGGTTCAGGAAAATTATTACCGGGTACAGATCCTGATGCTTTGAAAGCTTACGGTTCACCGCTTGAAGAAATGCGTGCAGATCTTTATGCATTGTATTTCATGGGTGACGATAAAATGACAGAGCTGGGTCTGCTTCCAAATAAAGAAGCTTACAAAGCTGAGTATTATAAGTATCTGATGAATGGATTGATGACTCAGCTTACTCGTATTCAGCCGGGTAAAACTATTGAACAGGCTCACATGCGTTGTCGCGCAGCTATTGCAAACTGGGTATTGGCTAACGGTCAGGAAGGTAATGTAGTTGAGCTGAAACAACGCGATGGCAAAACATTTGTTGTTGTGAATGACTATGTGAAAATGCGTGAGCTTCTTGGTCAGTTATTGGCTGAAATTCAGAGAATCAAATCTGAAGGCGATTACGAAGCCGGAAGACGTATGATCGAAACTTACGGAGTACAGGTTAATCCTGAACTTCATAAAGAAGTTTTAGATCGTTACGCGAAGCTTAATATTGCTCCATGGAGAGGATTCCTTAATCCTGTTTATACTCCTGTATTTGATAACAATGGTAATATCACAGATGTTACGATTAGCTTTAATGAAGGATATGCTGAGCAAATGCTACGTTACTCAACAGAGCATTCTTCTTTGCCTTCTTATAATTAAGCAGGTGTAAAAGATTTCTCTCATATTGCGGAGGGACTTTTAATTTAAAATATAGAGAGGTTGTCTGACTACGGTCAGACAACCTCTTTTTTCTTGGAGTGCCTCGTATGGCTATTGAGGGATTAGCAATATAAATACCGAAGGCTCAACAATTACTGGTTGTCATCTGCCACTTATTGTTATATGCGATATTCGTATAAATGCAAGCGAATATACGGATAGATTAGCCGGAACAAAGGAGGAGTTAGTTTGTATATACGGATGGTTTAGTTGTAAGATACGGTTGATTTACTTTTCCCATGCGCATCGGAAATGCATCCGGTGCGCATCGGATTATATTCGCATGCGCATCGGAATTACAACGCATGCGCATGCGAATTCTAAAGGATACGGTTAAATGAACTAAACCTCTTATATACAGCAGTTAATTACCAGTTTATTCTTACTAAAATATACGTTTAAGAAAGCAAAGATATACGGTTGCTTTTGCGAAGTAATAAAGATGTCTCAGACAATATTGATGAGTTATCTGTAAAGTCTTGTCGCTGTTTGATAAGTTATATTGTATGCGGTCAGGTGTAAGATGAAAAGATAAAAAGAAAACGAGACTGTCTGAATGATGTATCACTCTTCCAGTCTCGTTCTTGTTTTATATGGAATCATTTACTTCTAATTCCAGTGCTTTATTTCGTTTATTTACAATCTCTTCATTATAATGAGATCTTATCAGCGACTCTACTTTACCTATAACAGGTGTAATCGTCTGATTAGCTTGTTCATTAGGAAGAATATAGCAACTGATACGTGAAATCGGCTTATCCTTTTCACCCTCAATATTTACTTTATAAACTCCTTCGCGATCAAGTTTAACCGAAGTGGTCTGGACTGTAGCATCAGAGTAACTGATTGTCAGATAAAGAACAGGGCTCTCCACTATTAGTTTAGCCGGATAGATATTAATATTGAAATTCAACTCAAAACGATCTCCCGCTTTGAAATTCTCATCAGTAGGAATAGTCCGGATAATCTGAGTATGTCCAAAAGGAAGCACAGCAAAATGTTTCTCACCATTCCAGATGTCTATAGAATCTCCGGAAAGAGATTTTTGAGCATTTTGTTCTGCAGCAGCCAAACGTTCGTATTTCGCTTCATCCTTTTCGAGTCTTGCTACAACTTTGTCGTATATTTTATAATAGTCATCAACGTTTTGTCCGTAATAGACAAGAGAGGAATCGTACTGTTCTTCTGTTACACCATTATTGGTTAATACTGTCAGATACAAGTCTCGCTTATACTCCTCGCCGCGAAGATTGGACGGACTGTTATCAATAACCGCTTCACCGACGTAAAGATCATAAATAATGTTCTCCATTTTACTTTCAGAGAGAAGATATTTGTTCTTTTTACAGGCGGAGAAAATAGCAATGAACAAGAAGAGAACAGGAATCAGTTTACTTCGTCTCATTTGCATCTTCATTTGTCTTTGGTTGATTGTCAGCCAATAGTATATTGCGATAGAAAATTAATAGTAACGCAACACCTACTGTGATTGCAGAGTCAGCAATGTTAAATACAGGTCGGAAAAATACAAAATGTTCACCTCCCCAAAACGGAAGCCATTCAGGTAAAATCGTATCGACTAAAGGGAAGTAAAGCATATCTACTACTTTTCCGTGAAAAAGAGATGCATAGCCTCCTCCGGCCGGAAGAAATTCGGCAACCTGACCATAGCTGTGGCCAAATAAAACGCCATAGAAAACACTGTCAATAATATTTCCGAAAGCTCCGGCAAGAATTAGAGCAATGCAACCAATATATCCCATCGGAAGACGATTGTTACGTATAATCCGGTATAAGTAAACACATCCGAAACCAACCGCAACAATTCTGAAAAGAGTAAGAAATAGTTTGCTGATTACTTCAATTCCAAAAGCCATCCCGTTGTTTTCTACAAAATAGATGTAGAACCATTTAGTGACCTCAATATGTTCTCCCAGTTCAAAATGAGTTTTAATCCATATTTTAGAAACCTGGTCGATCAGGAGGGTTAAGAATATTATTAATAAAGCCTTTTTTCCGGTTGAAAGTTTCATTTTTAGAATTTAGTGCATGTTTATGAGTCCGAAACTATATTAAAGAATAGTTTCTTATCAGTTAAAAACAAAACAATTCGACAATAAAAGTCATGGACGATTCTATTGCCGAATTGAATTTATCATTAAGAAATTACTTCTGCTTCATTTTTGCATCAATACTTAAAGTTGCATGAGGAACTGCACGGAGTCTTTCTTTTGGGATAAGTTCTCCGGTCTCACGGCATACACCGTAAGTCTTGTTCTCAATACGTATTAACGCAGCCTGAAGATGCTGGATAAACTTCATTTGACGCTGAGCCAGTCTGCCTGCTTCTTCTTTCGATAAAGTAGCAGCACCTTCTTCCAATACTTTAAAAGTAGGGGAAGTATCGCTAATATCATTTCCATCAGAATTCATGATGGAAGATTTCAATAGCTCATAATCTTTATTCGCTTTTTCAAGTTTCTCAAGAATTATTGCTTTGAACTCTTCTAGCTCGCTATCTGAGTATCTATTTCTTTCTGCCATAGATCTTTACTTATTAAGGTTAAAATACCAAATGTTGGGTTTTATAATTTATTTAGCGAAATTAAAATATTTACCCGAATTTCGGGTAAATATTTTAAAAAAAGTATCACTATGCTTTAATAATTTCAGCCTGAATATCGAAATCGTCGAAATTCAATTCAGACCCCCCGTTTACAGTATCAGTAAAGTTAAGTTCGTTTGCAAGAACCTGATTGCAAATGTAGTCTCCAAAATCACTTACAGCAGCCTCAAGGTCATCATTTTTTGTAAGATTGACGATGATTTTATCTGTAATTTCGAATCCGCTTGACTTACGGATATTCTGGATACGATTTACAAGCTCACGAGCAATACCTTCACGTTTTAGCTCTTCAGTGACTGTAATGTCAAGAGCAACAGTAAGGCGTCCTTCGTTTGCTACTAACCATCCCGGGATATCTTCTGAAATAATCTCTACGTCTGAAGTAAGTACGGTAGCAGCTTGTCCTTCGATATCGAATGTAAACTCATTGTTCTTTTCGAATTCGATAATTTCGCTTTGCTCCATAGCTGCAATTCTTGCTGCCAGTTGCTTCATGATTTTACCGTAGCGAGGGCCAAGTTTTTTGAAATCAGGTTTAATTCGTTTTACCAGGATTCCTGCTGCATTATCAACAAACTTCATTTCCTTCACGTTCACTTCGTTCAGAACTAAATTCTTGATAGCTTCCAGGTTTTCCTGTTGTTCAGCATCCAGAACAGGGATCATGATTGATGTAAGCGGCTGACGAACTTTGATATTTACTTTACGGCGTAATGCAAGTACCATAGACGAAATCTCCTGAGCCATCTGCATACGAACCTCTAATGTCTTGTCTACTAGAGAATCGTTGCATACAGGGAATGTAGCCAGGTGAACAGACAGGCTTTCCTCTTTTCCTGTTGCAGCTGTCAGGTCTTTGTAAAGACGGTCAGCATAGAAAGGAGCGATAGGAGCCATTAGTTTAGCTACTGTTTCCAGACATGTATATAGTGTCTGATAAGCAGAGATCTTATCCTGATCGTAAGCTCCACCCCAGAAACGTTTACGGTTCAGACGAACATACCAGTTACTTAAATGGTCGTTTACGAAATCCGAAATAGCACGTCCTGCACGGGTTGGCTCATAAGTATTGTAATATTCATCCACATCTTTCACTAATGTATTTAGCAAAGAGATAATCCAGCGGTCAATTTCCGGACGGTCATTGATGTCGATCTCCGCTTCGCTGTAACTAAAGTTGTCAACATTCGCATACAATGCAAAGAATGAATATGTATTATATAATGTACCAAAGAATTTGCGGCGAACTTCTTCGATACCATCAATGTCGAATTTCAGGTTATCCCATGGAGATGAGTTTGTAATCATATACCATCTCAATGGATCAGAACCGTATTTCTCAATCGTTTCAAACGGATCTACAGCATTGCCCAGACGTTTCGACATTTTGTTTCCGTTTTTGTCAAGTACAAGACCATTTGAAACAACTGTTTTGTAAGATACACTGTCAAAGATCATCGTTGCAATAGCATGCAATGTAAAGAACCATCCGCGAGTCTGGTCAACACCTTCTGCAATAAAGTCTGCCGGATACACTTCGCGCTGATCAAACATTTCTTTATTCTCAAACGGATAGTGAATCTGAGCATAAGGCATAGCTCCTGAATCAAACCAAACATCAATAAGATCCGTCTCACGCTTCATTGGTTTGCCTGACTCTGAAACAAGTACAATGTCATCAACATATGGACGGTGAAGATCAATCTTATCGTAGTTCTCCTGAGCAAAATTACCCGGTACAAATGTTTTGTATGGGTTTTCACTCATCATACCTGCTGCGATAGACTTTTCTATTTCATTGTAAAGCTCTTCTACAGATCCGATACAAATCTCTTCGCTTCCGTCTTCTGTACGCCAGATTGGCAGAGGAGTTCCCCAGTAACGGCTACGCGATAAGTTCCAGTCCTGAAGGTTTTCAAGCCATTTACCAAAGCGTCCTGTACCTGTAGACTGAGGCTTCCAGTTGATTGTGTTGTTTAGCTCAATCATGCGCTCACGGCAAGCAGTTGTACGGATAAACCAGCTATCCAGCGGATAGTATAATACCGGCTTGTCTGTTCTCCAGCAGTGAGGGTAGGAGTGAGTGTGTTTCTCGATTTTGAATACCTGATTGTTCTGTTTTAGCATTACAGACAGATCAATATCAAGAGTTGTATCATTTTCAGTCAGATTCGCATCGTATGCATTTTTTACAAAGCGTCCTGCATACTGACTGTATAATTCAGTGTTGATGTTTGATTTTACATACTCAGGGTCCAGATCTTCAAGAGTGAAGAATTTACCTGTCATATCAACCATCGGACGAAGATTCCCGTCTTTATCAGTCATCATTAATCCCGGAACTCCGTGAGTTTTTGCCACACGGTCATCATCTGCACCAAAAGTAGGAGCAATGTGAACGATACCTGTACCATCCTCAGTCGTTACGAAATCACCCGAAATAACACGGAAAGCACCTTCTCCCGGATTAACCCATGGGATTAACTGCTCATACTCCATGCCAACAAGATCAGAACCTTTATATTCTGCTACTACTTCGTAAGGGATTAGTTTATCTCCTGCTTTGTAGTCTTCGATTTTTAGATCAGCAGCTTTCGGGTTAAACATCGAAGCCATAAGATCTTTTGCCATAATGATTGTCTGAGGCAAAGATGTGTATGGATTAAATGTTTTAACAGCAACATACGTAATATTAGGACCTACACATAAAGCTGTGTTTGAAGGTAAAGTCCATGGTGTAGTTGTCCATGCCAGGAAGTAAGCATCACCAAAACCAGTCCATTCTGTTTTTGGGTTTTTTACTTTAAACTGAGCTACACACGTAGTATCTTTTACATCGCGGTAACATCCCGGTTGGTTAAGCTCATGTGTGCTTAGTCCTGTTCCGGCAGCCGGTGAATAAGGCTGGATAGTAAATCCTTTGAATAGAAGATCTTTTTTGTAAAGCTCTTTCAAAAGATACCATAATGTTTCAATGTATTTATTATCATAAGTAATATATGGGTCGTTCATGTCTACCCAATAACCCATTTTGTGAGTAAGATCTTCCCACTCTTTTGTGTATTTCATTACATCTTTACGACAAGCTGCATTGTACTCAGCAACCGTAATTGATTTGCCGATGTCTTCTTTTGTAATTCCAAGAGCTTTTTCTACACCTAGCTCAACCGGAAGTCCGTGAGTATCCCATCCTGCTTTACGTTTAACATGAAAACCTTTCATCGTTTTGAAACGGCAGAAAATATCTTTAATCGAACGGGCCATTACGTGGTGAATACCAGGCATACCATTCGCAGATGGTGGACCTTCGAAAAATACAAATGAAGGATTACCTTCACGAGTAGTTAAACTTTTATGGAAAACATCATTATTATCCCATGTTTTCAATACCTCTTTGTTTACTTCAGAGAGGTTGAGTTGAGAATATTCAGCAAACTTCTTACTCATAAGTCTATAATAATTACAATATTTTTAGTTCGGATAAAGGGGCTGACAGATATACTGTTTCCCCCTGGATTATAAATCGGCACATAGCTTTTGTACATGCTAATTTTAAGGCGCGAATATATCATTTTTTTACATAAGAATTAAATTTTCGCTCTAAAAAAGCAATTATACTTATGTTTTAAAATGAATCTCGGTAAAATGTAAATTGAATTATAAAAAAAATGGGAATTTCTGATATCAGAAATTCCCATTTCAGGTATTGTGCTTTTAAGCTTTGTCTTTTGGTATAATCAGGTTTAAAGCAACTCCTACAAGAGCAGCCAGTCCGATTCCTTGCATAGAGACAGATCCGATCTCAAAGACTGCGCCTCCGATACCCAACGTAAGCGTAAGGGATACGATAATTAGATTGCGGGTCGAGCTCATGTCTACTTTTTCTCTTACTAAAGTTCCGATTCCTACTGAAGCAATAGTTCCGAAAAGTAATAGCATAATACCTCCCAGTACCGGTGCTGGTATGGATTGTAATAAAGCACTCACTTTCTCAGACAGAGAGAAGATAATAGCTACAACAGCTGATATACGAAGAACAGCCGGATTCGCCACCTTTGTAAGTGAAATAGCACCGGTTACTTCAGAATACGTTGTCACAGGAGGGCCTCCCAGTAGTCCGGCTACTGAACAGGCGATACCGTCTCCAAGCATTGTGCGGTGTAATCCGGGATCTTTTACATAGTCCTCTCCCGTAACATTGTTAACCGCGTATACATCGCCGATATGTTCGATCACAGGCGCAATGGCTACGGGAATCATGAAGATAACAGCTTCCCATGAAAATTCGGGTTTTACGAATTTAGGAAAACCAAACCATGCAGCCTCACTGATAGGTGTAAAGTCGATGCCCATAAGAAATATAGCAGCCACATATCCCGTGATAATTCCGCAAAAGATAGGGATAAGTTTAATAAGTCCTTTTCCCCATAGAGATACTACAACTGCCGTGATTAAAGCAATCAATGCCACAGGCCAGTTGCCTTTAGCCATGCTTACGCCGGTTCCCGCAAGCGATAGCCCGATCAGCATAATAACAGGTCCGATAACTACAGGCGGGAATAAACGTTTGATAAAACCTACCCCTTGCGTTTTAATCAAGAATGACATGATACCGTATACGGCACCTACAGCAACAAGTCCGCAGAGAGTTCCCGGCATGCCGTATAACTCAGTGGCTTTTTGGATAGGAGCAATAAAAGCGAAGCTGCTACCTAAAAAAATAGGTACTTTCCCTTTCGTTACTAAATGAAAAAGGAGAGTACCTATACCAGCCGTGAATAAAGCCGTCGACGGATCCAGACCAACCAGGAGTGGAACCAATACTGTTGCTCCGAAAGCAACGAAAAGAAACTGAGTCCCCAGAATACCTTTCTGGAAAAATGATAAGTTTTTGTGATCCATTTTTGAATTACAGTGCAATATGATTTTTAGTGATTTGTATCGTCTGCAAAAATATGATTTTTATTTTAAACAGAAAAATAAGTGTATTGTAATGCTGTGTTTTTGTATCTTTGATGTGTGAATAACTGATGCATATTCGTATATACTATTCTTTTTTGCGTTGGATGGTCATCCTTCTTTCTTTTTATTGAGAGCTTATAACTAAGCTGTTTTTAATAAATTAGAGGCAAGATTATACTGGCTATAAAATAATATGATTGTTTTATAGCCAAATTCAATAGCTAAAAGATAGATAAATATATAGAATGTGATATATTTGCATTCAAAATTAAAGTAATCAAAACTGATTCTATATGATAAATATAAAATTTCCTGACGGATCTGTTCGCGAGTATGCCAAAGGTACTACTCCAATGCAGGTTGCTGAAAGCATCAGCTCGCGTTTGGCACAAGATGTTATTGCATCAAGTGTGAATGGTGAAGAATGGGATGTTGCACGTCCGATTGAAGCAGATGCTGAAATCAAATTATTTAAGTGGGATGATGCTGAAGGTAAACATGCGTTCTGGCATACTTCTGCTCACCTTTTGGCTGAGGCTCTGCAAGAGCTTTATCCAGGTATTAAATTCGGTATCGGACCAGCTCTTGAAACGGGATTCTATTATGATGTAGATCCGGGTGAGGCTGTTATCCGCGATTCTGACCTTCCTAAAATTGAAGCTAAAATGATTGAACTGGCAGCTCGTAAAGAGCCTGTTGTTCGTCAGGAAATAGCAAAAGCTGATGCATTAAAAATGTTTGGCGAGAGAGGCGAAGAATATAAAGTTGAGTTGATCGACGAACTGGAAGACGGAACAATTACAACATATACGCAGGGAAGTTTTACGGATCTTTGCCGTGGTCCACACTTACCTAATACAGGAAGCATCAAAGCTGTAAAACTAACAGCTATTGCAGGTGCATACTGGAGAGGTGACGAAAAACGTAAACAGCTTACTCGTATCTATGGTGTTTCTTTCCCTAAAAAGAAACTTTTGGATGAATATATCCAGATGATGGAAGAAGCTAAAAAACGCGACCACCGTAAGATTGGTAAAGAACTTGAATTATTCATGTTCTCTCAGGCTGTAGGGCAGGGGTTACCTTTATGGTTACCTCGTGGGACAGCATTGCGCGACCGTCTTGAAATGTTCCTGAAACGTATTCAGAAACGTTTCGGTTATCAGCAGGTTATGACTCCGCATATCGGAGCAAAACAGCTGTATGTAACTTCTGGTCACTATGCTAAATACGGAAAAGATTCATTCCAGCCAATTCATACACCGGAAGAGAATGAGGAATTCTTGTTGAAACCGATGAACTGTCCTCACCACTGTGAGATTTTCAGTGCATTACCACGTTCATACAAAGATCTTCCACTTCGTTTTGCTGAATTCGGTACTGTTTACCGTTATGAGCAAAGTGGTGAGCTTCACGGTCTGACTCGTGTAAGAGGCTTTACTCAGGATGATGCTCACATTTTCTGTCGTCCTGATCAGCTGAAAGATGAATTCCTGAAAGTAATGGATATTATTTTCATTATCTTCAAAGCATTGAACTTCGAAAACTTCGAAGCACAGATTTCACTTCGTGATCCGAACAATACTGAAAAGTATATCGGTAGCGACGAGAACTGGGAAAAAGCGGAAAGTGCAATCGTGGAAGCTTGTGCTGAAAAAGGATTGAAGGCTCGTGTAGAAACAGGAGAGGCTGCTTTCTATGGTCCTAAACTTGACTTTATGGTGAAAGATGCTATTGGTCGTCGCTGGCAGCTTGGTACAATCCAGGTTGACTACAACTTACCTGAGCGTTTCGAACTTGAGTATACAGGTGCGGATAACCAGAAACACCGTCCGGTTATGATTCACCGTGCACCATTCGGTTCTATGGAGCGTTTCGTAGCTGTACTTATTGAGCACACAGGCGGAAAATTCCCGTTATGGTTAACTCCGGATCAGGTAGTTATTATGCCGATCAGTGAGAAATTCAATGATTATGCAAATAAAGTAGCTGAAGAGCTTAATATGCTTGATATTCGTACATTGGTGGATGATCGTAATGAGAAAATCGGTCGTAAAATCCGCGATAACGAAATGAAGAAAATTCCATTCTTGTTAGTTGTCGGAGAGAAAGAAGCCGAAAACGGTGAAGTTTCTGTTCGTAAACAAGGAGAGGGAGATCAGGGAACAATGTCTGTTGCTGATTTTGCTACTATGATTACAAAAGAAGTTGATGAGCTAATGAACGCTTATTAATTTTATTCTATAAAACGAGGGCTACTAAATTTTAGTAGCCCTCGTTGTTTTTTTATACGTCTCTTAGATCTGATCTCCACACCACTGATAAGCCAGTCTTTCAGCACCGTCTTTCAGATAAATAATTCCGCAGTATGTGAATCCCCACTTCTCAAGTACCCGTTGCATAGAGAGGTTTTCCCGATGCGTGTCAACTCTGATGTTGCATATATTATTCTGCTCAGATAACTTGCGCACAATGTCCAGTATCGATCCTGCTATATTCTTTCCTTTAAGCCCGGAACAGACAGCGATTCTGTGTACAACGGCATAAGGTTCGTTATTGAGCCATTTGCCGTCAATCAGGTCATAAGTCGTTTCTCCGTCAAAAGAAATCATGGCGGTAGCTATAACCCTATTGTCAATCAGAAAAACATAGCTATGTCCTGCCGTAATGTCACACAGGATGCTGTCGTCGTTCGGATAACCATTTTGCCATTGATCAATACCTTTATTTTTAAAATAAGCCTGAGCCTCATTGATGACAGACATAATAAAAGGTATATCTTCAGTCTTGCTTTTACGATATGAAAGTTGCATATTTATTTTATTTATAATGAGTTCATCCGGCCTTGCCGTGAGTTTGTTTGATTTTAAACAAATAGCTGATATTGTTGTCTTTACTTCTTCCGGAAGTCGGGACGACCTTGATGTTTTTGCAAATATAAGATATTGTCGTAAAAATCAGAATACTCCGTATCTGTACTCGTGTAATTAAATAACAGAATGAGTTTTTCGTACACCCTTCTTCAGGAGAGTAAGAGTGAGCTGTTATTCTTCGTAAAGCTGATTCGACGGGCAGTATTGTGACATAAACGGAGATAACAGAGCAAAAGAGTCTGAAATGAGAATAATTATATATATTTGTTGCATTGAGTTTATCCGGGATTGTTTTCTGAAGTCTGAGTTTACAATCCGGAGATGACTCCCTTACTTAAAAAATATTGTTATGGGAATTTTAGATCATATTATGGGAAATGCCTCTCATATTTCATTAGATGAGGTACAGAAAGAATTTAAGGATGTCTTTTTTGAGGGCGAAGAGCCGCAGGTTGCATTTAAAATATTCAGAGATAAATGGGTGTTTACCAATAAACGTCTGATTATGCAGGATATTCAGGGAATTACAGGCTCTAAGAAAGAGTTTCATTCAATTCCTTACAAATCAATCTACCATTTTGCCGTTGAAACAGCCGGATCCTTTGATACGGATTGTGAATTAAAACTTTGGGTTGCAGGCTCAGGAACTCCTTTGCAGAAGGAGTTGAAAAAAGGAGTTGACGTATTAGCTCTTCAGCGTGTATTAGCTTATTACGTTTGTAATAAATGACATAAAAATAACCGCCATACAATTTTTCGCATGAATTGTATGGCGGTTTTTTAATAGCCTGAAATTATGTTGGTCGTTTAAATTACAGTTTTCTAAAACTCTTCTAAAATCTTCAACTCAGCATTCGGGTAATATTTAGCTAAATAGTTACGAAGATAATTTAGTGTATCTTTCTCTATAACAGCATCAGCTTTCGGATACAGGTTGTATACAAGCATTGCCAGATCTAATCCGCGCTGACGAATCATTTCCAGCGAAAGCAATGTGTGATTGATACTTCCCAGTTTTCCGGATGTAACCAGAATAACCGGATAGTTCATATCTGCCATGTAGTCTATAGTCAGATAATCTTCAGTGACAGGAACCATTACACCTCCGGCGCCTTCCAGCAATACGACATCGTATTGTTCTGCCAGTCTGTCTGTTGCTTCTTTGATTTTTGTCAGATCAATCTCTCTGTTGTCTATTCTTGCCGCCAAATGAGGAGAGCACGGATAGGTGAAGATATACGGACACGTATCAAAATTTAGATCAGCATCCTGAAGAGGAATATTCATAATTCTGCGATGCTCGACAATATCCTCCGATTCATTCACACAGCCGGTTTGTATCATCTTTTGCGTGATAACATTCACGCCGCTATTTAAAAGTTCACGTGCAAGGATACCCGTAGCAGCCGTCTTCCCAACGTTTGTGTCAATACCTGTTATAAAATAAATACCTTTCATTGTTTCAGTCTTTATATCTTATCTGATACATTTATTTCAAATTCTCTCTCTGTAGATACAAAAGAGCTTTAGGTAAATACTGGATGATGTCTGAAGCCGTAACTCCTGCTTCAGTCAGTTCCGCTGCGGCCAGATCCCCTGCCAGTCCATGAAGATAAACACCCAGAATAGCCGTTTCAGCAGGATTGTATCCCTGAGCCAGCAAAGACAGCAACACACCCGTAAGCACATCACCCGAACCGGCCGTAGCCATACCCGGGTTTCCTGTACTGTTGAAGTAAACCTCACCGTTAGGTAAGATTGTGGCAGTATTAGCGCCTTTAAGTATTATAACCAGCCTGAATTGCTTGGATAGCTTTATCGCCTTCTCTAAACGCTCATAAGCCGTATTGCTGGGTCCCATAATGCGGTCAAATTCTTTTGGATGCGGAGTTAATATAGATCCTTGTGGAATTTGATTTAATAAATTCTTATTTGAACCTATCAGGTTAAGGGCATCAGCATCAATAACCATTGGTTTGTGTTTTCGGTTAAGTAGCTGAGACAGGGCTGTCAGAGTCTCCATGGAAGCACCTATACCAGGGCCAACAGCAATGTTGGAGTACTCTTCTGTTGACGGAACTTCTGAGAAACAAATCTGTGAGGCATCCGGGCTGTAAATTGCTTCAGGAATAGCTGTTTGCAGAATCGCATTTGCCGTGCGCGGAGCATGGATGGTCAGAAGGCCTATGCCGGTTTTGCATGCCGCTTTTGCCGATAGCTGAGCTGCACCCATCATTCCCAGTTTACCTGCTACAAGAAGTCCGTGTCCGTAGTTTCCTTTGTGTGTAAACTTCTCGCGGGGCTTAATCAATGATTTTGTTTCATTGATTTCAACCAGGTGAAAAGGAGATTCAACTTCATCAATACTTTCCTGGTCTAATGCAATATCCAGCACTTTGTATTCTTTGATATAAGGTGCTGAGTCACTTAGCAGGAATGACACTTTAGGCAATTGCAGAGTGAGTACTAAATCAGCTTTGATAATTGCATTCGGATCATTCTGGCTGTTGTTCTCACCAAAAAATCCTGATGGGATGTCGATGGATAAACGGAATGACGGTGAATTATTGATATATTTAATAATGCCCGCAAATCCGCCACTTAGCGGTTTGTTTAATCCCGAACCGAATAATCCGTCAATAATCACTGTACGTTTCGTAAGGACAGGCGGTTTAAACTCAGCCAGAATTTCGTAGAATTCAGCCAGAGGCTCGTTCGTCAGCTCCTCGCGCATAGCTGTGCAAGCTTCCGATAACTCCTTATTCGGACAAAACAGGTATGTTTTTACATTATATCCTTGCTGAACAAGAATAAGTGCCGTAGCCAGCGCATCAGCTCCGTTATTGCCCGGACCTGCGAATACAATAAAAGGAGTATCTATATCCCAGCGGCTAATGATTTCCTGTGACAGGGATGCTGCTACACGACGGATCAGTTGAATCTCGTCGATATGCTGTTTGTTCAGAGTTTCTGAATCTACTTGTTTTATGTCGGAAGTTCTTATTAGTTTCATCTTAATTATTGTAATTAAAGGTGTAAAAGACCATCAGCGAAGAATAATTGTTACTTAAACAAGAATGTCATTGTGCCGGTCCTATTAAGAATCTATATATTTCCCGCAAAAATAGCTGATAATAGTTAAATAATAGGGAATGATATGGTGTTTTTTTTCTATATTTGCAGCCACTTTTCGTATTTGCTCTGAATACGGATTTTATTTAAGGGAAAAGGAGTAGGATGTTTATTTGCCGGTTTGGTTTTGTAATACATTGACATGTAACGTGAAACAATGTGTTCGGAAGGTCAGACGGGTAGGTAAACTTTTTTACAACCGATATGTTTAGAAAGTAATAAATATAGTTTTATGGATATAATTCAGGTGAAAGATAAAGCGTTTAAGCCTTTTATCTCTAACGAAACACTACAAGAAAACATTGCACGTGTTGCAAACCGGATGAATGAAGAATTAGCTGATAAAAATCCTTTATTTATCGGAGTTCTTAATGGATCGTTTATGTTTATTGGTGATTTAATGAAGTATGTTACGATTCCTTGCGAAGTGACATTCATTAAATTAGCTTCGTATGAAGGAACTAGTTCTACCGGAACAGTAAAAGAGATCTTTGGGCTGGTAGAGTCCATTGAAGACCGCACTGTGGTAATTCTTGAAGATATCGTAGATACAGGTCGTACAATGGAGCGCTTGATCAAAGACTTGAAAGCAAAAAATCCGGCAGAAGTGAAGATTGCTTCTCTTCTTGTAAAACCGGAAGCAATCGTTTGCGACGTAACAGTGGATTATACTGTTTTAGAAATTCCGAATAACTTTATTGTGGGTTACGGTTTGGATTATGACGGATATGGTCGTAACCTGAAAGATATTTACGTAATTAACGAATAATGAAGGGGAACTAAACTGGTTTTCCAAAATCAATTTATTAAGATATTTAGTATTTATGTTGAACATTGTAATTTTTGGAGCTCCCGGATCAGGAAAAGGAACTCAAAGCGATTTGATTAAAGAGAAGTATGGTTTGTTTCATATCTCTACAGGTGATGTTTTGAGATCTGAGATCAAAAACGGTACAGAATTGGGGAAAATTGCAGAAGGTTATATTTCAAAAGGTCAATTGGTTCCGGATCAGTTGATTATTGATATGTTAGCTTCTGTACTTGATGCAAACAAAGGTGTAAAAGGTGTTATTTTTGACGGTTTTCCACGTACGATTGCTCAGGCTGTTGCTTTGGATGAGATGTTGAAAGAACGCAATACAGCCGTAAGTGGTGTTGTTGCTCTTGAAGTTGCAGAGGATGAATTGATCACTCGTTTGTTGAAACGTGGTGAAATCTCGGGTCGTTCTGATGATAATATGGAAACTATTAAAAGCCGTCTGGATGTTTACAACAATCAGACTTCTCCATTGATCGACCATTATAAAGCGAGCGGAAAATATATCGGTATCCAGGGTATGGGTTCTATCGATGATATCTTCGGCCGCATTTCTGAAGCTATTGATAAACTGTAAAAATAAAGATGAGCACGGGCGACGGGTACAACCTGTCACTCGTCGTTCGTCACTCGTCGTTTTGTTATGGAATCAAATTTTGTCGATTACGTAAAAATTTATTGCCGTTCAGGTAAAGGTGGAGCGGGCTCACGTCACCTTCATCGTGATAACTGGACAGCAAAAGGTGGTCCTGATGGTGGTGACGGTGGTCGCGGAGGTCATGTGATTCTGCGTGCTAACCGCAACTTCTGGACACTTATTCACTTGAAGTATGAACGTCACGTATTTGCCGGACATGGCGGATCCGGAGGATCTAGCCGTAGTTTTGGTAAAGATGGTGATGATCAGATTATTGAAGTTCCTATCGGGACAGTTTGTTATGATGCCGAAACTGGTGAGTATCTTTGCGATATCACTGAGGACGGACAAGAAGTAGTCCTTCTTAAAGGAGGTCGCGGAGGTCAGGGTAACTGGCATTTCCGTTCTTCTACAAACCAGACTCCCCGCTATGCTCAACCGGGAGAACCATCTATCGAAAGAACGATTATCCTGGAGCTGAAACTCTTAGCGGATGTCGGATTAGTAGGATTTCCGAATGCCGGAAAATCTACTTTATTATCTTCAATCTCTGCTGCCAAACCAAAGATTGCAGATTATCCTTTTACGACTTTAGAGCCTAATCTGGGTATTGTTCGTTATCGCGACAACAAATCATTTGTGGTTGCCGATATTCCGGGTATTATCGAAGGTGCTGCTGAAGGACGTGGTTTGGGATTGCGATTCTTACGCCATATCGAACGTAACTCTGTGTTATTGTTTATGGTTCCTGCTGATGCAGATGATATCGCTGCTGAATACAAAATCTTGTTAAGTGAGTTAGAACAGTTTAATCCGGAGCTTCTGGATAAACAACGTATTCTTGCAATTTCTAAAAGTGATATGCTGGATGAGGAGCTTATCGCTGAAATGCGCGAGCATTTGCCTGAAGGTGTACAAACTATTTTTATCTCTTCTGTAACCGGAATGGGTATTACAGAGCTGAAAGATATGCTTTGGACTGAGCTTAACAAAGAAATAGGTAAAGAAATTACTTTAACCCATCGTAATCTGGATGTGGCTCATCGTCATGATGATGATTTTGACGAAGAAGAAGACTTTGAGTATGACATCGATGATCTGGAAGATGACGATGAATACGAATGGGAAGATTAAGAATGATTACACAAAATAATCAGGATATAAAAGTGTTGCAGTATGAGAATCTCTCATACTGTGACATTTTTCATTTTATTACTACGCGAAACGGAGGTGTGAGCCGGGGTAATTATGCATCGTTTAATATATCGCCTTATTCGGGCGATAATCCGGAGCATATACTTCAGAACCAGAAATTCTTTTCTGAATACCTTAAAGCAGAGCTTGTTTTGCCTTATCAGACGCACCAGGATAAAATTCTTAGAATAGATGATTCCTGGAGCGTGAGGACTCCTGAAGATAAATCCGGTCTGCTTCATGGAATCGATGCACTTATTACAGCCAGTGCCGGGATATGTTACGCAAACGAAAAGGTGCAGTCATATAAGTATCGGTAAATCAATCAGTTAGCTGATGAATTATTTTTTTAAAAATTCATGTCGCTGTCTTGGATGGATTGAAACATGGACAAACCCCCTAGAAGGATAGTGTATTAATTGGTCAATCTGATCAATCTTATTCTTAAGTACCCGGACCAACTTAGACAGGTCCGAACAACTTAAATCACACGCGTACCCTGTAAGGTGATGGCTCGTACCAACACCACCAACGGCCTTATTCAATGACTCACATCTATAACCTGATTCCACATTAACGGGTTCGGGTATATCCGGCGCTATCTCTTCATTCAGCCAATCCATCAGCTTAATTAAGTTCTGTTTTTCATCCACTCCGGGTGTGTTGTCTATACCCTTAGTCTTGGCCGTACTACTGTATATTAATTCACTGTATGTTATCTTCATCGTTATTATTGTTTTTGTTAATTTTACTCTCAATACTGTTAATTTTAGTCCCCCATTTTAAATCCAATCCAAACAAAGCACCGGCCAAAGTGAAGAACTGTCCGAGTGCGAATAAAGCCGAATCCGCGATAATACCAACGGGTGGAATGAACATGTTGATGAATATAAGTACTGTCCCGGCTATGACTAATCCAACCGCTATTATTTCGCTTAATTTTAGTTTTTTCATATTCATTACATATTCATATTATGCACCGGAGATGAATAAACAACCCTGTTACTATTATTCATATCTAAAACCTTAATCCATGCCATATTTTCACGTCTGAAATTATTAACGCTAATGCGTCCTGTGCTAAAGACTGTTTTTTGCTGTCCAGCTAATACTTTTACTTCTGATTGCATACGCACCTCCTGCCAATCTCCAGATTCGGGAAACTCAACAACAACTTTAAATTTATAATGATAATCAATCTTAGATTTAACGACTACATCGATATTGTCAAAAGTCAGTACATCATAATACCAGTTACCATAGGTAGGACTTTCATTAGCATAGATAAGCTCATAAGTAGTAGGTGGAACAAATTCAGACAAAGTATATGTTTTTCTGTCAATCACATTAGCATCTGTTTTAACACTCCAGAAATCACCAAATTTATCAGGTTCTGTAAGGCTTGTCTTTTTAATATCTGTCAAAAAAACAACCAGTTCAACTTGTATCCTAGATGAAAAAATCCCTTTAAAATCTAATGGAACTGTCCAATCGCCTGTAGTATTTCCAGTACACCAATTACCACGCTTATCTGACGAGCTGCTAACCCTGCGAACTGCCACGCCCATATATTTATTACTAATTCCTAAATCTGATAATTTTATATTATTCAAATCACCAGTTTCCCCCATACTTATACTATTAGGTGCATTATAATATAATTGCTCAGGCCATCCTATTACAATTGGATTCTGAGCATCATGCTTATAGCGTCTGAAGTCTCCTAGCTTAGCCTGCGTAATTGTCCGCTTATTGTATTCCCATTGTGCTACATCGAACGGATTGCTTACTGTATAAGTTGCAAAAGGAATTGCTTTACCATTATCTGTTTGAGGGGAATACTTGGCCCACTTATTTATGTTAGGATTGTTACAAAGATTCCACAATGATTTACTTGATTCGCCCAGAACTGCCCTCACAGCATTTAAGCTTATATTATTATCTCCGAATGTTGCCATATATTATTATTTAAGGTTTTGTTTAAGTAGCTGAATCTCACTCATTAAGAATTCAACTTGTTTAGTTAGTTGGTTGTTTTTTTCAATTAATATATCTAATGCTGTAGGGGAATCAGTTATAACAGGTTCTTCTAATGTAGTTATAGTGTTTGAATATACTGCTGTAGGAATACCAAAGGCAACAACATCACCCTTAAACCGTCCCTCACCACTAAGGTTAATCTGCATTAAGTCATGTGGGTTCGTCCATAACGTCTCACCATTCGCGCCGGTATCAGCCAACACCATTACACTACCTTTCTGACCGAATGTGTAATGTGCGTGTCCTTCGTTTCTGAACTTAATACCACCACCGTAACTAGCCGATGATGTGCTGTTTATATTGTAATGTTTACAAAAAACCTGTGTCGCGCTAAGCTCTTCGAATGCTCCGAACCAGCCTTCAACGGAACCAAGACATATAAGATCATCGCTGACATTGAGACCACCGAATTCACCACCCCCGGCTGATATTGATGGAGTCACGAACACCCCATTAGCTCGGAATTCGTAATCTGTCCACTTAGTGCCCAAGTCGTCCTTTCCGACTGATATTAATGCAGAATCAAAGGAATTGTCACGCTGTTTTAAGCCAATAGCCGCCCGGCTAATGTAACCCTGTCCGCTTGTGAGCCTGTCAGCGTAACACATTCTTAATGGCGCCGCTCCTGACGCCCATGAACCCCCGTTGGATAATATCTGTCCATAGTTATGTGTGTGGGTCGATGGTGATTTTCCGTTTAATTGGGTCTGAACGTCCGATGTTATACCCTTTAAGTAGTTGATTGGAAGCTTAATAATAGTCTTAGCAGAATTAGCAAAAAACATACTCTCGTGACCATTCGCGATGTTAAAAGCAAGCTCACCCGGGTATAGTGATGATGGCGCCACAGGGACGCCATTAAGTATAGTTGAATTGTTTTTTATGATGATTCCTTCGGCCATTGTTTCTATATTTTTTTCTGAAAAATTAATAAGTGCCACAATCGATGATTCCCGTGATCTCGGTGAAGTTATAAGCCGGTTTTGACGATGCCTTAGCCCACGCATGCACATCACTAGCCGGGCGTGAGTTACTCAATCGTGAGTCGTTACCCTGACACACGGTTCCGCTTGTGGTCCCGAACGACTTATTGAAAGCATTGTTTTTACTGAATGATGGCTCGTAACTTCCGGATGCTTGTTTTCCGTCAAGGGCCTTCTCGAGTTTTCCGACCGCGATATTAAGTGAATCGGTTGCCGATATGGCTGACACTGTAGTCGCTTTTGAATACCCTGTCATAGCTGTGATCTTACTCGATGGTAGGTTAGGGACTGAGCTGACAGCCAACGAACTAGCTTTAGCCCATACCGGAACATCGGACGCCGGTAGGGTGGTAGGATAAGCCGGGAATTGAAGTTGAGTCCCTGACTTGGTCACTGCTGTACCACCAATAGTAGCCGATTCTACTTTCGTCCCTAGACTTGTTTTCAAAGCCGTATTGTCCGCCGGACTGCCTTTAATGTCGCTGAATGATACTTCTACTAATCCACCACCAGCTTTTACTTCTTTTGCTTCCCACTTGGTTGTCACACCGTTGTAAGTCAGCACATAACCGTTCTGTTTACCGCTTGTGTTAACATCGGATAGGTCATCGATTATCATACCGCTCGCACTTGCATCAGCACCGGCATATGCAATTACGTCAGTGGTCGACTTAATCAGATTGGCCTGTAATTCTTTACCTACAGTCAGGTTATTCGTAATCGACCCACCTGCTTTGTCTAACTTAAGGTCAATCGCTGCTTTCTGTGCAGTAGATACAGGCTTATCCATATCCGACTTATTATCCACGTTACCGAGTCCGACATCGCCCTTACTTATGGTTATATTACCGGATAGGGCGTGTCCATTAACGGTCGTTGTCTTATCTACCTTATTGTTCATCAGGCCGATAAGTGTGCTATTCGAATCAGGAATACCATTAAGGAATGCCTCAAGCTCTTTCCACTTGTTTATCGTGTTATCCGCGTCATTGGTAGCGGTCAGGAACGTGTGTAACGTATCCGCAATCTCTTTCACCGATCGATAACCTGACACGTTCGGCAATGCTCCACCCTTTAAGGCATCGATCATTGTTTGGACCGCTTCCCGTACCGGGAACTCTCTCACAGCACCGGCACTATCGCGGACGAATAATGTAGGGTTGATTGCATTATAATTAATTATGAATTCACCATCAAGGAATATATCCGCTGTAGGCTTGATTATCGCATTCGCGGACGCTGCGTCCGAATTAATGTGCTTGATTCTCTGTAATATTGACATTTTTTTTATATGTTTTTTTTTCTGAAAATTAATAAGTGCCACAGTCGATAATACCAGTAATATCAGCGAATGTGTGTGTATGTTCGGACGGTCTATATGTTTCCGGTTTACTTTTGACATCACTCCAATGAACCTCAGTAATACCCCCGGCTTGTGGTTCCGTGAACTTGTAAGTGTTTGTTATTGAATCGTATGTGAGAACGAACCCGTGTTTTTTTGTTGTTGTGTCGACATCACTAAGGTCATTAAGGTATAGATTATTATCTGATGAACCGATTCCACCATCGGAGTACGCGACCATGTCACCTTCACTATGTAGTGTCTTTCCTACCACGTATTCCCCGGCATCATTCACCGAGTAAGGTAATCCGGATACACCACCACCACCACCGGAAGCGTTACCGGAAAAAGAAACATTACCGGATGATGGTGCTACGGTGTCCCGTAATCTATGGGACCGATAAGTCTTGTTTATATATCTCTTTATCATTGGTTTATGTGTAATTCTATTAAGCTCATGTGGCTAGAGCCATACCGTGTGTCGTGTTCAATTCCGATCGGGATATAGGTCGCATTAGTATGTTTATCGTAGTATCGATTAAAGACATCATCATACCTAATGTTAATGTCAAGTTTTTTTCGCGGCTTACTTAGCTGTAACCGGTGACGATCAATTATTAATTGTTCGGGTATTATCGTAGTACCGTTAATCACATACCCCGTGAATAAGCTGTTAACCGGCCCCATTAATATGACATTACTGCGGTTAACCGAATCGCTTTGATTCGTGCTCAACATAAGATCGATATTATAATCGCTGCCCGTAAAAGAATCACTGATAACCTCTTCGTATATTCGATCTTTTTCATCCTCGTCACCTGCATACGCTTCTTCTGACGGAATCTGAAACTTGACGTTAATGTCTTTTAACTGATAATATCTGACTTCCGAATCACGGTGATATGGTTCCGTTATAGGTCGGTCATATCCGTGGTTTTTTGAATTGTTCCACAGATAGGGAGTAAAGAATATTATATCTAACTCACCCTCTTGGTATTGGTTGTTAAAGTTAATCATGAACCCATTAAGGTTAGGTGTTAAGTTCTGCCACGTATTCCCATCCTGTACCGCGTACCATGTATCAGTCATCTCGACCGATGGCCCCATCTCACCGCACTTTATCAATAGTGTTGTAGGTTGATTGGTCCATGGTGATAACTTGTTTTCGCTGTAATACTTATCACCACATCGAATCTGAACCGGTACTATAATACTACCCTTAGTGTCACTGTGTGATAATGTGCTGATCTTCGAATTATACCCTGTGTCGGTCGTGCTACAACGAATGTTAAAATCCAACGAAGCCCAAAAACCCGACTTGGCGAATGATTCAACGTTGATTTTTTTCTCCATCAGCTTAAAATCCAATGGTAGGCGATGTTCGTTGTTCATTCTCACGTGTAGCGTTGTGTCCCATTGTAACGAGTTGACATTCTCACTGTGAGCAAAATCAACCATCTTCACCACATACGCACCTAAATCATGTTCAGGGTTATTACTTACTGCAGTAGTCCCATACAATCCACCCATTACGGCCGGTAAGTACTTCCACGTGAAGAACTTAGGGCTGTCGTAATATCTCCGCTTTATCCGTCTGTCCTTATGTATAACCTCGGTTTCCTTGATCATAGTGGCCCCGGAAGTGTCGAACTTAGGATACAATTCTTTGACTTCATATAGACTATTAGTCACCGTGATCTTATTGAATGATTCCGTGATTGACAGTGTATTATCACTTCCGGCGTATGCTTCACAATTAAGGTTAATCGTTGATGCGAATGGCATTACTATAGTGTTAGGCTTGGTGTACCCATCAGCGGCGTCATAATAAAAAAAGTCAGTGCTATCTGATTCCGGTGCGAATAAGTACAGACTATCTTCCCTTAAGTAGAATGTCATGTTTAAGTACGCGCCGATCGCGGATAGAATGTCATAGTAACTATTAGGTTTTTCTTCCTCATCTTTAAAGTTAGAGCTAAAAACCCCTAATTCTTCTATGGTATTCATTCCACGGGTATCGTGAACATATATACGGTTTATGATGGTTCCGGGTAAACTATTAATCGCACTGATAATATATTCTTTGAAAGTCATACACTTCGTTTCGCTTCTGAATGGAATAGACTTAGTAACTGCGAGACTGTCGATTAACTCGATTTCGAATTCGAACTTTTCACGCGTAAACTCCTGATTGTAAACATTCTGAGTTACATAACCCTGCCATATTAATCGACCCTGCTTCATTACTTCTACGTAATGGTCTGTCGGATTCGATGAAAAAATCGCTTGCATGTAATCACTACCAATCACCCGTAATGTAGCGCTTGACGTGAACATGGGTGAAAAAGTATCCTCGCGCGCGTACATTATATATAAGGGCGAATCTGATGGTGTCAATTCTATCGCTGTCGATGGTGGTGGTCCCGATGTTGAGTATATGTTTATCCTGAATAGCTCATCGGCTAATGACCGATATGCTGTATGGTATTGTAGTGTCTTCATATATATATTACATATATTCTGTATTACCGTTTACCGGTCGCTTTGGAATAGTTATTCAACACACCGATTAGATCTTTACCTGAAACCTTGAATTCTACGTTAGTCATGGTAGCGTTATTATTGTTGTTACCGCCATTCAGCATATTGAACAATCTGCTTTGTTGGGACCCATTAAGAACCATTTCCCCGGCGTTCATTAATGCCGGAATCTTATCACCTGATACAGTAGCACCTGATACTATACCACCCGTAGCGTACTTAGGCATTGAAGCTAATACGGCCCCAACACTAGCCACCGCGGCACCGACTGTTAACCACCCGACTATAGGTGTCTCTGCGGCTGACTTAGCTGCCATAGCGATTGTTAATGACTTAATCGCCGGTATAGCTGTAGCTATTGAGCCCAATAATGACGCTATCCATGATGACCAACTGTTTGCGCCTTCATTAATGGCGCCTGTAATACTTCCGATGGCCGTAGCTATTGACGTGAATTGTCCTATCTGTTCGGATACATCTATATTGGATATATTTTCGAGTGGATTTTTTTTATTGTTAAAATCGAATGAATCACCGGCTTCGTCCTCAGCGGTCAATTCCACCACCCAATTAAGACTATCGTGTTGATTGATAGCTTTCTGTATGCGTTCGAACTCAGTAGTCGGGTTAATGTATAGCTGAATATTCCTATATAAGTCGAATTCAGACGTGTCAACATTATTAACCACTGTCTTACCGCTCTTACCTGTTCCCGATGATACTTCCGCTTTTGGTTCGCGTTTTGCGAGTCGGTTGATTACCCGGTTTGAATTGAAAACACCCTGTAATTCGTTGTACACACCTTGTAGTTTTTCGTCTGAATATCTCATCAGGGTGACATAATTGAGTAGGTGCTGTTTCTCAACGTCTGATAATTCTGAGAAGTATTGGTTAATACCTTTATAATTCTCCGATAACATTCCCTGTAATCGTTGAACCTCTTTACCTCGCTCGACTGATGTCATGGATGCCCCAGTTTCCCCGAATTTAACTTCCGCTATGTTACCCTCGAGTGTCCCGATTTTTTTTAAGAATGGATTGACGGACTTGTTAAATTCTTTATAGAATTGCTCACTAGCGGCACGGGCGCTATCTCGATTGTCCTTGTCTAGATCAATCTCACTCGCACGAATAAACATGTCTTCCGTGAAGTTTTTTGATACGTTACCATTGAACACCCCACCAAGAGCGGTATTAACACCACTACCAAGTGCATCGATGACATCACTGCTAAGAGTTCCCACATACTTACGCAGATCGGCCAATAGGGCATTACGTTCAGCGATTAATGTAGCTCGCTTGTCTGTGTCTTTTTCCTTGGATAATTTAGCATCTAAATCGCTGATCTGATCGAGCTTACGCGCTGACGCTACACCATAACTCATCTTCGTGTTTCCTAGTGTATCATACGCTTTAGCTTCATCGACACCGGCCTTAAACGCAGCGGCAAAGTTAGTACCGATCATACTTAAGTCGGCATTGATAAGGTTCTCGACAAAGCTATCGAATGTAGCCTTACATCCTTCCATCGTATTATTCCACGAGTCCCCGAATGCTTGATTATGTCCCTTTAACGTGTCGAATGCTGCACTTATACCATTCACCCCGACCAACGCAGTCGCGAAAGCACCCGCGGCACCTACTGCCAACCCGAATGAATCTTTAGCTTGTGTGGCAAACGTCTTAGTATCGCTTTGGAACTGTTTGACCTGTCTACGTCCCCTTTGAATACCCCTGTCGAAGTCACTTGAATCTAGTTTAAGATTCGTCTTTAAATCATTAGTAGCCATATAGTTATATTATATTATTTCGTTTTTTAAATTCTTCTACTTCTGTCTGTGTCACCACCTTATTGTCCCCTGTATTGTCCCCCTTATTATCCCATGTGAATGGCAACACATCAGTGGGTTTAATCGACTTGGTTGATTGACTCTGTAGGACTGACCACATAATAAGTCGGGTTTGTTCCCACTGATCACGGTTGACATTCTCGACTTCTGACAGTATTGCGTCAATCTCACCGAATGTCATCTCATCGAGTATGTAAGATGGCGCCATCCCTGCGTGAACCACTATTATCGCGTATAACTTATTAATCCTTAATGGTTCACCTGTTACTTTTTTTCGGTATCAGGTGCTATATTAGTGTCGGTAATGTGTTTCAGGAAGTCGTTAAAAGCTGACGGTTCTTCATCGATCAGATTCAGGAAGTCGTTAAAATCATAATTGAATTGTCCTGTGGCTAATAGGGCGCTGAACATATATATTAGTATGTCCTTCATGCTGCTGATCTGAGTATAGGATTTTCCGCTTATCTCCTCATAGGTCATTAGTGCCCTGATACTTAGCTTGACTGTGTACGTTACACCATTGAATTGTATATCGAATTTTTTCATGGGTTTTTATTTTGTTTTTGGTAAAAAAAAGGGACCCAACCGTAATAGTCGACTCACACATAATGAAACAGATACAAGGAAAGGTTCAGCAAGAAACGTTCATGAAGAGCACAACAAACCAGAAGGAAGGACAGAACGGTCAGAGGAGAGAGAGAGAGAAAGCGAGAGAGGGAGAGAGAGA
>JBOFKD010000164.1:0-2715 GCA_051657165.1 Bacteroidales bacterium | reverse complement strand
TGAATTTTGCGCATGAGAAACTGAATGCGGCTTCGATTCCGGTAGTTTACATTCGCGGTAATCATGAAATACGTAATGCCTATTCCATTCAATTGAGAGATTTAATCGACTATATCGGCGGAACAACATCATACGGTGCATTCTCTTTTGGCGGGACCCGATTTGTGATGCTGGATTGTGGCGAGGACAAACCGGATGATCATTGGGTGTATTACGGACTGAACTCATTCGAAGCGTTTCGCAATGAACAAACAGACTTTCTGAAGGAGGAACTAAAAACGAAGGCGCACAAAAAAGCACAGCATCGTGTGCTATTGCACCATATCCCGATTTATGGTTTCGAGGATAATTATTTACCTTGCAGAACACTTTGGTCTCCTGTCCTGTCCAAAAGCAAATTTGATGTGGGCATCCATGCTCATACACATGAATATAAGTTTGTGGAGCAAGACAGCGACAATAATCCATTTCCTTCCATCATTGGTGGCGGGCCTCAAAAGGGTGGTGCAACGGTGATGATTCTGGATAAAAACAATAAAGATCTGGTAGTGGAAGTCAAAAATGATTCGGGTGAGAGTCTGAAGAAGATTTCTCTTTAATTTGTCGGGGATTTGCAGAAACATCCCGACAAGACGATATAAAAAAGGTTCTCAGAGCAAACCGCTCTGGGAACCTTTTTTGTATAATATTCTCTGGTTCTAATAATCATAACATAAAGCTCTGCGTTTCTTCACCAGCTCGGGTACATACTTATTCTTTGTTGTGTTATTTCCTAAACCTAATCGTTCGTAAACACTGCCTCCTATACCCGGAACAACTTCACCTCTTTCATTTATGTCTGTATCCATAACAAAGTAGATAAATTCGAATTTATCACTTATCTCTTCCGGAAACTCATTTTTCAAATGAACATCTGCATCTTTAAAGAATACCGGAGAAGCAATAATTATTCTTTCGGGAGTCATCTCGGAAATAAGTCTGAGCAATTGAGTTTTAACTACACAGGATGTGAAGATTATTGATTTCACAATAACCAATATTTTGCATTGACTCAAATCTTCTTGGTAAGATCTTACAATAGGAGCCATAGTAAACTCTCCTATCGTTTGCCGCTCATTCCAGAAAACGGCAACAGAAGGGTCTTTATGCTCCAATTGAGACAAAAGTCCGGATGCGAGCCAATCGGAATCTTCTGATGAACAAGCTAAAGCAAAGCCATTTTGAAGATCCGGGATAAGTTTATCTATTTGAAGACCTAATATTTTTCCAAGCTCAAAAAAAGAATCCCTATACTCATTAACTGAAGTATCAGCAGAAGCCAATTTATTCAAAAAGCTTAGAGCATCCTTTGTGCAATATTTTGATTCGGTTCTCATAATTCAGTTATTATATTTTCGAAATCCTCAAAACTCTTGAGTTTACCTTTGCGAAGAATTAATTCTTCAAATTTAGAAAATTGATCAGAGAATAGTTCTCCCTTATCACATTTATAACACCATAGGAATGCAGAATGTTGGATAGAAAAAGTGAAGTCGTCAATTTCGGACAATATCTTTTCCGTTCCTTTTTTCATTTCTATTTTCTTCCCAAATATATAGTTTATTTTTGAACTGGAGAATCTATTTACAGAATCAACGACATATTGCAGAGTATGATCTTTATTAAAAGATACGGAGCTGCATATACCACAAAAAGTAATAGCCAGACTTAATAGCTGATCATTTTTCGGAACTTCATAAGCCGAAATACATTTTAAACGCGATAAGAAACACTCTACATTTAGATATCTTTCTAACTCTTCAAAATAGGGAAAATGTATCACACTCACAAACTCTTGTAGCCCAAACGGAGGAAGCTGCATATTCTCATAGACAGTCTGATTCGATAAAACTAAACTTAAACGACATGGATCAGATTCTTCTTTTTGACGAATAAAATCATAACCGAGAGTTTTGAATTCTCCGGGATCACCCCAGTTTAGATTTTTCACATTCTTTATCTGTACAAAGGATTGACTTCTATCCGGAAAGATAAAACATAGATCATCGACGAAAGTATCTTTTTTTTGAACACAAAAAGAAGTCTTGTCTAAATGGTCTTTACACTGAACTATCAGATTAAAAAGCTCATAAACCAGATAATACAATTCGTATTTACCTCCTTTGCCATTGTTTACACCTCCCTGATGTTTATTATTCAGGTATTCCTGCTCTCTTTTTGTAAGCATAATAGTTCTTCATTGGTAAGTTTTCTAAAGCGCGGAATCCGCTTATTATTGATCTCTATTTCTTCAAAGAAAAGTTTTTTGGGTCTCACCCATATACTTTTATCTCCATAAAGTGCTTCATAAACAGCTACCTCTTCAAGTGTTTCACTATCCCGACCAAGGTAAAGTAGTTTATACAAGCCTCCTTTAAAATGTTGATAATAAGAATTTATCGGATCCATAAAATTAATTTTAAGTCTCAAATATAATAACTTTACTTAGAAACATATTTGAATCCAAGCATTTATAATCCGAATATATACAAAAAAGGTTCTCAGAGCAAACCGCTCTGAGAACCTTTTTTGTATGATACTGAAGATCTGATTATTTATCGTGATTGAATAAACGCGATGTTGCCAGTTCTTCGTACTTTGTGCCTTTACGTCCGTAATTGCAATACGGGTGGATGCTGATGCCTCCACGTGGTGTAAAAATACCGGTTACTTCAA
>JBOFKD010000163.1:0-2484 GCA_051657165.1 Bacteroidales bacterium | reverse complement strand
ACAGGGAGAGGCAGCTTCAGCTTCTGCGTATAGACGCTACGCAGCCTGTCAAACCGCTCTGGTTCAAAATGACTACACTGAATGCAAATAGCCTTTTGCTCACGAAAGAAGTGAACGATAAACAAACAGCGCTTCAGATCCTTACAGACCAATCGGTTGCAAATGCCTTGCAGCTCAAACAGGCAGAGGAGGAGCGTACCCGTCTGCGCCGGTTTAGTGAAGCTCTGCAACCTCAACTGAAGGAGGCACGACGTCTGGATAATCAGCTACTCTTTGTACGTAACGAGCGTACTCGTCTTGAGACACTACTTAAGGAGCAGGAACAACGTATCTCTTTCATGCATCAGAATCAACTGACTCTTCAGAAAGAGATCGAAGCATTGCATATTTCTCAATCCCGGATAAACGACTGGATAAATCAGCATAAGGTTTTCGAAAAAATGATACCGGCTGTACCGGCTTTGCTTATTCAGCTGGAGGCTTATGCTAAAGGGAAGGCTGAGATAGATCCGGTTCGCCTGGAATCGAAACGTCTGACAACAGATTCTATTCAGCTGGAGGAGAGTTCTATTGCCCGAAAACAGCAACTTGATGTTTTGTTTACTCAAATCGAAACGTTACGTAAGGAGCTAGTGCTTAAACAAACTCTATTAGAACAAGCCAATCCGCATATTTTGCGCACACAGTCCGAGGAGCTTGCTGCACAACTTCGTGCTTTAACCGAATGGGCTGCTTATACATCTCAGGAGCGTTCTTATGCAGAAAGTTTACGCATCAACACAACAGCTCTTAATGATACGTCGCTTGAATGTCAGAAAGCTGCTTCGGAGCTTCATACTCAGACATTGCAGTTAAGTGAACTGGAGACACGTCTCGAAGAAGCTGAGCAAGCACATCGTCTGACACTTTCTATGGCTAATCATTCGGTTGAATCGCTACGTGATAATCTCGAAAAAGATAAACCATGTCCTGTTTGTGGTGCACTGGATCATCCTTTTTCCGATCGTAATACGATTACGCGTATAGTTGGTGAACTCGAAAAGCATTATCAGGATATACTGGCACAGACGCAATCGGCTCGTCAGTTGCTTACAACGCAGACTGCTGCTTTGGCTGCTCTCGAACAATCTCTGACTAAGCTCACAACCGAGAAGGAGTTTCTTGCCAGACAAACGGAGGAAAATAAACAACATGTTAGTCAGCTTACCGATGCGTTTCCTTTTCTCGCAGATCTGGCTACGGGCAGTTATAAGTTAATATATTCACAGATTCTGGCAAAATCCGAAGAGATTAAAAAGCAACTGGACGAAGCTGCTCAAATTGAATTGTCTGTCAATCTGCTACGAAAGGAACAAATAACGAAAGAGGATCATCTGCGCGAACAACAAAAGCTTTATGATCAATTACGGAATCAGACTGAAGAGAATAAAAAGAATGCTTCTGAAATGACTATGCGTTATCAGACACTCAAGGAGTCGCTTACGGAACGTTATCTTCAGTTGCGCGATCAGTTGAATCCATTCTATAAAGAGGAACAATGGAGTATTGCTCCGGCAGATTTCGTCCACACGCTTACCGATTTATATGCACGATGGAATCAGCAGGCTCATAGCCGTGATGAACTGACGAAGCAAAAAGACGATCACGAAGCAAAACTGGCTTTGCTGGCTAAAGAACAAGAAGGGTTCGAACGCGAAAATGCAGAAACGATAAAACAGCTTCACGAACTCACCCGACAGCTGACAGAACTTATAACACAGCGTGCTGCTTTCTTTGAAGGCGCTTTGGCTGATGAGGTGGAGGCTAAGGCTGCTAAAGAGCTAAATGAAGTTTCGAACTATTATGAAGGTCTTTTTGCCCGGAAACTTGAATTCGAAAAAACGTGTGTGGCTCTTGAATCCGAAATAAAGAGTAAGAAACAGCAAATTGAACAAGCATTGCTTGAATCGGATCAATTAAAACAGTCTGTTCTGGATTGGTTGACGGATTATGCTGCGCATACACAGCATAATCCGCTTGTATGGGACGATCTCGAAATGCTTTTTGCTCTTTCGGATGAGGTGATTATACGGGATCGCAACTTCCTGCAATCGCTTCGCGAAAAAGAAATAGCGATTCAAACCCGTTTGTCTTCCTTACAGAAATCCATAGAGACTCACCGTACGCTTCCTGCTCAAATCGAGGGGGCTGATTCAGCGAGACTTACGCAGGATATTCAGGAGGTAGAAAATAAACTTAATGCCGAAAAGCAGCAATTGATCGAATCGCAGCTTACACTCAGAAACCATTCGCTCAACCTGACTAAACGTGCGTATATTGCTACAGAAATAGAGAAGTCTCGTCAGATTGCCGGTGAATGGTCCAAACTCAATGAGGCTTTCGGTGCGCAGAATGGAGATAAGTTTCGTAAGATAGCAATGAGTTTTACGCTTGATCTTTTGCTATCGCATGCCAATCACTACCTGCGACTGATCAATGATCGCT
>JBOFKD010000162.1:0-62858 GCA_051657165.1 Bacteroidales bacterium | reverse complement strand
TCGCTAATATTTTCCCGTTCGAAGCTCAGCTTTACTGCATTCTCTTTAAAGCTTGAGTCATATTGTTTTCTTTTTCCCATATCACTAAGTTAGTTATTTTTTATCTTAACTCAATGTCCGGCTAAAGTTAGCAACTCCACAGATGTGGTGACTTAGAAAATTACACTCAGAGAGGTATCATATGTAATATTTGTTACAGCCCAAGACGATAAACAGTACCGGAGGAGAGATCAACAACGGCAGATCCGGAAACTAAAAAAAGAAGCTCTGACTGAGGCCATCAGTCAGAGCTTCTTTTGCTAAAAAGAGGTTCATGCGGAAATCTGTCTGATTTATCGCTTGCCATACTCTTTGAAAGGTGTATCTGTATATTTCATCACAAAAGCAGCCTGATCAGCAAAGGCTTCAGTGTAGACTCTGAAATCAATGTGATTGTTTACGGTAGTTGACGGAGAAATATGCAGCAGTATCGGACTGTTTCCTTTAGAGGATCTTTGCAGCGTCGCAGCCAGCTTGTAGGAATGAGACGGAGATACGTATTTGTCTCCCTCTTCCGTCATTATAAACATGGCCGGATACTCCGTTCCATCTTTTATGTTGTGGACAGGAGAGTAGCTGTAAATATAATCAAACATCTCTTTCTGACTGTCTGCCGAACCAAAGTATTTGATCCAGTCCCATGTCTGATCTACGACGGGCAGACGTACCAGGTCGTAGGCTCCTCTGCTCACAGATATAACATTCGCTATAGACGGGTCTTTAACCGCAGCAGACATTACAATTGTTGCACCTTTTTCGCGACCGGCAATACAAAGTCTTTCCCGGGATGTGATTTTCTTATCCGTGAGATAGTGAGCGATTGTGATCAGATCATCAATCTCTTCTTTGATCTTGAATGCCGGTTTGCTGGCATTCGGATTAATCATAAACTCAGCATCTTCGAGTGTTTCGGCAAAAATATAGCCTTGCTCCAGATAGAATATGCGGGTGAAAAAGAATTGAGAAGAGAAGGCTGCTGACATCTCTGTATGATTGAATAATACAGTAGGTGTGGTGCCGTCTTTTTTAATTCCTTTTTTGTAAGTCAGATTTACGGGCAAAGAGTCTCCTCTGGATGAAGGAACTTTGATAACTTCGGAGATGTATTCGCGCGGATCAAACTCCATATCTGCGGGGAAACGGAGAATGAGTGGTGTGGCTACATCTTTTTTCACTTCCAGTAGTATTTTCGGACACGTTGCGGAAGTGTAGGTGAAGAATACCTTATCCTGGTATTTATTGCTGTAGAATTCAGAAAGACCGTACTGGGGAATATTAAGCTTCCGTACTTTCTTACCTTCTTTGGTGCTGAACCAGGCTTCGTTGTTTTTATTATCCTGATAGGTCACAATAAAACGGTCGTCCAGCGGAGTCACTGAAGTGAGGTGTTTATTATGTTCAGGTATAATATCTGTCCAGTTCTCTCTGGAAGGCGTTGCCAGGTTTACTTTTACAAGTTTGCCTTTCGGAGCATTATCCGTGGCGATCATGTAAAGTTCTTTTTCGTTTAGCTCTACAGGGATGCGTTTAGCCTCGCAATCATCTGTTACTTTGATGACCGGTCCATTGGTCACTAGGTTCTTAACGTATATAGAGTTTCCTTTAGAGCGCGAACAGTTCTCAATGATTGCGAGCATTGTTTCATTGTCCGTAGTGACGGGGTAGAATATGCTGAATATGTCAATGTTGTTCTGGTAGATTATTTTATCTTCAGACTGAGGAGTTCCCAGTTTGTGATAATATATATTCTGACTGATGGCATCGGTATTTTCTGCGGATAAATCGTTGGATTTGCTGTAGTAAATCCCATTATGATCCCACGCTACAGGAGTGTGGTTTACCTGGTTAATGATGTCAGATAAAAGAATATCATTATTGATATCGTAGATAAAGATTTTATTATCGTTTTCGGACAATGAGGTTATGAAAGCAATGTATCTTCCATCGCCGGATATAGCATGATTAGAGGTCGAAAAATGTTCGTTGCCGATGATGTCGGCAGGATCTTTGATCAGTTTATTTTCCATCGTGGTGATGTCAATCACATTCAGCACATTATGGCGGGATAAAATTGATCTTTGAAGGTAGAATAATTTATTGTTGACTATTTTGAGCATAGAAAAGTCAGGAGTCTGACTCAACTGCCCGATTCTGTTATGTATCTGGCGATATGAGGGTAAGCTCTGAAGCTGATTGCCGGTAAATTGTTTCTGTGCTGACAACCATTTATTTCTGATAACTCCCGAATCCGGTTCTAACCATTGATAGGTGTCATTAACAACGGTACCAAAATAGTTATTCCGGGTAACGTTATTTTCGGCATAAGGATAATCAGGTGTTCTTAAAGAGCAACTGTATGATGAAAATAATAGAGAGAATAAAAGAAATATGTTTGTAGAATTAAAATTCATAATCAAAAATTATTGATAGAAGAGGGGATAAGTATAGCCATGTACACTCATCCCCGCTTAATATTTCCACTTCTTAAATACGATCTAATACAATCTTAACTAAATCGCTTATTGAGTTTTTGTAGTTGCTGTTTGCTTCTTTGATTAGTCTGTTTGCGATGATTGAACATACAGTCATAGCTTTATGTCCCATCATTTTAGCAAGACCTGCAAGAGCAGAACTTTCCATTTCGTAATTCGTTACACAGTATCCGTTGAATGAGAATTTTTCAATTTTTTCATTTAAATCCGGATCAGCAAGAGGTAATCTTAGCTCACGTCCCTGTGGGCCATAGAATCCATTTGCCGAGATTGTAACACCTCTGACCATGTCGTCTTTCGCAATGCGTTCTACTAAATCGTGATCAGCACTTACTACGTAAGGTGCAGCCCATAGTTTTGAATAGCCTGTCTGCTGACAGAATGCATCTTCGAAATCCTGTTCTACTACTTTTTCGCGTCCGGCATAGAAGTTCAGAACTCCGTCAAAACCGATTGATTTTTCGGAAACACAGAAAGTGCCTACTGGTACGTGTTTCTGAAGTCCGCCGGATGTGCCGATACGAACCATTGTGAGTTGTTTGAACGCAGGATTATCTGTGCGGGTAGCAAAATTAATATTAGCCAGCGCGTCAAGCTCGTTTACTACGATGTCGATATTATCTGTACCGATACCGTGAGAAAGGACAGTCAGACGTTTGCCTTTGTATGTTCCGGTGATAGTTTTAAACTCTCTGCTTTGAATTTCGAATTCACGTGTGTCAAAGAAAGATGCAACGAGTTCTACGCGACCCGGATCACCTACTAATATAATTTTGTCAGAGATTTGGTCCGGTGTTAAATGTAAATGGAAGATTGTTCCATCTCCATTGATAATTAATTCAGATTCAGGATAGTGTTTCATAATTGTTGATTTTACGAACAGTTCAGACTGTTCAGTTCATCTTACTTATGACTGACTCTTAGGCCCTCCGGGAGATGCAATGGTCTCGCGCATGGTTGTGTCAGCCTGTATATTTTTCATTTTATAATAATCCATGATGCCCAGATTTCCGTTGCGGAAAGCTTCAGCCATGGCTTTCGGTACGTCAGCTTCGGCTTCGATAACTTTAGCTCTGGCTTCTTCGGCTTTTGCTTTCATCTCTTGCTCAAGGGCAATAGCCATTGCTCTTCTTTCTTCAGCTTTAGCCTGTGCAATGTTTTTGTCGGCCTGTGCCTGATCCATCTGAAGTACGGCTCCGATATTTTTTCCGATATCCATATCCGCGATATCAATAGAAAGAATTTCGAAGGCTGTGCCGCTGTCAAGCCCTTTACGAAGTACAAGTTTTGAAATGGAATCGGGATTTTCCAATACTGTTTTGTGGGATTCGGATGATCCGATAGAGGATACAATACCTTCGCCCACACGAGCAAGAATGGTGTCTTCTCCGGCTCCACCCACAAGTTGTTTGATATTTGCTCTTACTGTCACGCGGGCTTTGGCAATAAGCTGAATTCCGTCTTTGGCAACTGCCGCAACCGGAGGTGTATCAATGACCTTCGGGTTAACGGACATCTGTACAGCAAGAAATACATCACGGCCTGCAAGATCTATGGCTGTAGCCATCTGGAAGTTCAGGTCGATGTTTGCTTTGGATGCAGATACAAGAGCATGGACAACCCGCTCTACATGGCCTCCGGCCAGATAATGCGCTTCAAGTTCGTCGCGGGTTAATGTCATTAATCCTGCTTTGTGGGCCTCAATCATTGCTCGAACAATAACTGAAGGCGGAACTTTCCGAAATCTCATTAGTACAAGTTGTAGTAAAGAGATGTTAACGCCTGATATCTTTGCTGAAAACCATAGCGGAAATGGTACAAAATAAAAGAAAAGAATGATAAGTAGTAGTATAACTACCCATAAAAAAATACTAAGTTCTAACATTGTAATTAAAAATTTTTGTGTTAATGGTAAATTGTGTCTGTATTATAATGACTTAGGCTTTACGGAGGATACGATGACTGTGTTCCCCTGTATGCCGGTGACGTACATTGTCTGGCCTTCGTCTATGAAACCAGACTCGGATTTAGCTTCGAAAAATTCGTTTTCTTTAACAATTCTGCCCATCGGATTAAGTCTGGAGACAGTGATCACCTCATCTCCCGGATGGATTATCCGGATCTCTTTGTCGCGGATGGTGGAACTGCTATTTTTGCGGAGAGCCAGTTTATCGAACATTTTAGATTTCAGGCAAATATAAAACAGGATTACAAATAATATGACTCCTGCAAATATGGCGGTGATTAATCCGGGCAGACCAAATGCGATCCAGGCATACGCCAGTCCGGCCGCAGCGATGACAACTCCGCTTATTCCGGCTACGGTGATTCCCGGTAGAATAAATATTTCGGCCAGAAAAAGAATAATGGATAACAGGAGAATAGCTGTTACAATAATATAATCCATAATCAGAATGATAAATGAATAAAAAAAGCACATATCAGCTTCTGAAACAGGGAGCTAATATGTGCAAAGATATTGTTTTTAAATTATTTGCAAAATAAATAATAAAAAACTTGCATCAGGATTAATTTTTCAACTCAAGCTCTCTGATTCTGGCTTCAAGTTTATCTGTCTGAGCGAGGATTGATTCGTTTTCCTGCTCAAGTTTGAGGATAGCCGGACTTAGTCTTTTCTTATTTCCTTCGTTTTGTTTACTGTATTCTTTACGAAGGCCGGACAGTTTCTCCTGATTGGCAGCCAGGTTGTTTCTGAGCGATATTACCTGTTTGTAAAGTTCAGCGGACTGCTTGTTTCTGAAATCAGAAAATTTAGTGTACTGCTTGCTGTTATTCAGGATAAAGAAAAATTCGCGTTCGGACTGTGTGGCTGTCTGAACGTTTCGAGCCTTACTGATCCAGGAGGTATAATCTGTACCTTCTTTCCAGCTATCTTTGTAAGAACGGAGAGCTGCACGACTGCGTTTTATTTCTTCGTCTTCTTCGCGCAGATTATTGCGTGAATCAGAATAGATAAAAGCATATACTGCTACTTTGTCCCCGGGCTGGTTGCGATCAGTTACGAGCCATCCGATATTGTTCATCTCATCAATAGCCAACATGTATTCATTGGCGGGTGAGTTGTAAGGGAATCCAGCATTCTCGGGGCGCATATACTCTTCGCTGCCCAGATTGTAAGATGTGACAAAGATGTCGTATCCACCGATTGACTCCGGACGATCTGATGCAAAATAGACGGTAAGTCCGTCAGACAGTACAAAAGGATTCACTTCATTGCCGGGGCTGTTTATGGCTCCGGACAGGGGTTGCCGTTCAGTAAATGAGTCGCCGTTGCGGGCAGAGTAAAACAGATCTAGTCTGGTTGAATCGGATACATCGCCAAAGAAAATACGATCTTTCTTCTCATTCATATATACTGCTGAAGGAAAATCGGCAGGTTTGTTGAAAAAAGATGTGAAAGGTGTGATGGATCCGGCTTCTCTGCTGATATTCAGCGATTGAAGAAACTGATTTTTGTCGACCGAAATACTGTCAATAAATACAACATCGTCGATGGCATCTAAATGGCGACGGCCCGAACCTGCCCTTTCGGAGAGAATGGTACCTTTTTCGATCTGTTCTTTCGAAAGACGTTTGAATGCCAGGTAAGTGTCTATCGCTTTTTCGGCTTCTTCGAATCTGTATTCGTTGTTGTACAGTTCAGCCAGATAGCGGTAGGACTCCTGAATATTGCGTTTTGATGCAGCTTTCAGGTATTTTTCGGCTTTGTTTTGCTCACCGGTTTCGAAATAACATACGCCAAGCCAATGATTCAGTGAAGCATCATTGGGGCGCTGTTTGATGTATTTTTCAAAGATAGGTTTAGCATTTGCATACTCTCCCTTCAGATATAATTGCTTGCCTGCGTCGAGTGTTTGCGCCATCGATGAGGCAATGAATCCAAATCCTAATAACAATGAATAGAATCTTTTCATCTGTCTTAATTTATAGGTTTATACGTGGCTTCTTATTTTTCAAATAGTTTTTTAAGCAAGTCAGGGCGTTTCAAACGTTTGAGCGTCTGTGTGATCTGCTGACGGCTTTCGGACTGATACCAGAAAAAGAATTGTCGCTGACCCAGTTTTTGCTCTTTCGATTTAGCTGTGTAAACAGGTTTACCGGTATAGGGATGAATGCCTGTATAATAAATCTCAGTGGCCAGTGTCATAGGTGTGGGAGTGAAGTCCTGTACCTGTTCAAGCCTGAAATTCATTCGCTTGGTCTGTATGGCCAGATCTGCCATATCTTCTTCGTGACATCCGGGATGACTGGAAATAAAGTATGGAATCAATTGCTGGTTGAGTCCGTACTTATCATTGATCCGGTCAAATTCCTTTTTAAACTGTCCGAAAAGCTCGAAGCCCGGTTTGCGCATTACATCAAGCACTTCTTTGGATGTGTGTTCGGGAGCAACTTTAAGTCGTCCGGAGACGTGACGGCTGATGACCTCTTCGGTGTATTTACGGGCAGCTGTATTCAGTTCTTCTTCTTTATTGCGGTGAAGCAACAGATCATAGCGGATACCACTACCGATAAATGATTTTTTGATACCCGGAATAGCATCAACGGCTTTGTATATCTTCAGAAGCGGGCGATGATCGTTGTTGAGATTCGGACAAACAACCGGGAATATGCAGGATGGCTTTTTGCACTTCTTGCAGATTTCGAGGTCTTTGCCGCTCATCTGATACATGTTGGCTGAGGGACCACCCAGGTCACTCAGGTAGCCCTTGAAATCGTCCATCTGAGTAAGAGTTTCTACTTCTTTGAGAATGGATTTCTCGGATCTTGAAGATATAAATTTACCCTGGTGCGCCGCAATCGTACAGAATGCACATCCGCCAAAGCATCCTCTGTGGATATTGACAGAGAACTTAATCATTTCGTAGGCAGGGATGTGTTTGCCTTTATACTTAGGATGAGGCAGACGGGTGTAAGGTAAGTCGAATGACTCATCAATCTCTTCGGTTGTCATCGGCGGATAAGGCGGATTGACCACAACAAACTGATTTTTGTGGGCTTGTACCAGACGTACAGCACTCCATTTGTTGGATTCTTCCTCAATGATTCTGAAGTTTTGGGCCTGTTTCGCTTTATCTTTCAGACACTCCTCATGACTGTGAAGAACTGTAGTGGTCTGTTCGTTCCCGGAAGGTTGGGTTCCGGTGATGAAAGCCGTCTGCGGAATATCACTCCACCCGGCAGTCTGTCCGCTTTCAAATCTTTTGACCAGCTCTTTGATTGGCTTTTCGCCCAGTCCGTAGATCAGCAGATCGGCCTTACTGTCGAAGAGGATGCCCGGTCTCAGACGATCTTCCCAATAGTCATAGTGAGAGAGTCTTCTGAGTGAAGCCTCGATACCTCCCAGAATAACGGGAGTGTCAGGATATAGCTCTTTGAGAATTTTTGAATAAACGATGCTCGGATAATCAGGGCGCATTCCGGCTCTTCCTTCCGGTGTATATGCATCATCGGATCTCAGCCTTTTGTTGGCTGTATAGTGATTAACCATTGAATCCATTGATCCGGGACTGATCCCGAAGAAAAGACGGGGCTTGCCAAGCTTTTTGAAATCGCGTAAATCGTCGCGCCAGTTTGGCTGTGGAATGATAGCCACTTTTAACCCCAGAGACTCAAGTGTGCGTCCGATAACAGCCGCACCAAACGAAGGATGATCCACGTATGCATCTCCTGAAAATATAATCACATCGGCCTGATCCCAGCCGCGTAGTTCCATTTCTTTTTTAGTGGTAGGTAACCACTTCTTTAAGTCTTGTCTCATATATATGCAAAGATAGCAATTATTTCAGCAATAGAGCAACACACAGGCGGATGTGTGATTTTGTATTACCTGTTAAAAAGCTGAAATAATGACAAAATAGATGAAGATGAAGCAGTTTTCTGTGTCATTCCGGAGGTGTGTCGCCGCTTTAATAAGGAAACACGACAGACTTAATGGAATCTGTAAACAGGCTATCGGGCACTGTGGGCAGATTCTTTTGTATGCTCCTCAGTGAGGGGCCTTTCAGCGTGACAACAGGTGTGTACTCTCCGGTCGTGTCGGCCGCGATTATATGATTGCGGATCAGTCGATCGCGTACGACACGGAAATGGCCGTACTGAGACTCTCTGAGCTGACCGTCGGGAGAGAATGACCACATGTATTTTTTTGGGCGCGGAATGATGCTTGCCATATAGATGGCTTCGTCCAGCTCCAGCGAAGCCGGTGTTTTGCCGAAATAAAAAGCTGCGGCATCTTTGACTCCATAGATTCCGGGTCCCCACTCAATGATATTGAGATAGACATCGAACATCCGCTGTTTGGAGGTGAGATGGTTTGACTCAATAAGCCATACGATCATGGCTTCTTCGAGCTTACGTGCTATATTTTTGTTTCTGTCCAGGAATACGTTTTTTACGATCTGCATAGAGATTGTACTACCTCCGCGCGCAAAATTCTGCACTTTTATGTCATGGATGAGAGCTTCTCTGATGGCATCGATCCGAAATCCATTGTGGTAAAAAAACTGTCCGTCTTCGGATTGGAGAATCGCATTGATCAGCAGTGGTGACACCTCACCGGCTGTGGTAAAATCAGGGTTTTCGGATCCGACCAGGAAGGTTTTGACCGCTTTTCCGTCTTCGTATGCCGTATAGAGAAATGAGTTGTTCATTCTGGTGAGTACACCGGGATCAACGATGCGGAAGTTACGAGGCGTGACCTCCGATTCGAGTATGAGCGAATCGGGGTTATTCAGGTCGAGATCCAGCAGGAAATGATAGTCGAAATGGCCTTCGGGACGGACAGTCTTGACCGGTCCGAAGAGTCCGTCGGGGAGTGCCTCTGAAAACTCCTGCGCAGGAATCATCTTTTCGTCAACGACAATACGAATTTTCCAGTTGCCGGCTTTCTTCAGTTGTACTGACGGGTGGATCCGGATGCTGTCTATCTGAATAAAAGAGTTTGGTGTAATGTCTATCTCATCCGGCCGGACAGTCGCATAGATGCCTGCACGGATACGTGGAATCACGATCAGTGCGTCTGCAATTCGGGGTTGTCTGATGTGCAATCCGGAGCAGGTTATATCTGTGTTCAGTACGACCATGTTTTTAGTGCTCTGCGGAAACTCCAGATTAAAATCAAGCGATTCGAACTGAATTAAAGCATTATATTTCAGCTGAGTAAAGGGCAGCGTGAAGAGTTTGCTCTGAGAGTCCGGAAGGGATATGCTTCCATTAATCTTTTTATTCGGCTTGTCAATCAGACCTGTTATCTGAATATTCTGATGCACAGAGTTTTCGCGAAAGGCGCAAAGGATGCTGAATTGGTTATTCATGCTGCTGGCTTTTGATATCTGAGCCTCAATGGTATCGTTGAAGTATAAAAACGAGAGATTGAGATTGTCGAGCTCCAGATTGCCGGGAATCAGATTGAAAAGTGTAACGGCCAGTTTGTCCGCCTGACCGGAATAGTCGGGCGAAACATCCGGTGTATCAGTCGGGGCATGCTGCTGATTGTCCGGCCGGAGTAAGAAGCAGTAGTTGCAGGACAGGGAGTCTTTGCGCATGGAAAGATGGCTGTCCCGGATATAGATTTTCTTTATATCGATTTGCTTGCTCAGAAGTTTGAGGAAAGAGACTTCCAGTTCTAATACAGAGGATTTGAATAAAGTGTCAGCATCGGGATTGATGATGGCAAGATCAGAAAAGCAGAGCGTGCTGAATCCCTTGATCTGTATCTCTGCATAACTGACAGTAGAGCCTCTGAAACTGGTATGACTGATTTTATGTTCAATTTTTGTTTGTATTGCTTTTTTTGTAAATAAGCATACAAAAAAAAGAGTAAGGAGGGAGATAGTCAGGTATAATATATGTTTTCTTTTTAGTTTCATTCTTAAGTGTTTGTGTGATCAATAATGGGCAAAAGTAAATAAAACAGATTATGATATATCCTTAATGGAAAATTATCTGTCTACTTATTTTTGAACAAAAAAGGTTTACAGATGGTTTAAAGATTATCTTAACTATAGAGATTATACCGGTTTTGAGGATGTTAGTACTGTATTGAGGTTATTTCGTTAAGGAGTAATCTTACCGGGCATTTAACAAATATGTGATGCCATTGTCAATATGGGAAACGAACAAAATACCGGAAGTGTCGAATAAATTATATTTTAAATAATAAAGTATGAACGGAGTTTCTTATTATGATGAAGTATCATCAAAATTGGTTGGCCATGCAACTGAATTCTTGCATAAACTGGGCGTAGCCCCAAAATCTTCGGATGTGATAGAGAGGGTGGTGATTTTGGCTCTGATTTTTATTGTTGCTTATCTTACGTATCTGATTTTCAATAAATTTGTGATACGGATATTGCATTGTATAGTGTCAAGGGCTAAAAGAAAGTGGGGGATACTTTTGTACGAAAATAATTTCTTTCACAGGCTGTTCGGACTAATTCCTCCTTTGGTGATTCTGTTATTCGCTCCTCTTCCTTTCAGAGATCAGTCGAGTGTTTTGCTTGAAATTATAGAGAAGGGGTCGTATATATATCTGATCGTGATGTTCGTGAAGTTAATCTTCTCGTCTATGAATACTCTTTTCTACTATTTCGTGAAGGAGGATGATGATGGATATCAGTCTTATAAGAGTGCGATTGAAATCATTAAAATCTTTCTGGTTGTATTTGCATTGCTTGTTATCGTAGGAGTGGTGACGGGACAAAAAATAACTACTATGATAGCAGGGCTGAGTGCGTTTGCAGCAGTGTTGCTGTTGATTTTTAAAGATACGCTCCTTGGATTTATCGCAGGAATACAGCTTGCTCAGAATAAGATGATAAAACTGGGAGACTGGGTTCAGATGGATCAGTATGGTGCGAATGGTACTGTGTTTGAAATGTCGCTGATTACGATTAAAATCCGGAATTTCGATAATACGATTGTGACTGTACCTCCGTACTCCTTTATATCCAGTTCGTTCATTAACTGGAAAGGGATGTCGGAAACAGGATTCAGACGTATCAAAAAGACAATTCTCTTTGATATTAATACCATTAAAAGAATTGATGATAGTTTTATAGATAAAATCAAAGATAATCCACTGCTTGGAGGATATCTGAATCCTGAATATATGGATCCGGATCCGAAACGCTGTAAGGAGCAGGATAAGAGTACGAATATGGGATTGTACAGGATATGGCTGGAGCATTATCTGATGCATCACCCGCATGTGAGACATGATCAGTACCTGATTATTCAGGGTAATGAATCGGATGGGGGCGGATATCCGCTGCTTGTGATGTTCTTCATTGATACGACTGTATGGGAGACTTATGAGATTATCCAGTCGCGTATATTTGAGGAGATTATGACGGTTTATCCGGTGTTTGAACTGGCGCCTTATCAATTTGCCGGAATGTTGAATCCGCCGGCACAGGGAAATTAAAAAGTATGTCTTAAAATATTGTAGCAATGAAGAGGCTGTCTATGGAATTATAGGCAGCCTCTTTGTTTTTATTCATGAGGAAACAGCAGCAGGGATTATGTTTGAGGCATGAAATTCAGGTCGAAAAAGGGAGATGGAAATGCTGAGCGCAGAGGCTGATGTGTTAAAGTTGCTCTGCTGGTGTTAAACTATAAACATTCGTAGAAGAAGGTGTGTTTTAATAGTGAAGGTTTTTTATTTTTAATAATAAATGAGCTATAATTAACACTTGTGCTATGAGACATTATTTCTATAAATATATATTTCGGATAATACTGGCAGTAATCATACTCGCCGCAGCCTCGTGCAGCCAGGAAAGCCAGGACGATTATGGCCGTTCGCGTACAGTATTTGTGTATATCAATGCCGATAATAATCTGGCAGGTTATGCATATGAAAATATCAATCAGCTTCTGAAAGGATATGCGGGTGTGAAAAGTAATTCGTCGAATCTGATTGTGTATGCCGATTATAAAGATAAGACTCCGGAACTGTATGAGATTGTACAGGATAACGGGCGTGTGGTAAAACGACTGATCAAAACATACGGTGAGCAGGATTCTTCGTCAGAAGAAGTGATGGGGCAGGTCTTCGGTGAGGTATATGATAAGTATCCGGCATCTTCTTATGGTTTGATTCTGGCTTATCATGGTGCGGGATGGCTGCCGGAAGAAAACAATACGTTTATAACGAATAAGAGCAGACGCACCGGTTATCCGACACGTTCGAAAGCGCAGAGTAAAAAGGCATATCTGGATATAAAGGTTTTGTCGGCAGTGCTTGATCGTGCTCCGTATCAGGATTTTATTATTTTTGATGCCTGCCTGATGGGCAGCGCTGAAGTGGCCTATGAACTGAAGGGAAAAGCAAACTATATTATAGCTTCGCCGACAGAGGTGCATGCAAAAGGCTTTGCGTACGATAAGTTGATAAAAAGCCTGTTTGTGCCCGGAAAACCGGATTACCAGAAGATCTGCGATGAATATGTTTCATACTACAGGGATAGTTATAAGGATGATCCTCCGTTTCAGACAGCTACTATCTCGGTGGTCAATCTGAAATATATTGATGCTTTCCGGCAGTTTGTGAAGAGGATGATTTCGAAATATCCGAACGAGTACAGATCGGTCAATGCATTGAGAGTACAACCTTTTGACAGAATGACGCATAAGGTGTTTTTTGATGCACGGGATCTTATTTGTCAGATGCCGCTGACACGGAATGAAATAAAAGAACTGGACGGGATCCTGGAAGAGCTGGTGCCCGGGAAAAGAGCTACAGCACATTTCGTGAATTTACCAATTGAGAAATTCAGTGGAATAAGTCTGGGATACGAGCCATATCTGATGAGAGATTTGCAGCCTTGTTACGAAGCACTGAACTGGAATAAAAAAACCGAGTAGAAGTTCTACCCGGTTTTTATTTTATTTAAATACCAGAGATCGCAAAAGCTACCTCTGATGTTCTGTCGTGTTTTGTATCGTATGCTTCCATAACCAGGAAGCTGACAGGCATACCTACATATACGGACTGAGGGTTGATGTTCAGGTTATTGAATGTGAAATAGAAGTTTTTATTTTCATTTGTTTCAATGAAACCTGATTTTCCGTTAGGAAGGATGTTTTTGATACGTCCCTCGTAGCGTTCCTTGTCTGCGTATTTGATGCTTTCCCAGCAAAGCTGAAGATCATGGCTCATACGTTTGAAGTCAATATATTCGCTACGGATGTCATAACTGTCGATCCATTTAAGCAAAGCTTCGTCCGGCTGAATTTTCTTAGCACGGAAGATTGCATAGACCTGCTGAAGGTGAAGTTTAGCAATATCCAGTTTGCCCTCGTCTTCGAAGAGTTGAGCCAAAAGTTTGAATATACCGATCTTCTTATCAGGAGTACCTCCTGCAAGAGCTCCCTGAATAGCATATTTAAGAGCTTCGTCTTTTCTGTCTAATTTATACAGCAGATTTGCTATTGCATTTAAGTATCTTGGAGTAGGAAGAACTTCGATGATCTCCTGGTAGCGCTCAAGAGCTTTTTCAGGAAGATTGAAGTGGTTGTAGCAGTCAGCTGCAATATATCTGAACGTGATGTAATTGTCTTCGTGTAAGATGTCGAACTCTTCAAACGCCTCTTCGCAAACTTCAAGACATGCTTCGTAATCTTTGATAGCATGAAGAAGTTTAAGTTTAATAGCAATATAATGTTCTTTTTCAGAAGAAAACTCGATAACCTCACCGTTTTTCTTCATAAAGAAAGGAGTAGGATTTAATTCATCAGAATCAATCTTTTCGCACCATACAATAGCGTTGGCAACAGGTATGATACGTTTGCTCATTAAATTGTCCAGAACTTTGAGTACGGTTCTGACATAAATTCCGGACGGATCACTCTGAGTGCTCAGGTTCGTGATCAATTCAGCTTTTTCTAAGAATATATCTTCTTTGCGGATAATTTTAGGTGCAATATATATGTAATACAGGCACCATGCATAAGAACATCTTATATTTTCAAAGTCCGGATATTTTTCATAGACTTCCTTACAAACAACCAAAGCATCATGATATTTTTTCTGTTGTTTAAGGCAAAACGCATAATTGAGACCGTCCCATTCATTGCATTGATCGTGGAAATTATCCCACATTTCGCCATAAATAGGTAGTGCCAAATCGTATTTCTTCGATTTTCTCAGTCGATCGGCTTCCGGTTTCAGAGTTTCAAAATTCTTCATCTTGTTAAATATTTAAATAAAGGCGTTTGTATAAAATGAAATGATTTCGCCACACGCTTATTTTCTATTATTTTTATTTAGGAATCGAAGTTGCAAATAAATGCTTATCTATGCAATAAAAACTAGAAAAATAATTTGTTAAAAATGCACTTTTTGTATTATTTGCTCAATTTCCGGTGATTTTAAGAGATAAATCAGACAAACAGCTTTGTAAAAGAAGTTATCTGTAGGTGAAATTTCAATTGTAATATCTATGTTTGTAGTTGAATTATGAGATTAAATTTATGAATCTTCGAAAAGCAAGTTTCCGTTCATATATAATTTATTTTGGACTGCTCCCTTTAATAACGGGTTGCAGCAGCACTAAGTTCGTAGGTAAAGATGAATATTTGCTAAATAGAGTAGAGGTAATAAGCGATACAAAGAGGCTTAAATCCTCGGAACTGGATCCATACGTGAAGCAAAAACCGAATCAGCGTGTTTTTGGTCTGTTTAAAATGCCTCTCCATATTTATAGTTTCTCCGGAAAGAAGAATAATGCAATAAACCGCTTTATCCGGAAAGTTGGTGAAGCTCCGGTGATTTATGATCCGGAATTAGCAGCCAAGTCAATGGAAGAGCTTGAAAAAGTGGCTGAAAATAAGGGATTTCTCCATGCAGTGGTAGATACAGTTGTGACTTATAAAAAAAATAAAGCCGATGTAAAGTATATTTTAAAAGGAGGCGTTCCGTTGCGTATTCAGTCTTTTGAAAGAGAGATCAGAGATCATGAGATGGACTCTATTCTTTCAGGTGAAGGACTGAAGCCGGTGGTGCGTTCAGGAATGATTCTGGATAATGGCTTACTCGAAGAGGAGAGAATGAAAATAACTTCTGCTCTGAGAAATAAGGGATATTATGGTGTAAACAAAGATCTGTTTTCATTCTACGCTGATACAACACTTTCGGGCAGTCATATTGATTTGCAGATGAAGGATAAAGGGCGGAGTGAGAAGACTGAGAATATATACCTGAGGTATAAAATAAAGCATGTATTTGTGGATCTTGCCTTTGATCCCATGCAGACAGAGGATCAAATAAATGACAGACAGATAGATACATTATCCTATAAAGGCCTGAATATTGTCGAAAATGTATCAGATAAGTGGCTTAAACCCGCGTATGTCTCGGAGGCCTGTTATATAGTCCCGGGAGAGTACTACAATGAGTCTATGGTAAATGCTACTTACTCGGCTTTTAGTCGTCTGCCGATTGTGCGCTTTGTGAACATACGCTTTGAGCCTGCGGGGTCTGATCCGAACGAACTGAACTGTTATATTGCTTTGTCTAAAAGCAAAACACAGGGAGTGTCTGTGGAGCTGGAGGGTACTAACTCGGCTGGAGATCTGGGTGCAGCCGTGGGATTGACCTATAAGCATTCGAACCTGTTCAAAGGTTCTGAGGTTCTGAGTCTGAAGCTCAGAGGTGCTTATGAACAGCTGAGCGGATCAAGTATTACGGATAACTATACGGAATACGGAGGTGAGGCTTCACTGGCTTTTCCACGCTTTATGTTCCCTTTTCTGCATAATAATTTCCGAAAGAAAATCCGGGCAACAACTGAGTTCGCTCTTCAGTATAATTATCAGCACAGGCCTGAGTATGAGCGTGTGATTGCAGGGGCAGCCTGGCGTTATAAGTGGACGGTAAGAGAGAAACATCGTCATACGTTTGATTTTGCAGACCTAAGTTATACGTACCTTCCCTGGATGTCGGAAGATTTCAGAAACGAGATGGATCAGTCGGGTATGAATCCGGTATTGCGATATAGTTATGAAAACCACTTTATATTGAGAATGGGTTATACATACTACAGAAGCAATAGTCATCAGAAAAATAATATTATCCGTTATACGTTCAGGGGTGGAGTGGAATCTGCCGGAAACTTACTGTATGCCATGTCAAAACTGACAAAGGCTCCCAAAGTAAACGGAGGGTATGAGCTGCTGGGAATCCGGTATGCCCAATATGTGAAAGGGGATCTGGATTATGCCATGACATACAGGATTGATAAACGAAATTACATAGCCTGGCACGTAGGATTCGGGATTGCTTATCCCTACGGAAATCTTACTGTGATTCCTTATGAAAAGAGATATTTTGCAGGTGGTGCAAACAGTGTGAGAGCCTGGGGTGTTAGAACATTAGGTCCGGGAAGTTATGTAAATAACTCCACGGGGATTGATTTTATGAATCAGTCCGGAGATATCAAGCTGGATCTGAATTTAGAATACCGTAGTTATCTGTTCTGGAAGCTTCATGGAGCATTGTTTGTGGATGCCGGGAATATCTGGACATTGCGCAAATATGAAAATCAGCCGGGAGGTCAGTTTCAGTTTGATAAGTTCTATAAAGAAATAGCTCTGGGATACGGAGTAGGAGTAAGAGCCGATTTTGATTTCTTTGTGTTAAGGCTGGATCTGGGAATTAAAGCATACGATCCAGCTTATACAGGAAAAGAAGCCTGGCGCTTTGTAAGACCAAGACTAAACCAGGATTTTACGTTAAATTTTGCCGTAGGTTATCCATTTTAATCTTTTTGGAATCGAAATTTCTGTAAAATCTTTTTATTAAAAAGGTTTATTCTACTTTTGTAATCTAAAAGCAAATATTTGCGAATTATAAAACTCAATTATATGTTACCAAATTTAATAAAGCGGGCCGTAACAGGTTTGTTTTTTGTACTTGTCATGGTAGGAGGTATAATTTACTCTCCTAATTCTTATTTTGTTTTGTTTGCGTTAATCACTCTTTTAAGTCTGAGAGAATTTTATGCGCTGATAAATAATCATCTGGGTACAAGTATCAATGTTTGGCTGAATTCAATAGTTGGGACTGCTTTTTTCTGTGTCTTTACAATGGTACAGCTGGGAGTTTACCCGTTTTCGTACATTCTGTTAGCTCCTTTTTTGCTTTACTTTTTCTATATATTCGTAAAAGAGTTATATAATAAGGAAACGGAACCTTTAAAGAATTTATCCTTCACGGTCTTAGGTCAGTTCTATATAGCTGTGCCGTTTACGTTGTTAAGTTCGCTGGCCTGTCTGCCTTTAAACGGGGACACAAACTATAAATGGTTTCTGGTTATAGCTATCTTTATCTTTATATGGGTGAATGACTCAGGTGCTTACCTGGTAGGAAGCCAGATTGGAAAAAGAAGGCTGTTTGAACGAATCTCACCGAAGAAATCGTGGGAAGGCTTTTGGGGCGGATTAGTTTTTGCAGTGCTTTCGTCAGTGCTTTTCGGCTATCTGGTGCCTGTATTTTCAATTCCGGTATGGATGGGGCTTGCGCTGACAGTGTCGGTAGCAGGAGTATTCGGAGACCTTACTGAATCAATGATGAAAAGGATTCTGGGTGTGAAAGACTCAGGGAATGTTTTACCGGGACACGGAGGAATGCTCGATCGTTTTGATGCGATACTTTTTGCTATACCGGCAGCGATTGTCTATTTGTCATTATTTATATGTTAAAAGACATAAGAACCTTTACAGAAGGGCTGTCTGAAAGATCATATTACTTTCAGACAGCCTTTTTTTTGTGCATTTAGCAGACAGGTATCTTTGAAAAAAACAGCATAAAGCGCTCAGATTTCAGTATTTTGTGTATTTTTGTCGGAAATGGGAAGAATTGTAGCAATAGATTACGGACAGAAAAGATGTGGAGTAGCAGCTACTGACATCTTGGGAATGATCCCCGGCGGATTAGGAACAGTAAGCTCGGCTGAACTGCTGAAGTTTCTGAAAGATTATATCGCCAGGGAGCCGGTTGACTTATTTGTAATCGGTTTGCCGAAGCGCATGAACTACGAGCCCTCGGAAAGTATGAAGTTTATCGAAGTTTTTGTAGAAAAACTTAAGCAGGAGATTCCGCAGATTCCAATTGAATATGTGGATGAAAGATTTACTTCGAAAATCGCACAACAGGCGATGATTTCGGGAGGGCTGAAGAAAAAAGACAGACAGAAAAAAGAATTAATTGATGAGATCAGTGCAGTAATTATTCTGCAATCTTATCTTGAATCAAAAAGTTTTATTCGATGAATTTACCTATATATTTATACGGAACTCAGGTGTTGCGTAAAGAGGCGCAACCTATTAATGCGGATTACCCGGAGTTGAAAACACTTTTGGCAAATATGTTTGATACAATGTACAATTCTGATGGTATCGGACTTGCTGCACCACAAATCGGATTAGATATTCGTGTTCTGGTATTTGACCTGGATCCGTTAAAAGAAGATTTCCCGGAATTTTCGGGTATCAAAAAAATAATGATAAACCCACAGATAGAAGAGCTTAACGGACCAGAAGTGTCTCGTGAAGAAGGCTGTCTGAGTCTGCCGGGTATTCATGAATCAGTAGTGCGTCAGGAAGGATTAAGAATCCGCTATATGGATGAGAATTTCGAAGAAAAAGTAGAAGTATTCGAAGGATTTCCGGCACGAGTGGTTCAGCACGAATATGATCACCTTCAGGGTATTCTGTTCATCGACAGAATTTCACCTATTCGTAAACAACTTATTAAATCTAAGCTTTCAAATATTATAAAAGGGAAGGTTCGCTGCCACTATCGCACGAAATCTTCATCTAAGTAAGAATCATTAATAGCTTTATTTATGACATCTTTGAAAAAAAACATTTTGAAGTTACGTGAAAAACGAGCTTTAGTAGAAAAAGGAGGGGGAGATGCCGCTATTGCGAAGCAAGAAGCGAAAGGTAAAATGACCGCTCGTAATCGTATCCTTTCTATTTTGGACAAAGGCTCTTTCCAGGAGTATGACATGTTCGTAGAACATGGTGCACGCAACTTTGGAATGGACAAGAAAGTTCTTCCTGGTGACGGTGTAATCACAGGAACAGGTACAATCTTTGGTAAACCTGTTGCTATTTATGCTCAGGACTTCACCGTAGAAGGTGGGTCATTAGGATTGAAACACGCACGCAAGATCACAAAAATTATGGATCATGCGTTGAAAATGAAAATGCCGATTATTGGAATTAATGACTCGGGTGGAGCTCGTATTCAGGAAGGTGTTGACGCACTTGCCGGATATGGTGAAATCTTTTATCGAAACACAATTGCATCGGGGGTTATCCCTCAGATATCTGTAATTTTAGGTCCTTGTGCAGGTGGAGCAGTATACTCTCCGGCATTGACAGACTTCGTATTTGTGGTTGAGAAAATCTCAAATATGTTTATTACAGGTCCGAGTGTTATTAAAACCGTAATTGGTGAAGATATTTCAATGGAAGATCTTGGTGGAGCACGTGTGCACGCTGAGATTACAGGTAATGCACATTTCTATTCGTTGAGCGAAGCTGAATGTTTCGAGCAGATTAAGAAACTGGTTAGCTTCCTTCCATGGAGTAATACAGAAAAAGCCGAAGCTTACGAACCTGCTAAGCCAAAAACGAAAACTTCTATTGATACAATCATTCCTTCAGATCCAAAGCAGCCGTATGATGTGCGCGATGTGATCAGAGGTATTGTAGATAGCTCTGATTTCTTTGAAGTACAGGAGCTTTTTGCTGCAAACATTGTGATTGGTTTCGGTAGAATGAACGGCGAAACTGTCGGATTTGTAGCTAATCAGCCTATGGTTCTTGCCGGTGTGCTTGATTGCGACAGCTCTGATAAAGCTGCCCGTTTTATCCGTTTCTGTGATTCGTTCAATATTCCAATTGTTACGCTGGAAGATATGCCGGGTTATTTGCCGGGTGTAGATCAGGAGCATGCGGGTGTTATCCGTCACGGAGCGAAAGTACTTTATGCATATTCAGAAGCAACTGTGCCAAAAATTACAGTTGTTCTTCGTAAAGCTTACGGTGGAGGTTATATAGCAATGAACTCCCGTCACCTTGGTGCTGACTTCGTGTTTGCATGGCCAAGTGCTGAGATCGCTGTAATGGGTCCTGAAGGAGCTGCTAATATTATTTTCCGTAAGGAGATTATGGAGGCAGAAGATCCGGATGCTATGCGTAAAATAAAAGTACAGGAATACGTAGATAAGTTTGCAAATCCTTATGTTGCAGCTACAAACGGATTCATTGATGCGGTTATTGAGCCAAAAGAGACTAGAGAAATCCTATTACATACATTAGAAATTTCAAAGAACAAAGAAGAGCTTCGTCCGTCTAAAAAACACGGATTACCTCCATTCTGATTCTATGAATTTTCGATAGTTCGGATTTTGAAAAAGTCAGGACTGCTATATACGTAAAGACTATGGTAAACAAAGAAACTGAATTAGTAGACTTTGCCGTAACTGCCCGCAAATATAAAACATTGCTTACAAAGAAATACGTAAACCGTAAAAACTGGATTGCTCCGATTATCGGAGAGGTGAAATCTGTTCTTCCGGGTACTGTAATCAGTATGAATGTGAAAGTGGGTGATAAAGTAAAGAAGGGAGATCTTCTTCTTATTCACGAGGCAATGAAGATGCAAAACAGAATTTGTGCTCCGATCTCAGGTGTGGTCAAAGATATCTTGGTACAACCGGGTGAGCGTGTCGCAAAAGATGTGATAATGGTCGTTATTGAGTAATTCAATAGAATTATATAGATAAATAGTGAAATAGTTTATGAAGCAAACTTGCTGCATAATTCTATTTCACTATTTTTGTTTAATAAATCTATTTATAGTATCAGATTCTAATTGCTAAAACAAGATATAATATGAAAAAGGTTGCGTTAATCACCGGTGTGACAGGTCAGGATGGTGCCTATTTAGCAGAATATTTATTGAAAAAAGGATATATCGTTCATGGTATCAAAAGACGTTCATCGTCTTTCAACACTGATCGTATTGATCATCTTTACCAGGACCCTCATATAGAAAACAGAAACTTCTTTCTTCACTATGGTGATTTAACCGATTCACTGAATATCACAAAGATTATTCAGGAAACGCAGCCCGATGAAATTTATAATCTGGCAGCTATGAGTCATGTGAAAGTGAGCTTCGACTCTCCTGAATATACAGCAAATGCCGATGCCCTGGGGACACTCAGAATACTGGAGGCTGTGCGCCTGCTGGGACTGACTGAAAAGACACGGATCTATCAGGCATCAACCTCAGAGCTTTATGGTATGGTACAGGAGATACCGCAACGCGAAACTACGCCGTTTTATCCCCGTAGTCCGTATGCTTGTGCCAAGCTTTACAGTTACTGGATTATGGTGAATTACCGCGAAGCCTATAATATGCATGCTTCAAACGGAATCTTATTTAATCATGAATCTCCGGTACGAGGAGAAACGTTTGTTACACGTAAGATTACACGTGCAGCCAGCCGTATTGCTATGGGTATTCAGAAGGATTTGTTTCTGGGTAATTTGTCTGCAAAAAGAGACTGGGGGCATGCAAAAGATTATGTGAGAGCGATGCACCTTATTCTTCAGCAGAAGGCTCCATCGGATTACGTAATAGCAACGGGTGTGACTACAACTGTTCGTGATTTTGTGAAGATGAGTTTTTCGGAGTTGGGTATTTTAGTTGATTTCAAAGGAGAAGGACTTGATGAGAAAGGTACTATTACCGGACTGAATAAGCCTTTATTTACAGAAAGAGTAGGCGAGGAGTTCCTGCCGGCTATAGAAGCTAAAATAGGATCGGTGATCGTAGAAGTAGATCCTTCCTATTTCAGACCAACCGAAGTAGATCTGCTGATTGGTGATCCAACAAAATCTAAAACAATGCTGGGATGGGAACCGGAATATGATTTGCAGATGCTTTGTGAAGATATGGTGTTGAATGATGTTAAACTCACTAAGAAAGAGGCTTATCTGAAAGCTGGTGGATACGAAACACTGAATTACTTTGAATAAGAGTAGCTTGTTATGGAAAAGAATTCAAAAATATATATAGCAGGTCACCGCGGAATGGTAGGTTCTGCTATTCTCAGAAATTTGCAGGCTAAAGGTTATTCTAACTTTGTATTGAGAACGCACAAAGAGCTTGATCTTACTGATCAGGCTCAGGTGAATGCCTTCTTTGAGACAGAAAAACCGGATTATGTTTTTCTGGCAGCGGCAAAGGTTGGAGGTATTGTTGCAAATAATACCTATAAAGGGCAGTTTATTTATGAGAATCTGATGATTCAGAATAATATTATTCACAATGCTCATCTGCATGGAGTGAAGAAACTAATGTTTCTGGGATCATCATGTATTTATCCGCGACTGGCTACGCAGCCTATCAAGGAAGAAGAACTGCTGACAGGCTTGCTGGAGCCTACAAATGAACCTTACGCTTTAGCTAAGATTGCCGGAATAAAGATGTGTGAAGCCTATCATGCTCAATATGGTTCGGATTTTATCTCTGTGATGCCTACAAATCTGTATGGTCCGAATGATAATTATGATCTGGAGAAGAGTCATGTGTTACCGGCATTGATACGTAAGATGCATCTTGGAAAACTGGTAATGAAAGATAACTGGGCAGAGCTGAGAGCCGATCTTGACAGAAATCCGGTAGAAGGGATTGATGGAAAATCCTCTGAAGAGGATATTCTGACTGTATTGTCAAAATATGGAATTACACACAGTAAAGTAACATTATGGGGTACAGGATCTCCGCTTCGCGAGTTTTTGCATGTGGATGATATGGCTTCAGCCTGTGTGTATCTGATGATGACGTATGACGCTCCGGATAAAGCTCCGTCTCACGTAAACATAGGGAGTGGTACGGATTTATCAATTCGTCAACTTGCGGAAATGGTACAGGAGATTGTTGGTTTCGAAGGCGAATTAATCTGGGATCATACGAAACCGGACGGAACGCCACGAAAACTGATGGATAATTCTAAACTGAAGTCGCTGGGTTTTGAACCGCGTATTTCTTTAGCTGAAGGAATCAGTAAAGTATATGAAACATATATAGTCTGATCAGATATACAGGTGTTTTAACCTGATATGATCTTATTATGATAAAGAGGAGGATGTGTCAAAAGGTCACATCCTCCTCTTTATTTGTGTATATGCCGTGCCTGGTATTGAGAGGTTAACGTATAAATCCGGCAGGATCAATAATTACTCGCTGTTATCTGCCATTTATTGTTATGTGCGATATTCGCATAAACGCAAACGAATATACGTACAGATTAGCCGGAATAAAGGAGGAATTATTTTTTATATAGGGTTGGTTTAGTTATGGAATACGGTTGATTTACTTTTCCGCTCCGGACCGGAATACAATCCGCTCCGGAGCGGAAATAGAACCGGTCCGGGGCGGAATGAACTGCCCCCCAAAAGTTGGACTATTACTTATTAAGCTGATTTCAAATAAAATTGTTTTCTAAATTCAACAGGAGATAATCCATTCAATTTAGATTTAATTCTATGGTTATTATAATAGTAAATATAATCATGAAGCTCTTGTTTAAAATGCTCCATACTCTCAAATTTTTGCAGATATAATAACTCTGTTTTTAATATCCCAAAAAAGTTCTCAATTACAGCGTTATCTAAACAGTTCCCTTTTCTTGACATGCTTTGCAGAATACCATTATCTTCCAATTTCTGGCGGTATTGCTTCATTCTGTAATGCCATCCTTGATCCGAATGTAGTATTAACTCTTTCCCTTCAGGAATTAGAGATAATGCTCTATTTAGCATAGTATCAACTAATTCAAAAACAGGTCTATCAGTTATATTATAGCTAATAATCTCACCATTAAACAAGTCTATAATTGGAGATAAGTAGAGTTTCCTTCCAAATAACAAAAACTCAGTAACATCAGTTGCTAGCTTTAGCATCGGTTGCTCTGCCTTAAAGTTTCTTTGTAGTAGGTTTGGTGCTGTCTTTCCGATATCTCCTTTGAAGGATTTGTATTTCTTCATTCTAACCATACACTTTAATCCCAATTCTTCCAAGAACTTAACTACTGTCTTGTGATTAATAATATAACCTTGTTTTCTCATTTCTATAGTAATTCGTCTATACCCATATCGTCCTTTGTTTAGATTGAATAGATGCCGAATTACCGCTTTCTCTTCCAGGCGCTTAATCGAACCTGATAATCTTTTTAAGTGATAAAAGAATACACTCTTGGCCAAAGAAGCTATCTTTAAAAGAACTTTAAGATTAAAGGAATGCCTTAGCTCATCAATGATCCTTACTTTCTCTTTGATTGTTTCAATTGTTTTTCCTGAACTAAGGCTTGAAGCTTTTTTAGATAAGCGTTCTCTGCTCTAAGATATTCCAATTCCTCTCTTTCTTGTTTTGTTAAATCACAAGAGCTGGTTTGACCTTTAGACTCTTTACCTCTTTCGTTAGATATCTTCATTACTATATTATGATCTGAATCATCAGCAAATGCAGTTATGCCCATTTTTTCATATTTATGAAACCAACTGCGCAAGGTTGATGGTGTTATATTGTATTTTTTTGCAGTACTCCGCAAAGATAATCCATTTTCAAAATGATCTAATATAACAGATTTCTTAAAAGAGTTATCAAACAATGATATCTGGCGATTTAGACCAGAAACACCTCTATTCTGATACTTTTCAATCCACTCATAAATCAAAGTTGATGATATATTTTTCTCTCTGGCTACTGTTCGAACACCTGTGCTACCAGATAGAATTGATTTTATTATCGACTCTTTTTCTTCAATAGTCCACTTTCTATACTTATTTCCCTTTTTCATATTGTTGAATTTGGTCCAACTTTTTGGGGTCACTTCAGAATTGCAACCGCTCCGGACCGGATTCCTAAAGTATACGGTTAAACGAACTAAACCTCTTGTATACAGTGAGTAATTGGCGGTTTATTCTGACAAATATATACGGTTGGAAAAGCAAAGATTTACGATTCTTGTTTTGAAGCGGAACAGAAGTTTATCCGACTGGATTCATTTGCTGCCGGCAAATGAAAGTTTGCTACTTGCTAATTTCAGTTTGCTACTTGCAAACAGTCCTGATCATGCAGTTGGAAATTCTCTTAAGAGAAAATGGAAAACCACTTAAGAGAATCTGCGGAAGCTCTTAACTCTCTTCAGGAAAAACTATACACAGAGTTTTACGTTTTGAATTGCAACCAATTGCAATCGTACAGCTGAATGATGTCTAAGTAGCTGCAATATAGTGTTTTGAAAGATGTTTGAAGGGTTGCAATTAAGGTTGCAAATGGTTGCAATTGATGACGATTGGTTGCAATTGAAGTTCCTGAATTGCAACCTGTATCATATTGTTTAACAGTGTATTATATAGGGTTGCAAATGGTTGCAATTGAAATCAGGAAACTTTGTGTGTGTTGGAAAGAATCCGTAAACAGCATTTATTCCAAAAATTATAGCCGGTAAGCTTAACTTTGTTTTAAAAAAGAAAGGTGTGTCAAAATTGTATTGATTTGACACACCTTCTTTTATATTGATGTCAGCCGAAGCTTATTCTTGTATTATCAACGAATATTGGCAATACTGATGATATCTGCAAAAACACCGGCAGCAGTTACGGTTGCGCCGGCACCATATCCTTTAATGATCATTGGAAATTCCCGGTAGCGTTCAGTTGTAAGGAGAATAATATTATTACTTCCTTCCAGACGATAAAGCGGACTGTCGCTGTTAACAGCCTGAAGACCGACCGATGCAACGCCATTCTTCAGTTTGGCAACAAAGCGGTATTTCTCGCCGCGTTTATCTAATTCAGCACGTTTTTTCTCAAATTCCGCATCAAAATCAGAAATTGTACTCCAGAACTCATTAATATCCCCTTTGAAATACTGATCAGGGATAAATAAGTTTTTTATCACGTCAGATTGTTCTATCTTATATCCGGCTTCACGGGATAGAATAACCAGTTTGCGTATAACATCCTTTCCGCTGAGATCAATACGAGGGTCCGGTTCAGCATATCCGGCTTCCTGAGCCATCTTAATAGTTTTGCTCAATGGAATAGTTTCACTGATCGTATTGAGAATAAAATTAAGAGTTCCAGATAGAACAGCCTCTATTTCCAGAATTCTGTCACCACTGTTAATCAGAGAATTCATAGTATTAATAATAGGAAGTCCGGCACCTACATTTGTTTCAAACAGAAATTTCACTCCTTTTTCGCGAGCTGTAGATTTCAGCTCACTGTAGGTTTTATAGTCAGAAGACGCAGCAATTTTGTTAGCTGTGACTACATGAACGTTGTTGGCCAGCAGATCCTGATAGATAGAGGCAATTGATTCATTAGCTGTACAATCGACAAATACAGAATTGAAAATATTCATTTCAATGACCTGATCGCGGATAAATGCAGCAGATGCTTTAATATCTGAATTATCTAGTTCATTATCGAAATCAGATAAATCGATACCTGTGCGGTTAAAGATGCACTTACGTGAATTAGCAATGCCCACGACATTAATACGCAATGCGTTCTTTTCAAGAAGATTCGCCTGTTGTTTCTGAATTTGGTTCAGCAAGTCACGACCTACTGTCCCGATTCCTACCAGGAAAATATTCAGAAGCTGATATTCAGAAAGGAAAAAAGAATCGTGAATCACATTGAGAGCCTTGCGCAGCGAATCTTTCTTAACTACGAAGGATATATTCGTCTCGGCAGCACCCTGAGCACAAGCAATAACGTTAATACCATTACGTCCGAGAGTCTCAAATAAACGTCCGGCAATACCTGGTACATGTTTCATTTTCTCGCCAACAATAGCTACTGTAGCCAGATCATGATCAACCAGAACTCTGTTGATCTCTCCCATTGAAATCTCAAGAGCAAACTCCTTTTCAAGCACACTGATTGCTAACTCAGCATCCTCATTCTTGATACCGATTGAAGTGTTATTTTCAGATGCAGCCTGAGATACAAGGAACACACTGATTCCTGAATTAGCCAGTGCACGGAAAATACGGTGGTTTATACCAATAATACCCACCATCCCGAGTCCCTGTATCGTAAGAAGGCAGGTGTCATTGATTGAAGATATACCTTTAATTATTTTTTCAGAAGCACTGGACTCTTGAGAAATTAATGTTCCCGGAGCTTCAGGATTGAATGTATTCTTAATAACGATAGGTATATTTTTATGACAGACAGGGAATATAGTAGGAGGATAGACCACCTTTGCACCAAAGTTGCACAACTCCATAGCCTCACCAAAAGACAGTTGTTCAATGACGTAAGCATTAGAAATAACACGAGGATCAGCAGTCATAAAGCCGTCTACATCTGTCCATATTTCCAGAAGTTCGGCATCCAGAGTAGCTGCAAGGATAGAGGCTGTATAATCAGAGCCTCCACGCCCTAAGTTCGTGATGTCTCCCGATGATACATCTGAAGCTATAAAACCCGGAACAAGAGAAACCTGAGGAAGGACACCGAAATACTCTTTGATATTCTTGCCGGTAATCTCCAGATCACAGATATGTTTGTTGTGCTGATTGCGAGTCTTAATAAATTTACGTGAATCAAAGAGAACGGCATTGTCGATAATTCGGCTTATGATTAAAGATGATAAGCGTTCGCCATAACTCAGGATGGTATCATTTGTTTTGGCTGAAAGATCTTTGATAAGGTATACTCCTTTAAAGATATTGCCCAGCTCGTCAAAAAGAATAAATACATCTTTTTTCAGATCCTCTCGCTTACATTCATCAACAACAGAATCAATCATTTCGATATGTCTGGTAAGCATAGAGTTGTAGTCAAGAATATATTCGGCTTTACCTGCCTTTGCCATCTGAGCAGTGCGGATTAACTGATCGGTTATTCCTCCAAGAGCAGATACAACTACGATAACAGGCTCATTCCGTGACTCTACGATTTTCTTTACGTTAAGAATGCTTTCTACAGAACCGACGGAAGTACCGCCAAATTTCAAGACCTTCATATATGCTATATCAGATTAAATAGTGTGATTTTTGTGTATGTTTATTTTATAGGATGCAATATTAAACAAATTACGGTAAAATATGAAAGAAATTAAAAGCAAAGAGAATTTATCTTTGATTTCCTGATTTTACTACATTTGCACTTTCAGAAACACTGTCAGAGGTGATATTGTTCTGAATCTGTCATCTAAACCATTAAACTATGATTTATAATAATGTTATAGAGCTAATAGGCAATACTCCTATGGTTCGTTTGAATCGTATGACGTCCGCAGAGGATGCTGAAGTATATGTAAAACTGGAAAAGAATAACCCGGGAGGAAGTGTGAAAGACCGTGCTGCATTATTTATTATTGATGCAGCCGAGCAACAGGATTTATTGAAACCGGGAGGTACTATCATTGAACCTACAAGTGGAAATACCGGGATTGGACTGGCTATGATTGCTGCTGTCAAAGGCTACCGTATGATCGTAGTAATGCCAGAGACAATGAGTGTTGAACGCCGGATGGTAATGGCTGCATACGGAGCTGAAATTATTCTTACGGAAGGTGCTAAAGGTATGAATGGTGCTATCGAAAAGGCAAAGGAACTGGCAGCCGAGAATAATTGGTTTATGCCCATGCAGTTTGACAACCAGGCTAATCCGCACAGCCATTACGAAACAACAGCCTGTGAAATTCTTCGGGAAATGCCCGATATTGATGCTTTTGTTGCCGGAGTAGGCACAGGAGGTACTATTTCAGGAGTCGGGAAGCGTCTGAAGGAATTAAACCCATCAATTATAATCAATGCAGTAGAACCATTATCTTCTCCATTACTCAGAGGTGGAGTACACTCACCACATAAGATACAGGGTATCGGAGCTGGTTTTGTTCCGGGAAACTATGATCCGAAAGTAGTGGACATTGTAACGGATGTTTCGGACGAAGAAGCATTTGATGCAACGCGTCGTCTGGCACGTGAAGAAGGTTTATTCGTGGGGATTTCATCCGGAGCGGCAATCTTTGCTGCTGTAAAGCTGGCAAAACGTATTGGTAAAGGCCATAAAATCGTTGTTATAGCTCCGGATAGCGGAGATAAATATCTTTCGATGGGAGTGTTTAATGGTTAATTAAAAATGTTATGCTGAAAAGTCTTACAGACTATTATAAATATGTGAAATGGCGTGATCCGTCAATCAAAAGCATTTTTGAATTGCTCCTCTATCCCTCTTTCCAGATTCTGCTATTCCATCGTACTGCTCACAGGTTGTATAAATGGCATGCCTATTTTCTGGCTCGCCTCTTCTCCCAGACAGGACGATTTCTCACAGGAATAGAAATACATCCGGGTGCTACAATTGGTAAAAGGTTTTTTGTAGATCATGGAATGGGAGTAGTGATTGGCGAAACAACTGTTATTGGTGATGATGTCATGATTTTTCATGGAGTAACTCTTGGCGGAACCGGGCATGAAACCGGGAAAAGACATCCATCTATAGGAAACAATGTTGTAGTAGGTGCGGGTGCTAAAGTGCTCGGAAATATACAAATCGGAGACAATAGCAGGATCGGAGCGAACAGCGTCGTTCTGAAGGCTGTTCCGCAAGGAGCAACAGCTGTCGGAATACCTGCAAGAATATTACCATACGAAGGAAATGAAAAATTGCCTTTTTCATAACTCGCCGGATATATTAAGAGGGCGGATCAATACTAAGATTGATCCGCCCTCTTGATGCGTATTGGGAGCAGAATTAGCGGAATGAATCAATTTCAATTTAGTTTTGCAAAGAACTGATGCATTTGATATTTACAAATATGCAGGCATAATTATACCATATACTTTAGTTTTATTGGAGTATTTAGAGAAAAAATGTAACAATTGTGTATTAAATTGCTTTTCAATAGCGCATATTCAAATAATTATTTAGATTTTTGTAATTCAGGAAAACACAAATCAATTATTTAACATAAAAACAAATGACAGAGAAAATCAAATTGAAGTTGAGCGAGTCGAAAACGGCTCGTTGGTCTGTTTTAGCGCTTGTGTCTTTCACAATGCTTTGCGGTTATTTCTTAACAGATGTGATGGCTCCGCTAAAACCACTTTTGCAACTTCCTGTTGAAATGGGAGGTTTAGGCTGGGATAGTAGTGATTATGGATTTTTCACCAGCGCATACGGATGGTTTAACGTATTCTTATTAATGCTGATCTTCGGGGGAATGATCCTTGATAAGATGGGTGTTCGCTTCACAGGACTGATGGCTTTAGTAATCATGCTTGCAGGTATCGGGATTAAATATTGGGCTATCTCTTCTTTAGTTCCGGGTGAAACGATTACGATCTTTGGAAATGTATTGGGACGACAAGTTATTTTTGCATCTGTCGGATACGCTATATTTGGTGTCGGTATAGAAATTGCCGGTATTACTGTTTCTAAAATCATTGTAAAATGGTTTAAAGGCAAAGAGCTTGCTCTGGCTATGGGACTGGAAATGGCAAGTGCCCGTATTGGTACAGCTTTAGCTTTAGGTGTAACGCCTCTTTTAGCAGAAGCATTCAATAAATCAATCAGTATGCCTATCCTGATGGGATTATTGCTTCTTTGTGTCGGATTTATTTCATTCATCGTCTTCGTTGTAATGGATAACCGTCGCGATCAGGAAGTAAAAGATTCGGAAGAGCCGGAAGAACCATTCCGTTTTTCAGACATCCTGGATATTATCAGAATTAAAGGATTCTGGTATATTGCCATTCTTTGTGTATTATTCTATTCGGCTGTATTTCCTTTCTTGAAATATGCACCGGATTTGATGTTCAATAAATTCCATGTTTCAGAAGAGTTATCAGGTGTTATTCCTTCATTACTACCTTTTGGGACAATCCTGTTAACACCTTTCTTTGGTAACTTGTATGATCGTAAAGGTAAAGGAGCTTCTATTATGATGCTGGGAGCATTTCTGATTGTATTTGTTCATGCTATGTTTGCGATTCCATTCCTGAATAACTGGGTGATTGCTCTGGCTTTAATGCTTATATTAGGTGTGGCCTTCTCATTAGTACCTTCAGCAATGTGGCCTTCTGTTCCAAAGATCATTCCGGAAAGCAAGCTGGGTACAGCTTACGCATTGATTTTCTGGATTCAGAACTGGGGCTTAATGGGTATTCCTTATCTGATTGGTAAAGTGCTTGATCAGTATTGTATCGTGGATAATCAATCAGTAACGAGTGAAATTACCGAAGTAATAGGTGATCAGGTTGCAACACGTGTTTCTTATGATTATACGATTCCTATGATCATCTTTGCTTCATTAGGTCTTTTATCTATTTTCTTTGCTTACTTGCTGAAAAAAGAAGATGCACGTAAACAGTACGGATTGCAACTTCCGAACGTAAAAGAATAATTATCTGATCAGATAGTGAAATCTATGCCTGACTTTTAAGCGGGCTGAGGTAAATAAAAAAAGAGTCATTTCAGGACAGAACCTGAAATGACTCTTTTTTTATTAAACGATTTTGTAGCTATTGCAGAAAATACGTGCAGCTTCTAATCCATGATTATATAAAGCTTTTAATTTGTTTTCATCTTTCTCTGTACGTCCGATCTTCAGGTCCGTGAAAGGACGTATAACAATGATCTTTTTCTCGTCCTCTAACCGTTCTATCAGGTCAAGTGTCCGGTTGTATTGTTCTGCCCGCTCATTTAAACAGCGTTTTATAGCCGGATAATCTTTGTAAATAAATCCCGGAAAATGAATGTTTTTAACCTCTTTGCGGTAACCTTTCTCCCGGGTAAGAACAACTACATTCGAGGTATATCCCTGACTTATGGCTCTGTCTAAAGGAATAGAATTGCTTAGTCCTCCATCTAGCATAGGCGTCTGATCTACCAATACCGGTTTGCTTATAAAAGGAAGGCTACTGGATGCTTTGCAGATAGCTATCAGCCGGTCCTTATCCGTTGATTCAGATAAATACTCAGCTTTGCCCGTAATGCAATTCGTTGTAACCATCTCAAAGATCGCCGGATTAGAAAAGGCTGCATCAAAATCGTAGGGAACTTCCTTATACGGAAATATATTAAAGAGAAGGTTCAAATCGATCCAGCTTCCGTGTTTAAGATACTGCTTAAAGCCTATGTAACGGTATTTTTTCAACATATCTATATTGATAGTCCGCGTACGGCCCTTTTGTCCGGATATATAGGAAAGAGCATTACACGCACCGGCAGACACACCTATTACATAAGGGAAAGAAATATTATTTTCCAGGAACATATCCAATACTCCTGCTGTAAATGTACCTCTCATTCCTCCACCTTCCAGCACCAACCCTGTCTGAGGTAATTTAATTTCTTGCTTCATACAATTGTATTCATTAAAAAGAAGAGGATGATCAGTCTGATCATCCTCTGTGTATTTATTATTGTCTGATCCACTTCCAGAGATCTTTGTAAGAAGTCTTCTTTCCATACATCAGAATACCTACTCTGTAAATACGCGATGCAATATATACAATACCGATAAAACTACCGAAGAGAATTATCAGACTTACTATAATTTCCCACACCGGTACATCATACGGCAGTCTTACCATCATTACAATAGGTGAGGTAAGAGGTATCATAGAGCACCAGAAAGCCAGAGGTCCGTCCGGGTTTTCCACACTATATATACCGGCATAGAGTCCGAATACGATAGGTACAGTAATTGGCAGCATGAACTGCTGAGTGTCAGCCTGATTGTCTACAGCTGCTCCGACTGCGGCAAAGAGAGAGGAATAGATAAGATATCCACCAATGAAATAGATGATGAACATAGACAGTATCAATCCCCAGTTAAAGCTTTTGAGCAAGCTCATTACTTCACCAAACATTTCGTTAGTCTCCGGGGCAGCGGTAACAGCCTCGGCAGAACCGAATGCAGAAGCTGCCAGTCCAAAATAAGTCAATGCTCCACCAATCATAATAATCCAGATGATCATCTGAGTAAGTCCGACTAAAGCTACCGCCAGAATTTTACCCATCATCAGATCCATCGGTGAAACGGATGAAATAAGAATCTCTACAATCCGGTTGCTTTTTTCTTCTACTACACTATTCATTACCTGAGCGCCATAGAAGAAGATAAACATATAAATAATAAGCGTGATTGCCATACCTATTCCGGAAGCAAACTCACCGGAGCTTTGTATTTCTTCGCCTTCCGCATTTTTCTTTAGCGTATTAACGTCAATCTGAATTTTAGAATTAGCAATTATCTCTTTAATATTATCAACTCCACTGGAATTGAGACGCTGATCATAGATGTAGGATTCGAAATTATTCTCTACATATTTGCGCAGATCAGAACTAATCTGTTTATCGGATATAAATGTTAGTTTGTTGTCCTCTTTCGTGATAGGTGCATCAATGATCAGATATGAATTGTATTTATTTACTGTATCGCCATCCGCAGGAAAAGCGTTTAAATCGGTTGTGCCATTATCTAAGACTATAAACTTATATTTATCTGTATCTTTCAGGACATCACTGTAAAGAGATGTGTGATCGACAATACCTATTCGCTGAACATCTGAACTCTTAAAAGTAGAAAGCCATAAAGGAATTGCAACCATCGCTATAAAGAAAAGCGGCATAAGAAATGTAAGTAAAAGAAAAGTCTTATTTCTTACTTTAGCCGTATATTCACGCTGAATAACCAAACCTATTTTACTCATGACCAGCTCCTTCCTCTTTGTGAGATACCGTTTTTACAAAAATCTCTTCCATACTTGGCATTTCTTCCTGGAATCCATAAATTTCAGAAACAGACGCTATTTCAGCAAGAATCTCCCGGTTACTTATATCTTCTGATTTTCGGATTCGGAAGATGTGTTTGCCCATACGTTGTTTCGAATCAATAATCTGAATCTGTCCATTCGCAAAATTGTCAGGCAGTTTATCTACTGTTACAGACAAAATGTCCGATTTATTTGCATGACGAATTTCATCTACTGCACCATCTAAAACGACATGAGACTTGTTAATCAGCGTAATATGGCTGCATAACTCTTCTACAGAATTCATATTATGTGTTGATAAAATGAATGTCGCTCCCTGATTCTTCAGGCGATGAATCTCTTTTTTAAGAAGAATAGCATTTACCGGATCAAAACCACTGAATGGTTCATCGAAGATCAGAAGTTTCGGCTCATGAAGCAGTGTACAGATGATTTGCACTTTTTGTTGCATTCCTTTGGAAAGTTCATCTACCTTTTTATCCAGTAAATGAGGAATTTCAAAACGGTCACATAGTGCTTTCATACGAATACGGGCATCATTGCGGCTTACTCCTTTTAACTGAGCAAAATAAATAATCTGCTCCTTTACTTTCATTTTCTTATACAAACCACGTTCTTCCGGTAAATAACCAATACGCTCAATATCCTGTCTTTTAAGTTTTTGTCCGTTGAGAAGGATCTCTCCGGAATCAGGCATTGTTATTTGGTTAATTAATCTGATTAAAGTGGTCTTTCCTGCTCCGTTCGGACCCAGAAGTCCGTAGATTACTCCTTCAGGGACATGCAAACTGACATTGTCCAGTGCTCTGTGATTTGAGTAATTCTTAGTTACATTTAAAACATCTAATAGCATATGTTTGAACTTTTTAATCACGACAAAGGTAAAATATCATTTGTTTCACACAAATAAAATTCCTAAAATTGTTACTTTTATCACAGATATAAGAAATATCAGCCGTTTTTTCTCTGATAAACAGATACTATTGTAAGAGACTAAAGCATAAAATATCAAAGAAAGAATAGTTTGGCAGGTAATTTGTATTGAAGTAAGAAAAACAAACTTTTAAATATCTACTATGTATTGGATTATTTTTATTGGCTTTGCCCTGATGAGCTGGTTGATCCAGGCTCGTTTAAGAAGTAAATTCACGGAATATTCAAAAATTCCTACGAATAATGGAATGACCGGTCGCGATGTGGCCGAAAAGATGTTGCATGACAATGGAATTTATGATGTGACGATTGAATCGGTCGATGGTCAGCTATCGGATCACTATAACCCTGTGACTAAAACCGTAAATCTGAGCCACGATGTATATTTTAGTAATAGTATTGCAGCTGCTGCTGTAGCAGCACACGAGTGTGGTCATGCTGTTCAGCATGCGCAGTCTTACGCACCGTTGAAAATGCGTTCAGCACTCGTACCTGTTGTCAGCTTTGCATCGACCTGGGTACAATGGATTCTGTTAGGGGGTATTTTATTACTTCATAGTTTCCCTCAGTTATTACTATTTGGAATAGTTTTGTTTGCACTGACTACGATTTTTAGTTTTGTAACGCTTCCTGTGGAGATTAATGCAAGTCAGAGAGCACTGGCGTGGTTGTCAAATGCAGGCATCACAAACTCATATACATATGACAAAGCACGTGACGCTCTGAAATGGGCTGCATATACCTATGTTATTGCAGCATTAGGCTCGTTGGCTACTTTGATTTATTATATCATGATTTTCTTAGGTGGAAGAAGAGACTAATTTGTAATATAAGATAAAGAAGAAAGGGAACCATAAATCGGATAATACCGGTTTTAGGTTCCCTTTCTCAGCATAAAGGAGGTTATGATTATTCATATTTAATAACCTCAACAGGACAAGCTTCTGCGGCATCTTTGATACCTTCTTCGAATTTTAATAAATCCGGTACAACCTGTACATGACAAGTATCGGTAACTTCAAATACTTCGGGACAAATTTCTTCGCAATTGCAACAAGCAATACATCCGTCTTCAATCCAAACTTTAGTTATAGCCATGATTTTAAATGTTTAATTAGAATTTTCTTAATAACATTATTACGACCTCTTTTGTTTATCTGATGATTAATGAATTTTTATATCGGAAAGAAGTTGAAGTAAAGACTCTTCTTCTTACTTTTGCACCTCATTCAAAAATCATGGACTTTTTAGAAACACTGTTTACAACTCAGAATGTCGTTCAATCTGTTTTGTTGTTTTGTGCAGTAAGTGCACTTGGATTAATCCTGGGCAGGATTAAAATTGCCGGAGTATCATTAGGAGTTACATTCGTTTTCTTTGTCGGAATTCTTGCAGGACATCTTGGCTTTGAGCCCAATCCCCAGATGTTGAGTTTTGCACAAAGTTTCGGATTAATTATTTTCGTTTATGCATTAGGCCTTCAGGTCGGACCCGGATTCTTCTCTTCTCTGAAAGAAGGAGGCGTGAAGCTGACTATGCTGGCTTCGCTGGTAGTAATCATCGGTCTTGCTATGACGGTTGTTTTCCATTTTACATTTGGTATATCGATGGCCGAATTAATGGGAATACTATCCGGAGCTGTGACAAATACACCTGCTCTGGGCGCGGCACAGCAAACGCTCGATTATATGCGCTCGGTAGATCCGGCCATCCCTTCGGCTGAGATAGCTTTGGGTTGTGCTGTGACATATCCGATGGGTGTTGTAGGTGTAATACTGGCTTTGATTTTTCTGAAAGTAGTTTTTCCGAAAAGTCTTGAGCGCAGCGCTACCAGTGACCGCAAAGAAAAGAAAATGTTTATAACCAGTTTTCAGGTAACGAATAAACAACTATTCGGTAAAACTGTCAAAGAAGTGGTGGAACATTCGCATAAAGTCTTTGTGATCTCGAGAATCTGGAGAGAAGGTAAGGTCATAATACCTACATCTGACACGGTTTTTGCTCCTAACGAAGTTGCTCTTGTTATGACAACAGAAGATGATGCACAATGGCTGGAGCTTCTTTTCGGAAAACAGGAAGATCTTAACTGGAATGAAGAGAATATAGACTGGAATGAGATTGACAGCGAACTGGTGTCTCGCCGTATCCTGGTAACTCAGCAGGAGGTAAACGGAAAAACTCTGGGATCACTCAGACTGCGCAATCTGTACGGTGTAAATATCACACGTATTAACCGTTCGGGAATAGACCTTCTTCCAAGTCGTGATATTCGTCTTCAAATGGGAGACAAAATCACTGTAGTAGGAGAGCGCAAATCTATTGAGAACGTTGAAAAAGTATTAGGAAATTCACTGGCAAGGCTTAAGGAGCCAAATCTGATAGCAATCTTTGTAGGAATATTGCTGGGCCTTATGCTGGGATCATTGCCTATATTTATACCGGGTGTAGTAGTACCGGTACGTTTAGGTATCGCCGGCGGACCTATTGTTGTCGGTATTCTGATGGGTGCTTTTGGTCCTCGCTTCTCAATGGTAACATATACGACGCAGAGTGCAAACCTGATGCTGCGTCAGCTGGGTATTGTTCTTTATCTTGCCGGACTGGGTATTGAATCCGGAGGTAGATTTATGGAAACTGTTTTCCGTCCTGAAGGAGCTTTATGGATAGGTACAGGATTCTTACTGACTGTATTACCGGTTATTATTGTCGGATTTATAGCATTGAAATTTATGAAGATGGATTTACAGTCAGTATCCGGAATGCTTTGCGGAAGTATGTCTAATCCTATGGCTCTTAACTATGCCAATTCAAATATCGGAGGAACTTATCCTGCAGTAGCATACGCAACCGTTTATCCGATTGTAATGTTCTTAAGAGTGATAACGGCACAATTAATGCTGACGATTTTCCTTTAGATAACAGGACAGACTAAATAATTCAGATACATACAAAAAAGGGAGAAGTGACTTCAGTCATTTCTCCCTTTTTTGTATGCTTATTCTTACCGAATCAGTCATTGTTATCTTCATCTTGCCAGCAAGGCAACTTATCGGCTATATCAGGCATAGATGATGCCTTGAAGACCGGACTGTCAATACCGGCTTTGCGCTGCTGGTTATAATCCTGTAAGGCTCTGTAGACATACTTGCCAAGCAGAAGAATAGCTATCAGATTGATCAGAGCCATAAGTCCCATAGACAGATCTGCAAGATTCCATACAGTTGTAAGGCTTAAAAGAGATCCTCCCATTACCATGGCAGCTACAATAAGACGATATGTAAGTAACCAGGATGGTTTTTTAGATATAAACTGAATGTTAGTCTCGCCATAGTAGTAGTTTCCGATGATTGAGCTAAATGCAAAAAAGAATATAGCAATAGTGATAAACAAACCACCCATAGGCCCGATCTGATTCGTAAGAGCTGCCTGTGTAAGCACGATCCCATTTAAATCGCTATTCGCATGAGCATCTGAGAATAAGATGATAAACGCAGTACAAGAACAAATAATCAATGTGTCTGTGAAAACGCCTAATGACTGAATAAGTCCCTGTTTGACCGGATGCGAAATATCTGCTGTAGCTGCCGCATTCGGTGCAGATCCCATACCGGCTTCATTCGAAAACAGACCTCTTCGTATTCCTTGCATAAGAGCGATGCCAACACCACCTCCTACAGCTTGTTCCCATCCAAAAGCAGAAGATACTATTAATTTAATGACTCCGGGTAGCTGTGTTATGTTGAATAAAACAATACCCATAGCCAGAAGAATATAACCAATTGCCATAACCGGCACAATGATACTCGACACTTTCGCAATACGATGAATACCACCGAAAATAACCAATAATGTCAGAATCGTTAATATTCCACCAGTAATCATAGGACTTAATCCAAAGCTACCCTCGAATGCTAAAGAGATCGTATTTGACTGAACGGAGTTAAAGACCAAACCAAACGTAATGGTTATGAGGATAGAAAATATAATACCCATCCATCTTTTACCAAGACCGTATTGCATATAATATGCCGGACCTCCGATAAATGAGTTTTCACCGGGACGTTTGAATAGCTGAGCAAGAGTAGATTCGGCAAATCCTGAAGCTGCACCGATAATGGATATTACCCACATCCAGAATATAGCTCCCGGACCTCCAACTGCTATTGCCGCAGCAACACCGGCCATATTGCCTGTGCCTACACGCGAGGCAAGTGATATTGTAAATGCCTGAAAAGAAGATACACTATGTTCTTTGTCTTTTTTAGTCGTCTCACTTAATAGTCTGCCCATCTCTTTCAGATGAGTCAGCTGAACGAATTTTAAACGAAAACTAAAGTAAAGGGCTGTTCCTAAAAGAAGTGCTATAAGGATATAAGTCCACAAAAATTCGCTCAAATGTACAATCAGGTTGTCAAGGTTTATCATATGCTATGTTAAATAATAATTTTGGTTATCCTCAAATATAACAATTCTGGAGTCGCAATACAAAGACGTTTAATGTTAAAAAGGATAATTTAGAATTTTGTCTCGTCTTTTTTTATCGATCAACTGTTATAATGATAACATGGCGACTTTCGGAAATAAAGAGAATCGGCATGGCATCAGAGATAGAACAAAATACAACAACGAAAGATTGATTTTGTTTTAAAAATAAATATGTCCTATAACACTAAAAAATAGGATTAAAAATGTTTTGAAGTAAAGAAAATATCGTATAAGTTTACAGCGTTCAAAGGTTGTCAGACTTTAGTTTGACAAGAAATTTGAATACTACTTTCTTGAACCAATATTAACCTTTTAATTTTTTTCGATATGAGCATGACTATTTCATTCAACGAGCTTCGTCGAATCAAAAACAGCCTTCCTCCGGGAAGTACTCACAGAATTGCAGATGAGTTAAACATCCCGGTGGATACGGTTCGTAATTACTTCGGTGGTCATAACTATGAATTTGGAGAGAGCATAGGTGTTCATCTTGAGCCAGGTTCCGATGGTGGAATTGTAGTTCTTGATGATCCGAAAATCTTAGAGAAGGCATTGCTTATTTTATCCGAGGTACGGGAATTGGAATCTTTGAAGTAGATAACTTAGCATAGGGCATCAATTGATGCCCTATTTTTATTTCTATAAGCGAGGGCAGAGTCTGGATGGTTTGAAAATAAGTATTATATTTTTAATTTGTTTTTTATTGTTTGTAAGAAAAAAGTACATATATTAGACGCGTTAATAATCTAATACTGAAATAATATGGATATGAGTAATTATCCGGCTGAACCGTTTAGAATTAAAAGCGTTGAGCCAGTGAAAATGATCTCCCGTTCTGAACGTGAGAAAGTAATTAAGAAAGCAGGTTACAATACTTTCCTGATTGATTCGGAAGATGTATACATTGACTTGCTTACCGACAGCGGAACAAATGCCATGAGCGACAAACAATGGGGTGGTATGATGCAGGGCGACGAAGCTTATGCAGGAAGTAAAAACTTCCATCATCTGGACAAAACCGTGAAAGAACTTTTCGGATTTAAGTACATGGTGCCGACGCATCAGGGACGCGGTGCAGAGAATCTGCTTTCTCAAATCGCGATTAAACCGGGACAATACGTGCCGGGGAATATGTACTTCACAACAACACGCTATCACCAGGAAAGAAATGGAGGTGTCTTTGTAGATATTATCTGCGATGATGCTCACAATGCTGCGCTTGATATTCCGTTTAAAGGAAACATAGACCTGAAGAAATTAGAATCGCTGATTCTTGAAAAAGGAGCTGAAAATATAGCTTATGTATGTTTAGCTGTGACTGTGAATCTTGCCGGCGGACAGCCTGTTTCAATGAAAAATATGCGCGATGTCAGAGAGCTGACTTCCAAACATGGTATTAAAGTCTTCTTTGATGCTACCAGATGTGTGGAGAATGCATACTTCATTAAAGAGCAGGAGCCCGGATATGAAAATAAAACGATCCAGGAGATTGTCCATGAGATGTTTAGCTACGGTGACGGTTGTACAATGAGTGGCAAGAAAGATTGTCTGGTAAATATTGGTGGATTCCTGTGTATGAACGATGAGCAATTCTTTCAGGATGCGAAAGAGCTGGTAGTCGTTTATGAAGGAATGCCTTCGTACGGAGGTATGGCCGGAAGAGATATGGAAGCAATGGCAATCGGACTTAAAGAGTCTATGCAGTTTGAATATATTGAGCACCGGATTAAGCAAGTGCGTTATCTGGGCGACAGACTGCGCGAAGCCGGAGTTCCGATTATTGAACCTGTAGGCGGACATGCCGTATTCTTAGATGCACGCAGATTCTGTCCGCACCTGACTCAGGAAGATTATCCTGCACAAAGTCTGGCTGCAAACATATTTGTAGAATGTGGTGTGAGAACAATGGAAAGAGGTATTGTCTCAGCCGGTCGCGACAAACAAACCGGGGAGAATCATAAACCTAAACTGGAAACAGTACGTCTGACAATCCCCCGCCGTGTGTATACATACAGACATATGGACGTTGTAGCTGACGGAATCATTAAATTATTCAGACATAAGAACGATATAAAAGGTCTTAAGTTTGTATATGAACCAAAACAATTAAGATTCTTCACTGCCCGTTTTGAGGAAAAATAGCAGTAAGAGCTACTAAATTTTAAGATACGATAGGAGAGACAAAGTTCTGTATAAAAGAACTTTGTCTCTTTTATTTATAAGCTATTTGCTTGTAGTGTAATTCAGAAATAAGATACGCATGATGCAGAAAATTGAGACTGCAAATAAGTAGAATAATACGTATGATTAATTATTTTCAAAGGGTTATTAATTATTTTCGACCGTATGAGTAAAAAAGGAGACGTACGTCTCCTTTTTACCTGCTGTACATCTCCTTTTAAGGATACGTACGTCTCCTTCGAAGGAGGTGTACAACCTGCAAATTAATCATACTTGCAAATGAAGTTATTCCTCCTTTGAAAAAAATTAATCAAAGGAGTATCTCTTATTATTTACAGGTATTCCGGAGAGGATTCATACATTTGCTTTTTATATAAGCTACGCATATACCTGATAATACTGACGAACTGAACGTTACTCCGGGTAAGACAATAATTTCGGGTACTTCTTATACAGGGTAATATAATAAAGAAGGTGGGTGCCGGAATAAATCCGGCACCCACCTTTATCAGTTAGTTTACTTGTACATATTTGAAGTAAGGAGTTAACAACTCCTTTGCACGGAACAATTGTTCCGCGGTATTTGCCGGCGTATCTTCAAGTTTGTATGTTCTACCCATGTGTTCGTACTTATGCTTACCTAGCGTGTGGTAAGGTAAGATTTCAAGACGTTCGATGTTTTCGTAATCCTTGAAGTGTTCGCCAAGAGCGACTAGTGCCTCTTCCTGATCACTTAATCCCGGAACCAAAACGTAGCGAAGCCACATAGGTATATTTTGTTCTTTCAGATATTGAGCAGTCTTCAAAACCTGCTCATTTACAACACCTGTAATTACTTTGTGCTGCGCCGAAAACATATGTTTAATGTCTAACATCACAAGATCTGTATATTCCAGCAGCTCTTTAACATCATCATTAAAATTATTTCCGTTCGTATCCAGACAAGTACGGAAGCCTCTGCTTTTAAGCTCTTTGAATAAAACTTTCAGAGAGGCTGCCTGAAGTGTTGGTTCACCGCCACTTACTGTGATTCCCCCTTTTTTACCGAAGAATGCACGCTGGCTTTCACACATCGCGATGATCTCTTCGAGAGGAGTCTCTTTTCCGCCTTTCATAGGAATGGTGTCCGGATTGGCACAGTAAAGACAATTAAATTTGCATCCCTGGAGAAAGACGACCAGGCGTAAGCCCGGGCCGTCGTGTGTCCCCATAGATTCGTATGAGTGTACAAATAATTTATTATTCATAGAATAGGTTTAGAATGGAATTACATTCTTTCGAAGAAACTACGAGAGATAACTTCCAGCTGTTGCTCACGACGAAGGCGAACAAAGTTAACTGCATATCCGGATACACGGATAGTCAATTGTGGATAGTTTTCAGGATGTTCCATCGCATCGCGAAGTAATTCTCTATTCAATACGTTTACGTTCAGGTGGTGAGCTCCTTTTGAGAAGTAACCATCCATCATTGCAATCAGGTTTTCACATTTTTCTTCGTCTGTGTGACCAAGAGAACGCGGAACGATTGAGAATGTGTTACTTACACCATCCTGAGCTGATGTATAATCAATTTTAGATACAGATGACAAAGAAGCAATAGCACCTTTTTCGTCACGTCCGTGCATTGGATTAGCACCCGGAGCGAATGCGATACCTTTTTCACGACCGTCAGGAGTAGCACCTGTTTTCTTACCGTACATTACGTTTGATGTAATAGTAAGGATAGAAAGAGTAGGCTCTGCGTTTTTGTAAGTTGGAAGCTCTTTCAAAATATTGTTGAAATAGCGAGTAACTTCAACCGCCATAGTGTCAACGCGGTCATCATCGTTACCGTAGCATGGGAATTCACCTTCGATTTTGAAATCTACAGTTAATCCTTCTTCGTTACGAACCGGTGTAACTTTCGCATAACGGATAGCTGATAATGAGTCTGCTACGATTGAAAGACCTGCTGCTCCATAAGCAAGGTTGATCTTAGGATTTGTATCACAAAGAGCAAGCTGTGCTTTTTCGTAGTAGTATTTATCGTGCATGAAGTGGATGATATTCATCGAATCATTGTAAACACGAGCTACTTCTTTCATTACGTAACGGAAGTTGTTCATTACAGCTTCGTAATCAAGAACGTCACCTTCTAATTTAGGTACGTTTTTAACTACTTGTTTACCTGTAAATTCGCAACGGCCTTCGTTAAGTGCAAGCAACAATGCTTTAGCAAGGTTTGTACGTGCACCGAAGAACTGGATGTGTTTTCCGATTTCCTGGAATGATACACAACAAGCAATACCGTAGTCATCAGAACAACGAGTTGCACGCATCAAATCGTCATTTTCGTATTGAACTGAAGATGTATCGATAGATACCTGAGCACAGAATTTTTTGAATCCTTCAGGAAGAGAAGGAGACCAAAGAACTGTCATGTTTGGTTCCGGAGATGGTCCCAGGTTATACAGAGTCTGAAGGAAACGGAAAGATGTTTTCGTAACTTTTGTACGACCATCGTTCAGGTTACCACCAATAGCCTCTGTTACCCATGTTGGGTCACCAGCGAAGATTTCATTGTAGCTGTCCATACGAAGGTGACGAACCAAACGTAATTTGATAACGAACTGGTCAATTAGCTCTTGAGCAAAAGACTCTTCGATATTTCCTTTTTGTAAATCGTACTCGATGTAGATATCAAGGAATGAAGATACGTTACCTAGTGACATAGCAGCACCATCTTGCTCTTTTACAGCAGCAAGGTAAGCCATGTATACCCACTGTACAGCTTCTTGTGCAGATGTAGCCGGACGAGAAAGGTCAAGACCGTAGTACTCACCCATAGTTTTCATTGCCTGAAGAGCACGGATTTGCTCAGCAACTTCTTCACGAAGACGAATTCTTTCTTCAGTCATCGGTCCTGTTAGTCCGCGAAGATCCTGTTTTTTAGCTTCGATCAAACGGTCAGCACCATAAAGAGCCATACGTCTGTAGTCACCGATTACACGGCCACGAGCGTAATTGTCAGGAAGACCAGTAAGGAATCCTAGTGAGCGGTAAAGACGAATCTCGTCAGTGTAAGCATCGAATACTCCGTCGTTGTGAGTTTTACGATAGTTGTAAAAGATATCTTTTACTCTTTCGTCTACTTCAAGACCGTGCTCAGCACAAGCTTTCTCTACAACTTTGATTCCACCAAGAGGTTTCATCGCGCGGCGAAGAAGAGCGTCTGTCTGAAGACCAACGATTACTTCGTTTTCCTGATCGATGTATCCGGCTTTGTGAGAAGTGATAGTAGAGATTGTTTTATTGTCGATCTCAAGTACACCGTTATTATTGATCTCTTGTTTAAGAGCTTCTTTACAGATGTTCCAGATTTTAGTTGTTCTTTCAGTAGGTCCTGCTAAGAAAGAAGCATCTCCTTCGTAAGGAGTAATATTTTTTTCAACAAAATCACGAACGTCAATTGATTCGTTCCATTTTCCTTGTTTGAAATCTGGCATATTCATATTTTATTATAGTATGGTTGATTTGTGATTACGATGCAAAGGTAGTATAAGCAGTATTATCAAAAAAATGGGGTTTCTCACTTTCTAACATATCAGAGTAGGGGTAAGGAGGAGGAGAGTATATGTGTTTTTGTAAATGGTTGATTATCAAGATTGAAATTCTGTTCTAAAATTAAGCTAAAAATGCAGATGTAACAGTAATTAATATCTTTTATACTGTGTAAAATGCGAAATTCTTATTCGTATATCTAAGGAAACTTTATTTATTGTAATAAGTACAATTATAGGCGGTTTTTATTGATGTTAATATAGGTAAACACAGAGGTGAGAAAAGATGCCTTAACTGCGAAGATTGATATATATGGATAGCAAAACAGCATAAAAAAAACGATTGGATATGTTGTATAACATCCAATCGTTTTAATATGTGGTGTAATCAAATTACCAGATTACGACTCTTTCTTCAGGTTTTTTAAACATCTTGTCACCTTCTTTAATGTTGAATACTTCATAGAATGCATCAATATTTGGTAGTGCTCCGTTTACTCTCCATCTTCCTAAAGAGTGAGGATCAAGTTTTGTAAGACGTAAGATTTCTTCGTCACGAATATTTCCTGCCCAAAGGGTCGCATAAGATAAGAAGAATCTTTGTTCCGGAGTGAATCCGTCAACAGGTCCTTGCTTTTCATTTGCTAAAGACTTTTGTAAAGCCTGATAAGCAATTTGCAGTCCGCCCTGATCGGCAATGTTTTCACCCAGAGTAAATTCACCGTTTGCATGCGTATCGCCTAAAACTACAATACTGTCATATTGCGCAATAAGTCCTTTTGTCTTTTCTGTGAAACGGGTTGCATCTTCAGCTGTCCACCAGTCATTAAGATTTCCGTTTTTATCGAACTGACGTCCCTGATCATCAAAACCATGAGTCATCTCGTGGCCGATTACTACACCAATACCACCATAATTTACAGCATCATCAGCATCCATGTTGAAGAAAGGAGGCTGAAGGATAGCTGCTGGAAAGCAGATTTCGTTTGTTGTTGGATTGTAATATGCATTAACTGTCTGAGGGCTCATATGCCATTTTGTCTTATCAACCGGTTTTCCAAGCTGAGACACCATATAATCCCATTCGAAATCAGTAGCCTTCTGTACGTTAGCCCAATAGCTTGATGCAGAGTCAATTTGCAGCGCTGAATAATCTCTCCATTTATCAGGATATCCGATTTTCACAATGAAGGCAGCAAGTTTTTCCTGTGCTTTAGCTTTTGTTGTATCTGACATCCATTCCAGGTTGTTGATGCGTTCGCCTAAAGCTACTTTCAGGTTATCTACCATTTTCAGCATTTTGTCTTTAGCAGCAGGAGGGAAGTATTTCTCTACATACATTTGGCCAACAGCTTCTCCTAAAGCAGAGTTGGTCGTTTCAAGTGAGCGTTTCCATCTTGGCTGTTGCTCTTGTTTACCTGACATTTTTTTCTGATAGAAATCAAAAGAAGCTAATTCGAAATCATCACTCAGATATCCCGCAGAAGCATCAAGAAGAGTAAATGTCAGATAATCTTTTAGTTGAGCATTTGTTAGTCCGGCAAGAACTTTGTCTATTCCCTGCATAAAAGGAACCTGTCCAACACTTAAATCTTGTGCAGCTGTCAAATTTGCCGCAGCAAAGAACTCATTCCAGTCTAAACCTTTGAATTTTGCTTCAAAATCTTTTTTAGACATCTTATTGTAATTCGCAACTGGATTTCTTAATTCTTCACGAGAGTAAGAATTTTTCGCTAACTCTGTCTGAACTTTCAGTACAATATCAGCTGCTTTTTTAGCATCCGCTTCATTGTATCCGGATAGGATAAATAGTTTTGTTGCATAATCAACAAAAGCTGCTCTTATTTCTTTAGAATGCTCATCATCAGTAAGATAATAATCTCTGTCGCCCATGCTCAGACCACCCTGATAAAACTGCATAAGGTTCTCTGAACTATTGCCCGGATCTACATCTACATAGACGAAAAAGAATGGGTTAACACCATCTTTAGCCATCTTACCCAGTACTTTACTTAGTTCTTTATTGTCAGAAATAGACTGAATCAGATCAATATCAGCTTTGATAGGGGCAGAGCCTTCGCTGTTCAGACGGACACTATCCATACCTGATTTGTACAAATCTGCAATTTTCTGAGCTACAGATCCGTTTGGCTGAGAAGCATTGCTTAGTTCTTCAATTAAAAGTCGTAATTGCTCTTTGTTGTTTTCACGTAATTGGTCGAACGTTCCGAAACGTGCAAATTCAGGTTTTAATGGATTATTCTTTTGCCATCCGCCTGTTGCATAATCATAAAAATCACTGTTAGGAGAAATAGTTGTATCCAGATTCGCTAAATCGATACCAGTGTTTTTCTTCTCCTTTTGTTGTGTTGCACAACTACTTGTAGCCATAACACCGACAATTAGGGGTAAATAAAATAATTTATTCATATTAATTTGACATATAAATGAAAATCTCGTCAAATGTAGTAGATAATTTACTTTCTACAATTTAAAATGAATATAAATTTGGTAGCAAAAAGCATTTTCATAAATACACATTTGAACGTCAAAATAAATTCAAAAAGCAACGTTAAATATTGCTTTTTGAATAATGACCATACAACATTTTAACTTGAAAACTTGTTTTGTCTATGCACTCATAAATATGAGCGTATCTTAAATTTCAACCTTAACTATAAATTAAATAGGAGGATTTATTTATGTTACCAGCAAAAAAAGGACATCAGGGTTGGTTACCAGATGTGTTTAATGATTTTTTTGAAAATGAATGGCTTGCTAAAGCAGCTCCGAGTATGCCGGCTGTAAACATTAAAGAAACACCTAAAGAATTTAGTGTTGAATTAGCAGCACCCGGATTAACAAAAGATGATTACAATGTATCTATCAATGATGATAATCAACTTGTAATCTTAGTTAAAAAGGAAGAAAAGAAAGAAGAGAAAGATGAGCAGGGTAAATATCTGAGAAGAGAATTTGCTTATACACAATTTCAAAAAATGCTTATTCTTCCTGATAATATTGAAAGAGACAAGATTGAAGCAAAAGCCGAGAATGGTGTTTTAACAGTTACTTTACCTAAAAAAGAATCTTTGCCACCTGTTGGTAAAAAACAGATTGAAGTAAAATAAAATATAATCAGTTTCTTTCCTCAACGCAGAATTTCTCATTGCACATCCCTACGCACGAGATATTCTGCGTTTTTTTATGTCTTTATGCTTAAAACAGGATAAAAAGTAATCTTTTGAATAATATTTGGTATAGAAACAAATGATCAATATGATTGATTATCTGTTTTGAATATATCTATATGCTATATTTGTGTGCCTGATATGACAATATTTATACTTATAAAGCAATTTATATATCATAATGCATTATTCCTAATCGCTGAGAATCGCATGAAATATTTCACCTGTACATCTGATAGGTACAGCTTCAGGAAATGGCATTAGAAAGGTGTGTATAAATAAAAAAAGTCTCCTCGTATTTGAGGAGACTTTTCTATATATGGAATATTCTAAATTAGTTTAGTAATTTTTCCATTGCTTCGTATTCTTTACCCATGTTAAGTTTGTAGTAAATAGAACGAAGAACGATGATGTAGCTTCTTTCTTCAGGTTTAAGCTCATGAGCTTTTTTGAAGAATGGAATAGCTTTTTCAAACATTGGACGAAGTTGAGCTTTTTCAGTCTCATACTTTTTGTTGTCTTTAATTTGAGAAACTTCCTCATCTTTAGCTACTGCCTGGTTGTAATAGATACGTCCAATGTTGTTGTAAGTTTCAGCATTGTTCGGATCAAGTTTTTCAGCTTTTTCAAATTCAGCGATAGCACCTGTATAATCTTTTTGATCTTCAAGAATTACACCTTTCACATTATAGTAATTAGCGTTGTTCGGATCAAGTTTGATTGCTTCGTCCAAGTAAGAAATAGCACCTTTCAGGTTACCTTGTTTAATCAAAAGATTAATAAGATTTTGGATGAAGTAAGGTTCAGTAGGGAACTTCTTAGCACCTTCTTCCAAAGTAGAAACTAATTTAGTAGTATCCTTAAGTTTTTCATACTCAAGACAAAGGAACTGATAAAGTTCGTTTGATTTATAATCATCGTTTTTGAAACGCTCAAGAGTAGAAATAGCTAATTGTGAATCATCACAGTTTAGAGCCATCAAACAAGCATAATACTTAATATCTTTCATCAAAGTATCTTGTGCCCAGTTGATTTCTTTCAACATTGGATTATTTGGAAGCTCTGTATATGTATTGAAGAAATCATATGCTTTCTTATAATCTTTCTGATCATTGTAATAAACACCACCATTGATAAAGCTAGTGTAGTTAGCAGATAAATCAGAAGTCATTTTCTTAACATACTTAGGCTTAACTCTTCCTTTTTCATCAGGAATCTGATCCAAATCATAAGCTTTGTTGTAGTAGTTGTACATAGATAAAAGAGAATTGTACATTACTGCATCATTTGCTTTTTGTTGAAGAAGAGTTTTATTTCTCTCAGCTTCAAATTGTTTTAGTTGAACATAACCTGCAACATAGTAAGTTTTTGCATCTTTTTCAGTTTCAGGATTTGTCATAGCTTCGTCAATAAGCTTTATTGCTTCACCAAATTTTGGTTTTTCAGCATTTGCTTCAGACAAAGCAGAGTTAACATTCTTTTTTTGAGCAAAGCTAATACTTGCTACAAGGCAAAGAGCAGCCAACAAGGATACTTTTTTCATAGATCTATTAATTGTGTTTATTAGAATAATGACATTTGACTTTCATCGTTAGATTCATTTTCGTTTGCCGAATTGTTTGAATCATCAGATGTTTCATTTGTATTCATTTCTTCCGTTAAAGTTACATCAGTTAGTTCTGCTGATTCGATGATTTCTTCTTCATCAATGTCTGTCATAACTTTACATACTGATGCAATTTCGTCATTTCGTTTGCCAAGATTAATTAGTCTGACACCCTGAGTTGCACGTCCCATAATACGAACTTCTGCAACTTTAAGGCGAATAGTAATACCTGATTTATTGATAATCATCAGGTCATTATCGTCAGTTACATTTTTAATGGCAACAAGTTTACCAGTTTTGTCAGTAATACTCATGGTTTTCACACCTTTACCACCACGATTTGTTCTGCGGTAGTCACTGATATTACTTCTTTTACCGTAACCTTGCTCTGAAACAACCATAATTGTCTCTGAATATTGATCTACTGTTTCTGTATCATTATCGCTTTCTGCGTCGAATTCAACTTCTGTGATCACTTCAGCTTCAACTGCATCGTTTTCAATATCGATATCTACAGTAGTTATTTCGTTAACCTCAACTGCGTCAAGACTTTCGAATGTAATCATTCCGATTACTTCATCCTGTTCATCGTCTAGTGAAATACCGCGAACACCAGTTGCTGTACGACCCATATCACGCACTGCTTTTTCGTGGAATCTGATAGCTCTACCATTACGGTTTGCTAAGATTACTTCGTGATTACCATTTGTCAGACGAACCTGTATAACCTGATCATCTTCGCGAAGAGTGATTGCATTAACACCGTTCTGACGTGGACGGGAATAAGCTTCAAGAAGCGTTTTCTTGATAACACCTTGTTTAGTACAGAATAGCAGATAGTGATTGCTGTTAAATTCAGGATCCTGAAGACCTTTAACACGAATAAACGCGTTTACACGGTCGTCACTGTCAATATTTAACAGATTCTGAATAGCTCTTCCTTTTGCATTCTTATTACCCTCAGGTATTTCATAAACTTTCAGCCAGTAACATTTTCCTTTTTGAGTAAAGAATAACATCGTATTATGCATTGAAGCAGGGTAGATGTATTCAATAAAGTCTTCGTCACGTGTGCTGCCACCTTTAGATCCGACACCTCCGCGATTCTGAGCTCTGAACTCTGTTAAAGGTGTACGTTTAATATAGCCCATATGAGAAATAGTAATTACCATTTCTTCATCTGCATAGAAATCTTCAGGATTGAATTCTTCAGAAGAGTAAACAATCTCCGATTTTCTGTCATCGCCATATTTAGCTTTAACCTCAAGTAACTCATCTTTAATAATGTTCATACATAAAACATCATCTGTAAGGATTCTGTTCAAATAATCAATTAAAGCTTTGATTTCTTCGTACTCTTTACGCAATTTATCCATCTCAAGACCTGTTAATTGTCTTAGACGCATATCTACGATTGCACGAGCCTGGATATCTGAAAGCTGGAATCTTTCCATCAAATGAGCAATAGCATCATTCGGTGTAGTAGATTCTTTGATGATCTTAATTACTTCGTCGATATTATTTACGGCAATAATCAATCCTTCAAGGATATGTGCACGTTTTTCAGCCTCACGCAATTCGTATTTCGTACGACGAATAACTACTTCATGGCGGTGCTCAACGAAGGCTTCAATCATGTCTTTCAGATTCAATAAACGAGGACGTCCTTTAATAAGGGCGATATTGTTTACACTGAAAGAAGACTGTAAAGCTGTTTGTTTAAATAATGTATTAAGAACGACATTCGAATTGGCATCTTTCTTAATGTCAATTACAATACGCATTCCCTGGCGGTCAGATTCGTCATTGATGTTTGAAATACCTTCAATTTTCTTGTCATTCACCATATCGGCGATGCCTTTGATCAATTCCGCTTTATTAACCATGTATGGAATTTCGTAAATAACGATTTTCTCTCTTCCATGGTCATCCATTTCGATTTCAGCCTTAGCACGCATAACTACGCGGCCACGACCTGTTTCGTAAGCTTCTTTTACACCTGCATAACCGTAAATATAAGCACCTGTAGGGAAGTCAGGAGCTTTAATGTATCTCATAAGTCCGTCAATCTCAATTGATCTGTCATCAATTAATGCAATCGTAGCATCAATCACTTCAGATAAATTGTGAGGAGGCATATTTGTAGCCATACCAACGGCAATACCCGATGCTCCGTTTACTAACAAGTTTGGAATACGCGTAGGAAGAACTACAGGTTCTTTTAGCGTATCGTCAAAGTTTAGCTGGAAATCTACAGTATCTTTATCAATATCGCGAAGCATTTCTTCCGCTATTTTGCTTAAGCGGGCTTCCGTATAACGCATTGCAGCGGGGCTGTCGCCATCGATTGAACCGAAGTTACCTTGTCCGTCTACCAGAGTGTAGCGCAAAGACCAGTCCTGAGCCATACGCACAAGCGCCATGTAAACAGATGAGTCACCATGTGGGTGATACTTACCTAGTACTTCACCGACGATTCTCGCACATTTTTTATATGGTTTGTCAGCCGTATTACCTAGTTCATTCATCCCAAACAAAACTCTTCGGTGAACCGGTTTAAAACCGTCCCTAACATCAGGAAGAGCACGCGAAACGATAACCGACATAGAATAGTCGATATACGCCGTTTTCATCTCGTCTTCGATGTTTATTTTGATAATTCTGTCTTGATCAATCATTTATGTTTGCAATTATTATTATCAATATTTACTACCTATAAAATAGTGCACTAAAGTACTACTTTTAATTGAAGTACGAAATAAGATTGTTAAAAAACTACGACATATCTTCCAATCCTTTATATAAAAAGTGTGTTATCAGAGATTTCTTACGCTAAATTGGGAAAGAATCTTAATAGAATCGTATGTGTAAAGGATTTAAATGTAAAAAAGCTCAACTTCAAGATTGAAGCTGAGCTTTTTAAATGCTAAAATAAGGATAGTTACTTATTCAATAACTAATGCCTCTTTTACTTTTTCTTTCAGAAGCGCAATTTCGAAAACCTCACTGACGTCAGAGACAAAATGGAATGTTAGTCCTGTCAAATATTCATCATTAATTTCCTGAATATTTTTTCTGTTTTCAGCACTAAGAATAATTTCTTTAATTCCTGCGCGTTTAGCAGCCAGAATCTTTTCTTTTATACCGCCAACAGGAAGAACTTTTCCACGCAGTGTGATCTCTCCGGTCATAGCAAGCTCTTTCTTTACTTTTCTCTGAGTAAAGGCAGAAGCAAGTGCTGTGGCCATGGTGATACCTGCTGAAGGTCCATCTTTAGGGATAGCGCCCTCAGGTACATGCACGTGTATATTCCAGTTTTCGAAAGCACTCTCAGGTATATTTAGTTTCTGCGCATGACATTTAATGTATTCCAGAGCAAGCATAGCTGATTCTTTCATTACATCGCCCAGATTCCCCGTAAGAGTAAGTTTTCCGCCTTTACCTTTGCTTAAGCTGCTTTCAATAAAGAGAATCTCTCCACCTACAGCTGTCCAGGCCAAACCTGTAACCACACCGGCATAGTCATTATTCTGATATTTATCGCGTGTGTACTCTTCAATACCAAGGAATGTCTCAATATCGGCAGGAGTAACTGTATATCCTTTTAAATCACCCTGATCATCTATAGCTTTTAATGCAAGACGACGCATGATTTTTGCAATTTTTTTATCCAGTTCGCGTACACCAGATTCACGAGTATAGCTATCAATGATTTTTTCGATAACCGGTTTCGGGAATTTAGCGCTGTTTTTAACAAGACCATGATTCTCCATCTCTTTCGGAATAAGGTGTCGTTTTGCAATTTCAACCTTTTCTTCAAGGATATAACCACTAACATCGATCATCTCCATACGGTCAAGCAGCGGACGTGGAATGTCGGCAATGTTATTTGCAGTGGCAATAAACATGACGTGAGATAAATCATAGTCAATATCCAGGAAGTTATCATGGAACGTATTGTTTTGTTCCGGATCGAGTACTTCAAGTAATGCCGCAGAAGGATCACCTTTAATACCTGAACCTAATTTGTCAATTTCGTCCAGAATAAATACAGGATTAGAAGAGCCTGCTTTGATCAGATTCTGTATAATACGACCGGGCATTGCACCTATATATGTGCGGCGATGCCCACGTATCTCAGCCTCATCACTTAATCCTCCTAATGACATACGGATATACTTCCGTTTCATTGCCTCAGCGATTGATTTACCCAAAGATGTTTTACCAACACCCGGAGGGCCGTAAAGACAAAGAATAGGAGATTTCATATCGCCCTTAAGCTGAAGAACTGCAAGATATTCAATAATGCGTTCTTTTACTTTCTCAAGACCAAAATGGTCTTTATCCAGAACCTTCTTAGACTGCTTCGTGCTAAAGCGGTCTTTTGTATAAGTGTTCCAGGGCAAATTCAAAATCGTTTGAATATAATTCACCTGAACCGAGTAGTCCGGAGATTGAGGATGCAGTCTTTCTAGTTTGCGTAATTCTTTCTGGAAAGTTTCAGCAACACTTTCGGGCCATTTTTTATCAGCAGCTTTCAAACGAAATTCTCTGATATCCTGGTCATTGATGTTTCCACCCAGTTCTTCCTGGATACTCTTCATCTGCTGTTGCAGAAAATATTCTTTTTGCTGCTGAGTAAGCTCCTCACGTGCTCTTAACTGAATGTTGTTTTTAATCTCAAGCAGTTGTATCTCACGTGAAAGGATTTTAATCAAATCGTATACACGCTCCTTAACATCATTCAATACAAGAAGAACTTGTTTGTCTGATACTTCAATAGGAATATTACAGCATACAAAATTGATCAAATGTATCGGGTGTGTGATGTTTTTAATCGCAACAATAGCTTCTTTAGGTAGCTCAGACTGCGATTTTATCATCTTAATGGTCATATCCTTTACTGTCGACACAAGAGCTTTAAACTCCTGATCGTCCGGATCCGGTGTTTTATCATCCAGCAAAGTGATGCTACCAGTCAGATACGGTTCTGTTGAAAGAACAGACTGAAGCTCAAATCTCTTCTTACCCTGAAGAATAACAGTAGTTGTTTTATCAGGCAATTCAAAAATGCGCACAACTTCAGCTATTACACCTGTTGCATAAACATCTTTAAACTCCGGATCTTCAATCTCTTCATTGATCTGAGTGACAACTCCGATTAGTTTCTTTTTTTTGTAAGCTTCTTTGATTAAACGTAATGATTTATCACGACCTACTGATACCGGAAGAGCAACAGTAGGAAACATAACCATGTTACGTAATGGTAACAAAGGTATGTTGTTCGTGTCAACCTCTAATTCATCAAAATTCGAATCAATTTCAATTTCTGTGAAGATTGGCATAAATATATCTTGGTTTTCATCTGATTCAATATCGTCCGTTAAACGTATGTCCATCGTCTTTTAATATTTTTGTATGGATGACTATTTTACTTAACTCAATTATTTTACAAGTTTTGTGCCAAAGGTATTTATATTTGCGTAATAATTCAAATAAACAAATAATGGCTTCTGACTTTTTCGAATTCAAACGATTCAAAGTGTACCATAACCTTTGTGCTATGAAAGTAGGTACGGATGCTGTCCTTTTGGGTGCATGGTGTGCTACAGATAACATACAGAGGGTTTTAGATATAGGAACGGGGAGCGGAATAATCTCATTGATGGTGGCGCAAAGATCACAGGCTACTATCCATTCTGTTGAAATTGATCACCAGGCATACCTGCAGGCTAAGACTAATTTCGAACAATCAGAATGGAGCGACAGAATGTCAGTCTATCATGCCGATTTTTCCGAATTTTCAGAAATCGCTTCAAGCAAATATGATCTGATCGTTTCAAATCCTCCATATTTTACGAACGGAGTCCAGGCTCCTTGCAAAAAAAGAAGTACAGCACGACATGCAGACTCTTTAAATTACCAACAACTATTCAAAGGTGTTGTTCAATTATTAAGTAATAATGGTCGTTTTGCTCTTATATTACCTGCGGATGCAGAATCGGAGATAGAAACTATAGCATCCGGATGCGGTCTGCATCAAATCAGAAAATGCAATGTGTATCCGAAAACCGATGGTGTTATAAAACGAATCATGTGGGAGTTTAGTAAAACAGGGGCGCAATGCTCAGAAGAACATCTGGTAATAGAGCTGGACCGCCATGTTTATTCAGAGGATTATAAAGCACTGACAAAAGAGTTTTATCTGAAAATGTAAAATTGCTTGTTTATGGTTTATATGTTATAGATAAGACAAAATAAAGAATGTAACATCTTTGACATACAATATTATAAAAAGTCACATTATATTTGCTCATGAATATAAACAGAATCTCTGTTTTTCGCTTAAAACGAATTGCTAACTAACTATAATCTAATTTTATGCCTACAAACAAATACAAAATTTTGGTTGTTGATGACGAAGAGGACTTGTGCGAGATTTTACAATTTAATCTTGAAAATGAAGGCTACATCGTGCATACGGCAAATTCTGCAGAAGAAGCACTGACCAAAGATCTTCTTCAGTATAACTTACTTTTGCTGGATGTAATGATGGGAGAGATCTCCGGATTTAAATTTGCAAATATGCTTCGTAAAGATGCCCGTACAGAGAAACTGCCTATAATTTTCCTGACGGCAAAAGATACTGAAAATGATATGCTTACAGGGTTTAATCTGGGGGCAGACGATTATATAGCGAAACCGTTCTCTATCCGTCAGGTACTTGCACGTGTGAAAGCTGTACTACGACGTACAACTGAAGCAGAAGAGAAAAAGAACAGCACGGTCATTCATTACCAGACAATGTTGCTGGATATCAAACAAAAGAAACTGCTTATAGATGAAGAGGAAGTTGCTCTGACTAAAAAAGAGTTCGAAATCCTGAAACTTCTTATGGGTAATTTCGGTCATGTTTACTCCCGGGAAGAGATTTTATCTAAAGTGTGGAGTGATGAAGTATATGTGCTTGACAGAACGATTGATGTAAATATCACTCGTCTGCGTAAAAAGCTTGGAACATATGGCAAAAACGTTGTAACACGGGCCGGATACGGTTATTGTTTTGAAGAATAGTCACAAGTATAAACTTAATAATGCAGATCAAAAAGATTTTTAAATTTGAAATTCCGTTTCATAAAAAATTATTTATTTCACTAGCATCTTTATTTCTTTTGTTTTTGACCTCCGTATTTATTTTTCAATACCAGAGGGAAAAGAACTTTCGGGAGAAGGAGCTCAATGCATTCCTTTCAAACTATAATATGAATCTTTATCATTCGTTGAAAGGAGAGGAGTTCTTACCTAAGAAGCTGGATTCTATTGTTCATTCTTCGGATTATCCGAATCTTCGAATTTCAATTATTGAGCCAAACGGAAAGGTGCTCTTTGATTCAGAATTTGAAAATGTAAATAATTTAGAGAAGCATGCAGACAGACCCGAAGTGCTTTCTGCCCGGGAAAAAGGATCAGGACACTCTATCCGTTATTCGAAGTCAATGCAGACAGAGTATTTTTACACGGCTCAGCAGTTTGATACACTGATAATAAGAAGTGCTCTCCCGTATGGAACTATGGATGCATTTCTGAAAGCAGACAGTCAGTTTATCTATTTTCTGATCACTCTTTCATTATTCGTAATCTTCACCTTACTTTATTTTTCGTATCGTCTGGGTGTAAGTATTTCAAGACTAAAGGAATTTGCTAATCGTGCGAAACGAAACGAAAAGATAGATTATAATATCACGTTTCCGGATAATGATATTGGCGATATCTCGCGTAATATTGTAGATATATACAAGAAGCTGAAAAATACAAAAGAAGCTCTTTATATCGAACGCGATAAACTGTTTCAGCATTTACAGATATCTCAGGAAGGATTAGCTATATTTTCGAATCAGCGGAAATGTATTTTTGCCAATAATCTCTTTAAGCAATATGCAGATTTGATTGCAGATGTGCAACTGGATAAAATTGATCAGATCCTGTTTGTCCATGAATTTGCTTTTGTAATTGAATTCCTGGATCAGCAACTGGAGCAGGAGCAGAAAAAGAAGTTCCGTGATTTTGTCAGTTCGTCCAGAATAATATCAAAGAACGGAAAAGCCTTTCAGGTTAACTGCATTATTTTTCAGGATAATACGTTCGAGATATCTATTAGTAATATTACTCAGAAAGAGGAAGAAAACAGAATAAAACGTCAACTTACTCAGAATATATCTCACGAGCTTAAAACACCTGTAAGCAGTATTAAAGGGTCTCTGGAAACGAGTCTGGAAACAGAAAATCTGCCTGAAGAAAAACTTCGTTTCTTCTTAGAAAGATGTTTTGTTCAAGCCACCAGACTGGGTGATTTGCTGGCCGATATATCTGTTCTGACAAGACTTGATGAAGCCGGCTCTTTGTTTGATTTACAGCCTATTAATATACACACACTAGTGAGTGATATAAATAAGGACTCGATGCAGGCATTGGAGCAAAAGGGTGATACTTTTAATATAATGATCCCTGCGAATTGCGAAATCGAAGGTAATCATTCATTGCTTTACTCCATTTTCCGCAACTTGCTTGATAATGCGATTGCTTATGCAGGAGAAAACATTCAAATTCAGATTCAATGCTACAGAGAAGATAAACACTTCTATTATTTTAGTTTCTCCGACTCCGGAACAGGAGTGAGCGAAGAGCATCTGAACCGTATTTTCGAACGTTTTTATCGCGTAGATAAAGGTCGTTCACGCAAAATGGGCGGTACCGGACTAGGGCTGGCAATTGTAAAAAATGCTGTTCTTTTCCATCATGGAGAGATTTCGGCACGCCGTCATAATTCAGGAGGCCTTGAAATATTATTTACACTGATGAAGCATAAACCGACGTCAGAGTCGTAAGTCACCGGAAGTGTTTTGGTTAATTAGTTAGCCAAAACACTTCTTTTTTTATGCTCCGTATCTCTGTATTTCTTTTTGAGATAAAAGTTAAATCCAGTATATACCTGAAGAGTTCCGAATCCGTTATGTAGTGCGAAGTTCTTTTGATTGAACCCATAAGTCCGGTTTAAATATGATGTACCTATATAGTATTTACCATTGTTATACACCACACCTGCCCGAACAAGCAGATCTACATTAAAGCGATTGAAAAAACCCTTTGCATCTTCTCCGGTAGTCGTCTCTTTTGATAGCTTATAGGCCAGAACCGGACTGGCTGATATATTTGCCAGAAAGTTTCGTGCAAAAACCCAATTGTAGGAATAGCCCATACTCAGACTAAGATTTGTATATTTTATCCGGTTAAATTGCATATTGGGGTTGAGATGGATAAGTATCTCTTTCGGAAGCTTTTTATAATCAAAAGACAAGTCGTGGGTAGAAAGCGACAACCCGACAATGCCTGATCCTGCACTTCTTCGCTGCACATTTGTCTGACTGTATGCAGCAGGGTAAGAAAATCTTTTATTGTTCAGAATATAGTAAAGATTTACTCCTGAGAGATTAACGTCAAAACCATCAAAATCAATAGCTCTGTCAGGAGGTATATTTTCGCCAAAACCTTTTGCTTTATGTATTCTATAATTGTTTCCTGTCTTTAAATGCATAATATCAATACCGAATTTAGCACTGTAAAGACTTAATTCAAAGCTGCTTCCTGTTTTTTTATTGCCATTATGATCTCTGTTTTTGTCTACACTGAATGACCATCCCAGAAAGAATATCTGCCATCCCATATAAAACCCGATTTTGTTTTGCGGTTTGTGAGTAAAACGAAGTGTTTGCTTTTCCGGACTGGTGCTATGCAAATCATAATACTCATTATTATTATAATAAGTAGATAAGAAGGCTAATTCATATTTATTAGGTGTGACGTAAATAGTGTCCAGTTCACCCATAAAATAATCGAAAACGGATTTGAAAAAATTCTTTTTCTGTGTTTCAGGTTTCATTGTCAGGCTATCAGAGACTGATAATGGTTCTGTAATTTCCTGAGCATTAGAAAAATGAAATGAAATTAAGAATATGATACACGTTAGAAATATATGTCGCATGTATATGAATTATTTAAATAATGGTGTGAATGATCAAAAAAATTGCTCTTTTCAGAAGAAAAACAAAAATACTATATATCCGGTTTAAAGAAAAGTAAAATAAACAGAATTAGCCCTGTTTTGCGGGATATGTAAATAAAAGTATATAAAAGCTCTACCGTTACTTATTAATAAATCTCTATTCTTATGAATGGAAATGAATATACGTATATTTTAGTGAGAATAAAGGAGTATTTAATTATTGTATACGGATGATTTAGTTACGAAATACGGATGATTTATATTTCCGCTCCGGAGCGGAATATAAAGCGCTCCGGGGCGGATTTGTAAAGGATACTGATAAATAAACTAAATCATTTGTATTCAATGATTAATAGCCGGTGAATCCGGACTAATATATACGGTTTAAAAAGGATAGATATTCCTAATAATCAGTATATAGGCACGATGATTAGTCTCTAAAAAGTATATTGCTGAATAATCAGTCAAAATATAAAAATTCGAACAAACTCAATCTTCTAAATGTTAAATATACGTTGTTTCTAATCACTTAAAAATTCAAATTATGGAAGAACAATATCATGAACCCGTAAAGGATTTAAGTCAGGAAGCTCGCGACAGAGCACGAGCATATAAAAGTTTAATTGAGGAAATTGAAGCAGTTGACTGGTACGACCAGAGAGTAGCAACAGAGATGGATCCGGAATTGAGAGCTATTTTAGTGCACAACCGGAATGAAGAAATCGAACATGCAACTATGATTTTGGAGTGGATACGCCGTAAGATGCCTGAAGCCTGGGATCCTCAGTTACAAAAATATCTGTTCTGCAAGGGAAATATATTATCTCATGAACATGAAGACGAAGAAGAGAGTGCAGCTCCGGAAGGTCTGAAAATTGGAAAAATTAAATAATAGGGAGGATATATTATGAATTTCTTAAAAAGAGAGTTAGCTCCCATATCTGCAGAAGGATGGGAATTTATAGATGGCAGAGCTACTGATGTAATTAAAGCTAATCTAAGTGCAAGACGTTTTTTATCTGTTAAAGGTCCATTAGGCAGAGAGACTGAAGCTATTCCGACAGGAAAAATGGAGATCAACAGTGATTCAGAAGTTCCTTTTGGTGTATATAAAGTAATGCCATTGGTTGAACAACGGATTCATTTTACTATGAATCGCTGGGAGCTCGATAATATTGACCGCGGAGCTATTGATATCAATACTTTTAATCTGGATGAAGTAGTTAAGAAAGCTGCCCGTTTTGAAGAATCAGTTATATATAACGGTTTGGTTGAAGCTGATATTACAGGTCTTAAAAAATCAACTGAACATAAAGTCCTGGCTTTCGGTAAAACTTACGAAGAAACTCTGGGAAATATTATGAAAGCTATTTCAATTCTGAAAAATTCGTATTCGCCAAAACCATATGCTTTAGTTCTGAGCTCTGAAAAATGGAGTTATCTAAATCTTATTGGGAAGGATTCTGAGTTTATCAAAAATATGACTAACGATTTGAATATATCAATTATCATTAGTAACTATATTGATAATGCATATTTGCTTCCTATTGATAATGAGAATTTTGAATTGACTATAGGACAGGATTTTGCTATAGGATTCCAGAGTATGACAGCTAAAGAAGTTGATTTGTATATTACTTCAAGTTTTACATTTCGTGTACTAGATCCGACATTATTAGTCGTTTTTGAATAATCAATATTTCTCGTAAATGAGAATAAGAGGTTGTGCCAAAAGGTATATTCGCATAAACGAAAACGAATATACGTATAGACTAACCGTAACAAAGGAGGAATTATTTTTATATAAGGCTGACTTAGTTACGGGATACGGTTGATTTACTTTTCCGATGCGCATCGGAAATACATCCCATGCGCATGGGAATTATAACGCATGCGCATGCGAATTATAAAGGATACGGTTAAACGAACTAAACCTCTTATATACAGAAATTAATCGCCGGTTTATTCTTACGAATATATACGATTAAGAAAGTAAGGATATACGGTTGTTGTTTTTGAAGGAATGAAGATATCAGACACTATTTATTAGCTACTTGAAAACGAAAGTTTGCTACTTGCAAAACTTATTTTGCTACTTGCTAATTTCAGTTTGCTACTTGCAAACGGGCCTGATTATGCCGTTGGAAATTTGCTTAAGAGAAATTCGAAATTCTCTTAAGAGAAAATGGAAAACCACTTAAGAGAATTTCCGGAAGCTCTTAACTCTCTTCAAAAAAACTATACACAGAGTTTTACGGTTTGAATTGCAACCAATTGCAACCGCATAGCTTAAGGAGCTGTAAATGCTTATTATATAGCTATTTGTGAGGTATTTAAATGGTTGCAATTGAGGTTGCAAATGGTTGCAATTGATGACGATTGGTTGCAATTGAATTTCTTGAATTGCAACCTGTATTATATTGTTTAACAGTGTATTATGTAGGGTTGCAATTGGTTGCAATTGAAATCAG
>JBOFKD010000161.1:0-69815 GCA_051657165.1 Bacteroidales bacterium | reverse complement strand
CCGCCGATCACCTATAACGCACATAAAGTTTGACTTTCAATCAGCACTATCAGCACTATCAGCATCGCAATGTTACTAATGATTGATAATCAGATGTATACGTTAATATTAAGTGTGCTGATAAGTGTGCTGATTGAAGCTCTCAGTGCTGATTCGTTTGAGGTGAATCAGCACACCTATACAACTGTGAGTCATCTGTTTAATCAAAAAGTGCTGATTGTGTCGATTCAAAACTCAAAACTCTGTGTATAAAATAAAGAATAAACATCTCCGGGATTAGCCTACTTATGTAAATGGTTCATCGGGAAAACACCTGCATACAAATTTTCCTGATTTCAATTGCAACCATTTGCAACCCCATATAACATACTGTTAAACAATATGATACAGGTTGCAATTCAAGAAATTCAATTGCAACCAATCGTCATCAATTGCAACCATTTGCAACCTCAATTGCAACCTTTTAAATACCTCACAAATCCCTATATAATAAGTATTTACAATCCCTTCAGCTATGCGGTTGCAATTGGTTGCAATTCAAATCGCAAAACTCTGTGTATAGTTTTTCCTGAAGAGAGTTAAGAGCTTCCGCAGATTCTCTTAAGTGGTTTTCCATTTTCTCTTAAGAGAATTTCGAATTTCTCTTAAGCAAATTTCCAACTGCATGATTAGGGCCGTTTGCAAGTAGCAAACTGAAATTAGCAAGTAGCAAAATAAGTTTTGCAAGTAGCAAACTTTCGTTTGCAAGGAGCTAATAAATAGTGGCTGATATCTCCATCCCTTCAAAAACAACAACCGTATATCCTTACTTTCTTAATCGTATATATTCGTAAGAATAAACCGGTTATTAATTGCTGTATATAAGAGGTTTAGTTCGTTCATCCGTATCCTTTAGAATTCGCATGCGCATGCGTTATAATTCCGATGCGCATGTGAATATAATCCGATGCGCATGGGATGTATTTCCGATGCGCATCGGAAAAGTAAATCAACCGTATCCCGTAACTAAGTCAACCTTATATAAAAAATAATTCCTCCTTTGTTACGGTTAGTCTATACGTATATTCGTTTTCGTTTATGCGAATATACCTTTTGACACACCCTCTTAAGTTTTCAAACGCTATAGCTTAGCCGGTTATTCTCCGCGAAACTCTTCGGATGAGTTGCGGTAGCATGAACCGCACCAGCCAAGAATAATAACTACTTCATTGTTATTCCCGGGATCCGTAATGGTGTAACCCGGCGTTTTACCACAATCGCAGATAATTGTACCCCATTCGATGGAGTAATGCGGGAAGTTCTGTTTGTACTCTTCGGCTTTCCGGTCAATAGCAGCCTGAGTTTTAAAATATATTGTCATATTAGCAGCACTTAAAATTGAATGATATAAAATAACAAAGGATTATTCATTTAGGTTCTCAGAGATTTGTTTTCTGATGTAAAACAATAATAAATCTGAAATGAAATTTCTTGAGAATAAATTATATCTTTGCATAATAGGATAAACTTAATAATTAAAACTGAGAAATACAATAAAACTATGAATAATTGGTTTGAATGTAAGGTTCGTTACGAAAAAACGATGGAGAACGGAATGTTGAAAAAAGTAACAGAACCCTATCTGGTAGATGCTCTTTCATTTACGGAAGCGGAAGCTCGTATCATTAAAGAGGTTACTCCGTTTATCTCAGGCGAATTTACTGTATCAGATATTAAACGTGCTAAGATCAGTGAGATTTTTACGGATGAAACCGGTGATCGCTGGTTCAAAGCAAAAGTACAGTTTGTAACAATTGATGAGCGTAGCGGAGCAGAAAAGAAAACATCATGCATGATGTTGATTCAGGCAGGTGATCTGCGTGAGGCTGTAGCTAATCTTGACAAAGGAATGAAAGGTACAATGGCTGATTATGTGATTGCTTCTGTGTCTGAAACTCCTTTGATGGATATTTTCCCTTTCAGTGCAGACGAAAACGAAGCGAGACCTGAATATGAGCCAAATAACTAAAAAAATAAAAGAACTTCATGAAACACTACCGGATTCAGTACGTCTGGTAGCTGTTTCGAAGTTTCATCCGCAAAGCTCTGTAGAAGAAGCCTATGCCGCAGGTCAGCGTGTATTTGGTGAAAGCAAAGTACAGGAAGTGACAGCAAAGGCAGAAGCTTTGCCTAAAGATATAGAGTGGCACTTTATCGGACATTTGCAAACGAATAAAGTGAAATATATTGCTCCTTTTGTGCGTCTGATACATAGTGTTGATTCGCTGAAATTACTTTCAGAGATTAACAGATGTGCAGAAAAGAATAACCGTGTGATAGATTGTCTGTTGCAGGTTTATATCGCTCAGGAGGATACAAAGTACGGACTCGATTTGGAAGATTGCAGAACTATCTTAACGAATGAATTGTTTTTGCAAATGGAAAATATTCGCATAGTAGGTGTAATGGGAATGGCTACATTCTGTGAAGATGAAAATCAGATTCGCAGTGAATTCCGTACACTGAAAGGCGTGTTTGACTCTTTGAAAATAGAATTCTTCTCTGATAAGCCTTACTTTAAAGAAATCTCAATGGGGATGTCGGATGATTATCCGATAGCAATTGAAGAAGGAAGTACTTTGGTTAGGATAGGAAGTTCAATTTTCGGAGTCCGAAATTACTAATCAAGATATTCGTATCTTAAATATGAAACTACCATGGTCAATTTACAGGTAACTTATGCGGGATTGCAATTGCGCAACCCATTTATTGTCAGTAGCTCAGGACTTACAAATACAGTAGGTAAATGTAAGGCTCTGGATCAGGCAGGTGCAGGAGCTATAGTTTTGAAGTCTCTTTTTGAAGAGCAGATGGATATCCTGTCTACAGAATATTTAAAAAATAATGATTATCCCGAAGCTGAGGATTATATCAGACAATATGTTCAATCCGAAAGGATGGATGCTTATACCAGCTTTGTAGGACAAGTTGCGGAGGCTTGCTCTATTCCGGTTATCGCGAGTGTGAACTGTTACCGTAACGGAAGATGGGTGGAGTTTGCAGAGGCGATAGAGAAAGCAGGAGCGAAAGCCCTGGAACTAAACATCTCTTTGCTGGATACGGGGAAACAACCGATTGATGCTGTGGCTGCACATGTGGCAATTGTGCGTGAAGTGGTTACGCGAATCAATATTCCCGTTATTGTGAAAATCGGAGAAAATCATGATAATCTGGTTTATCTGGTTGAATCCTTAAAAGGTGCTGGAGCGAAAGCTGTTGTCTTGTTTAACCGCTTCTATCCGGTGGATATTAATATCAATACTCTGGAGATGAGTGTAGGTTCAATATTCAGTCATAAGGGAGATGTAAGCAAAGTAATTCGCTGGACAGGTATTGTGTCCGGAAAGATATCTAATATGGACATTGCAGCTTCTACAGGTGTTTTGGAATGGGAAGATGCTGTTAAGGTAATTCTCTCAGGAGCAACTGGTGTGCAGTTGTGTTCTGCTATTTACGAACATGGCAATGATGTCATTCATCAAATGACTGTATGTCTGGAAGAGTGGATGCAGAAACACGGATTTAAAACAATCGGTGAGTTTAAAGGTAAATTAAACACGAAAGACATACCCGATCCGAACTATTACGAAAGAACACAATTCTTGAAATATCTGACTAACAGAGATTCAAAATAAATAAAATACAGAGCCGGGTGAGAATGATAACTGATACTTATCGTTTCTCCCGGTTTTTTTGTAAAATAGCTCTATAAATACTCTTTATCATGAAATTAATACTCCCAAAAGCTCAGGATGAATTATCAGCCTCCGTACTGGATGGTTACTCAACACTTGTCGTGATGGGTGCAAACGGATCGGGTAAAAGTAAATTCGGTACTGAAATTATTAAACGAAACAAGCAGGCCGTCCGGATTTCTGCTCTCAATTCATTGTACTTCTTTTTGCCTTCGCGGGAATCAAAGCTTACCTATAAAGGATCTTTGATGAGAGATAATGCTCATTTGTCAGAATTTGAGCGTCTCATTCTTGTGCTGATGGATGAGGAGATAAAGACCTCTATTCGTTTCAGACAACGATACAAAGAGGGAGAGCTTGTTGAGCATACACAGGAGACGAGTCTGGATAAACTTCGTAAGATATGGAGTAAACTCCTTCCATACAGTAAGCTGATTATCGAAAACGGGCAGCTGAAAGTTCAGACTGTTTATGATAATTCTCCTTACGATATACTGCGGATGAGCGATAGTGAAAAGATTATTTTTTATTTGCTCGGTTCGGTTATACTTCTTCCGTCCGATGCGGTCGCTGTTGTAGATGAGCCGGAGTTACACATTGTGAAGAATCAGATGTCGGCACTGTGGGATGAACTGGAACAGGTGCGTCCGGACTGCTCATTTGTGTATCTTACACATAATATTGAGTTTGCTATGTCGCGCGTAAACAGTCAGAAGTTCTGGATTAAACTGATCGACTTTGACCGGAGAGTCTGGGATTATGGCGTGATAGCATCTTTTGATAATATTCCTGAAGAAATCTATCTGGAAATGCTCGGAAGCCGTAAGCCGATACTGTTTATCGAGGGTACGGATCAGAATAGTATTGACAGTAAACTCTATCCGCTGATCTTTAAAGACTATACCGTACGGCCGTTAGGCGGATGCGCGAAAGTAATCGAAACAACCAAAGCATTCAGAGAGCAGCCTAAATTTCATCTTTTTAATGTGTTTGGGATTGTAGACCGGGACAGGCGGACGGATGATGAGGTGGAGTATCTGCAACGAAATAATATTTTAGTTCCGGATGTGGCCGAAGTTGAAAATCTGCTGATGCTGGAACCGTTGATTAAAGCTGTTGCAAGACGGATGATGAAGCCCGAAGAGCTGGTTTTTGCTGAGGTGAAAAGAACTGTGATTAAACTCTTTGAGGAGGAACTTACGGTGCAGGCTCTTTTGCATACCCGGCATCGTGTCCGCCGGACACTTGAACTGATGATAGACCGTAAGGTGACAGATATAGAAGAACTGGAGGATCATATTAAAAACCTGACAGCCGGTTTCGATACAAAGGGTATTTATGAAGCATTGATGAAAGAGTTTTCAGATTATGTGAAAACAGAGGATTATATGTCTGTTCTTCGCGTATACAATCAAAAAGGATTACTGCCCCGCAGTAAAGTCTTTCAGCTCTGCGGACTCAGTTCGAAAGAGTCATATCTGAATTTTGTAATATCTTTGTTAAAGGAAGATAAAGAGGAGGCTGTTCAAATTCGGAATGCAATCAGAATATCGCTGAAGGCTACTTAATATTTACTTTTTTTTGGGGCAAAATCAGAAAAAAGGTGTGATAAACAGGATATTTTCTTACTTTTGTCACAATATAATGATGTAGATATGATTAGTAAGATAATTGACGAAACTAAGATACAGCAGGCAAAAAAAGCTATCAATAAATATGATAAGATCGTAATAGTAACGCATCAGTCTCCTGATGGCGATGCTATAGGATCTTCGCTTGCCATGTATCACTTCTTACTTGAGTTAGAGAAAGATGTACAAATAATCGTTCCGGATGCTTTTCCTGATTTTCTGGGATGGCTTAAAGGGTGCGGGGATATTCTCGTATACGACAAATATCCACAATATGCGCATGAAGCTATTGAGGCCGCGGAATTGATTTTATGTATGGATTTTAATTCTCACCATCGGGTAGGAGAGGCTTTAGGTGAATTACTTCAGAAATCTGCAGCTAAAAAGATTTTGATAGATCATCATCTGGATCCGGCAGAGGATTTTGATGTGTCTATATCATATCCTTCTATGTGTGCGACAGGCGAGGTTGTTTTTCGTCTGATCTGTCGCATGGGCCATTTCGATGAGATAAACAAAGAATGTGCTGAAGCTATTTATACGGCTATGATGACAGATACCGGACGTTTCTCTTATAACTCCGATTCTCCGGAAATCTATTATATCATAGCAGAGTTAATCAAGAAAGGTATAAATAAGGATGAAATCGTACAGCGTGTTTATCAGAATGAATCGTTAGACAGAATGCGTCTGAGAGGATTCGTGTTGTATGAAAAAATGCAGGTGTTTCCTGAGCTACAGGCTGCTGTTATCACACTTACTGAAGCAGAACAACAACAATTCAATACTAAAAAAGGCGATACAGAGGGGCTTGTAAATATGCCTCTTGATATTAAAGGGATTAATTGTTCGGTGTTTTTTAAAGAGGACAAACAAAGCAACAAAATAAAAGTTTCGCTTCGCTCAATCGGCAATATTGCTGTAAATAAGCTTTCAGGTCAGTATTTCAACGGTGGCGGACATAAGAATGCAGCCGGAGGAAGCTGGTACGGAACGATGGATGAAGCAGTGGAACTTTTCAAGAGAGTGGTAAAAGATTTTATTTCTAAATAATTGAATGTTATAATTAGCTAAACGCAATACTGATGAGAAAATTATTCTATTTTGTCTCGCTTTTTCTTGTGGGGATCATTTTGGCATCTTCGTGCAGTAAAACCAAAAGTTACTCTGAATTGCTGAAAGAAGAAAAGGATGCAATTAAAAAATTTATTAGAGATAGCTCGCTGGTTATTCACGATGTGATGCCGGAAAAATTCGGACCAAAGGACTATTATAAATTTCAAAGATATAAAGATGCTGATGTATATGAGGTTTACATTAATATTGTGAACTTTGGTGATACAACCAGATCGAAAGAAGGTGGAAAAGTATTTTTACGTACGGCTGAAGCTATTAATATAAAGGATCATACGATTTTCTTTAGTGGCAATATCTTCGGTGGTCATGAGCCTTACCAGTTTGTGAATAAGTACCCTTTTACAACTTCAGGTGGTTGCTTAGGATGGGCTTTGCCTCTTCCGGACCTGGGTATCGGGGCGCAGGTAAAAATGATTATCGGTTCAAAATCCGGTCTGACAGATCAGCAACAATCTGTAATTCCATTATTCTACAAAAACTTAGAATACACCCAAATTTTTTAAGATAAAAAACTATGACACTTATTAAGTCTATATCCGGAATCCGCGGTACTATCGGTGGAAAAGCCGGTGAAGGATTAAATCCGCTGGATATTGTTAAGTTTACAGCTGCTTATGCAACTTTTATTCGTAAGACTACTAAAGTAGATTCTAACAAAATCGTTGTAGGTCGTGATGCTCGTATTTCAGGTGAAATGGTTCAGCACATTGTGATTGGAACATTAATGGGAATGGGCTTTGATGTGATTAACATCGGACTGGCAACTACTCCTACAACAGAATTGGCTGTAGCAATGGAGAAAGCTTGCGGAGGTATTATCCTGACAGCAAGTCATAATCCGAAACAATGGAACGCATTGAAACTTCTGAACGAAAAAGGAGAGTTCCTGAATGCAGTGGAAGGTCAGGAAATTCTGGCTCTTGCTGAATCAGAGGATTTCGATTTCGCAGAAGTAGATGCTCTTGGAAAAGAAACTGTAGATCATTCATATACACAAAAACACATTGAAAGTGTTTTGGCGTTGGATTTAGTAGATGTGGATGCTATCCGTAATGCTGGATTTAAAGTAGCTATTGACTGTGTAAACTCGGTTGGTGGCGAGGCTATCCCGGCTTTACTTGATGCTCTGGGAGTGGCTAAAGTTGAAAAACTTTACTGCGAACCTAACGGGCAATTCCCTCACAATCCGGAACCACTTCCGGAACACCTTACTGAAATTTCTGCTTTGATGAAAGACGGAAAAGCTGATGTAGGTTTTGTTGTTGACCCTGACGTTGACCGTCTGGCTATCATTTGCGAAGATGGAAGTATGTTTGGAGAAGAGTACACACTGGTAGCTGTTGCTGACTATGTGTTGTCTAAAACTCCGGGTAATACGGTATCAAACCTTAGCTCGACTCGTGCTTTGCGCGACGTGACACGTAAATACGGTTGCGAGTACAATGCATCGGCTGTAGGTGAGGTGAACGTTGTGGAAAAAATGAAAGCAACTCATGCTGTTATCGGTGGTGAAGGAAACGGTGGTGTTATCTATCCTGCAAGTCACAGCGGACGTGATGCATTGGTAGGTATCGCATTATTCCTGACTCATCTGGCAAACAAAAATAAATCGGTAACTGCTTTGAAAGCTGAATACCCTCCTTATTTTATTGCAAAACAAAAAGTAGAATTAACTCCTGCTATTGATGTTGATGCTATTTTGGCTGAAGTGAAAAATCGTTATGCAGAATTTGATGTAAACGATATTGACGGTGTGAAAATCGATTTCCCTGAGAAATGGGTTCACCTTCGTAAATCAAACACTGAGCCAATTATCCGTATCTATGCAGAAGCTGCTACTATGGCAGAAGCTGAAGCATTAGCTGGCGATATTATGAGCGTTATTAAAGAGATTGCTAAACTGTAATCTCTGAATACACGATATATTTGTCCGGTTATCTACATCAGATAGCCGGACATTTTTTTGCAAATAAAACAATTCGTTAAGAACTAATAAGTCCCGTATGCGTTACATATGTATGTGTAGGACAAATAACTAAAACTATAATTGAAATGAAAAAAACAATGATTATGATGGCAACTGCTCTTGTAGTAGCGTTGTCTTCTTGCGGTGAGAAAAAGGTAATGACTGATGCTAAAACATTAAACGGATCATGGGTTGTGGTTGAGCTAAACGGTAAAGCTATTCAGCCAACTCAGGAGGCTCCATATATGGATCTTAACTTCGAAGAAGACCGTATCTCTGGTAAAGCAGGTTGTAACAATATTTTTGGTGCAATTCAGCTATCGGATTCAGCAGCTTCTGCTATTCGTTTCCCTCAGGTGGCTACTACAATGATGGCTTGTCCGGATATGGAACTTGAATCAGAATTCCTTAAAGCTTTGGATAATGTAAGATCTGTTGAAGGTTCTAAAGAAGGTAAAGTGTCTTTCCTTAATGCAGACGGTCAAACTCTTTTCGTAGTAGAAAATAAATAAGAACGACTTTTCGTAAATTCGTTTTTTGATTTCTATACAAAGGGCTCATGAGATTTCATGGGCTCTTTTTTTTGACCGGCAAGTTATCTCTGCTGGTGTTAAACCTGTGGGGCATTGCCCGGTTTCTTTTGTTGTGTATGAACGTAGATGTTCATACGGAACTGTTCTCCGACATATACGGGGAATTATTATTTATATACGGATGATTTAGTTCTGAAGTACGGATGATTTATATTTCCGCTCCGGACCGGAATACAATCCGCTCCGGAGCGGAATAGAAAGCGGTCCGGGGCGGAATTATAACCGCTCCGGAGCGGATTGCTAAAAGATACGGATAAACGAACTAAATCACTTCTATACACGGATTAATTGTCGCTTTATTCTTTCAAAGTTATACGGTTGAAAAGGCAATAAAAAAAGACTGACTCTCAGATATTATCTGACAATCAGTCTTTTTTCTATTGATAATCTTGAAAAAAAGAATCTTTCTGTTTGACTCTATTGTTCGTCAATTCCTTTTACTGTAACAATGGAAAACTGTATTTTTCCCGGACAACAACCGGCACTGCTTACCTCTTTATTAATATCAAGGTGACAGATATTTGCTTCCGGATAATCTTCGGCTAATGCTTCAGCTAATATCCGGGCCGAATATGGACGGTGTTGCAGGAATTCTTCGATGTTCACTTTCGTTGCATCGTAGTCTGCTCCGTATTTTGATTTTATACTTTCAATAAGCTGAGGAGAAACCTTGCCCCATTCGTTTATCAGATGACGCTTCAGATTAGGTTCACTCATGATATGAAATCCGGATTCGTAGTCACACAGATACAAAAGATGCGGACACAAGCTTTCTACCAGAAGCGGAGTTTCGCTTTCAAAATCAAAATTAGCATTCGGAAGTGTATTCTTAATTAATACAGTGCCGCAGAAGGGGCATTTTACTTCCAGTATATATTCGAAGTCATTATTCTTAGACTCAGAATAATAGGTTTGAGGGAGAATTTGAACAGCCATAACGATTTGAATTATTGGTTTTTATTTGTAAACAAACAGAAACCGTTTTTCGTTCATAATCATTTCATTCCTTCTACTCCGAACACAAACAGAGCATAGTCATATAAACACGGATCATCCGGATGAAGCTCCCTGAGCTTCTCGGTTATGGATAATGCTGTTTTCATGCTGTTGCTTCCGGGAAGCTCCGTCCAGATGCTACGGGCTGTACGTCCTACATGTACGTCAAGCGGAATGATCAGTGACGAAGGGTCTGTATTTTTCCATATTCCGATATCTACTATGCCGTCTTGTCTCACCATCCATCTCAGGAACAGATTCGTTCTTTTACACGGACTTTTCTTGTCGGGTGATGCAATGTGTTTGCTGTCTGTAATGGATGAAAGTTCGGAAAGACCTTCGGTTATTGAGTTTGAAAACAGAACCTCCAGACTTGTATTGGATTTATAAAAATCATACAGTCCTTTCGATATCTGATATAGATCATGCTCAAAAAAAGTACGGTGCAGATTTATACCTGAATCTTTCATTGCCATCCAGTCTTTATTCATGATAAAATCATAGGGCGAATGATTCATCTTCTCAAGAATACGGTCTGCATTTTTGAGAATCATCTCTCTTTTTCCCCAGGATATCACAGAGGTGATTAATCCGGAGATCTCAATATCATGATTCCTGTTATATCTGCGCGGAAATTGAACCGGATCACTGACGGCAAATTCGGGTACATTATATTTATGAGCAAGATAATCCAGTCTTTTTTTGATTTCTCTCTGATTCTTATGCATGTCCGGATTTAATTATCGGGCTGTTTCTCTGATAATCCGTGTCATTTGCATGAATATAGAGAACCGATCCGTTTTTAATTACATCAATTATCTCTTTGCTTACCGACTGTGGCAGAGCAGGGCAGCCCAGACTCCGGCCTAATCTTCCGGAAGCTTTAATCACAGACGGATTGGCATACGGTGCACCGTGAACAACAATAGCTCTGGCACGGGCGCGGTCATTTATTCCTTTTTCCAGTCCATCCAGTAAAAGAGAATACCCGTTCTTGCCCACATAAGTGCCGGCAGTCAGATAGAACCCCAGAGAGCTTTGGTATGAACCATTCGTGTTAGAGAATTTTGTGGCATAATTCAATCCGCTGTTCCGGCCGTGCGATACGACTGTATTGTAAAGCACTTTGCGTCTGGCAATGTCAATAACAAAGAAACGCTCTTCGGACGATGCTTTTGTAAAATCAATAAAGGTAAGTAACTCTTTCTTTTTACCGGAAATCTGTTTGAATCCGGTCAGAGCTTGTTTAAAAGCAGGATAGGGGATCTGATTCTGTAACTGCAATTCATTGTAGAGTACAGAATCAGAATCCATAGTAAGCATCTCAAAATTATTCTGAACAACTGTAGAATCTGCATTGAAATCAGATCCTACAGCTGCGGATGGCTTAAAGCCATAACCGATCAATACAAGTAAAAGAATACCTGAAAATAAGGTGAGAGTTTTTTTTATCATGTAGTATTTATTAAGTTTCTATTCAATGACGGCAACCAGAGCATAGTCTACCGGTGCCCAGTTATAGAGAAACTCAGCATGGGATGTCGCATTACGTACACACATGTGAGATCTTGGTGTAGTCCCGAGCGTCGGAGAATATTCGATCATCCCCGTAGCCGGCAGATTTACCGGTACACCATGCAGATAACCTCCTGCTGTAAAACGTGAAGCATACGGGGCATATCCGCCTATCTCTTCGGTGCCATCCTCGTAATACGGCATCTTCTGGAGCTTAGCCTGAACAACAAACAAGCCTAACGGAGTTGCCTTTTTAAACGGAGGCCGGTATAATCCTGTTGTTGCCGGATTCATACTTCGTACAACCCATGTAGTGTCTACGAGTTCCAGTGTCGCAATATTCTGATTTTTACGGTCTACCACTACTACTTTTTTAAAGATAACAGGACCAATCAGATGAATATATTTACGGGGTACATTCCAGATGCCTTCAGGATCAAAAATATCAACCCTTGAGTAAGCATCACCTGAACTTAACAGCGAAACCAGTGAACCATCCCGGGCATACCTTACAGGTACAGCAAAGTTATCTCCGGTATAAAGAGGAATACCCTGACTTCGTTCGATTCCGAATGTATCCTGGTAAGCGTTGAATTTGTTTATAACAACATCTTTGGCCAGCGGGGGCAATCCTTTTTGATTTTTGTAATTGGTTAATACTCCAAATGTGTAATTCTCTCTTTGGAATCTCTCAAGAGAATCAAGAATTTTGCCGATTTTAGTCCACTGAAATTCCCGATCTATTTTGCCGTACTTATAAGTATCGGGCAACGTATGCTTGTTATACGTCAGATCTTTGACAATGGTGGCAGCGTAAACAGACGGAGTTACAATTAATAACAAGAAAAAAAGTAAGGAAAATCCTTTTGCAAACTGTTTCATAACTATTTGATTTAAAGAAAATATCCTTTACCCATTGCTCTTTATCAAAGATAATAAATAGAATGAATAAAAGATGTGATTTAGGTATTTTTGAATTGTGTTAGGAAAAGGTGTTACCTGTTAATCTAACGGTTTAAAAGCTAGATGTCAAGATCCGGAAATGGTAAAATAAGTTGTTCTTCAGGTTCGATTTTCTTAAAAGGAACGGATACGGATAAACCAAGTAACCTAATGCCTTTTTGTGTATAATCAAACTCTTTTAATAACTCTGTTGCCAGATCACAGATCCCGCTCTCCTCATCTAACACATAAGTAACAGTTTGGCTTTTTGTTTTGATTGTGAAATCATCGTATTTAACTTTTACAGTTAGGGTTTTCCCCCTGAATTCATTCCTTTTCAGCCGAATTATTAATGTCTGAATCAATAGACGTAGCTCAGACACAGCTTCGTCAAAGCTATTCAGATCCGAATCAAAGGTATTTTCACACCCGACAGATTTACGGATACTACTGTTGTCAACCGCGCGATTGTCTATTCCGCGCGAAAAGTTATAATAGACAATACCCTGTTTGCCGAAATAGTGAGTCAGGAATTGAATGGTACAGGATTTTAGGTCAGTACCGGAATGTATACCCAGTTGGGCCATTTTCTTAGCCGTGACTTTGCCTACGCCCCAGAATGCTCCTATGGGTAGACGGTCTATGAATTTCTGGGCATGATCAGGATGGATTACAAATAATCCGTCCGGCTTTTTGTAATCAGAGGCTATTTTGGCCAGAAACTTATTATAAGACACTCCGGCCGATGCTATCAGATTAAGTTCACTGCGTATACGTTGTTTTATTTCTATGGCTATATCTTTAGCCAGAGGCATACTCTTCTTATTTTCCGTCACGTCCAGAAAGGCCTCGTCATAAGATAACGGCTCTATCAAATCGGTGTAGTCATTAAAAATATCATGGATCTGATGAGATACAGCCCGATAAACATCCATACGGGGACGAACAAAGATCGCCTGCGGACAAAGCATTTTAGCCTTGACCGACGACATCGCCGAACGAATCCCGAACACACGGGCTTCGTAGCTTGCAGCAGCCACTACACCACGATTTTCAGGAGAACCTACAATGACCGGTTTTCCTTTTAATTCGGGGAAGTCTCTCTGTTCGATAGATGCATAAAAGGCATCCATATCTATATGTATGATTTTTCGTTTACTCAAAGTTTGTGTATCTATTTGTAACAAAGATACTCAGAATAAGAATGGAATAAACAGCGGGTTTGCTTAAAAACAAAAAAGCTATTCAAATATTAATAATTTGAATAGCTTTTAAGTCTGACTTCGTGAGTCTTATTTCTGATCTAACTGTCTTAATAGTTCATTCACAGCTGCTTCGATTTGTTTGTCTTCGCCTCTTACTACAGATTCTGGTGTATTGTAAACTTCAATATCCGGTTGTAGTTCCTGATTTTCCAGATACTCTCCGTTCATATCCTGAACACCTACCTGAGGAATACCGAATACGATTGACGGATCAATCTGATTCTCCCACCAAACGGCAGTCATTGTTCCCGGTACAGGAGCTCCGATCAGTTTCCCGATACCCAGTTGTTTGTATACATAAGGGACTCCGTGAGCCTTGGAATAGTTATCTTCACACATCAGAACAACTGAAGGTTTGGTCCATTTATTGAATGGGTCATTCCCGATGAACTGTCCGCGCGGAGCAAACTTCTCATAGACTTTACCTCCGAGTAAAGTGACAAGATCATCATGCAACCATCCGCCACCATTGTGTCTGGTATCTACAATTACAGCTTCTTTTTGTCTGTTCAGACCAAGTAGCTCTGAATATACAGTCCGGAAGCTTTTACTGTCCATACCCTGGATATGCACATAGCCCAATCTTCCTCCGGATAGTTTGTCGACAAGCTCCCGCCGGCTGTCTACCCAGCGTTTGTATAATAAACTGTTTTGCTCACCGTAAGAGATTGGTTTAACTTTCTCTACCAGATGTTTCTTTTTAACCGGATCATAGATTGTCAGTATCGTCTGTTTGCCGGCTTTACCCTGAAGCAACGGATAATAATCTTCGCCCTGCTTAACAGACACACCGTCGATCTCTTCGATAATCATGCCTTTGCTGATGCCTAATCTGGCTTTGTCCAGCGGCCCCTGTGCCATAATCTCTTCAATACGGATTCCATCTCCTTTATAAGATGAATCGGCAAAGATACCCAATGAAGCCGTTCCCGGTACATTTGAGCTGGCTCTAAAGCGTGCCCCTGTATGTGAAGCATTCAGCTCCCCAAGCAATTCACTCAGCATTTCAGCGAAATCAAAGTTATTATTGATGTATGGCAGATAGCGCTGATATTCGTCTTTATAACCCTTCCAGTCAATTCCGTGAATAGTCGGATCATAGAACTTATCCTGTACCTGCTGCCATGCATGATCAAAAATGTATTGTCTCTCCTCGTAAGGTTTATTGATGAATTCAGCTTTGTAAGAAACAGGAGTTACCGTTCCGGCAGGAAGAGCAATCTTCTTGATTGAGTTGTATCCATTCACGTAAAGATTATTGAAATCTTTGTCAGGGATAATTTCTCCACGTCCCACACCTTTGGCCAGCTGCTTCATGTTTCCATCTTTCAGATCGCGTTCCCACAAATCTCCTTCTGAAATGAAATACAGTTTATCACCTTTCGGAGAAAGCGTATAAGAGCTCAGAGACATAAGCGTGTTCGGAGTTAGGCGAACGATTCGGTTACGCACGTTTTTGAAGTCGTAAACAATATCTTTTTTCTCCGCCTTTTTCTCTTTCTTCTCTTTCTTTTTAGGATCTTTATTCTCAGCAACTTTTACTGAATCAGCAGACTGATCACCCTGATAAAGAGCTGTCTCTTCTTTGTTCATATTAAAGTTGTCATAAGCCTCTTCATCCAGAAACATCAGATAGATATCGCTTGAAGCACCCCAGCTACCATGACTTCTGTATCCGTTTTTGTCGGATGTCCACAGAATAGCCTTTCCGTCCAGTACGAATTCAGGAGCCCCGTCTGCATAACCGCTTTCAGTAAGGTTATGAACCTCGCCGCTTCCGTCAGCTTTAATCATAGCAATGTCCGGATTATTCCATCCTCCGACCGATATATATCTGGCTACAATCCATTTTCCGTCAGGAGACCATTCAAATTCCTGATCTCCGTCAGTATACGAATAATTGAATTTTTTGTCAAGGACCGTACGAGTTTTGCTTGATTCCAGATTAATAACTCGTATTGCTGTACGATCTTCCAGATAGGCTACCTCTTTACCATCCGGAGATACTTTGGGCTGGAAAGAAGCAATCGAGGCCTCTGTGACAGGTTCTTCGGTTATCTCATTGGCATAAAGGAAAGATTTATCATCCTTATTATCCAGCTTTACACGCCAGATATTCCAGATACCGTTTCTTTCGGCCGAGAAGAATATAGATCTTCCGTCCGGTGCAAATTCAACGTTACGTTCCTGAGTGGCAGTATTTGTCAGACGGCGTGTTGTTTCATAATCTGCTGATGTAACGAATAATTCACCGTTTGCGATAAAAGCAATTTCTTTCCCGTTTGGTGAAACAGAAATGTCGGTCGTACCACTCGTGATATTCTTGTAAACAACCTGCGCATCATTGTCATAGTCATCTGCTATGCTGACAGCCACTTTTTTAGGCTCTTCGCCTTCTTTCATCGTGTAGATACTACCATCATAGGCAAAACTCAACAGCCCGTTATTGCTGGCCGACAGAAATCGTACCGGGTGTTTTTTGAATGTAGTGATCTGTTTTTCAGAGTTGTCTGTCAGATCTTTTTTGTAAATATTGAATGATCCGTCTTTTTCGCTCAGGAAGTAGAACGAATGATCATTGATCCATACCCCGTTACGGTCTTCTCCTTTGAAATTTGTCAGCTTTTTAAATGACTGATTCTCCGGTGAATAAGACCATACATCTCTGGCGATAGATGACTGATGATGCTTGCGCCAGGTGTCTTCGTATCCTTTTCTGTCTGTGAACAGAATTTCCTGATTGCGCGGATTCACAGCAATATCTTCCATCGTATGAGAGGTAAACAGTTCCGGTCTGCCTCCATTTTTGTCTATTACGTATGTTTGGGTATATCCTGAAGGAAACTGAGAGCTGTTTATGCTTTGTTGTATATTGGATGAATATAAAATCTTCCCGGAGTTCAGAAAAGCTTCGGGAAATTCATTCGCGGAATGGCTGGTTAATTTTTTTGCTTTACCACCTTTGGCATCTACAATAAATAAATCGAAATTGCCATCTCTGTTAGACGCAAAAACAATATTCTGACCATCAGGACTCCATATTGGTCTGGTGTCATGAGCCGGATTAGTGGTTAGCTGTATCGCTTGTCCTCCGTTTGCGGGTACTGTAAATATATTTCCTTTGTAGGCAAAGGCTATTTTAGATCCATCCGGAGATACAGAGTTATATCTGAGCCATAAAGGCGTATTTTCATCTGCCTGTGCAGAGAAAACTGAGGCAAGAATGCTCGCCGAGAGTAAAATTTTTCTCATGTGTTTTCGGTATTGAATGAATTAGGGCTTAAAGTTAAAATGTTTTTTTGTATATAATAAGAAATATATATGCGATTTTGTATGAATATTAAAGATTAGATTTGGATTCAAAATCTAAGAGAAAGGATTTTATATGACTGCCATAGGCGTATTGTCCCGTTTTGCCGCTTGCTGGCAGCACTCTGTGGCAGGGCAGGAGAATGCAGAATGGGTTTTTTCCGACTGCCGTACCTACAGCTCTTACAGCTTTCGGTGATCCCGTTTGTAAAGCTAATTCTTTATAACTGATTGTTTTGCCGTATGGAATATTTAATAAACGAAGCCATACTTTTTTCTGGAACTCCGTACCTTCTAAAAGAAACAGGTCTATGTCCGGACAGACTGGTTTATGTTCGAAATAGGAGGAAAGATAATCAATAGCAACCTGTGTGAGACGATTACTTTTTATACATGCCTGATTTACCTGATTGACGAATCTGACCGATAGGATATGCGATTCACTGGCTGTTATTTCGAGAACTCCGGCAGGAGATAAATAATAATCGGTGTATCTCATTTATTTTTTGATTTTGTCTTTGTAAAAGTTATAACGTTTATACACATCTGTCACATAGCTGAATGTTTCATTTCCTCTCAGATACCCTGCTTTAACAACAGGATCAGAATAGTATTCAGGCAAGCGTTTCAGCAAAATATATTTATCTACATTATTATCCCATACCAGAGGGTTCTTTCCATGTTTGGAAGCCAGAGCCTGTGCATCTTTCACATGGCCGATCCCTGCATTGTAAGCTCCGAGAATAAATTTCAGGCGCTGCGTCTCATCAGGGATATTCCGGAAGCTTTCACTCAGTGAATTAAGTACTTTAATGGATGTCGAAATATTTTCCTGATTTTCCCGTATCCTGTTCATATTAGCCTTCATGGCACGAGCTGTACGGGGCATGATCTGCATGAGTCCCAATGCACCTGCCCAGGAAACCTGACTTGAATCAAATCGGGTTTCCTGATAGGCGATTGATGCTAAAAGGCGCCAGTCCCATTTCGTCTCTTGTGTCATCTTTTTAAAGAGATGATCGTGGATTGAAATTCTGTTTTTCTCCACACTCAGAATAGGGAGTCCAATGGGGTTTTTGCTTTGCTCAAAATATCTTTTAGCAATCGCTTTATAGGTTTGTTTATTCTGGTTCTCTTTAAACCAGTTATTCAGCGAATCGGCCAGCAGAGGTGAGTCATATCTCACTGCCCAGGCTAGTCTTTGCGGAAAACTTATCTGAAGAGAGATGTCAATATTATTGTAATATGTTTTGTTGAGTTTAGCAAGCTCATTATCAGCAACAGTATACGGAATCTCTCCTTTAGACACCATCTCAATCAGGTCTTCTGCCACAATTGTATCCTGTTCTATCGGTATAATGCTGATTCCGCCGCCTATCTCTTCGTTCAGGTTATACATCCGGTCTTCGAACCGGGTGTTTTTGATAATATACACGCTATCGCCCGAAAGTCCGGTCACATCTTTTAATACAGGTTTGTCCTTTCTGATCTGCTGCACAAGAACCTGATAATTTTCGGTTCTTCTTCCGCAAAAAATCAGACTGTCCTTATAAGCAGATATCTCAGGCACTTCATAAGCGATCAGATCCCCTTCACCACGTAAGAGCATCTCTTCCAGTTTATTAATGTTTTCAGCCACTACAACTTTAAGGTTGACTCCCAGCGAGTTTGCAAAATCTTTTGCCAGTTCAAAGTCATATCCCATTTCATCGCCTTTATAAATGAAATAGGAAGTCGAGCTGTAAAGGGTCAGAATTGTAAGCGTATCTTTCTCAATGATTTGTTCTAAATCATAGGTGCTGATATCCGGCTTATCTTTCTTAGAGTAATTAAATGTGCATCCGCATAAAACGAATATAGATAAAAGAATGTAAATAGGATTCTTCATATCTCGATATGGATGTTGATTTATTTATCTGATTCAAAAATGTGCATACAAATCTGCTTATCCTCTTCCGTCAGAATCCGCGAACGACGCGCCATTACTTTTTCGGTTGTGGTAAAGAATTTCTTTAAGTTTGTCTGTTCGAATCCACTGTTGCCTCCATCCAGGAATGAAGAAACAAAGTTTCGGGGAAATCCTGTCCCATAAATATTACAGCCAACACCTACAACCGTTGCGGTATTAAACATCGTGTTTATCCCTGCCTTAGAGTAGTCGCCCATGATCAGTCCGCAGAACTGAAGTCCTGTTTTAGCAAATCTTCGCGTATTGTAATTCCACAGTTTTATTTCCGTGTAATCATTCTTAAGGTTGGATGCTTCCGTACCGGCACCAATATTGCACCATTCACCGATAACGGCATTACCCAGAAATCCGTCGTGTGCTTTATTGGAGTATCCGTACATCACAACATTATTCAGTTCTCCGCCGACTTTGCAATAGGGGCCTAAAGTTGTAGGACCATAAATGCGCGTACCCATATTCACCGTTGCATGTTCGCAGGCAGCAAAAGGTCCGCGGATAAGTGATCCTTCCATGATTTCGGCATCTTTCCCGATATATACCGGTCCTTTTATCGTATTAAGAACCGCGCATTCAACAAATGCACCTTCTTCAATAAATACAGGATAGTCACCTATTACTGTGTTTGTCTTGCTGATCTTCGCACTTTCTCTTCCTTGCGTGATAAAAGCGAAATCGGCTTCCAGTTCTGCTCCGTTCTTCAGGAATATATCATAGGTGAAACAAATCATTTCAGGCATTTCTTTTACCTGAACAGGCGTCCACTGCTCGCTTTTCAGGGCATCATACGTGCCCCGGAATGCCAGAAGCTGATTATCCTCCGAAATAAGACATTCTCCTGTATTTAATAGGACTAACTCCCCGATAAACGTAGGAGAAGGCAAAATGTTTCCTGCAATAAACAAATTGTCAGTTTCTACTGTCATCGGATATTTGCTGCTGAGATACTCTTCTGTCAGAAAAGAGACTTTTGCATTCAATCTCATTTCCCATTTTTCCCGTATCGTAAGAATCCCTGTCCGGATTTCACCGACGGGACGTGTAAAAGTTAAGGGCAAGAGATCTACTCTGCTTGCCCCGTCAAATAATATGATATTCATTATTTTTCCTTTCTGATATAATCAATAAAAGTATAGTCATAAGGATGCTTTTCATCGGCTTTCCGATCTTCGCGGAATACTTCTTCCCATTCGTTGTAATCTATTTCCGGAAAGAATACATCTGCATCAAATTCTCCGTGCACACGAGTCAGATACATCCGGTTTGCTATTTCCAGTGCATCACGGTAGACAGAGGCTCCGCCGATAATAAATACTTCGGGATCCTTTTCTGTCAGATCCAGCATCTCTTCCCATGAAGTGCATACAAAGGCAGATGTGCCGATTGCTTCAGGCATAGAGGTCATGACCACATTCTTGCGGTTAGGTAAAGCTCCCTTTGGCAGAGATTCAAATGTACGTCTGCCCATGACAATGGTATGTCCGTCTGTCAGCTGCTTAAATCTTTTCAAATCGTTCGGAAGTCTCCAGATCAGATCATTGTTCTTCCCGATAGCGCCGTTATCTGCAACTGCTGCAATTATTGATATTGTTTTCATTGTGTTATAATTTAATGTTCTGTATGTGTGTTATACCGCTACTGCTCCTTTGATATGAGGATGCGGATCGTAGCCGGTTAATTGAAAATCATTAAAGTCAAAATCAAAGATGTCTTTGATCTCTTTGTTCAGCTCCATTTGTGGTAACGCTCTTTCATTACGCGATAATTGTTCTTTTACCTGCTCAATATGATTCGAGTAGATATGAGCATCTCCCAGCGTATGAATAAACTCGCCCGGTTCCAGGTCGCACACCTGTGCTACCATAAGCAATAATAAAGCATACGATGCAATGTTAAAGGGTACACCTAAGAATATGTCTGCACTGCGCTGATAGAGCTGAAGGCTTAGTTTGCCGTTTGATACATAGAACTGAAAGAATGCATGGCAGGGCGGCAGATGCATATTCGGGATGTCGGCAACATTCCACGCACTCACTATAATCCGTCGTGAATCCGGATTATTTTTAATCGTGTTGACAGCTTCTGTGATCTGATCGATTGATCCTCCGTTATAGTCGGGCCATGATCTCCACTGGAAACCGTAGATATGTCCCAGATCACCGCTTTCATCTGCCCATTCGTTCCAGATTCTTACACCATGGTCCTGAAGATACTGCACGTTCGTGTCGCCTTTCAGGAACCAAAGCAATTCATAGATTACTGATTTTAAATGAATCTTTTTCGTAGTTAGCAGGGGGAACCCATTCTTGAAATCAAAACGCATTTGATACCCGAATACACTGATTGTGCCTGTACCTGTTCTGTCTTCTTTATATTCTCCGTGCTCTAATACATGATTAAGTAATTCTTTATATTGCTTCATATTGTGTGAAAATCAGATGATTAGTAATATTAAGTACGAATATTGATTCTAACTCGTTTGATGTACTCCGCAAATGTAATAAAAAACTTAGGAAGCTATTTTTGAAATCTTGTTTAATTGGACTGTGCATTATTTTTTTTGATGCTTCATGTTTAGTGTATGTATTATAAATAGTTAATAGGAAATATTAACAGTAAGAAAATATGAAAACTTTTTTTGTTTCCAGAGTTTTCACATACATTTGTCGCGTCGTTATGAATTAATATTTATGGAATTAAAAGATCGGATTATCGAAATTGCTTTTGAACAGTTTGCACTAAACGGAATAAAGTCTGTAACAATGGATGAAATAGCCAGGCATATTGGTATTTCTAAAAGAACATTATATGAACACTTTAAAGACAAAGAGACTTTAGTTCGCGACTGTATGGCTCTTTGCAGCAAAGTAGGTGCTGAACAGAGATTTGAAGCGATGAACAGAGCGGATAACATTCTGGAGTTATTCTTTTCTTTCATCGAGAATGTTTCTGTTTACTTCAGAAGCTTTAACCGAAATTTTTTCAGAGATCTGAAAAAGTATCATTCCAAAGTGTATGCTGATTACGAAGCTACACAAAGCGAGAATGTAAAAGATATGATCGAAATGCTGAAGTCCGGGATCGGGCAGGGCTATATCCGGTCGGATATCAATCCGGAATTAGCCATGTTGCTTTTAAGAAGTCAGTTCGACTTCCTTTGGTTCTCAGACTTACCGGTAGCTAAAAACTTCACAATCGTTGAAACGGTCGAAACGATGATTGTTGTGTTTATCAGAGGAATATCCACAGAAAAAGGTCTGAAGTTAATTGATGATTATCAGGCTAAGAAAAATAATAATTGAGAAGAGAAATTAAATTAATGTAGAGAGTATGAATTACAAAAGATTCATTTTGCAGGGGGGCTGTTTAGCCATACTTTCATGCTTGCCGTCTATGGTATGGGCTCAGAATAACGAGACCATCGTAAAACTAAGTCTGGAGCAGGCGCTTGAAATTGCACTTACAGAAAGTCCTACGATTGAGATTGCTGACAAGCAGATTGAGATTAAACGATTTGCAAAGAAGGAGAAGATCGGAGCATTGCTTCCTAATATTTCCGGAACGGCTCAGTACAGTCGTACACTTAAAAAGCAAAAATTCATTTTTGGCGGAGGGGGAATGCCCGGTATGGGCGATGGTGATTCGGCCGGTGAATCAGAGAGTTCTCAACCGATGGCTGTAGAAGTTGGTACTTCTAACTCATGGTCCGGAGGTTTCAATATCTCTCTTCCGCTGGTGGCTCCTACTTTGTGGAAAAACGTACAATTAGGAACGATAGATATCGAGAAAGCTGTTGAAGCTTCCCGACAGTCTAATCTGGATATGGCAAAACAGGTACAGGATGCTTACTATAATATCCTTCTTTCCGAAGATTCATACGATGTCATTCTTAAAAGCTATAAACAGGCTCAGGCCAATGCCGATATCACACGCGAACGACTTAAGCAGGGAGTTGTGTCGGAGTATGATCTGATTCGTTCCGAAGTGCAGGTGAAAAACATGGAACCGAATCTTCTTCAGGCCGAAAGTGGTGTGGCTCTGTCTAAGCTAAAACTTAAAACGCTTCTTGGACTCTCTGATGTTGAACTTCAGGTAGAAGGTTCGTTGAATGATTACCGAAAAGATATGTATGCCGAAACGCTTAATTCAGATTTAGGTCTTCAGCAGAATACTACTTTGCGTCAGTTGGACCTGGAAGTGAAGTCGATGAAAACAATGCTTAAAATGCAGCAGTTTGCTTACATCCCTACGCTTGCAGCAAATTTCAATTATACGTATAATGCTCTTTCGGATGATTTCAAATTCAGAGACTATCAGTGGTTTCCCTACTCAACAATCGGATTCTCTCTTCAGATCCCGATCTTCGAAGGAGGGGTTAAATACTTCCGCAACAAGCAAACGAAAGTAGGTATTCAGACACTGGCTCTTCAGCGCATTGACCTGGAACGAAATCTGAATATGCAGCTCAAAAATGCGAAAGATCAGATTAATCGTACTGTCCGTCAGGTCGAAAGCACGCAGGGTGGTGTCGATATGGCTCAGAAAGGGCTTACGATTGCCCGCAAACGCTATGAAACCGGTATGGGTACGTTCATCGAATTGAATGATGCAGAGATTGCTCTTTTACAGTCTGAACTACAGTATAATCAGGCAATCTACGAATACCTGAGCGCGAAATCAGCTCTCGAAAATATTCTGGGCACATTTAATTACACCAAGTATACCGAAAAATAAATTCAAACAGAAAGATTTAAAGAAAGATAGAAATGAAAAGATTGAAAGTAATTCCATTGGCGGCTCTTTTGGTTCTTTCTTCATGTAAAGAAAAAGAAGCAGAACAAACTACCGCTACCATCTTCCCGGTAAATGTTGAACAGATCAGCCTTGAACAGGTGGATCAGATATATGACTTTACGGCAACTGTACAGCCTTACAAGAAAAACTCTATCGGTTCGGCTCAGCCTAACCGTATTAAGAAAATCTTTGTAGAGGTGGGGGATCGTGTACGTAAAGGACAGGTGTTGGTACAAATGGATGCCATTAACCGTAGCCAGCAGAAAACACAACTCGATATTATCGAATCTGATTACAACCGCGTGAAAGAGCTTTACGCTGTGGGCGGTGTTTCTAAACAGCAGCTTGATCAGGCGAAAGCGCAGTATGATGTAGCGAAGGATGCATTCAGCTCCCTGGACGAGAACACAGACCTTCTAAGCCCGATAGACGGGGTTATCACTGCCCGTAATTACGATCCGGGTGATATGTACAACGCGCAGCAGCCTATCCTTACAGTCATGCAGATTCAACCCGTGAAACTATTAATCAATGTTTCCGAAAAGCTATATCCGAAAATCAAAGAAGGAATGAGTGTAGACGTATTCCTGGATGTGTATGGCGATGAGTTGTTCAAGGGAAAAGTGAATCTGATCTATCCGACTGTCGACGAACAGACACGTACATTCTCTGTGGAGGTTCTTCTTCCGAACGCAAACAACAAAGTTCGTCCGGGTATGTTTGCCCGCGTAGTATTGCCGGTCGAAACAGCCGAACGTATTATCGTGTCTGATAAAGCGGTTGTGAAACAGCCGGGTTCTAACGAACGTTTCGTATACGTTGTGAGTGGTGATTCGGTGATTCATACTAAAATTGAAATCGGACGTCGTCTGGACAATAAATTTGAAATCATCAGCGGACTTGAAGCCGGACAACAGGTTGTTGTAAACGGAGCTGCAAGACTCGTGAATGGTTCGAAAATTGAAATCAAGAAATAACGAATAGATTAATAAGTTATGAGTATATATGCAACAGCCGTCAAAAAACCGATCACAACTATGTTGTGTTTTTTGGCAGTAATTGTTTTTGGACTTTATTCCTTAAGTAAATTGTCTATCGACCTGTTGCCCGATTTTGAGTCTAACCAGCTGATGGTGATGACCTCATATCCGGGAGCCAATGCCTCAGATGTGGAGACCAACGTTACGCGTCTCGTGGAGGATGGTCTGAATACGGTTGATGACCTGAAAGATATTAGTTCTAAATCCATGGACAACTTCTCGGTTGTTACACTGGAGTATGAATGGGGAACGGATCTGGATGTGGCCGTGAATGATATTCGCGACAAACTGGACATCTTTAAATCTCAGCTTCCTGATGGCACGAACACACCTACGATTTTCCGTTTCAGTACCAATATGATCCCGGTTATTATTCTTTCTGTTGAATCCAAAGAAAGCTTACCGGCATTATATAAAATACTGGACGACCGTGTGGCAAATGCTCTTAACCGCATCGACGGGGTAGGGTCTGTGTCTATCTCCGGAGCTCCCGAACGTCAGGTTCAGGTTAATCTGGATCCTAAAATGCTCGAAGCTTACAACCTGACTATCGAACAGATTGGTCAGATCCTGGCTTCCGAGAATATGAACCTTCCGGGTGGTACACTCGATATTGGTTCGGATACTTACTCTTTACGTGTGCAGGGTGAGTTTGTTGAAAGCGACGAGATCAAAAATATTGTCGTCCTTGCCAACAAAGACCGTGTGGTTAAAATCAGCGATATTGCTGAGGTGAAAGATACCAGCCGCGATAAACTGGAAGAATCTTATACGAACAGCCAGCAGGGTGCTTCTATTGTGATTCTGAAACAGTCGGGAGCCAATACTGTAGATATTGCCGATAAAGTGAAAGCAGCTCTTCCGGAGATTCAGCGCAATCTGCCTCCGGATGTGAAACTTTCGGTACTTATGGATACATCCGACAGTATTAAAAACAGTATTGCCGGATTGACAGAAACCGTATTCTATGCATTCCTTTTCGTCGTATTGGTTGTATTATTCTTCCTTGGAAGATGGAGAGCTACATTCATTATTATCATCACTATTCCGGTATCGCTGGTTGCATCCTTTGTATACCTGCTTATATCCGATAATACACTGAACGTAATCACGCTGTCCTCTCTCTCCATAGCCATCGGTATGGTGGTGGATGATGCGATCGTGGTACTTGAAAATATCACCACACATATCGAACGTGGTTCACCTCCGAAACAGGCATCTATCTACGGAACCAATGAGGTAGGGGTAGCCGTTATTGCTACTACACTGACCGTAGCTGCCGTATTCTTCCCGCTTACTCTCGTAAGCGGTATGGCCGGACTGATGTTCAAACCTCTTGGATGGATGGTTACGATTATCATCGTATTCTCTACTATTGCAGCACTTACGCTTACACCGATGTTGTGTTCTCAGTTGCTTAAACAGGATCCGGGACGCTCCAAAATCTTTATGATTGTCTATCGTCCGATCGAAATCTTCCTGGATGGACTTGATAATTTCTACGAGAAGATTCTTCGCTGGGTACTTCGCCACAGATTCATCACCATATCAGGAGCTGTCGCTATTCTGGTAGCCACGCTGTTCATGGGTACTTTGCTTCAGACAGAGTTCTTCCCGCCTTCGGACAATGCTCAGATGAGTGGTGTTCTTAAACTCGAAACAGGTACACGTGTGGAGCTTACACGCGAAACAGCTAAAAAGATCTCGGATATCTGGTTACAGAAATATCCCGAAATTGAAGCATTGAACTATACGCTGGGTACAGCTGATGACGATAATATCTTTGCGGTAATTATGCAGAGCAACGGCGATAATATCATTAACTATAATATCCGTTTCAAAAACATCAAGGACCGTTCGCGTTCGATCTTCGAACTGGCCGACTCTATGCGTGTTGATCTAGCCAACTTCCCCGAAATAAAAACTTCGGAGCTGAATCCGGGCGGACGTAAAGGTAGTGGTATGGGTGTGCCTACGGTAGATGTCGAGATCTACGGATACGACTTTGACCGTACCAATGCATTTGCCGAACAACTGAAATCTCAGGTGATTCAGAATGTTCCCGGTGCAAAAGATGTACTCATCAGCCGCGAAGATTTCAAACCTGAATATCAGGTAGTCTTTGATCGTAAGAAACTGGCTATTCAGGGCATTCAGCATGCTACTGCTGCACAGTATGTGCGTAACCGTATCAACGGTCTTACGGCCTCTAAATTCCGCGAAGACGGAGACGAATACGATATCGTAGTACGCTACGGAAAAGAACACCGTCAGTCGCTGGATGCTATCCAGAATATCATGCTCTACAACAGTCAGGGACAAGGTGTGAAACTCAAAGAGGTAGCGCAGGTAAAAGAGGTGATGTCACCTCCGTCCATCGAACGTAAAAACCGTGAACGTATGGTCACACTTTCAGTTTCCGTGCCTAGTGCACCACTGAGTGAGGTTGTGGCCGGTGTCAACAAAGAGTTGAAACAAATGGATGTTCCGGCTGACTTTGGTATTAAAGTAGGGGGTTCTTTCGAAGATCAGCAAGAGTCATTTGCCGACCTGGGAGTCCTTCTTCTTATGGTAATCCTTCTTGTTTACATAGTAATGGCATCGCAGTTTGAATCATTCTCTGCACCGTTCATTATCATGCTTTCGTTGCCGTTTGCCGTTACAGGTATTATCCTGTCACTGTTTATCACAAACACACCGCTGGGTATTACTGCCGCTATCGGGGGTATCATGCTCGTAGGTATTGTTGTGAAAAATGGTATCGTACTGGTCGACTTTATCAACCTGAACCGCGAGCGTGGCGACGACACATTCAAAGCGATCGTTTCCGGAGGTAAATCACGTCTTCGTCCCGTACTGATGACCACAGCCACCACACTTCTCGGTATGATCCCGATGGCCGTACTTCCGACTGAAGGTTCAGAGATGTGGCAGCCAATGGCAATCGTAATTATCGGCGGACTAGCTTTCTCTACCATGCTTACCCTTCTGGTAATCCCGGTAGTATACACATTCTTCTCTCAGCGGGATGAACGTAAGAAAGCGAAGAAAGCTCAGGAAGAAATCGCGATGTTAGAGTCGCTAAAATCAAAAGCATAATAAAGCATTCTAAAATATGAAAGCAGTATTTATATCTTTTAATCAGGCAGTGCGCGACGATATCACACTGATATTCGACGAGCTGGGAATCATAGGATTCTCATTCTGGGAAGAAACACAGGGGAGAGGATCTCACACCGGAGAATCCCATTTCGGGACTCACGCATGGCCTACTCTCAACTCTTCTATACTTACAATGGTTCCGGCCGAAAAAACAGAAGAACTCCTTTCCTTACTTCGCAGTCTGGATAAGCGAAACGAACTGTTAGGTCTCAGAGCCTTCGTATGGAATATTGAAGCAACTATCTAAAACAGCTTCTTAAGCTCAGGCTATAACGATAAAGAGGATGATCCTTCCGGGTCATCCTCTTTTTTTTAAATAATCAGTTTGCGGAATGAACAGCATTCTCTCCGTAATACTCCTTTCTCTTTTATTTAAAGTATAATAAAATAATTATTTTTGCGCCTTAACCCTTAAACAAGCACAGTATGAAACGCATAATACTACTCTCTTTTATTCTTCTCATTACAGGACATACCTTTTCGCAGGAAAAGACAATCATAAAAAAAGAGACCTGTCTCTATGCCGTAAAAGATCAGGATTCACTCTTTCTGGATAAATACTCACCGATTGCGGGAGCAGGAAAACTTCTTTTTGAGAGAAACCAAAAACCAGCTGTTGTTTTTGTCTTTGGCGGAGGTTTCTTCACCGGAAAAAGAGACGAACCCCGATATATCGGATATTTTGAATGGTTGGTTGAAAATGGATTCACAGTCTTTTCCATTGATTATAGACTAGGACTGAAACCTCTGGCTGATCAGGTGGCAAAAACCGGTCATTTTCCAAAAATGAGTCCTGATAAGATGATCAACCTCCTCTTTAATTCCGTGAATACTGCGGTGGAAGATCTGTACACAGCCACAAACTATATTCTCTCTCAATCCGCAGACTTCAATATAAACCCGAATCTGATTGTTACCTGCGGATCAAGCGCCGGAGCGATCACTGTACTCACAGGCGAATATTATAAAATAAACAACACTGTTGCCCGAAAATATGCTTTGTCTGATGTCCTTCCGGCAGACTTCAACTATGCCGGAGTAATCTCATTTGCCGGAGCTATACCTCAAAAAAGAGGCAAAATAAAGTGGGACACAATTCCTGCACCTATCCAGATGTTTCATGGCAACGCCGATTGCAATGTGCCATACAACAAAGTGAAAACCCTCCTGGGTAGCTTCTACGGATCCGAAATCATTGCGAAGCAACTGAATAAAATAGGTGCACCTCACTATTTCCTTACCGTTGATAATGCCACACACGTAGTGGCCAATTCAGCCATGGATGATTATAGAGACGAAATACTCTATTTCCTGAACAACAACGTCATCAATGGCAATCCCTCTGTTTATACCGGCAGTATAGCCACAGCCGGGCAACCTCCTAAAAGCAAAAAAGTAGGAATTAAAACCCTTATCAAAGCAAACTTCTTCTCAAAGAAAGATGTCGTAAAAATCCTGAGCTACAATGTTCATAACTGCATAGCAATAGATTCTCTCAAAAGTCGCGATTACGAAGCTATTGCCCGTGTTATAAAAGATAGCAAAGCCGAAGTGATAGCCCTTCAGGAGCTTGATAGCGTCACAAAGCGCACAAACATTGACGTACTGGCTAAACTATCTGCACTCACCGGAATGCACGCCACCTTTTCTCCGTCCATTGAATTTCAGGGCGGAAAATATGGCATAGGTATACTCTCAAAAGAACAACCTCTGGCATTGAAAATGATACCTCTTCCCGGAAGAGAAGAAAAAAGAAGTCTGCTGATTGCTGAATTTAAAAACTACATACTCTGCAATACCCATCTTTCACTCACCCCGGAAGATCAGCTTGCATCAGTAGATATTATAAATAAAAGCATCAGAGACTTTATCAAAGGCGACAAAGCACGTAAGAAAAAAGCAATCTTCATAGCCGGCGATTTCAATGCAACACCCGGATCACCGACACTGAATAAAATGCTGAAAAACTTCACACCCGTAAGCAACGATATGTACAAAACATATCCGGCAAACTTCCCGACAGATGCATCGACTATATATTCTACTACGGCAAAAAACTGCCAAAGAAATATCAGGTCTATGAAAGCGGAACAATAAAAGACAGCACCACACAAATAGCCTCCGACCACTTACCCGTGCAAACACAAATCTATGCACCACTTAAGTGAGAAAGGCAATGCTAAAAGGCTAAAGACAATGCCTTTACTCTTATGGTAAAAAGAAAGCGGATTGCAGGCTACTTTTTTATAGCTTACAATCCGCTTCTGACTTGTGTACTGATGTCAGTTGTCAAAGGGAGATCAGGCTCCTTTTTTTATTAACCGCTTGATGATGGTCACGCTGCGATTATCCTTAGCCAGCAGATAAGTATATTTGTAATCCACGGCATTGTAGGATGTTGGTGATCCGTTGATCAGCAGAATGTTTCGACTGTTGGCGAATTCCAGGATTCCTTTTACATTGTTCGGGTGTAATTTACCGATTTCATCCATCATGCAATGTAATTTAAAGTTGCTGAATCGTTTGGATGCTTTCTCTTTAAATACATTCAGCAGCATGATGTTGATCATGGCTTTTACGAGAACGTCGGTTCCTTCGGAGCCGATATTGGATAGTTTCTCAACCCAACCGCTGTCGTTGTCGTTTTCTACAATACGGAACTGAAGTTCGAAGGAGTCGGAGAGTCCGATTTCGCGCTCTTTGCTCATCGTGATTTCTTTGACCAGGCGTTTGAGCAGGTCTATCGCCTGATTGTTCTTTCGTTCACGATCGCTGGAAGAGAACAGATTGGCTTCGCCCAGATCAAAGAGTGTGTCTGTACTGAAATCGCGGATAGACATGAGCAATTGTACAATGCGGTTTTCGCTCGATACGATACGCATAGCTATGCTTTTGATTACTCCGGCAAAATTTCGGTCGATAAAATCCTGATTCACATCTTTGATGATACGCTGGATCAGTCCTTCTTTGGAAATAAGATCGGATGTTTCGCGCCCGATGAGTGTGATGATATCCGTATATTTCTGATTCAGACGGTTCTGATATTCTTCAATCTTATGTTCGTCCATAAACTCCTGCAGATCCTGAGCAAAGGTCATGAATTCGCTTTGTTCGACCAGGTTTGTCCGGAATTTGAATACATTCTTTTCCGAGAAATTGCCTGTAAAACGATGGACTGCTTCCTGGAGCTGCGTCTGACGTTCGATGCCTTTGAAGTGATTCTGATTGAGCAATCCGACAATGATTTTGCAACTTTTCTCACTTTCGGTGTGTTGCGTGATTGATTTAACGGAAGCATAGCAATCGGTCAGACGGAACTGGTCGGCTTCGCGAAGATTCTCGTTGAGTTGAGTCTGTTCTGTAGTCAGCGTTTTAATCATATTGTCGATCAGTTTGATCTCCTGTTTGAGTTTATTACGCTGATTCTGCTGTTGCTCTTTTTCAATCTCCATCTGATCGCGGAATTGCTTTTGTTTCGCTTTAAACTCATCCATTAAGTCGAAGAGTTCTTTTTTGTCTTTGCGATATTCGATAACCAGATCGCGGTGCTTCTCGATGAAGTCCAGTTCGGCTTTTGCCTGTCTGATATCTTTGTCGAGCTGATCAATCTGATTCGTGTCAATCCCTTTCCCGGCAAGTTCAGCAAGCTGTTCGTTGCGTAGTTTGTCGGTTTTCTCTTTTGCTTCGGCACGATATATCTGAAGTCCGGCTTCAGTCTCTTTCAGATAATTGTTGCATTCGGCTTCGACTTCTGCAATACGCTTATCTCTTTCTTTAGCTGTTTTCAGGACTTCTTTTTTCAGCGTTTCTTCCGTCTGACTGAGTTCAGCGTTCAGGCGGAGTTTTGTTTCCGAAATACGGTCTATGGATGCACGTACGGCAGAGAGATCACGTTCTTTTTCGGAGCTTTCCCTTTCGGTTGTTTCAATGAGCTGAAGATTTAGTTTATCCTGCTGAACGGTGTATTGTCCGATCTGATAATTCAGTTCAAACAGCTTTTCTTTGAGTTGTTTGATCTTTGGCAGATAGGCTTCTTTCAGTTCATTGCTCTTGGTCTCGAGTTCCAGCGTGAGAGCTTTCAGTTCTTCTTTTTTCTCTGTCAGAAGATCTGTACGTATTTTTAGCTCCTGCTGATAGTCAGCTGCTGTCTTTACTCTGCGGTCTACATCGGAAAGGTCAAGCTGGAGTCCGAAAAGTCCATTTTCGGGATTCCCTGTCCATTTAGGATTCAGTCCGTGAGAGAAAAGGATTTTCTCTTCGTCGACAATTTTCCCGATCGTTTCTTCCCAGCCCGGATATTCCGTATTCAGCCAGTCATACAGCGAGCCTTTGAACGAATCAAGCTTCAGGTTGATGGCGTCAGTCTCTTCGCTTATGCGATTGATCTCCTGTTTGAGTATCTCCTGTTTGTGCTGAGTAGCAGATTCCAGTTTCTCTTGCTGATAAGCCCAGTCCTTTTTGAGAGCATTGCGTTCATTTTCGATATGCTTGATCTCATTTCCGGCATGGTTAAGTGCCTGATTATTTCGTATGATCTCGTTTTTGATGCGTTCGGTTTCGGCTTCAAAGACGCGTTTGTGTTTGATTTCAGCCTCTTTGATCCGCAGCGTATTTGTCTCCTGATTCAGATGGTTGATCTCTTCCTGCAGGATGGACAGATGTTTGCGGTGTTTCTCCTTTATCTCCTCATCCAGTGCAGTATATTGTTTTAGAATACTCTCTTTGCGCTGAAGAAATTCAGTCTGACGAGCTGTTTTCTCTTCATTACGTATATTAATAAGTTCCTGGAGCTGATTTTTAATTTGTTGCTCCATAGCCTCAAAGCGCTCATTGATACTGTCGAAGCGTGTGAGAAGCACCTGCTTTTGTTTGATCAGGCTCTCAAGCACTGTCGTGTACTCGTTCTTGCGGTTTACACGTGACAGGACCTCGTCAATCTGAAGCGATTTGTAATAAGTCTCGCGCTTTTTAGCCTCCTGAAGCTTATTGGTATAGATGGCTGCTTTGCTGACAAACTCATCATTTTTGAGTTTCCATTTGTACTCAAGTTCACCCAAAGCGCGGTTTTTCTTCTCAACTTCGAGTTGCTCATCAAAGAGTTTTTTCTCGATTTTAGGAAGTTTTTCGCGTGTGGATTCGATGGCAAAGTTTAGTTCCTCAGCCAGGAGTTTTTTCTCTCTTTCGAGAAAACGGATCGAAGAGGCTATTTCAGTGACCTGATTAGCCAGATTCTGAAGTTTTAATTCGCCGTTTTTATCGCGTTCGGTCCATTTGCGTACATCGGAAAGCTCTCCTTCGAATCCTTCGAGGTGATGCATATAGCTATTGAGATCGATGCGGATGCTCTCTTCGTCAATAGACATGATGATGGTTTGCTTGATAAATTCGGCATCCAGTTTTGAGTTCAGAAATACATTCTGAATGGTGCGCGGAATATTCTTGTATTGTTTACTTTCGATAAGTGCAAACCGTCGGAACTCAGGACTTAAAGCGGCATTATTGCCAAAGATGATATCGCGGTACTCTTCGTAGCGATCAACTTTGCGGGTGTAAAGAAGGTCTTTTCCGATTACTTCTTTTATTCGTTCCCAGTTTTCGTAAGCTTTGCCGTTTTCGTCGATGAAGTTGCTCTGATTGTAAGGCCCTTCGATGAAACGAAAAGCAACACGTCCCTGTGAACGGTAGGCTATGACACAAAAAGAAGAGTCTTCTTTGGTCACTTCGTACACGATGTAGGAATTGGAGTAGGGGAAGTAGTACTCGTCGAAACTTTTCTTTTCGCGAGAAATTCCCAGTCGCTGCTTGTCGGCATTGTAAAAAAACAGGATGGCACGCAGAGCGGTACTTTTGCCCACTCCCTGCGTTCCGATCAGATGGACATTGCCGTCGATATTTATTTCGGAGTAGCTTATAGATGCGCTATTGATAAAAACTACTTTATTCAGGTATCTCATTGATAATCTCTTCAGGAATGTTTATAGATAAAACCAGCTGTTCAATATACTGAAAGGAAGACAGTACCTTATAGGTGTCTTCGATTTCATTTTCTAACTCGATGAAGCCATCACGGCGAAGATCATAGATGAGACGATCAATAATGTCTTCGTGTTTTGTTTTCCCCTGATAATGGCGTTTGATATATTCGAGTTTATTCTTCATTTCAACATTCAGGTTGAGTGATACGAGCAAATCGTGAGGTGAGAAACGGAGTCCCGGACCAAAGGAGTTGTCGTAGTTTTTCAGAAAGTCCAGAATGTCTATCCACTTCATTGCCGCCTCAAGCTTACGTTCGAGATCGGTTTTATTCTCGCGTCTTGAGAAATAGAAGTATTCGTTGCCCTGTTCGAGCACGAAATTGATGGCAGAGAAGTAATTTGCCAGGGCTTCTGTGTTTTCGTCTATAGTGCGGTAAAGACGACGCATATTTTCGTCGGTACTGTTTGAGGAGATAAACAATCCTTTGCTGAGGATATCAAAAATCTCATCCGTATATTTTATTATTTCCATTATTTAGTCTTCTTTATTGGCAGGAAAAACCAGCGCATATTCTACATCGGATTTACTGTCGAACCGGTCAGATATACTGAATTCCAGATCGTAGTTGGAAATCATCTGACAATAGAGCGTGACGCATTCATCGAATGAAAGGTTCAGCTCTGTCTGATTTTCAAGTAAATATCCGAAGAGGTCTTCTTTTGATTCTTTAAACTTCTCTTTGATTGCTGACAAATCGATGGACTGCTGTTCTTCGGTCAGTACGTTCAGATAGGATTCGGAAATGCTTTCGGCAATATCGTTCTGTCTGCCGTTACCCATCTGCATTCGTTCGTAAACTTTGCGTACAGAATCCAGAGCATCATCGTCATTCCGGAGAAAATCAACGGATAGTTTGAGTGGATATGCCGGACGGTTTTCGAAGATTACAGCATTGTTTTTTGAAAGCTGATCGCGGATGTCTGTCTGAGTTTCGAGCTCAAACTGATCTTTGAGATACTTGATCTGCCGGATTTTTTCGAGAGACACTGCCTGAAGTTTAATCTGATTGAGATAGTCGATAATCTGTTTCTGTATTTCGATCAGATTATGGCGGCATTCATTGAGTGTGAGTTTCAGACGGGTGATGATCCGGTCTAACTCTTCGTCGCAAACCTGATCGAAGAAGAGTTTCTCGTCCTTATCAATGATCGAATCCGTGGTTTTGATCAGGCTTTGTATGGCTTCCCTTTTTTCGTCAAAGCGCTCCAGCTTAATCTTTTTGATCTTGTAATTTGGCTCACTTTTGAAGGTGGAATCAATGTTTCGTTTCAAGTCAATAACATTTCGCATAGTAACGACGCCGATACTGCGGAATGCCCTTTTGATGATTCTGAGATATCCGTAGCGTCTGTTTTCGTTGCTTTCATTGTTGAAATACAGGATGTTTTGCCGGACGTGTTCTATGTGTTCGTTTATGTAGGAGAGGTTAATTTCTTCGTTAACCTCCAGGACTTGTTCGAAAAATTGCAGAAAAAGATCGTCGAGCTCTACGTATTCGCCGTTTTGGCGTATGACGGAGCGGTCAGCAAGGTATAATAGTCTTGCCTGATCCTGATCAACGAGTTCGAGAGCCTGCTCGTATTTGAAGGATAATGATTTTCTTTTCCCAAAGATCTCTGTAAAAAGGGTATGCTCCCGACTTAGCGTTTTGAGCAATTCTTTTATAGATCCGAATGTGTTCATATTGTGGTGACGTTTATTTCTCTGTGAATGTTTTACAAATTTAATACATAGAATGCAGATAATTGAATTTTGCTTGTGAATAGTCTTTAAGGGGATGCCAAAAATGCCCGGCAGAACGTCTGTGCAGATGATATAAATAAAAAAACAGGCTGGCAACGAGAGTAAGCCAGCCTGTTTGTCCACTAAATAAAACATATCTTTTCAGTTTATCTATGTAAACTAAAGAAGGATATAATCATGATAATTAAAGCCAATAAGGGTAAGGTATGTGTAAAAATAAATATTTTGTGTCGTTTGGTTCTGATGATCATATAAGCAATTATATAAGAGATCAGAGATATGCCAAGCCATTTGTATTCATTCTCCCATGTCCACTGATTGTTGTTGTTTAATTCAATCAAAGCCAGTGACCGGATTAAAATAGATGCGAAAAAGAGAATGAGGCCTGTTTTTATTTGTGTTTGCGTAATTGCTGTCAGTGTTTTTATTATTTCCTCACTGCGTTCGATCCATTTTCTGAGTGCGTAAACAATAGCCAGAATAAAAGAAGAAACGGAACTGATAATTAAGAAAGACAAGCTACAGAGTATGATTGTATAATAAACTCTGATGATGTATGATTCTTTTGCAATCAGGTATTTGTAATTCTCAATACTATGTGCATTGTATTCATTGTTTGTAAGAATTATTCCCGAAACGAGAAAGCCGATAATGAAAACAATAAACGATTTCTTCTTATATGACAATCCGATTGATGCAATCAGCCATGCGAAAAGGGCTGTCAGTGCAACTGAGCTCATCCAGAAACGTCCCTGATAGATGTATCCCTGCAGGATTATTGATAATGTCTGGACACTGAATATTCCGTATAAAGTATATACAAAGAATGATTTAATATCCGGAATCTCAAATCGGGTGATACTCCATCTGAGTATGAGATAGATCAGTAATAAAGCTATTACAAACAGATATCCGTGTGAAACAAATTTATTCCAGTCATAGGTTGTGTAGAAATTTTCTGTTTTCAACCGGAGTGGATTGACCGATAGCGGAGCTGCAAATGCAATCTGATAATCCGATATGCTTTCGAGCGCGATGTTTGCATCTTCCCAGTTTCCGGATCTCAGAGCTTCTGTAACCTGACTCAGATAAGTGACAAATATTGTCTCTATTTCGCGCAGTTCGTCTGTTGTAGCACCTTCGGCACTACGCTCACCCGGCGAATACCATCGGGACTCCTCGTCGCCCGGAAGCGGGAACAGAGGGATGGATACTGCATGTTTGAGTTTATAGAGTGTATTTACTTTCCGGTCAAGCAATAGAATCTGATTCTCCAGTATTGTCCGTTCATTCGGAGGCGTATTTTTAGCAAGATGAACATTTGAGTTAAGAATGTAGCGCCCTCTTCCATCAAACAAGGAACGATAAGAGAGGAACTTTTCGCCTGTGCCTAACAGATTGGCCATCTCGTCGTTGTTTTGAGAAATAAGAGGAACTCTTTCCCAAATCTCCGGGAATAGTATAAATCCAAAAATAACCTGAGTCGAGTTGTACTTATCTATCTTTTGTTCATCTGTAATTGACTTTAGTAATCTGTTGCTGTAAACCTCGAATGTTGATATCCTTCCGTTTTGTAACTGGATGGGGATATTAGCAAGTTTCTTAGCGTGTGCACTACTTAATGTGTAGCGCTTTAAGAACTTGAATTCGGATTTGTCAATATCCTGAGAGTAAGCTTTAAAACTTAGAAAGGATAAAATAAAAAATAAAACAACAAACAAAGCAGTGATTTTTGATGCGCGCTTGTAATTATTATAGTCTATTTTATCAGTTGTAAATAATAGCATAGTAACTTTATATAATTTGGAATACAATACTTTTTCAGAGTGCTAAGTTCTGTATCCTAATTCAATTGAAATGTTTTTGCATACATTGTGTATGAGTTCGCCATCAGCTTTAATGGTTCCGGCATCAAGGCGGTCTTTGGGACCGACAAGCCATATTGTTCCGCAGGGCATACCTGTGTGGTCTAATATAGCTGATCCGATACACATAATTCCGCTCATCTCTTCTTCCCGGTCAATGGCATATCCCAGATTATTGACCTCTTCGAGTTCTTTCAGATAGCCTTTACGCGTTGTGATCGTGCGCTCATTGTATTTCTTGAAAGTCATTTTTTCGAGATAATGATTGCGCATGGATTCGGGCATAGCTGCCATCATTGCTTTTCCGGGAGCAGAACAGTGTAAGTCTATCAGCTTGCCGGGAGTAAGCACAAAGCAAAAAGGATGAGAGCCGAGAGCCTGCTCGATAAACATTGCCTTATTGTTGGTCATTACACCGAAACAAACGGTCTCTTTTACTACATCGCGAATATTACGCAAGTGTGGAAGAACTATTTCGTGCAGATTTCTTTCATGCAGGGATTTGAATCCGAGAGAAAGCATCTTGTGTGAGATAATATATCGTTTGCTACTTTCTATATATATGACATAGCCTAGTCTGATAAGCGTATGTAATATACGGTATGCGGTAGTTTGAGATAATTCTGCTTTATTTTTAATATCCTGAAGATTCAAGCCTTCCTGAGATTCTACAAGTAATTCTAAAACATGCAGTCCTTTTTCCAGATTGGGGACTTTATAATTATCCTCGTGTTGAGTCAATTTATTTTCCATATTTGAAATTGTATTCCATTTCTGGAAAACAAAAATAGGTGAAGTCTCTTATAGAAGAGACTGTATTGTGTTAATAATTTTCAATATTACGTCTAATAAATCTACATTAAGGAAAAGAAACATTTGGTGGTGTTGCTATCAACCTGTAATGAAAAATGCGAATATTTGTGATACTATGATTGTTATTCTGTTAAAAAGCTTTCATAAAGATATTTTTATAGCGTTGTGGTTTTTGATTCTTCCGGTCATTAAAATGTAAGAAACAGAAAGAATTTATAGCGTTGTCTCTGAGGAGTTTTTAAAGAGCTGTCAGTCTTTTTCGAAGCGCAGATTCAACAGGTTAAATCCATATTCGGAGAAAGAAAACAGAACGAAAATACTCGGATATCTTAATCAAAAAGATACTCAAAGCGCGCTGTTGATCACTTTATGCTTATAACAGAAGAAGCCGGCTTATTGTTTATAAGCCGGCTTCTTCTGTTATTTATTGACAGGGTATATAGTTGTTATTTTCGCTTTTTGATGAAGCTGATTTTCGGAGGTTCGGGTGTGTCTTTTTTTTCACCGATAGGCAGATCCATAATCAGCACTTCTTTCATCTTTGACGACATGTAGCTTCTTGATTCTTTCATGGCGTTCCATAGTGAGCTGAATCTGTGATTTTTGTCAATATTGAAATCTTCAGATCCATACCGGCCAATGCGGTCAAAAAGATTGCCTACTGTCATCAGATGAACATCAAAGGCGGGCTGATATACATGATTGCGCTCTTTTTCGATGTATACCTCTGTGATGATGTTGAGTTCACCCATTTCGTAAAGTATCTGTTTAGTCAGACTTATCGGTATCTCGCCATCATAGGTGATTTCATCAGCGGTGTAGGGTTTCTCCTGCCGGACAAATCTTTTTACAATGATAGCTACGATGATCAGCGTGACAAAATCCTTGTATCTCCTGCTGATCGTCTGGGTTTCTTTTTCGAAATTATAATTGCGGGCGGTCTGGGCAGCATGAGTAAGAGCAGCGCCGTATAAACAGATGATCCACGATAGCTGAAGCCACAGTAAAAGGAGAGGGAGTGCTGCAAAGCTTCCGTAGATAGCATTGTATTTTGAGACCCAAATCTGTCCGCTGATATAAACGTACTGAAAGATCTGAAAGGCTGATCCGCTGAGAATACCCGGTATGATAGCGTTTTTTACTTTCACATGAGTATTGGGCATGTAGACATATATGAAGGTAAACGCTGTGCAGGTGACAACAAACGGCAGAACTGTAAATACTAACGAGGTGAGAGGTGTTAGTACATGTGAGTAGTTGCTGCTGTTTACGAATGTCGTAATAAACAGGGTGAGCCCACTAGAGAAGACCATGAATATTGGCAGCATAAGAATGAGCGAAAAGTAGTCGGTGATTTGCCGGTAAATACTTCTGCTTTTTTTTACATACCATATTTCATTGAATGACTGCTCTATATTATTGATCAGACTAAGGACTGTCCAGAACAGAAGGATGGCACCAAGTCCTACGAAGACTCCGCTTTTTGTGTGATTGAGATATACATCCACGAATTTGAGTGCATCGATCAATATTTCTCTTTGTCCGGGAAAAGAGTCCAGAATCTGACTTTCGATAATAGATCTCGTCCCAAAACCTTTGGCAATAGCAAATAACAGAGCAAGAGTGGGTACAATTGCAAGTAAAGTGCTGTAAGTTAATGCAGAGGCTTTTGTAGAAAGTCTGTCGTTAACGAAACGTTTTATAGAGAGTATTAATGCACGAAGAGATGTTATCAGGAATGCACCAAAAGAAGTGAGTTCGTTTTCAGTGATTCTCCAAATGTCATAGGTTAGAAAATTCCATATGAATTTGATCAGTTGCATCAGATGATTGAATAGACGACGCATAATAATTTCGGTATTAAAAATAAAAACAGCAGGTCTATAAGCCGGGTTCTGTATCCTTTATAGCGAAAGATATTCATAAAAAGCTCCGGAGAGCCAATACGTTTGTCTTTCAAAGAATGTTTGTCATTTATCTGCTCTTCAGATCACTCTGAAGCTCTAGCGTTCTACCCCTCGACATCGGACGAGCAGTCCTACTGCGTCGATATACATGAACTTGCTACCCACAAGGCGTACGGCTCCTGATGTTGCCACCCGGACCGGTGAGCTCTTACCTCACCTTTTCACCCTTACCCTCCGGAGAAGGCGGTTATTCTCTGTTACACTACTCTGCCCTCGCGGACAGCTTCCCGTTAAGAAGTGTGGTGCTCTGTGTAGCCCGGACTTTCCTCTCGGCATAAATAAATATACCTAGCGACAAACCGTCCTGCTGTTTTCGCTTGCAAAAGTAGCAAAAACAACCAATAAAACGAGATTTCTTTAGCTAATAGTTGCCTGATTCTATAAAAATAAACATTTAGGAAAGCTAATCGTTCATGATATTCCGGATTATTGATTTAAACATCAATACGATAGTATATATCGGTATTTTATTTTTATTTTGCAGAGAAATTGAAAAGCAACGTTTTTTATGATTAAACAAAAATATAAATCTGCTCTTTTATTACTCTTTCTGCTTTTATATTCTGGTATTACATCAGCATTGCCGGCTCAGGTATATCATACGAAAGCATTGGATAAGAGTATTCGCTCGTTGCAGATAACTGTGAATGATGACTGGCGTAACCCGTCGGTTTTGCGATTGGGTAAGGGAGACAGATTGTCTGTTGAGTTTGATATGCTCACGGATGAATATCCAATGTTGTATTATACGATTCATCATTGTGACGTGAACTGGAAGGAATCGGGATTGTCTTCAACGGAATATATGACCGGATTTAATAAGATCGATATTGAAGATTATACGCAGTCTTTTAATACGCTTACGAACTATGTGCATTATCGGATAAGTCTGCCCGATGAAAATTACAGTCTGAAGCTGTCGGGGAATTATGTGATGAAAATATATAGCTACGACCATCCGGGAGCGGTTCTGGCTCTGGCCTGCTTCTCGCTGACGGAAGATAAAGTGCAGGTGGCGGGAGAAGTGAGCGGAATTACGCTGAAGGATTATAAGAAATCAAATCAACAGCTTAAGGTGAAGGTTATAACGGATGATCTTCAGGTGAGAAATCCGCAGAGTGAGCTTAAGCTGGTGGTTCAGCAAAACAGCAGGACGGATAATCAGCGTATTCTGATGAATCCTCTTTATATGAATAATAAAGAGATCGTGTATGAGAATACTCCTCAGTTGACTTTTCCGGGAGGCAATCAGTTTCGTCGCTTTGAGATGACAACACATAAGTATTCCGGGATGGGGATTGAGTCAGTCTCATTTCATCATCCGTATTATAATGTGGAGCTTCAGGCGGATCAGGTGAGAGCTAACCGGCCGTACCGATACGATCAGGATCAGTACGGGAAATATATAATCAGAGCTTTGGATGTTGCCGATAGTAATACGGAGGCTGACTACTTTCTGACACATTTCTTTTTAGATATGGATGATCCTCTGATTAACGGACGGATTTATGTATTTGGTGAATTAAGTAATTTCCTGGCAGACGAACGGTTTGAAATGAGTTATGATGCCACACTGAGGGGTTATACACATTCGCATCTTTTGAAGGAAGGGTTGTACAATTTTATTTATCTGTATGTGCCTAATGGCTCAGATATAGGGGAGACAGGTCTGATTGAAGGTAATTTTTATGAAACGCATAATGAATATCTTATTCGGGTGTATTACAGGTCTGCCGGAGACAGATATGACAGGCTGGTAGGTACTCGTATGATCTATTAAAATACAGCAAGAAGCACTGATATGGTATTATCAGTGCTTCTTTTTTTTGCTTATATAAAGAAATTCATATTGGAATAGCGGGCTCTCTCGAGCATGGTTGCAACGCCTCCGACTTCTATATTGTCAATCAGCTCTTCTTTGGTAATACCTAAGATATCCATAGACATCTGACAGGCTACAAATTTAATACCATCGTATTTGGCCATATGAATCATAAAGTCAACCGGAGGTACGTTTTTGTCCTTCATGAGCCTTTCCATCATTTTGCGGCCCAGTCCGAGAAAGTTGTTTTTTGAAAGAGGCAGCTTCTTGTCATTCTCTGGTAACATCTCATCTACCAGCTTCTCCATAAAAGAATGTTTTTCATGTACATTTTCTTTACGGATCAGACTAAGTCCGTAAAAAGTAAAGAAAATAGTTACATTCATCCCTGTGGCATAAGCTCCTAATGCTATATTGAAAGCAGCCATTGCTTTGTCCATCTCATCGCTGAATACAACCAGCACCAGATCTTTGCCCGTAGGCGTTACTTCCGGAGTTTCGTTGTTGCATTTCTCGATCAGGGCAATGATTTCTCCGTTTGTTTCGGTTGACAGATTTACAAGTCTGTTGCCGGTAATTTCACACCATCCGGTCACGTCTTTCATAAATCCTTTATCAGTGGCCGTGATTCTTATCTGTTGTCCGGTTGTTAACTTATCAACCTCCTGCTTGAGCGATAACACCGGACCGGGGCAAAGAGACCCGCGTGCATCAAGCTCAATGATTTGTTTATCTGTATTTTCATCCGATGCAGGATGAAGATCGATTTTAGTCAATTTAGGCATATTGTTTCTAGTTTAGATTTAAATATCAGATTATAAAACGATATTGAATTTTCATTTGTTTATTCGAATCTTATAAAAGATTGTGATCAAAATAATATTTGAAATGAAAATTCACAATTTATTGCTATCTTCGTGTCCTAAAATGAAGTAAATAATATGAGTTTTGTAATTGATACCGACAATCATGAATTTCAAGATGCTCTAAACCTTATACAATATACGCGCCAGTCTGTCTTTCTGACAGGTAAGGCCGGGACGGGTAAATCGACATTTCTGAAATATATCTGTCAGAATACAAAAAAGAAGTTTGTTGTTCTGGCACCTACAGGTGTAGCGGCTATCAATGCAAACGGAAGTACTCTTCACTCATTTTTTAAACTTCCTTTCAGACCAATATTACCGGATGATCCGGATCTGAGCCTGACTAATAACCGTATATTTGAGTTCTTTAAATATAAGAAGTCTCATCGTAAACTGATTGAGAATGTTGAGTTAATTATCATTGACGAGATTTCAATGGTCAGAGCCGATATTATTGATTGTGTAGATCGGATACTTCGGGTGTTCTCCAAAAATATGAGAGAACCCTTCGGAGGAAAACAACTTTTATTTGTAGGTGATATTTTTCAGCTGGAACCCGTTGTTACATCAGACGCAAAAGAGATATTAAATCGATTTTACGAGAATTCTTTTTTCTTTTCGGCAAAGGTTTTTAAAGATATTCAACTGGTGCCTATTGAACTTAGAAAAGTATACAGACAGAAGAATGCTGACTTTGTAGAACTGCTGGACAGAGTGAGAATGAATAATGCAGATTCATACACTCTTCAGGCATTAAATAAACGTTATGATCCGGCGTTTGTGCCGTCTGATAATGATTTTTACATCACGTTAGCCACGCGGCGTGATAGCGTCGATTATATCAATGAAGAGAAGCTGAAGTCTTTAGAAGATGATCCGCATCGTTTTACGGGGCAGGTGCAGGGCGATTTTCCTGAGAATAGTTTGCCTACACTGAGGGAGTTGATTCTGAAGAAAAATGCTCAGGTGATCTTTATTAAAAATGATATGGGAACTCCCAATGAACGACGTTGGGCTAACGGAACGATCGGACGGATTACCGGGTTTACAGATACGGAAGTTATTGTTCTTCTGGAAAATGGGAAAGAATGTCGTGTAGAAAAAGATACCTGGCGCAATATCCAATACTCTTATAACGAGAAAGAAAATAAAGTAGAAGAAAAAGAATTAGGCACGTTTACCCAGTTTCCGCTTCGTCTGGCCTGGGCAATCACTGTGCATAAAAGTCAGGGGCTTACTTTTTCAAATACGATTATAGATTTCACCGGAGGAGCATTTGCCGGAGGTCAGACCTATGTGGCATTAAGCAGGTGTACTTCATTAGAGGGAATTGTGCTTAAGAAACAAATACAGCCGAGAGATGTGTTTGTGAGACCGGAAGTCGTTCAGTTTGCACAAATGTTTAATAACCGTATGCTTATTGATAAAGCGCTGAAACAGGCACAGGCTGATATTCTTTACAAAGAGGCAATTGATGCATTTGATAAAGGTGATTTTGAAAATTGCATGGAAAGTTTTTATAAGGCAATCCATTCCCGCTATGATATAGAAAAGCCCGGTCCACGCAGATATATCCGTAGAAAATTGAATGTGATCAATCAGTTACGTCAGGAGAACAGAAGGCTGAAATATGAAATGCGTGAACTTATTGACTCCTTTGCCGATATGGCACATGAGTTTTATCTGATGGGGAATGAATGTATAACCAAAGCTTCTAATCCACGGGCAGCTTTAGCTAATTTTGATAAAGCTCTACGATTAAACCCCAAGCATGTGGATGCATGGGTAAGAAAAGGTGTTACACTGCATGATATGAAAGAATTTATGGATGCAGAGAAATGTTTTAATACGGCCTGTGAAATGTCACCTAAACTGTTTAAAGCATTTTATAACAGAGGTAAAAACAGGATTGAGTTAAATAATGCCGAAGGGGCGATATCTGACTTAGAACATGCTCTGAGACTAAACCATCAGCATGTCGCTTGTATTGAATATCTGGCTCAGGCATATTATCAGGAAGGAGATCACGAAAGAAGTGATCATTTATTGTCTATAGCAGACAAATTAAGGAATCAGAAAAAGAAATAGTTTGTATCGTTCTGTTTTTATGAAAAAAATATTAGGAATAGTTTTAATATTACTGACTTTTCTCAGTTGCACCGGGAATAAGTCAAAGGTAACTCCGGAGGAGAGTTATTCTATTGTTTTACTGGACGGACCATCAAAGATAGCTTTTGAGTCGCTGATTAACGGTGAGGTAAAAGCTCCGGTTCATCTGACGCATCAGATTTATGATAATCCGATGAAAGTCCAGTCTTTACTGCTTCAGAATAAGCCTGATATAGCAGTCGTTCCGACAACGATGGCTGCTAATCTCTATAATAAAGGGGTAGATTATGTGCCATTAGCCTGTGTTGTATGGGGGAATATATATCTGGTAAGTTCAAATGACAGTATTCAGACAACATCGCAGTTGTATGATAAAGAAATGTATATCTTCGGGAAAGGTCTTCAGCCTGACCTGCTTGCACAGATACGTTTTAATCCTTATCATGTAAGATATAATTATAAATATGATTCTCACATAGCACTGTCTAATGCAGTAGCTGCCGGAATAGTGGATCTGGCTATTTTGCCGGAGCCTTTTACGAGCAGAGCCTTACAGGCAAACCCTCATGTTAAAATAATAGATGAGGTGAATTTTTTGCATAACGGAGAACGTATCCCTCAATCTCTCGTCATGATCAAGCGGTCATTGCTGCCTTATAAGCAGGAGATAGGAGATTATATTAAAGCTGTTCTTGAGGCTTCTGTACTTAAAAATTCAGAGCCTGCTACGACCGTTAAACGTTGTAATATCGAGTATAAATCAATAGAGGAATGTGCGGATCAGGTACATTACTACTTCTCCTCAATTTTTGGATATAATCCTAAATTAATAGGGGATAAGTTTCCTGACCAGGACTTCTACGGAACTAATCAGTAAGAATTTAATTTTTGAATATAGTATTAAGCATTACTTGACAGCCGGAATCAGTATTGATTCCGGCTGTTTTTCGTTGTGAGTCGTGCATGGTATTGGGAGATTAACGTATAAATACCGCAGCCTCAAAAATTACTCGCTGTTTCTGCACTATTGTTTTATGTGTAATATTCGCATAAACGAAAATGAATAGTCATATAGACTAGCCTGAACAAAGGAGGAATTGTTTTTAATATCAGGATGATTTAGTTGCGAAATACGGTTGATTTACTTTTCCGCTCCGGACCGGAATACAATCCGCTCCGGAGCGGAATCAGAACCGGTCCGGGGCGGAATTATAACCGCTCCGGACCGGATTTCTAAAGGATGCAGTTGAATGAAGTAAGTCTCTTATATTCAGTTATTAATTGCCGGTTTATTCTTGCTAAAATATACGATTAAGAAAGCAAGAATATTTCAGTTTCCTATTTGCAAACGGGTATGATTGTGCAGTTGGATATTTGCATAAGAGATATTCCGGAAATTCCAGAGTGATCATTCTCCTGTTTTTTTATCAGTGCCGGAAACTATATTTCGAATACTCTTGTTTTAACGGAAAGTGTTTATTTAACCATAACTATTTATGATGCATTGGTTTATCCAGTTGTTTCGGGAGAATCCGGAGCTGGCAATATTTCTGACTTTAGGTATTGGATTCTGGATTGGGAATTTGAAATACAAGGGTCTGTCTCTGGGGGTCGTGACAAGTGTTCTGCTGGTTGGAGTCGCAGTAGGACAAATGAATATTGAGATTTCTGGGCCTATGAAATCAGTATTCTTTTTAATGTTTCTATTCTCAATAGGATATAGTGTGGGACCTGAATTTTTCAGGGCTTTGCGTTCCAATGGTATTAAACAAGCCTTATTTGCAGTAGTATTGTGTCTGATGTGTCTGATATTTCCTTATCTGGTAGCCCGTGTATTAGGTTTTAATACGGGAGAGGCAGTTGGTCTTCTGGCAGGTTCGCAAACGATGTCGGCTATTCTTGGTGTGGGGACTTCAACAATTAATACACTGGGTGTTGACGATGCCGAGAAACAAGCATGGATAAATATTATGCCTGTTTCTTATGCTGTTACGTATCTGTTCGGAACGATAGGCTCAGCTTATCTTTTAAGTATACTTGGTCCGGCTTTAATGGGAGGACTTAAAAAAGTAAAACAGCAAACAAAAGAGCTTGAGCTGACTATGAATAAGAGTCAGATAGAAGATGATCCTGCATATGAAAATGTTTACAGGCCAATAGCTTTCAGAGCTTATCTTGTAGATGGACAATGGTTTAAAGATGGAAAAACTGTAAGTATGCTTGAGGATGAGCTGCAAAAGATGGGCCGGTCTATTTTTGTGGAACGAATAAGAAAAGGAGATAAAATAATTGATCCTGAGCAGGATATGCTTATCCAGTCTGGCGATGAGTTAGTTCTTTCAGGAAGACGCGAATATGTTATAGAAGATGAAGGATGGATCGGTCCTGAGATAATGGATCCTGTTTTATTGAATTTTCCGGTCGAAAATATATTTGTGTTGATAAACAGTAAAGGTGCTAAAAACAGGACAATAGAAGATATTCGTAAAGAAAAATATATGCACGGAGTAATGATTAAGCATATTACGCGTACCGGAATTGATATTCCTGTACTGAAGCAAACAATGTTGTTTGAGGGTGACCGGGTTGAGATTACCGGATTAGAGCGCGAAATACGTAATGCCGCTCCTCATCTGGGATATGTTGAACGTCCTTCAAATAAAACAGACTTTACATTTGTGAGTCTTGGTATCGTGATAGGTGGTATAATAGGATCTCTGGCAATTCATATCGGACAGGTGCCGATAAGTTTGAGTACGAGTGGCGGAGCATTGATTGCAGGTCTGGTATTGGGTTGGTTGCGTACCAAACGACCAACTTATGGGAATATACCTTCAGCTTCAGTCTGGCTTATGAATAATATAGGTTTGAATATGTTTATCGCAATTGTTGGTATAACTACCGGACCTACGTTTATTGCAGGTCTTAAGGATGTTGGACTGATTGTATTTATAGCCGGGGTTTTATCAACTTCATTACCGCTCATATCGGGTGTAATCATTGGGCATAAATTATTTAAATTTCATCCGGCGATTACGCTTGGATGCTGTGCGGGCGGCAGAACTACTACAGCAGCCCTGGGTGCAGTTCAGGATACGTTAGAGAGTACGATTCCTGCACTTGGATACACAGTTACTTATGCGGTTGGGAATACATTACTGATTCTCTGGGGTGTTGTTCTGGTTTTGATGATGGGCTAGCTTTTGTTACCTTTGTGATGAATAATTTTACAAAGTGAAAAATGAAGCAAATCGTATATAAACCAAGTGGAGTGTGCTGTAAAAGCATCGAAGTAGGAGTGAAAGACGGGAAAATTACATCAGTCGCGTTTACAGGAGGTTGTAATGGAAATTTACAGGGTATATCAGCTTTGTTAAATGATATGAATGTGAATGAAGTGGTGTCACGTTTAAAAGGAATTGATTGTAATGGAAAGGGGACTTCATGTCCTGATCAGTTAGCTCAATGTCTGGAAAATGTTTTTAATATGAATTCTACAACAGATATTATAAATAAATATTACAAAGAGGGAACTCCTCTGTATGATTGTCTGGTTAATCACAGTCGTCAGGTCGCTGAAATGGCTGTTGAAATAGCAGAGCGTCATCCTGAATTAAATCTGGATAAAGAATTTTTGTATCAGGCCGCCATGCTGCATGATATAGGTATTTCCTATACAGATGCACCTTCCATTTATTGTGAAGGAAAGGAGCCGTATATTCGTCACGGATTTTTGGGAGCAGAATTACTGCGTAAAGAAGGATTGGATCTTCATGCACGTGTGGCTGAAAGACATACGGGTACCGGACTTTCCGAAACAGAGATTGCAGAACGTAATCTGCCATTGCCGCTTCGTAATTTCGAACCCGAAACAATGGAAGAGCAGGTTATCTGCTTTGCTGATCTTTTTTTCTCTAAAACGAAGCCCGGACAGCGTAGAACTCCTGAACAAGTAGAGGCGGGATTGAATAAATTCGGCGAGAAATCAGTCTCTAAGTTCAGAGAGTGGGAAAAGATGTTTCTGTAAATCAAGTGTGGCTATTGATCATTCTTGATGATCTTATCGAAAAAGCATATACAGAGTTAATTTTGAGTCAGCTGTCAAAGTACAGGCTCTGAATTAACTCTGTATATAGTTTTGGGGGCCGCTAAGCGGATGAATGAGATATATGCAAATCTAATTTCACAGATGTTCTCTTATTTGATCTGAAACATCTCTTTATCTTCATCAACCGTAGAGCCTATCGTAGTCAGTAAATCTCCAACAATGGCAGAGTTCATACCACATTTGTGAGCTCTCTTCTGCAGATCGCGACTCATGAGTGCTCTTCCTCCAGAGAATCTTAAATATTTAGTCGGATGGATTAAACGGAAAATAGCAACAGTTGTTAGTATTTCCTCTTCAGTTAATGGTGCTTCGTGTTCCAGAGGAGTCCCCGGAATCGGATGCAGCATATTGATAGGAATTGAGAATAAAGGGAGCTCTTTTAATTTAAATGCAAGCTCAATCCTTTGTTCCATCGTTTCTCCCATACCAATAATACCACCAGAACATAACTCCATTCCAGCTTCGTGAGCAGCCATAAGCGTTTTAATCTTATCATCCTGCGTATGAGTAGTACACAGATCTCCGAAATAAGATGGTGCAGCTTCAAGGTTGCAATGATAAGTTGTGACACCTGCTTCTTTCAGTGCAAGCAGATCATCTTTAGTGACGAGGCCTAAGGATGCACATAATTTGATTTTTGACTCAGCTTTTAATAACTTGTATGTTGCAACAGCCGAGGCAAGATCTTTCTTACTTAATCTTCTGCCGCTTGCTACCAGAGAAAAGCGATTAATCCCCTGAGCTTCGTTATATCTGGCCTGACGCAGAGATTCTTCAGCCTCCATGAACGGATAAATATCTGCCGTCGTTTTCCAGTGAGCAGATTGTGCGCACCATTTACAATCTTCAGGGCACTTTCCTGATTTTACATTTATAATTGAGCACATATCGAATTTCTCAGGAGCAAATTCTTTTGTTACTTTTTCCGCCAGATTATATAGCTCTTCTTTGTTCTCGAGTCCGGATAGAAGAATTGCTTCGTCATAAGTAATCTCTTCTTTGTTTTTAATCTTATTATATATCTGATTAATCATAAAATTAACGTATTAAATAATGGTTCTCTATACTTCTTTTGATATCTGTATGAATGATTCCAATAGCGAATATAATTTTCTTTCCCGAGAATATGCATAAAAATGAAATAATTATTATTTTATTGGCTCTTGATGTTTGTTTTTAATAATAATACGTTTTCTTTGTAATAGGATTTATTGAATTAACTTATTATGAATAGAATAACCGGTTATTGTATGGCAGCTCTTATTACGTTGAGTGCTTGTGGAGACCAGAAAAACACCACTGAGGAAGGAAATGTAATAGGTAAGTCTCAGGTTGTAGTCAAAAATGGGATTTTGACACCTGAAGTTTTAAATAGTTTTGGTCGATTATCAGATGTTCAGGTATCGCCCGATGGTAAGAAATTGTTATACGGAGTTTCGTATGTGAGCATTCCGGAGAATAAAAGCAACAGAGAGCTTTTTACAATGCTTACAGACGGGAAGGATAAGACACAGATAACTCATACTGCAACGAGTGAGAATAGTGCACGCTGGATGAAGGATGGTAAGAGAATTGCTTATTTGTCATCTAAAAGCGGAAGTTCTCAGCTTTGGATTATGAATGCTGACGGATCGTCACCTGTGCAGATAACAAACGAAGATGGTGGTATTTCAGGATACCTCTTCTCTCCTGATGAAACAAAAATACTTGTAATCAAGTCAATTAAATATGGCGAAAGAGCATCAGATATTTATCCTGATCTGCCAAAAGCAACAGGGCGTGTTGTGGATGATCTGATGTATAAACACTGGGACGAATGGGTAGAATCTATTCCGCATCCGTTTGTGGGTACATTTGATGGTAAATCCGTAACCGACGTTTATGATATCATGCAGGGAGAACCTTATGAATGTCCGACAAAACCTCACGGAGGAATCGAACAGCTGGCATGGTCGCCTGACGGGAAACAAATCGCTTATTCGTCTCGTAAAAAAACAGGACTGGCTTATAGTGTATCAACGAATACGGATATCTATTTATATGATCTGGCTTCAAAGGAAACTGTAAATCTGACAGAGGGAATGATGGGATATGATACAAATCCTCAATTCTCGCCTGATGGTTCACAACTGGCCTTTATCAGTATGGAGCGTGACGGATATGAATCGGATAAAAAACGTCTATTTGTGATTGATCTTGCTACGAAAGATAAAAAATATCTTACTGAGACATTTGACTATAATGCTGAAGACTTTATCTGGGAAAATAAGGGTAGTGATATTATTATGGTATCATGTCGTAATGCCGTTACTCACTTATGGAATGTAAATGTTGCTTCTAAGGAAGTGAAGCAGATTACGGATGGTCAGTATGACTATGAAGCTGTTGCTCAAACTGCTGACGGATTAGTTGCAGTGCGTCATTCTATGTCTAAACCAAACGAAATATATTCTGTAAATCCATCTACAGGAGAGGCTGTTGAACTGACATTCGAAAACGAAGACCTTCTTAAGCAAATTAAGATGGGTAAAGTAGAGGAACGCTGGATTGAGACTACAGATAAGAAACAAATGCTGACATGGGTGATTTATCCGCCGAATTTTGATCCGGCTAAAAAATATCCTGCAATTCTGTATTGTCAGGGAGGTCCGCAGAGTACAGTGAGTCAATTCTTCTCGTATCGCTGGAATATGCAATTAATGGCAGCTAACGGGTATATCGTAGTGGCTCCTAACCGCAGAGGCTTACCGGGATTCGGACAAGAATGGCTTGAGCAGATCAGTAAGGATTACGGCGGACAAAACATGAAAGATTATTTAAGTGCAATTGATGCATTGGCAAAAGAACCTTATGTTGATGCTGATCATCTGGGCGCGGTTGGAGCAAGTTACGGAGGTTTCTCTGTGTACTGGCTTGCCGGTAATCATAATAAACGATTTAAAGCATTTATTGCTCATGCCGGTATCTTTAATCTGGAACAACAATTCCTTGAAACTGAGGAGATGTGGTTTGCATATTGGGATATGGGTGGTCCTTTCTGGGACAAAGAAAATGCTACAGCAATGCGTACGTTTGAGAATTCTCCGCATCGTTTCGTAGGTAAATGGGATACGCCTATTCTGGTTTCTCACGGAGAACTTGATTATCGTATTCTTGCATCTCAGGGAATGTCGGCTTTTAACGCTGCTAAATTGCGTGGTATTCCTGCTGAAATGGTTGTTTTTCCGGATGAAAATCACTGGATATTCCAACCTCAAAACTCTGTATTATGGCAAAGACGATTCTTTAACTGGCTTGATCGCTGGTTGAAGTAATTGGATGAAGAATAGAAGCACCCGGGATGTTTTAATAGCATCCCGGGTGCTTTTTTTGTTTATCCGGAGAGGAGTTTGAAATATTTAAATTGATATATGATTTGCTTAGATAATCAGATAATTATAGGATTATGCTAACCTGAGATGATTATGGGTGTATAAAGTTGCATTAATTGTGTTTGTTATACATGTTTGTGACTGTATGTTTGTTTTTGTATTAAAAAACTATCAATATGCTTTTATTGTTAAGCTAAATATTTATATTTGTCTTTTGAATAATTCTAAATACTAAAAACACGTATTTATGCTACAGTTTACAAAAATGCAAGGAGCCGGTAATGATTATATTTATATAGATGGCTTCAAGGAAAAGGTTACTGATTATAGAAAAGCAGCCATTAAACTGAGTGACCGTCACTACGGAATTGGTTCAGATGGCCTGGTTGTAATTTTGCCTTCAGAAAGCTGTGATTTCAGAATGAGAATGTTTAATGCAGACGGATCAGAGTCCGAAATGTGCGGGAATGCGTCAAGGTGTGTTGCCAGATATGTTTATGAAAAAGGCCTGACTGATAAAACATCAATTACGTTAGAAACCGGTGCAGGTACTATAATTCTTAACCTTAATCTGAAAAATAATTTAGTTGAGGATGTGACGGTAGATATGGGTGAGCCTGTTCTTACTCCATCTTTAATACCTGTTGTAAGTGAAAAAGATATAATACTGAATGAAGAGATTGAACTGGCAGACCGTATATGGCGTATGACGTGTGTCTCAATGGGAAATCCTCATACCGTTCTTTTTACCAGCAATATCAAAGACCTGAATCTTCCGGTTATAGGTCCATTATTCGAAAATCATATACTATTCCCAAAACGTATTAATACAGAGTTTGTTGAAATTATAGATAGTACAACACTTAATATGCGGGTATGGGAGCGAGGAGCAGGCGAAACTTTAGCTTGTGGTACTGGGGCATGTGCTGTACTTGTCGCTTCAGTTTTGAATGGATATACGAAACGTGAAGTCACGATTCATCTTATAGGCGGAGATCTGACAATCAGATGGGATGAGACCGATAATCATGTTTATATGACAGGCCCTGCTGAGTTTGTGTTTGACGGAGTTACGAATTTACTAGAAAATTAATCAGAAGATTTATAGGATATGGCATTAGTGAATGAAAATTATTTGAAGTTACCGGGGAGCTATTTGTTTTCGGAAGTGGCAAAAAAAGTAAGTGATTATAAACAGCAAAATCCCGATGCAGATATAATACGTTTAGGGATTGGAGATGTGACAAAACCTCTTGTTCCGGAGGTTGTAAAAGCTATGCATGAATCTGTGGACGAAATGTCAGAAGCTGAAACGTTTCGAGGATATGGACCTGAGCAGGGATATCGTTTTTTGCTGGATCAGATTATTGAAAATGATTTCTCGTCACGAGGTGTGAGCCTGGGTCATGATGAGATTTTTGTAAGCGATGGTTCAAAGAGTGATACGGGGAATATAGGTGATATATTAGGTCAGGATAATGTGGTGGCAGTGATGGATCCGGTTTATCCTGTCTATATTGATACCAATGTAATGTCGGGACGCGCAGGTGATCTGTTGTCAACCGGGCATTGGGATAAGCTTATTTATATACCTTGTACAGCTGCCAATAAATTTGTGCCGTCATTGCCGTCAGCGCATGCGGATATAATATATTTATGTTTTCCGAATAATCCGACCGGCACAACCTTGACGAAGCAGCAGTTGACAGAATGGGTTGATTATGCCCGCCAAAATAAATCAATTATATTGTTTGATGCGGCTTATGAGGCATATATTACAGAAGATGATGTTCCGCATAGTATTTATGAAATAGAAGGAGCAAAAGAGTGTGCGATTGAATTCAGGAGTTTTTCAAAAACAGCAGGTTTTACCGGAACCCGTTGTGCATACACGGTTGTACCTAAAGAGTTGAAAGGCTATACGACAGAAGGCGTAGAGGTGTCATTGAATAAACTTTGGAACAGACGTCACTGTACGAAATTCAACGGAGTTTCATATGTAGTTCAGAAAGCAGCAGAGGCTGTTTATAGTACAGAAGGGAAAAAGCAGGTGAAAGAGATAATTGATTATTATCTTGGTAATGCCGGCATTATACGCGAAGGACTTATGGATAAAGGGTTTGATGTAGTCGGAGGAGTAAATTCGCCTTATGTGTGGCTGAAGATACCTGAGGGTTATACATCCTGGAGCTTTTTTGATTATATGTTGCATACACTTAATATTGTAGGTACTCCCGGATGCGGGTTTGGTCCCGAAGGTGAAGGTTATTTCAGATTAACGGGGTTTGGTACAAGAGAAAATACAATAAAGGCTATTGAGCGAATAGCTGCTTCCGGATTAACTGCATTATAACGTTTGTTCTTTGTGTAATTTTATCTGTTTACAGAGATATATTACGGAGATGAGACCTATCATCTCCGTAATTGCAGTTATAGCATTGTTTATTATTTGTATCTTTGCCGTTCATTAAGAAAGAGTACGATATCAATGAATAATAAAATATTGCGTTTGCTTTGGCTGGATCTTAACGCCTCCTTTGCACATACATCTCTTGCCCTTCCGGCTATTCATGCGCAGGCACAGGTAAAAGAGTGGTCTGAAAGCGTTGAGTGGGATGTATTATCGGCAACACTTCATATGCCTGTAACTAATATAGTTAATGATATAATCGATAAGAAGCCTGATATTCTGGCTGCTACATCCTGGCTTTTTACTGCTGAAATGCTGCATGCAGTTCTTACTCGTGTGCATGCACTCTTACCATCTTGTAAAATCGTGATGGGAGGTCCTGAATTTCTGGGAGATAATGAAATGTTCCTAAGAAATAATAGTTATGTGTATGCTGTATTCCGTGGAGAAGGAGAGGAGTCTTTGCCTGCATGGCTTAATAAGTTGTTGCATAGTTCAGATGATTCCAAAGATACACTGACCGATATAACGGGAGCATGTTATATTGATGCTTCAGGAAATTATGTAGATAACGGACATGCAAAAGTGGCACGTTTTCAGGAACTGGAAGCACCTGAAGAATCTCCTTTTTTCAGGACAGATAAAGCTTTTGTTCAATTAGAAACGACACGAGGCTGTTTTAATACCTGTGCATTTTGTACAAGTGGTAATGATCGTCCGGTACGTCGTATTTCTCAGGCTGAAATAAAACGCAGGCTTGAGTTTTATGCTAATGCCGGAATCACTCATATCCGATTGCTGGATAGAACCTTTAATGCAAATAGTAAACAGGCTCATGAGATGCTTGATCTTTTTGAATCGTATGCCGGTAAATTGTGTTTCCACCTTGAGATTCATCCTGCACTTCTGGGCGAATCTTTGCGTCAGCGGATGGCTAAACTACCGATAGGATTATTGCATCTGGAGGCCGGGATTCAATCATTGCGCCAGGATGTGCTGAATACATCAAAAAGGTTAGGCTCACTGGAGGATTCGATTGAAGGTCTTGCTTATTTATGCTCTTTGGATAATATGGAAGTGCATGCTGACCTGATAGCCGGATTACCACTTTATACGCTTCAGCAATTGAAAGAAGATGTCAGAACGCTGGCCTCACTTAAAGCGGGCGAGATTCAACTCGAATTATTGAAGGTTCTTCCAGGCACAGAAATGAGGGAGCGTGCTAAAGAGCTTGGTTTGATATATTCACCACTCCCTCCTTATGAGATTCTGGCTTCTGACGGGATGACGCCTGCCGATTTGCAGGATTCGAAACGATTGTCCAGAATGATTGATATGTATTACAATGCTCCTGTATGGCAATCGTTTTTGCAGCGTATAATAGTAGAAAAGGAAAGCTTTATGGAGACTTTTGTCAACTGGCTGACTGAGAAAGGAGTACTGGATAGTCCGCTGAGTCTGGAGAAGCGGGGTCTGTTGTTGTTTGAATTTGTAAACCTGTTTGATTCCCGTTATTTACCGGCTGTGGCAGTTTGCTGGCTGAAAGCCGGACTTCCTGTGAAAAAAATTCCGTTTAAAATCTTCGAGCCTGTTTCAGATAAAATACTTTGCTGGTTGTCCGGGAAAGATTTGATAGAAAAAGAAGAGATGAAATGGTTTGTTGTCAGAGACGGAGTGCGTCAGAACTTACTAACATTACTCGGATTTCTGCCTCAAACGGGTGTTTCGCAGCCGGCAATAGTAGCCGAATATGATGAGGATGTTGAAAATAACGAATAAAAGAGTGTGAGATTCAGAAAATATAGCTATATTTGCACCGCTAATACGGGTTATTAGCAATAAGTTTAATCAATAAAAACGAAAAGAAAATGGCAACTAAAATCAGATTGCAGAGACACGGACGCAAAGGTTATGCGTTTTATCACATTGTTATCGCAGACAGCCGTGCAAAACGTGACGGTAAATGTGTTGAAAGAATTGGTTCATACAATCCAAACACAAACCCTGCAACAATTGATTTAAACTTCGAAAGAGCTATGTTCTGGGTAGGTAATGGTGCACAACCAACTGATACAGCGAAAAGCATTCTTTCTAAAGAAGGAGTTATGATGAAAAATCACCTTATGGGTGGTGTTAAAAAAGGCGCTTTTACTGCTGAGCAAGCTGAAGAAAAATTCGCTGCATGGAAAGCTGGTAAAATTGCTGCAGTAGATGCTGTTAAAGGTAAACTAGCTGCTGATAAAGCTGCTGCTGCTAAAGCACGTCTTGAAAGAGAAGCTGAAGTAAACAAAGCAAAAGCTGAAGCTGTTGCTGCTAAATTAGCTGCTGCAACTGCAGAAGAAACAGCTGAAGAAGCTACAGAAGAAGCTCCGGCTGAAGAAGCTGCTGCTGAATAATATTTAGCGATTCGAAGCAAAAGAAAAATAAGGGGGTGTACCGAAAGGTTCATCCCCTTTATTTTTTATATGTGGAGATAGACAGAGTCTTTTAAAATTCATATCTTTGTCATCAGAATAACGAAATTGTAAAAAATACTACGATATGGCAGCAAAACCATCGATTCCTAAAGGGACCAGAGATTTTTCGCCCGTTGAAATGGCGAAACGTAACTATATATTTAATACGATTCGTGAGGTATTCCATCTTTATGGATATCAGCAAATCGAAACTCCGGCAATGGAAAATCTTTCGACTCTAATGGGTAAATACGGAGACGAAGGGGATAAGTTGCTGTTTAAAATCCAAAATTCAGGAGATTTTACAAAAGGAATTTCTGACGAAGAGTTATTGGAAAGAAATACAACACGTCTCTCTGTAAAAATGTGTGAGAAGGGCTTGCGTTACGACTTAACTGTGCCTTTTGCACGATTTGTAGTAATGAACAGAAATGAAATTTCGTTTCCATTCAAACGTTTTCAGATACAACCGGTATGGCGTGCCGACAGACCTCAGAAAGGACGTTACAGAGAGTTTTATCAATGTGATGCCGATGTGGTAGGTTCAGATTCTCTATTGAATGAAGTTGAGCTTATTCAGTTAATGGATGAGGTGTTTCATCGTTTTGGAATCCGGGTTTCTATAAAAATGAACAACCGCAAAATTCTGACAGGAATAGCAGAGATTATCGGTGCTCCTGAGAAGATTGTAGATATTACGGTTGCAATTGATAAACTGGATAAAATCGGATTAGAAAAAGTAAATGAAGAGTTAGCTTCTAAGGGTATTACACAAGAGGCTATCAATTTGCTTCAGCCAATAATTCTTCTGGAAGGTACAAATGCTGAAAAGTTATCAGTTCTTCGCAATGTTCTTGCCGGATCAGAAATTGGTCAGATTGGTGTTGCTGAGATGAAATATATTCTTCGCAAGACAGACAAATTAGGTATTCGTTGCGATTTCGAACTGGATCTTACTCTTGCCCGTGGATTAAACTACTACACTGGTGCAATTTTCGAAGTAAAAGCATTAGATGTGCAGATAGGAAGTATCACCGGAGGAGGTCGTTATGATAATCTTACCGGTGTGTTTGGTCTTTCAGGCGTTTCGGGTGTCGGTATTTCATTCGGAGCTGATCGTATCTATGACGTATTGAATCAGCTTGAACTATATCCGGAAGACTCCTTACTTACCACTCAGCTTATGTTTGTAAACTTTGGTGAAGAGGAGGAAGAATATTGTCTGGATATGATCAAGAAGCTTCGCCAGTATGGTATCCGGACGGAGATTTATCCGGAAACAGCTAAGATGAAAAAACAGATGAGTTATGCAGATAATAAAAAGATTCCTTATGTAGCAATCGTAGGGGGAACAGAAATGGCTGCAAAACAGGTAAGTCTGAAAAATATGATTACCGGCGAACAAATGACTGTATCTCTTGAAGAGCTGATAGAGGTTATTAAATAAAAGCGTATTCTAAAATAAGCATAGGACATTCTGTAGAATGTCTCTGACATACCTGCGAAGCATCTTCGTAGGTATGTTTATCTATATACTATTATGGAGGAAGTTCTTAATTCATTAAATCCCGGCCAGCGCGATGCCGTCTTATACTGCGAGGGACCCTCTCTGGTAATTGCCGGAGCAGGTTCGGGAAAAACGCGTGTGTTAACTACTAAGATTGCTTATCTTCTGCAACGAGGACTACATCCTTCTACAATCCTGGCACTGACTTTTACCAATAAGGCCGCCAGAGAGATGAAGGAGCGTATTGGCAGAATGGTTGGTGATTCTATCGCATCGCGTTTGTGGATGGGGACCTTTCACTCCATCTTTTCCCGAATATTAAGAGCAGAAGCTGAACATATCGGGTTTACATCAGATTTTACTATTTATGATACATCAGATACTAAGAATCTGCTGAAAGCTATCGTAAAAGAAATGAAGCTGGATGATAAAATCTATAAACCAAATGCGGTATATAGTCGTATCTCTGCTGCAAAAAATGCACTCTATACACCGGGTATGTATGCAGCCAGTCAACAGTTGATGGAGCAGGATTTTGCATCAAAAATGCCCGAGATACGCAATATCTATCAGGTTTATGCACAGCGTTGTAAAGCTGCGGGTGCAATGGATTTTGATGATTTGCTGCTTTATACAAACATACTTTTTCGCGATCACCCTCAGATACTCGAGAAGTACCGGAATCGATTCATGTTTATTCTGGTAGATGAGTATCAGGATACTAATTATGCCCAGCATCTGATCGTGCAACAGCTTGCTGCTGCACATCACCGGGTATGTGTCGTGGGAGATGATGCACAAAGTATCTATTCTTTCCGTGGAGCGAATATCGATAATATTCTGAATTTTAAAAGTACTTTCCCAGAGTGTAAAGTTTTTAAACTGGAACAGAACTACCGGTCAACAAAAAATATTGTAGATGCAGCTAACAGTCTTATCAGTAAGAACAGACAGCAGATCAAGAAGAATGTTTTCTCTGAAAACGAAACCGGAGAGAAGATTCGTCTGTTCAGTGCCTATTCGGATTATGAAGAAGGTTATCTGGTAGCGAATAAGATTGCCGAGATGAGATTAACAAGTCATGCCGAATACAGTGATTTTGTTATCTTATACCGCACAAATGCTCAGTCCCGTATAATGGAAGAAGCTTTACGTAAGCGTAATATCCCTTATCGTATTTATGGCGGCTTATCATTTTATCAGCGGAAGGAAATTAAAGACGTAATCGCTTACTGTCGGTTGCTTATTAATCCGAAGGATGAAGAAGCATTCAAACGGGTTATTAATTATCCGGCCAGAGGAATAGGCGATACTACTCTGGGTAAAATATCCGATGCTGCATTGCTAAATAATACATCTATGTGGAATGTTTTAACATCACCCTTAGATTATGCTTTGAAAATTAATGCAGGAACAGCTAAGAAATTAGCCGGATTCCGTGAGTTAATTGATACGCTGACATCCTTAAAAGAGGAATCCACAGCTTATGAACTAGTCCTTGCTGTCGTAAAACTTACGGGTATTGCGGCAGATTTACAGAGTGAAGGAACTGTTGAGGCCCAGACAAAAACTCAGAATGTGGAGGAGCTGCTGAAAGGTGTACAGGAATATTGTACGATGAAGCAGGAAGAAGGTGTAGAACAACCTTCTTTAGCTGATTTTCTGTCAGAGGTTTCACTTGCTACTGATCAGGATACTGATAATGAAGCTGAGAAGAATAAAGTCACTATGATGACAATACACTCTGCAAAAGGACTGGAATTTAAGCATGTATTTGTTGTAGGTATGGAGGAAGAGTTATTTCCGTCATCCATGTCTAAAATGTCAGCAAGAGAGTTAGAGGAAGAGCGCCGCTTGTTTTATGTGGCTATAACCAGAGCCGAGAAAAGCTGTATTCTGACTTATTCGAAGAACAGATTCAGGCATGGTGTAAATAATATGACCTCTCCAAGCCGTTTTCTCAAAGATATAGATAAAGACTTTCTGATTGACCATACGGTAGTGTCAACAGGAGATAATCTGTTTTCGGCACCTGCTTCGGTTGTGTCCGAAGAGCAAAAAAGAAAAGGGTCTGACTACAATCAACTGGCCGCAGACGTTTCACAACGCGCAGCTAATTTCAGACAAAAGCTTTCTCCTTTGAATCAGGCTTCCGGTACATCTGTTTCAAAACAGACAGGTCAGACAAGTGTACCACCGGCACATTCAGCCCCGTCATCGGGTGGTGAATTAGTAGCAGGAGTTCACGTTCAGCATGAACGATTTGGAAGTGGTATTGTTAAATCACTGGAAGGTGAAGGAGATAATCGCAAAGCAATTGTTCTGTTTGAAACATTTGGCGAGAAAACGCTGTTGCTGCGTTTTGCCAAATTATTAATTGTGTGATACATTTATTAATGCATAAAAAATGATAGATTTCAATCAAGTGCCTTCTCCATGTTATGTGATGGAAGAAGAAAAGCTTAGAGCTAATTTAGAGCTCATTCAAAACGTAAAAGAACGTGCAGGAGTAAATATTATTCTTGCGTTTAAAGCATTTGCTATGTGGAAGTCATTCCCTATAATCCGGGAGTATGTTCCATATTCGACAGCGAGTTCTGTTTACGAAGCTCAATTAGCATATGAGGAAATGGGCTCGCCGGCTCATACTTATTCGCCGGCTTATACGGTAAATGAATTTCCTCTTTTCTTGAAATTTAGCAGTCATATAACATTTAACTCTTTGTCTCAGTGGGAAAGATTTAAACCAATGGTTGAGGCTGACGGAAACAGAGTTTCTTGCGGATTGCGTATTAATCCTGAGTATTCAGATGTGGAGACGGATTTGTATAATCCATGTGCTCCGGGATCTCGTTTAGGGATTGTGGCTGATTTAATCGGAGATACATTACCGGAAGGTATTGAAGGTTTACACTTTCATACATTGTGTGAATCAAACTCGTTCGATCTTGAGAAAACTCTTTTACAGGTTGAGAAGAAATTCGGAAAACTATTAAAACAGGCTAAATGGCTCAATATGGGTGGCGGTCACTTAATGACTCGCAAAGGATACAATATTGATCATTTAATTGGTGTGCTGAAAAACTTTAAGTCAAAATTTCCGCATCTGGAAATCATAATGGAGCCAGGTAGTGCATTTGCATGGCAAACTGGAGTATTGGCTTCGAGCGTAGTTGATATTGTCGAGAATAAAGGCATTAAGACTGCTATTCTGGATGTCTCGTTTACCTGTCATATGCCCGATTGTCTCGAAATGCCTTATAAGCCAGTGATACGAGGAGCATATCAGGAGCCTGTTGAAGGAAAGCCAACTTATCGTTTTGGAGGAAACAGTTGCCTGAGTGGCGATTTTATGGGTGACTGGTCATTTGACGAACCTTTGAAAATTGGAGACAAAATCATATTCGAAGATATGATTCACTATACAATTGTAAAAACATCAATGTTCAATGGTATTCATCATCCGTCTATTGCTTTATGGACAAAAGATAATAACTTGAATATTTATCGTGAATTTGGTTATGAAGATTATAAAAACCGTATGAGTTAATACGGCCTTGTTTAGTTCTAACCGATACACAAAAATATGAAACCATTTAACTGGAAATTTGTCGGCTATATTATAGGTATACTACTTATTATAGAATCGACATTTCTTTTAATTTCAACAATAGTATCCCTTATTTATGGAGAGCACGATGTGCCGGCTTTTATATCATCACTGATATTAACACTGGCGTGCGGAGGTCTTCTGATATGGTCTTGTCATAATCATGACAGAGATTTACACAGACGTGAGGGATTTTTTATTGTTTCATTTTCCTGGATAGCACTGTCATTTTTTGGAATGTTACCGTTTATTCTGAGTAAATCAATTCCTTCAGTGACGGATGCCTTCTTCGAAACAATGTCCGGATTTACAACAACCGGAGCCAGCATTCTGAATGATATTGATAGCCTGCCGCATGGCATATTATTCTGGCGAAGTATTATTCAATGGCTGGGGGGTATGGGTGTGATTGTTTTTACATTAGCTCTTCTGCCTCGTCTGGGTGTCGCCGGAGGTGTACAGCTGTTCAACTCTGAAGCACCGGGACTGACTCACGATAAACTGAGTCCGCGTATTGATCAGACTGCAAAACGTCTTTGGGGGATGTATCTTGTAATAACGATTGCATGTGCAGCGTTATTATGTGCCGGACCTATGAACCTTTTTGATTCAATTTGTCATGCATTTACAACGATGGCTACGGGTGGTTTTTCCACAAAACAGGCCAGTATTGCATACTGGGATTCAGCTTATGTCGAATACATCATTACAATGTTTATGTTCATTGCCGGAACGAACTTTACGCTGGTTTATTTCTTTCTGAAAGGTAATTTTCGGAAAGCCGTAAAAGATGAAGAGTTCCGTTTTTATGCCTCTGTAGTGATCGTCACAACGATTATTATTGTTGTAGGGTTGATGGCTACCGGCATTATGAAAGAGTTTGAACCAACATTCCGTATGGCCTTATTTCAGGTTGTCTCCTTGCTGACGACAACCGGGTTTGCAACTGCGGATTTCATCCCGTGGGGTACATTCTTTTGGGTTCTGATGCTGATCATAATGCTTCCGGGAGGTTCAGCCGGATCTACGAGCGGAGGTATGAAGTTAGTTCGTGTTTTGGTTCTGACTAAGAATACATTTAATGAATTCAAACGCCAGGTCCATCCAAATGCAGTCCTTCCTGTACGTATAAACAAGGAGGTTGTACCATATGAACTAGTAACGAAAGTGCTTGCTTTTATGTTTATCTACTTGATGATCATCCTTGTTAGTTCACTTATTCTGGCAGGACTGGGTACAGGTTTTGAAGAATCGATAGGTTCTGTTATTACATGTATCAGTAATGTCGGCCCGGGATTAGGCGAAACAGGACCTTCAGGTAATTTCTCATCATTGCATCCATTTGCAAAATGGTTCTTGTCGTTTATCATGCTGGTAGGACGTCTCGAACTATTTACAGTTCTAACAATTCTTACTCCTTCTTTCTGGAAAGAGTAATTCATATAAAAGCTGTCCCGTTCCTGTATAATACAGTTTGCGGGATAGCTTTTTTAATATAATCTGATAATGTTTAATTCAATTTTACTAGCATCACTGATATCTGTATCATCAGCCGATACAATAAAATTATCATCACATCATCTGGATGAAGTTATTGTTACAGACAAACTTCCCTTATCCTCTTTGAATCTCGATACAAGGAGAGTCGGTCCGGATATCGCACAGCCTGTCGCAATGATGAGCGTTAATGATCTTTTGTCAATGACGCCATCAGTAGATACAGATATTGAGGGGAATGTATATGTCCGGAATAGTGACAAGCTGGCATTTCTTCTGAATGGCATTCCGTTAGGATATCTACAGGAGAATCGGGGGGATATTTTATTGCAGATACCATCTTCGATGCTCCATGAAATTCGCGTGTTATCCAATCCATCGGTACAGTTGATTCCCGACGGTACAGCCGGAATAATAGATTTCAGAACCAGAAGCTTGTCATCGGGTCTTAATAGCGATAAAAAAACAAAGCAGGCTTTAAGTCTTGATTTTGGAAGCCATGGGAGAGTGGGTGCCGATTACTTTATAGATGCAAAGCCTTCTGAGAAATTTAAGTTTAATGCAGGGATACAGACGAAACAAGATTACAGAAGCAGAGAATTTAAGAATAAAACGATTTTCTTCGATACAAAATCTTATGAAGAACAAAACAACGATGCTTCTGCGTATCCATGGATCAATTCTATTCTGTTTTCTGCTGAATATAAAGTTAAACCTTATCTGAGGTTTCAGATGAGTGCTGACGGTTTACTGGCCGACTATGACAGAATCGGGAATATAAGAAATGATAAATATAAGGACGGAGAAAAAGAGCCACTCTCTAAAGCCAGAGTCACGCGCTACAATGATCAGTCTTTTGCTACAGCCAGTGTGCAGTTAAAAGCATTTATAGATCTGCCCGAAGATATGCGCCATTCTTTTGCTGTTGATGCCAATTACAGATATTACGAGAAGCTTGAGCGTAATCGGTTTAATCGTCGCCCTAAACCGGATATGTTCGTGCAGGACAGCTCTGCATATTCCACCTATTCGAATGACATATACCTGGCATTAAACCATAGATTCTACGAGAATTATAAAACGCGGAGCAATAGCAGACTTGCATTGGCCGTTCATTCCGGATTTGATTTCCGGAATGATAATTCTTCCATTATAAGCTCAAAAGACTATCTGAAGCCTGTAAAACCTTCTGCTCGTGATCTCTTTAATTCAATACGTTCTGTTTATGGTATTTATACACAGGCTGAAGTAAAAGTTGGAAACTGGATAGCCGAAGCCGGATTGCGTGGAGAGTACACCCGTCTGAATCAATTTGATCCCGAAAAGGAGAAGAGATTTAATAAAGATTATTTTGATTTATATCCAAGAGTAGCTCTGGCCTTTAATTATAAAAGTAGTCAGTGGAGACTGTACTACAGCAAACGTGTGAATCGTCCGCTGCTGACAGAACTAAATCCGTCAGTCAATAATTCAGATCCCACCCGTTTGTTTATTGGCAATCCCAATCTGAAACCGGAATATGCAAATAATCTGTCACTTGGATACAGGCTGGCTGGCTTAAACTGGTACTTAATGCCACAACTATTCTATTCCTGTATAAATCATTCAATAACGGATGTATATCTGGATAATAACCTGGTCACAAAAGAAAACCTCTCAAAGTCTGCGAATATGGGGGCTGAGTTATCCTTCGTTTATAATCCGGCATGGTGGTTTGATATGAGTATTTCGGGTTTTATTGCAAGAAATCAGATTGATGGCCGTTCTATTGGTTTTGAAGAAAAGAAAAAGAATCTGACTGGCGGAGTACAGAGTGCTGTTACTTTTCATCCGTTAAAAAGCATGGACATTCAGGTGAGCGGGAATTATATATCAGATCGCATAACACTCCAGGGAACAATTCATGAACGTTATCGTCTGAATGCGTCTCTCACTCAAAGATTCTGGAGCGACAGACTTCATGTGTCATTATCAGTAAGTGATATCTTTAACTCAATGGGTGAAAAAACAACTATTGAAACAGCATCATTCCACAAAACGATAAGAAGAGAGAGAGACCCTCAGGTAATCATGTGCGGACTTAAGATTGTTATTTAATCTTAATCGTTAATAGTTAACAAATTAATTATTAAACATACGCTTAACCGGATTTGCTTTCATATAGATATGCACTATATGCAAATCGAATAAGGATTCTTTTATTTGCCTTACATTCTGATTTTATTGAATCGTAGTTTTGACAAAAAGGAATAACCTTTAGATGATTTCTTACTTTCGGTAAGTGTTTTCAATGCATAAAATAGTCTGTTTACGTTTGGTAAATTCGAAAAATAAAGCGAAATTCGCGCTCGCAAGTAAGATTTAACAGAATCTTATTTATTGTTTATAGAGACACATTTCTAACTATATTTAAAATATAACTCAAATTCAAGATGAAAAAGAGTGCATTACAAATTGCTCGTGCAGCTTATCAACCAAAGTTGCCAAAAGCATTAAGAGGAAACGTTAAAATTCAAGAAGGTGCTGCTACTCAATCTGTAGCAGATCAAGCTGAAATCGCAAAATTATTCCCTAATACATACGGAATGCCTGTTCTTACTTTCGTGGAAAGTGATGAAAAAAGAGAATATCCTGCTATCAATGCTGGTGTTATTCTTTCAGGTGGACAAGCTCCGGGCGGTCACAATGTTATCGCAGGTTTGTTTGACGGATTGAAATCTATGAATGCAGATTCTAAACTATACGGTTTCCTTATGGGACCTGGTGGTTTAGTAGATCACAATTATATTGAGTTAACAGCTGAAATCATCGACGAGTATCGTAACACTGGTGGTTTTGATATTATCGGTTCAGGACGTACTAAACTGGAAGAAACAGCACAGTATGACAAAGGTCTTGAAGTGATCAAAAAACTTGATATCAAAGCGCTTGTTATTATCGGTGGTGATGATTCAAACACAAATGCATGTGTGTTAGCTGAGTATTACAAACAAAACAATACAGGTGTTCAGGTTATCGGTTGTCCTAAAACAATTGATGGAGACTTGAAAAACGAAATGATTGAAACTTCTTTCGGTTTCGATACAGCTTGTAAAGTTTATTCTGAAGTTATTGGTAACATTCAGCGTGACTGTAACTCAGCTCGTAAATACTGGCACTTCATCAAATTGATGGGTCGTTCAGCATCTCACATTGCTTTGGAATGTGCATTGCAGGTACAACCTAATATCTGTTTGATCTCAGAAGAAATCGAAGAAAAACAAATGACTCTAAGCGATGTTGTTGATTATATCGCTCAGACTGTTGCTGCTCGTGCTGCTTCAGGCAATAACTTCGGTACAGTTTTGATTCCTGAAGGATTGATCGAATTCATTCCTGCGATGAAAAAACTTATCTCTGAACTTAACGATTATCTTGCACATCACGAAGAAGCATTTAAAGCTATTCCTGCTAACCAGCAACGTGCATATATCATCGAAAACTTGTCAGCTGAAAATGCACAGGTTTACGCATCACTTCCTGAAGGAGTTGCTCGTCAGTTGACTCTTGATCGTGACCCTCACGGTAACGTTCAGGTTTCATTGATCGAAACTGAGAAGCTTTTGATCGAGATGGTTGCAAAACGTCTTGTTGAAATGAAAAAAGAAGGAAGCTACAATGGTAAATTTGCAGCTTTAGGACACTTCTTCGGATACGAAGGTCGTTGTGCTGCTCCTTCAAACTTCGATGCTGACTATTGCTACTCTCTAGGCTTTAACGCAGCTATGTTGATCGGTGAAGGTAAAACAGGTTATATGTCATCTGTACGCAACCTTACAGCTCCGGCTGAAGAGTGGATTGCTGGTGGTGTGCCTGTGACAATGATGATGAATATGGAACGTCGTCACGGTGAAATGAAACCGGTTATCCAGAAAGCTTTGGTTCGCCTGGATGGAGCTCCATTCAAATCATTTGCAGCAAACCGTGCTGAATGGGCTATCGAAACTGCATTTGTTTATCCTGGTCCGATCCAGTACTTTGGCCCGACTGAAGTATGTGATCAGACAACAGTTACTTTAGCTTTGGAACAAGCTAAATAATAGCACACAAAAACAAACACCAAATATTTAGAGAGTTATGGAGCATGCCTTCATAACTCTCTTTTTTTATAGAACAATTTGATACCTGAAAATACATATTCTATAAAACTATATCCTGATTTCATTGTTTCTATTTACAGAAGCAAATCAAACCTAAATATGAAAAAGATTCGTTTGTCACTACTGGCGAGAGTAGCATTAGCTATCATTCTCGGAATTATATTCGGACACTTTATGCCTGTTGGTATAGCCCGTGTCTTTATTACTTTTAATGGCTTATTTGCCAATTTTCTTACTTTCTCAATCCCACTGATTATCGTAGGTCTTGTAACACCTGCAATTGCCGAATTAGGAAAAGGTGCAGGGAAACTCTTAGCATGGACTGCTCTTATAGCTTACGTTTCAACGTTATTGTCCGGTTTTCTTACCTTCACAAGCTGTGATCTTATTTTCCCGCATATCCTCAAACCATTGGGTCCCGAAGGACTAATATCCGGGAATGGGATTAATGTTACTCCGTACTTTCAGGTGGCAATGCCTCCTTTAATGGATGTAATGACGGCATTACTGCTATCGTTTGCTGTCGGCCTGGGTTTATCTGTAATAGATGGAGATGATACGCTAAAGCGTGCCGCAGGGAATTTTAAGGATATCATTACCTTGCTTATCGCTAAAACGATTATACCGCTCTTGCCTTTCTATATTTTCGGTATATTTCTGAATATGACAATGTCGGGAAAAGTATTTACAATACTTGGTATGTTTATGAAAGTAATCATAATGATTCTCATCTTACATGTCGTTATTCTTACGATTCAATATCTGATAGCAGGTTTTGTACAGAAACGTAATCCTTTGCAGTTATTCAAAAATATGATTCCTGCATATGCAACAGCTTTAGGAACTCAGTCTAGTGCAGCAACCATTCCCGTTACTCTGGCTCAGACTATCAAGAATAAAGTAAAAGAAAGTATAGCTGTCTTTACCGTACCGTTGTGCGCAACAATCCACCTCTCAGGGAGCACAATGATTATTACGGGCGGAGCAGTTGCTATAATGGTAATGACAGGCAAGCCCATTGAGATATCTTCTATGATTGGATTTATCTTTATGCTCGGCATAACAATGGTTGCTGCTCCGGGAGTTCCGGGTGGGGCAATTATGGCTTCTCTGGGAATATTGAGTACAATGCTCGGATTTGACGAGACACATCAGGCATTAATGATTGCTCTGTGCGTATCTATGGACAGTATCGGAACAGCAACAAATGTGACCGGTGACGGAGCCATCTCATTGATTATTGATAAAATAGCAAAAGATCATCCTGAATAACAGAAAAGGAGCTGAGTGTAATGCACACTCAGCTCCTTTTATTTAGTGTGCCGTGCATGGTATATAACTTGGTGGTGCAAGTCCACTATGGGGGTCGGTAGTTACCAACCATTAGCTCAAGACAAGGGTGTCGACCGCGAGGCGAATCTGAAGGAAGTCGGCGGCAAAGTCCCG
>JBOFKD010000160.1:0-1522 GCA_051657165.1 Bacteroidales bacterium | reverse complement strand
CAGCTTATCTGATCGGTTCAATTCCTGTCGGCTATTTATTGGTGCGGTACGTAACCGGGCAAAATATAAGGGAGCTGGGGAGTGGAAATATTGGTTCGACCAATGTGAAACGGATAGCCGGAAAGAAACTGGCGGCTCTCACCCAGATACTGGATATGAGTAAGGGGCTTTTGCCGGTAGGGATTTATCTGTATCTGACCTACAATCCGGTATTGAATTATTTTCAGAATATACAATCGGGATACTGGATTTATGCGATCGCTCTGGCTTCTGTACTGGGTCATGATTTCTCTCTCTTTCTGAGGTTTGAAGGAGGTAAAGGTGTGAATACGACGCTTGGAGCTTCTGTGTTGTTATCTCCTTTTGCTGTTTTTATTTCTGTAGCCGTTTATTTCGTCGTGAAATGGCGCTTTAAATACGTTTCGTTAGGGTCGATAGTCCTGTCTGTGAGTCTGGTTATAACTCAGCTGCTTCTGGAAGGAGTAACCCCGACTTTTTATTATTTTATAATATGTATGCTCCTTATCATTCTGCTGCATCGTAAAAATATTGATCGTCTGCTGCATAATCAGGAACTATCTTCCTGAACAGATGAGATACATGAAGACCATTCCTTCCGGATGGTCTTTTTTTATGCCTGTACCTTTCCTGCTTTAGTGAATCAACGCTAATAGCTGTTAAATAAACCAACCTGTCTCAGTTTGTCACAGTTTGTCACAGTCTGTCACAATAGCCGGTAAGGGGTGTCGTATCTTTGTTTCATCAGGTTGATCAACTGGTGTTTAATGTGTATTATCAATCTTTAAAAACAAAGTATTATGGCTATTCAGTATTCAATTGTAGAGAGAGGCAACCCGATGGACCGTACGGCTCCAAAGAAGTTTTATGCAAGTGCAAAGAAGCGCGGGACAATGGGGCTGGAGGATCTGGCGGAACGTATCACAGAGGCGAGTACAGCCTCGGAAGGGGATACTCACCTGGTGCTGATCGAACTGTCAAACCAGCTGCGTAAAGCTTTGGTGCAGGGGTATACGGTGAAATTGCCGGGACTGGGCAGTTTCCGGGTGACGCTGAACGGTATCGGTGCTGACTCGGTAGAGGAGTTTAGTACGCATCTGATCCGTGGTCCGAAGGTGAGGTTTCTGCCGGAAGGGGATCTGATGGATAAGTTGAACCGTACATCGCTGGAAAGGATGACTGAGAAGCCTGCTACGGGTGGTGGCACGGCTCCTGATCCGGAACCGGGACCGGGAGAATCGTAAAAGGCAGAAGAGGCGCCAGGATGGGGACGTGGACGACATGGAGGACGATGAGGACGATGGAGGACAGCGCCAAATGCATGAAGGACAACAGCGATGCTGTTTCTGGTTCAAGGCTTTGCCTTGGATCTACTATTCGTCAGGTTGTACCTGACAGCTTTCTGAAAGAAAGCCTCTTTGTGAGCGTAAGAGGTTGTTTTTTCAAACAACTGGTGGTTGAAAACCACCGAATATGAGGTACAAGGTACAACCTTGCACCAGAG
>JBOFKD010000159.1:0-1259 GCA_051657165.1 Bacteroidales bacterium | reverse complement strand
TCGTAAGTTTATCTCTTTTCAGATGATAGGCTGGCTTGATTTTGTGAGGCCGGTTCAGAATGATATCAGGCAATTTGTGATAGAAGTTATCTTTAACTTCCTGCTCATACTGTGGAAACTTCCTGAAAAACTTTTCCATGTATCGGTTATCTTCGACACTTATATGTAAATCCATCTTACCCCGTATTTAAAGATCCAGTTTATATGGGTTATCTAAAGTTGCAGGGATTATTTTCAAAAAGAATTTGTTACTCCTTGGAAACTCAATCCGTTGAAGTTGTTTCAAATGCTTCTCTAATTTAGACTCTTCCACATTTCTAAATTCTTTTACTTCAAAACCATCTTCCAGAATATCACAACGCTGTTCCGCTTTTTTGATAAGCGTAACCTTACGATCCTTTTTATAGGTAAGCAGTTCGATCTGATCTCCTTCGTTCAAACCCTTCAACCTCTCAACCGGCATTCTCGTAAAATGCTTTATATCTATCATTCCCATGATTATAAGAATTTCAATTACTTATCTTATAACCTATCTAAATCTCAAAGGTTCAATCCTTATGAGATTATAAACTTCCGCATCCCAAATCGTGTTTATCTGATAGCTATAAGTAAAACTTCTTTGCACAATTCTTTTTACATTTCTAATATCATCTACAATAATGGCACAAAAATTAGACAAAATGCAATGGTTCAACGAACCTCTGGAATGGGAAATTCTGAATCCGACAACTTTTATTATGCATGCACCGTCAAAAACAGATTACTGGAGAATTACACATTATGGTTTTACCGTTGACGATGCTCCTTTTTATTATACGACATACGGCGGTGAGTTTGAAACGAAAGTCAAGATTACAGGTGATTACAAAACTACATTCGATCAGATGGGCTTAATGCTTCGTATTGATCATAAAAACTGGATTAAGACAGGTGTAGAGTTTGTTGATGGCAAATTCAATGTCAGTACAGTGGTTACTCATAACACATCAGACTGGAGTGTTGTTGAGTTAGATAAAGGTCCGGAATTTATCTGGATCAAAGCTGTTCGCCGACTAGATGCTGTCGAGGTATTCTATTCTTTAGATGATCGCGAATATAAAATGATTCGTACCTGTTATCTCGAAGATAATTGTCCGGTACAAGTCGGTATTATGGCTGCTTCTCCTGATGGTGACGGATTTAAAGCTATTTTCGAACATTTTGAAGTAAAACAGCTTCCTGATTTGCGCAGATTGGAATGGGCGAAAAAACAAAAATAA
>JBOFKD010000158.1:0-1822 GCA_051657165.1 Bacteroidales bacterium | reverse complement strand
AAAGGCACAGGTGTTGCAGCAGGCACAGCAGATGGGAATTAGCCCTCAGCAAATACAGCAGATGAAGAATGATCCGCGTGCTCGTCAGCAGGCTATTCAGCAGGCTAAGGCACAAGGAGCTACCGATGAACAGATCGCTCAGGGCTTGAAAGAACTGGATGGTCAATCGGGTAGAAATAATACGAATCAGTCGGGGCGACCGGGATATGGAAAAACATCGGGGCGTAATCAGGCGATGTCTGTGTCTGACTCGTTGCGTATGGATTCTTTGCGTATGCGTGGAGAATCTGATCGTAAGAGGTGGGATAGAAATACGGTATTCGGACGTGAGATTTTTTCTAATAAAAACCTCACTTTTGCACCGAATCTGAATATTGCGACTCCGAAGGGATATCGTATTGCTGCCGGCGATGAACTGATTTTGAATATCTGGGGTGCATCGCAAAATTTTGACACCTATACGGTAACACCTGAGGGTGCAATTTTTATTCCTGATCTGGGGCCGGTTTATGTGACAGGATTAAGTGTGGAGCAGGCTCAGGAGGTTTTGAAAACGGAGTTGAGCCGTATTTATCAGGATTTGACCAGTGAGCAGCCTTCGACATTTATGTCGCTTACCTTAGGCGGGATCCGTAGCATCAAAGTAAATATTGCAGGCGAAGTGAATACACCGGGGACTTATACGTTGCCTTCAGTTTCAACGCTCTTTAATGCACTTTACCTGGCAGGCGGTGTCAGTGATATCGGATCATTGCGTGAAATTAAGGTCTATCGGAACAGTAAGTTAATCGGGACACTGGATGTGTATGATTATTTATTGAACGGGAAATACGATTCGAATATTCGTCTGGAAGATAACGATATGATCGTTGTCGAGCCTTATAAACGTCTGGTAAGTACGGAAGGTAAGCTTAAGCGCGAGCGTATCTATGAGTTAACAGACAATGAGTCTCTGGCAGATCTGATTCGCTTTGCGGGTGGTTTTCGGGGTGATGCCTATACAGATAATGTGACGATTAAGCGTAAGAATGGCCGAATGAACTCAATCCATAACATCGATCGCGAAGACTTCGGAGCATTCCGGATGCAGGACGGTGATATCGTGAAGGTCGATTCGGTACTAAACCGTTTCTCAAACCGCATTGTGATTGAAGGCGCTGTTTACCGTCCGGGAGAATATGCTATTTCTCCACGTTTAAATACCTTGAGTCAGCTGATAGAAAAGGCAGAAGGTCCGATGCCGGACGCATATCGTGACCGGATTCTGATTACACGTTTAAAACCGGATGATACAGAGGAGATTATTTCTGTTAATTTGAATGATTTGCTGAATGGATCTGTTGCTGATATTCCGTTACAAAAAGAAGATATTGTATCGATCCCTTCGATTTATGATATGCGTGAGGCTTATACTGTCGGTGTTCAGGGTGCAGTGAATGCTCCGCAGACATTACCATACCGCGACAATATGACGGTGGAAGACATCGTTTTACTTGCAGGCGGATTAAAAGAAGCTGCTTCAACTGTAAATGTTGAAATTTCACGACGGGTAAAAGATCCGTCTTCGAAGGCAGAAGCTAGTCAGCTGGCACAGACTTTTAATATCCAGCTTGACGAAAATCTGCGTACGCAGGATGGAGCTCCATTCACGCTTCAGCCTTTTGATGTGGTAAATATCCGGTTCTCTCCGGCTTATCATGAGCAGAAATCGGTTCGTATTGAAGGAGAGGCTCTGTTTAATGGTTCGTATGTAATGACGCGTAAAAACGAAAGATTGAGTGATTTGATCAATCGTGCAGGAGGATTAACGAAAGATGCCTAC
>JBOFKD010000157.1:0-1213 GCA_051657165.1 Bacteroidales bacterium | reverse complement strand
CGTTGAAAGATGCGTCAAACAACTATTTTGCAAGTTTTGAAAATGGGAAAATCTACCAATTGGATTTAGCGGATATTTCTGACATCATGGATGTTGTAAATCCTCCTGTTACTCCGGATCCGGATCCGGACGCTATAAGCGTAGATGTTACCGTGTCTGTAAAAGCATGGGACATTGTAGTAGCAAAACCGGAAGTTTAATTAATAAATAGCAATCTCACAGATTAGGAGAAAGATACTCTCCTAATCTGTGTTTTAAAGCTTACAGAAAGGCTGACTAAATGAAACATAAGCAACTCAATATTTCGATTCTTTTATTTTTGGCATGTGTGCTTTCAGGGTGTATCCACGAAGAATTATCTGCGTGTAGACAAGGTGTGCTTCTTCGTTTTAAGTATACGCTAAACCCTACGGGTGAAAATCTTTTCGGAGCAACGGTAGATCGAATTTCTGTATTTGTATTTGATATAAACGGACTTTATGTGAAAACGTTGACAGATTCCGGCGGTATTGTGTCTAACGATTATAGCCTTATTGTGCCTCCTGAGTATGATGAATGCTCTGTTGTGGCGGTAGGTACAAATGAGATTAGTAGCTTACAGATTGGCGCATATACATCGAATGATGAAAGCCTAAATTTTACACCATTCCTAAAAGTAGGAGAAACAACCTTACATGATTTTAGATTGAAGGTTGATGATAATGAAGTATTCCCTCTCAATCCCGGAGCAATGTTGATAGGGAGTTTGCAGAAGATTATGACAACAGGTTATAATGCTGAATATACGATTGAAATGACGAACAACGTGAATGTTGTGAATTTGAAAATATCCGGACTGTCCCATTTGAAGTATACCCCTGTATTGGTAGCTGATAACGGACGTTATGATTATGAAAATAATATACCTGTCGATAGCAGGGAAATGATATATCTGTCTGCCAACGCAAAACAAGCTGATCATAATTTTAGCTTCAATATGCTGCGATTGGTAGACGGCTCAGAGATCAAACTGCTTCTTTTGGATGAGAAAGGCGAAAATGCGGTGACGGGATTTTCGGGACTGAATTTGATCTCGCTTATCAAAGAGTCGCCGGATTTTAATAATCAGTTAGATCTGGATAAAGAGAATCTCTATAATCTGGAATTAAGATTTGACGGTGCTACCTTGGTTTCTATCAATGTGAATAATTGGGAGAAGGTAATGGCAAAGCCG
>JBOFKD010000156.1:0-19314 GCA_051657165.1 Bacteroidales bacterium | reverse complement strand
ACCAGAAAAACTCCTGCGATGTAGGATGTCGTGTAGTTTGCCATGTCGGCAATTTGTCCGCCTATTAAGACACCCAGACCGATTCCCAGATCCCACGAAATATAATACGTTGAATTAGCTGTTCCGCGCTGGTTGTGTTTTGCGAGATTGATAAACATTGCCTGAAATGCCGGACAAACAAAACCGTATGAAACTCCTAAAGTTATGGCCGAGAGGTAAAAGCAAAAAGCATTTTGCAGGAAGATGAAAATCAGGTAACTGAAAAACATGATAATGATTCCCATATTTATCACTTTATTCAGCTCGCCGCGATTCATCATTCTGGCTGCAATTATTCGGGAAAGGACCAGTCCGGCAGCCATGGCCACAAAGAATAGTCCCGTTCCGGATTTCAACCCTACTTCCTGAGCTCCGTAAATAGCTACATAGGTAGATAAGATGCCGTAACTGAAAGCGAGTAAAGCAAGTGTTATAGCACCGGGTAATCCTTTTATGAGGAAGAAACGGTCCATGGAGATCGGCTCGTGAGCGACGGGTATATGTTTGGGTGCTTTGATGAAAGAAACGACCAGCAGTCCGAGTGCTCCGGCAACGATGGTTGTCGCAAAAATAGCATTGTAACTGGCGTACGTATCATAAATGAAAAGGGAAACAACAGGGCCGATGGCCATAGCCAAATTCATGGAAAGCCCGAAGTATCCGATACCTTCGTTGCGACGGGATGCTGGCATCACATCAACAGCCATTGTGGAACTGGATATTGTGACTAGTCCGAAAGCAATACCATGCGTTGCTCTTAAAACGGCAAATAATAAGACGGAAGCAGCAACCATATATCCTGCAAAGTAGGAGATAAACAAAAAATAGGCAAATAGCAGCATGGGTTTGCGCTTAAACTGATCGACGATATAGCCGGCAAATGGTCTGATCAGCAGAGCCGTTATTGTATAAGAGGCAAGAATAATTCCGATCAGTGATTTTCCTGCCTGAAATTGCTCGATCAGGTACATGGGTAGTACAGGAAGAAGCATATAAAATGAGAAAAACATCAGGAAGTTACCCAGGAAAATGTAAATGTAATTTGGTGTAAGCAGTTTCTCCTGCGAAGGATGCAAAGGTTGATTCTCTGTTTTTGTCGGATGCTCAATATTATCCTGACTATTAATTTGACTCATGTAATTTGTTTAAATTTAGAAAATATGCGGCAAAATTACAACGGTTTTTATGAAATATGGGCACTACGAACGAATATATTATAGCAGGACTACGTAAAATGGCGAAATAAGAGATTGAATAACAACAATATTGGCTATTATATATGATACTTCTGAAATATATACATTACATTGCAAACCAATCAAATACAAATGAAAAAAGAATAATAGCAACAATCTATGAATACTAAATAACATTACTATGGAAGAACATCATCATCTAGAGAAGGAAAAACTGACAATTAATATTGTCAAGGCTAATATCCTTGCTGTTGTTTTCACGATACCAGCTACTTTACTCTTCGGATTACCTTATTATATCATTTGGGGTTCATCTTCAGGTCGCTTTAGGCTTAACAGAGGAATCGCTTCAGAATCTGATATATTCGAAATATTACCATTTATTGTCTTTTTCATCCTGGGGATTATCCTTCACGAGTTAATTCACGGTATAACCTGGGCTGTGTATGCCAGGAGTGGATTTAAATCAATTAGATTTGGGGTATTATGGAAATCGCTAACACCCTATTGCCACTGCAAAGAATCACTCTCTGTAAAGCATTATATAACCGGAGCTATAATGCCTGCCATTATATTGGGACTAATACCGGGTATAATATCTATCATCATTGGTTCTTCAGATCTGCTCATCCTCAGCATCGTTTTCATGGTTGCTGGTAGTGGTGACTTTTTGATTATCTATGCTTTAAGAAAAGAGAAGAGTAGTGATTACGTGCAAGACCATCCTTCTGAGGCAGGATGTTATGTCTACAGGCATACTAAATAGCAGATAGGTAGTTATGAATTTATATTTTAGTATTACTGGCAGGCACAATAAAAAAAGCGCTGAAAACTTTTGTTTTCAGCGCTTCTAGCGGAGAGAGAGGGATTCGAACCCCCGGTACCTTGCAGTACAACGGTTTTCAAGACCGCCGCATTCGACCACTCTGCCATCTCTCCAATGTGGTCTTGCGAATGAGTATTTCTCTCAATTGCGATGCAAAGATATGGATAGTTTTTTAATTCTGCAAATATTTAGTGAGATAAGATAATAAAAAGAAGAATAAAGCAGATGATGTGTGTTTCTTTGTCTTAAATAAACGATATAATAATGCTGTATTTGTATATTTGTGCAGAAATTAATAAAATCATGGAAAAGGGAATACGTCTATTGATTAGCTTGAGTCTTCTTATACTCTTTATGCAATGCAAAGAAGATACTATTGAACAACAGAAGACTTCTTTATTCGTAACGGTATTATCCGATCATAAACTATTTACTCCCTCGATGCTGGTTGAGTCAGCTACTGTAAAACTGATACCGGGAGAAAAGACCGGAAAGACCGACAGACTGGGGACTTTGTACTTTAATGATCTGGAACCGGGAATTTATGAATTAGAGGTCACACATCACCATTTAGGAAAACACAGCCGGAAGGTGGAACTGAAGCCGGATGTTCATTCGGAACAAACATTCTATTTTAAAAGTGAGGGGGAATCCGCTGGTAAAGTATTTGAAATGCTTATGCCGGAAAAAGACAGTGTCTATTCATCTAAGGAAGAGATGCATTTCCGGTTTCGTTTCTTCAGCGATGATAATACTCCGATGCACGTGTCGCTGAAAAGTAATCTGGATGGTGTGCTTTTCGAAGATTCTTTATCGGTGGTAAAGGGTATCCTGACTTTTCCTTCGTTGTTTTTGTCAACAGGTGTGCATGATATTCAGCTTGAAATCAGAAAGGCAAACGGGATTTATATTACGCAAAATAACCAGTTGGATATCACGAAAGTGAATCCTGTGAGATTTACTTCTATTGAGGTTTTTAAAGATGTGGTTGAATTAAAATGGGAGCGCTACGATGGAGCGGATTTCCGGAATTATGAGATCCGTTCGAATCAAAAAGTAATTGCAACGATTGATAATCCGGATCAGACAAGCTTCTTCGATCCGATTTCTATATATGGTGCCAGATATTTCTACGATATAACCATCAATACAATTTACGACAGATCTGAAACATTTCGTGCTGATACGGCCGTGTCTTGTCCGGATAAAAGATATTCCGTTCCCGGAGAACCGAAGTGTATGCATCCGTCAAAACCTTACTTCTATTTTGAAGAAAGCCGGGAAACAGGTAAGATTATGCTGTGGAATTATCAGACCAATGAGCAGAAGATGTTGCCTGTAACGCTGCATAATGCAAAAATGTTGATTGGCAATAACCGGACAAACGATCTTTTTGTATGCAGAACTTATCATAAGGATAGCGATAAAATCGTATATCAGGTAAATTCTGAAACCATGGAAGTCCGGAAGGCTCTGAAAGTGAGTGATAAAAGTTTTGATATATACAGTATCAGTACGCTGGTTGATAACCTGCTGCTGGTTTCGCTCCAGTCTGAAAGGTCGCAAAGCAAAGATATTCTGAGAGTCTTCTCGCTGGATACCTATCAGCAGGTCGGTGAAGATATAATTTGTCCTGCTTTTCAGATGATACAGGATCATACACGTAACCGTGTTACAGGAATAGTTGCCAGCAGATGGATCACGAAATATGATGAAATGGTATCAGCTACATTTTCGCGTTCGGGCATGCTGCTTAGTAAAACAATCCGGAAGTTCGACGGGTACCTGGAGGATCCCGTATTTTCGCCTGACGGAACTTATATGTTGGTAAATGTAAATCCGGTGTATAAATTGTGTTATGCAGATGATAATTTCGGGTATATCGGATCTTTGAACATGGCACAGGGTGGAAGTGATTATTACAATCAGGACGGAGCTATATTCTCTGCAGATTCGAAGCAGATGTGCATTTTTAATTCTTCGGCACGTTCGGTTAGTGTATATACCTGTCCTGAAAGATATCAGCATAAGGTTATCCGTACCAAAGGGGAACCCGTGAGACAGTTTATGCAGAATGATAAATTGATAGTTGTATCTAAGATTGCAGATTATCTGACGGTACGTTATACGATGGAAATGTTTGATTTAAATGAAAGATGATGAGTATGAAAATGAAAAGCACATTAACTATACTTTTCTGTCTGCTTTTAGTGCTGACAGGATGTGAGGATAAAAATAAGGGAACGGCTTCACTGAAGATTGAAGCATCTGCCTTTGTGGATAATCTGGGTTCGTTTAAAGTATCGGGTGCCAGTGTTTACCTGAACGGTGTCAAACAAGAGGGACTGACGGATATAAACGGAATTCTGATTGTAGAGAATCTGGAGCCCGGAATGTATGAAGTGATGGTTTCGAACAGCAATTACGGAGAAGCCCGTAAGACTGTGGACTTGCGTAAAAATTTGCAGCAGGATGTGTCTGTTGTACTTTATCCTGCGGGTACGGATCCTTTTATTTTAGAGATCGACAAGTCTTTGTTTAAATCATACTGTGAAGGAGAACCTCTGAAATTCAGTATGAAGCTTAACTCGGTATATATTCCCGCAGAACAGCTGGATGTGCGGGTGTCTCTGTATCAGGATCATGTTCCCGAACTGATTTTGTTTGAAGGAAAAGCAAAAGAGGATGGAAAGATAGAGTTTGAGGGTATGATTCCCTGTGGCGGATACAATCTGATCGTAAGGGTGCTATCTGAAACAAAAGAAGTGTACCGGTATGAGGAATATGCGGAGTTCAAAAAACCGATGAAGATTCGAAATTTTCGTGCAGTCAAGCAGGCAGATCAGACCGTGAAAATGACATGGGATCGTTTTGGCGGAGACCGTTTTTCGGAATATTGCATCTATGTGCTTGTGGACGATAATCCGAATAAAAACTACATTTACTGGTCGTATAATCTGTATGATGTGGAATTTACAGATCAGTATCCTCTTTTCGGTGATTCATTGCAGTATGTGATGGAGGTGCGGAATATTTACTTGAATAATACCATTACTTACAGCGAAAAGCTGCATATGGGCGATCAGTTAATGTCACGTGAAAAACTGATGATACGTGCAGTGCATCCCGAATTACCGGTTGTGTATTATCAGAATAAAGGTGAGCTGACTGCATATGATTATGAACAGAAGAAGGTGACGGGGAGAGTGTCGCACCCTCAGGCTTGTTCGGATATCCGATTTGAACAAAGAGACGGGACCAATGATGTATTACTTTCTTTTCAGGATGGAAAGATCTGGCGTTATGATGCGAATCTGAAATATAAGAGTACGGAACAATATCCGGGAGCAATAAGCAGCTTTATTCAGCTGAATAACGATTTGCGTTTGTGTTCATTTGCCGACCCGATGTTTTATAATGGTTTGTGTGTCTTTAACAACCAGAAGGAGGAAGTATGGCGTAAAGATATAGCAGCCGGAAACAGGATAGAGCGCATACCAGCTTCGGATAAACTTATACTGTCTAAACCGCAGGCATCAGATGTTTATCTGGCTTCTTATACACAGCAGGGTGAAATTCAGGTGCTGGATAAAGCATTTATTTCAAATATAGGTATAAAAATATCTCCTTGCGGAAGATATCTGATTAATGGTGCCGATGAAGAAGTTTATGCAATAGCGGATAATAAACTCGTATTAAAGGGGAATTTGCCGGTTTATCTGATGTATATGAATTATCAGAACATGGAGTTTTCCGAAAACGGGGATGAAATGTATATTCCAATGGAAACGGAGAGTCGTACGATTGCGGTTGTTTCTTATCCGGAACTGAAGCAGGTACGTACGATACGTACAAGAGGTGATGTCGTTTCGGTCATGCGTGCAGGTAGTGATCTGATTTGCGTGAGTAAAATCGATCAGTTTCAGTCACAAAACTACTACTATATAGAACGTGTGCGAACGGGTAAATAAGGTTTTCGAACCTTTATAAGTCTGATTAATACAAATAATTATAATCCTTTATGTTTAATACTATGAGAAAGCATATCATTGCAATTTTTATTTCAATTTGTTTCCTGGCTTTTTCCGGATGTGAAAAAGAGGTAGAGAAAAACAGAGTTTTGCGTCTGGAGGCCTACTATAAACATATTGTTACTTATCCCGAATATGCAGAGTATAATAACCCTGTAAGGAATGCAATCATTTATATCGACGGGGAAATTGCAGATAAAAGTACGGATTATTATGGAAGAGCTGAGTTCAGAGGACTTCCTGCTAAATTACTCCGGATTGAAGTGGAAGATAAATATTATGGAAAAGGCACTTTTGAAGCGGATCTCCGATTTACAGATTCTCTTTTTCAGTCCGTTTGTCTGACCCGTCAAGAGGAGGAAGTGGAAATATTAGTAATGTCTCCGCAACGTAATTCGATTCATTGTAGTGATGACACGCTTAATTTTCATATTAAGGTTACCAGTAAAACACTCGCAGGTAAAGATATTGCGGTAAGAGTTGAGTCGGAAAAATATGGCAGATGTTTTACCGGAAATCCGGATGAAGCAGGCAGTGTTCGTTTTAATAAGCTTCTCTCATACGGGATACATGATTTTAATATATACGTCTCTTATAAAACTGACTTTGAAAAAGAAAAAACAGAGACGTTCAGCGCAGAGATGATCCGGCCACAAGCTTTAAAAGACTTTAAAGCCATTCGTCTGGGAGGAGACAGTGTGAAGGTGTCGTGGAAAAAATACGAGCGGAATGACTTCTTCTCGTATTCGCTGTATCGGGTATTGAATAATTCATCAAAGTTGATTATGACTTCAAATGATCCGGGAGTGCAGGAGTTTACAGACACAGAGGTTCAGCCCGGATTGAATTACTTTTATCGGATTGAAACCGAAGGACGGTTTTACGAAGGGTTTCATACAAAATATCCCGTTCACAGACAGTCTGTTTATATCAGTAAAGAGTGAGATAGTCTTCTGATTGATGTGAAATAATAAGGTCTTAAAGGCAATAAAGCCATTACTCAGCAGCGATTCATCTCAGCCCGAATATGACTGATTGCTTTGATAAATAGAAGGATGGCCCGATCAATTGTATTACGATCAAGTCGGGACGAGGAGCTGTAGCATCCCAGAACAGCTAATACATGCTGGCGATAGATGAGGGGGAATGCTACGCAATGCTGATTGGATGCGTATGTTTCAAGATCAAGTGCATATCTATTCTTCCGAATTTGAGCCAGTTCTGCTGACATAGCTCTGGTGATTGCTCCGGGGTGTTGTTTTCGCAGGGCATTTTCGAGTGTAGGTGAAAATGCAATAAAGACTTTTCCTACAGCTGTATGGAACATTTCCTGATCTTTTCCAGATTCGATATTATCCACTGGTATACCCTCCGGGGTAGAGGTTATATCATAGTAGAAGTACACACCACTCTGCATAGCCATAAAAGTGTTCACCTTCAGCTCTTTTGCAAGACTAATAATGGTCGTATGTACAAGATCCCGAATCTCAGGTGTACTGCAAATCGGAGCATGAAGGTCAGCAAACTTATCTGTAATAAAGTATCTGGGCGAGGTTTTTGTCTGATCCACATATCCGAGCTTCTTAAGCGTATCTAGCAAATTGTGAGTAGTAGTTTTCGAAAGATTCATAGCCTTTGCTATATCTATGAGTCGGGCCATACCTCCATTGCATGCGATATACTCAAGTATCGCAAATGTCTTCTCTATTGATTTTATAATCATAGCATTATAATTTTAATGATTAACTTTTCACCAAATGAATTTGTTCAACAATACGGAACTTTTATTTGTTTCATATATTGTTATACTGTTTGGAATTATACGTGTGTTAGTTTTGTGGTATAAATAAAAAACATCTATATGAAACGTACATTATTTGACCAGACCAATCTCTCATCTGTGAATATGAAAAACAGATTCATCCGGGGGGCACTTTGGGAAGAACTGGCGGATGAAAAAGGGCATTTGACCCCTGAACTGGTGAATGTTTACGAAGAGCTGGCCAAAGGTGGTGCAGCGGCAATTATTACAGGCTATGCTCATGTGGTGGCGGAGGAGCAACCCAATCCCCGGATGATGGGTATTTACGATGATTCATTCATTCCCGAATATCAGGCGTTTACAAAGCGAATTCATGATTTGGGAGCAAAGATCATTATGCAGATATGTTATGGTGGCTCCATGACTACTTTCAACGTAGGTGAACGATTAATCTGGGGGCCATCGGATCATGTAAACGAGGCAACCGGAACGTTTGCAAAAGAAATAACTAAACCCGAAATAGAATATTTGGTAAACAGTTTTGCAGAAGCTGCCCGGAGAGTAAAAGATTCCGGATTCGACGGTGTGGAAATTCACTCGGGACATGGATATCTCTTCAGCCAGTTTATCTCCCCGTGCTTCAACAAAAGAACAGATGAATATGGTGGAAGTATTCACAACAGAGCGCGGATTATTTTTGAGGCATATGAAGCTATGCGAAAAGCTGTTGGTCCGGATTTTCCTATCCTCATTAAACTCAATTCTGCCGATTTTCAGGAAGGCGGACTGACCGAAGACGAAAGTTTCGAAGTAGCAAAACACCTTGCAGAACTTGGCATCGATGCAATCGAGGTGACAGGAGGAAATGAATCTTTGAAAGAAGTATCGAAAAACAATCTGGGAGCTGCACGTCGGAAAGTAGATAAATCAGTGGAAAATCAATCCTATTTCCGCAATCATGCTGCACGATTAGCTCGTGAACTTCAGATACCGGTTATTTTGATCGGGGGGAATCGTGGGTTTGAAAGAATGGAAGAGCTTCTGGATACGACTCAGATCCCATATTTCTCAATGTCGCGCCCGCTTACAGCTGAACCGGATCTGATTAATATCTGGGCTTCGGGTAATCATAAGAAACCAAAGTGTATTTCGTGTAACAAATGTTACTTCACTCCGGGTAAACGGTGTATTCTGAACCTGAAAGGTAAATAATATAAAAGCATCAACGATCGGGTTTGAAAAATGAAACCCGATCGTTTTTTATTCCCTTCTTAGCAAGATTAATATAAAACTATCAAATAATAAATCGTTTATTATGAAAGATGTATTTATTAAAATAGTGAAGAACTATATCTTTTTTCTGCTCGCTATATTTATTACTTCCATGGTAAGTAATAATATTGTGATAAGAGAAAATACTCTTACGTTCATTCTTATATTTATTATCTATTCAATTATTTATATTGGATATTATTTTTTTAGCAGAAATAAAAAATCATGATTAATCCAAAGCTAAATTCTTCTATACAGCTTTATTAGTTATGTGTTTTAGTAATATTCAGATGAAGATACTGTAACATAAAAGATACAGAGAAAATGGTTGTTGAAACTCTAAAAAATCAATCAGGCTTGAATGCAAATGATATAGCTTTTATTGTAGGTAAAAGTATTCCTACAGTGAAACGCTATTTATCATCTTTATCTAAATCAGATATTATTGAATTCCGCGGAGCTCCTAAAACAGGGGGATATTATTTAAAAAAGAAATAATTCGTCTCAATCCTCAAATAATCCTATATTCGCAATCGGATAATAATAACCTTTATACACTATGACAGAACGCGAGAAAATGCTGGCTGGCGAAATCTATGATTGTGCCGATGCTGAACTGATCGAACGATGGCATCTGGCTAAACGGCTTCAGCAGAAATATAATGCTACGGATAGCAGTGATCGTGAAGGATTGAATGTTATCCTGGATGAACTGATTGGTTCGAGAGGTGAAAATGTTTGGCTTATAGCTCCGCTTTTTGTCGACTATGGCGAGAATATCCATATCGGGAAGAATGGGAAAGATAAAAAACAAACGTACAGAGTGTTCAATCACTTCAGTGCTTTTTTTGTTTAATTAGTTTTTTACAAATACTGTATATTTGTAAAAAACTAATTAAACAAAATACCTATGGAGCAAAAAATTATAAGTAATAAAATGCGTGAACTAAATTTTGATTCTCCAACCCTTTTTTGCCCTTATTGTAATATAGCGCAAATACCGTTATTAATAGGAGCATTTGATAATAGTCCAGACTATGCAATTCAAGCAAAATGTGGTAATCCGAAGTGTGGTAAATTCTTAATATTAGAATATCGTTATGGAAATAGTCATTATACAATACAATCCTCTCCTTCAGGACAATCGAAAGAATTCTCTGAGATAGTTAATCGAATAAGTTCGGCCTTTGTTGAGATCTTTAACGAAGCTTATAAGGCACAGCAAATGGGACTAAACCAGATCTGTGGCGTAGGCTACCGGAAAGCCCTTGAGTTTTTGATTAAGGATTATGCTATTACACTAGATCCAGATAATATGGAGAATATCAAATCTAAGATGCTCGGTCGATGTATAAAAGAAGATATATCAGATGATAAAATCAAACAAGTTGCAACTTTAGCTGCATGGATTGGAAACGATGAAACTCATTATGTTAGAAAATTCGATCAGGAAGATGTCAAAACATTAATCACACTGATTGATCTAACCGTAAAATGGATTGAAAGAGAAGAAGAAACAAAAGAGTTAGTTTTAAGATTAACATCTCAACATTAATAAGCTCCAACGCGCTGAGTGTTCAATCACTTCAGCGCGTTTTTTTTGTTTGTAGTAGGAAAGTTGTACAAATATTGTACATTTGAGGAAACACTAATTGACTATAATCATGAAAAAGTTATTTCTCGCTGCCGGAATGTTAGCATTACTGTCATCGTGTGCAGTAAAACCTGTCTATCAAAAAAATACCTATGTAGTAGATTACTCCGTTTACAATAAGCAGGGAGTATTCTTAACTGAGTCTCCATCTGTTAGTTTTCCATATGATCCGGTAGGTAGCGTTCTTGTTACCATTAAGGATGGAAATGTTGCAATTCATAACGATAAAACTTATCAGATCCAGGAACAAGAAGGTGTTGAGTATGTCGGAAAAAAAGAATACAAGATTGCAACTACCGGTGATGCGCTTCAAGAGCTAACAGATCTCACTAAAAAGTTAGGTGCTGATGCTGTAGTTGGTTTAAAACTTGAATATAAAATAGAGTCGTCTAAAGACTATGCAAGGGGTGTAGTTATTGTTTCCGGAATGGCTGTTAAACGTAAATAGTTTAAATATGGGAAAAACAGTTATTCTTATCGGTAATGGATACGATGTAGCTTTAGGGTATAAAACAAGCTATAAAGATTTTGTTGAGAGTAAATACTTTGACGAAATTAGATCAAGCTCTTTGTGTCAGAGAATACTTAAAACAACTAAAATTCAAAATTGGATTGATTTAGAGCTAGAAATTCTAGAATATGCAAAAGAGCTTTCGAGTAATTTTAATCATTTATATGTCCCAATTTTAAAAAAAGAATATAATGAATTGTGCGATAAATTGACTGATTATTTAAAGTTTGGCGCAAATATCTCTAGTTCATCAGATTCTATTATTAAAGCCCTTCAAAATATTTGGTGGAAAGAATTTGGAAATAATAATTCTGATAAACCTATTATAATTTGTTTTAATTATACACATCATTGCAATAATGGGTTCAGTAATTGGTGCGATGTGAAATATGTACATGGAACAATTAATCTGAATAAAATAGTGTTGGGCGTTGATGAGATTAGTTATAAGTCAATACATCCGGAACTATCGTTTATATTGAAGTCTGGAGCTGATGATCTTAATGTTTCTGGTATAAGTGATATTATATTAAATGCTGATAAATTCATTATTTTTGGATGCTCTCTTGGAGAAAGTGATCATTGGTATTATGATAAGATATTTAAAAATAAAAAAGGTAAGCATTACGAAGTATATTATTATAAAGATGATGAAAAAGAAAAAATTATCAACAGAATAAGATTATATGCTGGAAATTTATCTGATTTTAAATCAAACAATGTATTAAATCTATTTGATAGCTCTGATCTTGCAAAATCTCGACTTAGATATAATATGGCTACTAAGAATAGATTACAAATGGGTATACCATCAGCTCAAAAATTTTAGTAAGCATCCCTCTTAGGTGTCTCAAATCAAATACCTAAACAGCACCCTTTATATATATAAGATATAAGACAAAAAACAAAAGACTCCTCATCTAAAGATTCGGAAAGATGAGGAGTTTTTTTGTGCATGAAAAAAGTATAGTAGAATAATGAACATTTTATTTGCAGTATTCGTTATTTTACTATACTTTTGTGGTATAATATAAAACAAGCAACATTATGTCATTTATCAAAGTAAAAAAAGTGATAGACATGCTTACTGATGCCGGGTTTTACTTGAAGTCTCAAAAAGGGAGCCATATGAAATATGAACATCCTGATGGAAGGACAGTAATTGTACCTAATCACAACAGTAAAGGCATTGAAAAAGGAACCTATCACAACATTTTAAGGCAGGCAGGATTAAAATAATCCTCCTGCTTAAAATGAAACAGTAATAACTGTTTGCTTTGATGAACAAAACATAAAACATAAAACAAAAAAAGATGAAACCAGTAAGAGTAACAGTAGAGCATTCTGAAAAAAATTTATGCGCCTACATTGATGGTGCTCCAATTGTGATCGTAGGCAACACATTATCAGAAATTGAAACAAATGCAACAGAAGCTATTGAGCTTTATTTAGAAGACAACGACAACCCTGTAGAAATTTTAAAAGGAGAGTTTAAATTATTTTTCGAAATTGATATCCCTACTTTTTTAGGCTATTACAGCAATATTTTTACTAAAGCAGCATTAAGCAGAATTACAGGGATTAATGAGCGTCAATTATGGCATTATGCTGCAGGAGTTCACAAACCAAGAAAGAAACAAATAGAGAAAATTACCAACGGAATTCAGAAGTTATCAGAAGAATTACACTCTATAATACTTGTATAAGATTAACGGATCAGTGTTTACTGGTCCGTTATTTTGTTTTTATGCCTATAAAGAAATTCATTCCCGGTATGATTAATATTTTTCAAGGCATAGATAAGTTCTTTTGCAAGGATGATAAATTTGCAGGTTGTACGGCTCCTTAATTAATCATGCAGTTGAAAGAAGTTAATCATGCGAGCCGAATATTTTGTTGATCAGTATAATCGGAATTGATTTTTCAGAGCTATACTCCATTCAATTGTGTTAAATCTGTATTTTAGTAGAAAAATAGTTACTGTTTATTTGTTTATAGTAGAAAAATAGTTATCCTCATAACATTAACCAAAACAAATAACCAATGGCAAAAAAAGTAAAAGAGGTTATTGATCTGTTGAAAACCAATGATCACTTAACTATGAACCAGTTATTAGTCATTATTGAACGAGCTGAAGGTAATTATAGTGCTTACCTAAGCGATATTGACGGTATTACAACTACAGGAAGTACTATTGATGAGATGAAAAAAAATATCTACGAATCTATAGAACTGTATGTTGAAGGTTGTAAAATAGCCGGTGTTGATGTCTCGGAGCAATTAAAAGGTGATTATCAATTGCTGTTTAAAATGGATGTTAAGTCTGTATTAGACTTTTATGCAGGGATATTTACGAAAGCTGGATTAGAAAGAATTACAGGTATTAACCAAAAACAATTGTGGCATTATGCATCGGGAGACAGAAAGCCTCGCCCGGAACAAGCGTTAAAACTTGAGCGTGCATTGCATAAGTTGGGTCAGGAATTATTGTCTATCTCTTTTTAAGCGAAGGATATAAAAACATCAACGATCGGGTTTGAAAAATGAAACCCGATCGTTTTTTTATTCCTTTCTTAGCAAGATTGCGATTATCACACACTGGATCAGCGAATAAACTCGGTTGGCAAAGTCCTGCTTAGGAAACCTAATATCCCATACCCGTATCCCCGGAGGTGGTTGTTTGTGAATATCTTCTGATCATTCCATCCTTTACAAACCAATACCTTCAAGGTTGAAATCTATAGTAAGTTCATCTTCGTATGTAGCTCCTACAGTTGCAAACATAGGATTATCGCCGAAATAAATCCGAGTCGGTATATAATAAATCCCATCAAAATTATTTGAAATAATTCATTGATTATTACCATATTTCCAACAAAATCTTATATTTGTTGTTATTAAGTAAATAAAATCCGCATGCAAAATTATAAGGTTTAAGCCTTATAATCATCCATTATAAGGTTTAAACCTTATATTTGCCCATTATAAGGTTTAAACCTTATAAAACAAACAAATTATTAAGGATATGATTGCTACGATTTCTGCAGATATTGTTTCGTCAACATCTCTATCTAAAGAGGATATTATTCGTTTGAAAGAACGGGTTGATGAGTTATGGTGTATTTTGGAAAAAAAATATCCAGGCTTTTGGGGACGTCAAATCAAAGGTGATTATCTGGAATGTGTTATACCCAATCGGGCAGATGCACTCCGGATAGCACTAATAATCAAATCAGCTCTTAAATCTTTTCAGACTGACAATAACGACGGTGCACGTTTATTTCAATCCTACGGAGCACGGATCGCCATCGGGTTTGGAGATATACGCACAGTTGATAGAAATGATGATATAATGGATGGTGAAGCTATTTATTTATCAGGTCGTCGACTGGAACAAATGAGTCAACTCTCTAAAGGAACTTTAGAGGTAACTTGCTCTGCTAAAAAATTAGAATATATACTACATCCTCTATTTACATTGATCGATGCAATAATGAATGATGCCACATCTAAGCAATGTGAAGTTCTTTATTATAAGCTCTTTAATAAGAACGAAACTGAAATAGCAGATATTTTAAATATTAAACAATCTGCTGTAAACCAAAGATCGACCGGAGGTAAATGGTATGCGATAGAAACATCTCTGAATTTTATCGAAAACTTAAATTGGCAAGACTATGAATAACACATTATTGATCAATCTTCTTCTATCGCATCTTATTGTTGATTTTTATCTTCAGTCAGATTCAACATGCGACCATAAGATTGAGAAAGGGTTCAAAAGTTGGTTCCTTTACCTCCATGCACTCCTTGCCGGAGTATTCTCTTGGGTATTAGTTGCAGGTTCAGGATTTTGGAAATATGCTTTACTCATTTTTCTCTCACATTTAGTAATTGACGGATTGAAAGCACTATTGAGTGGGTACTTTAAGAAAAAGAAAGAAGACAGTGCTGACTACAAACGACCTATCAGTAATTTTGCATTATTCTCTATCGACCAGATTCTTCACATTGCTATTATCGGATTCATCTCTTTCTACTATAAAGATCAATTCTGGAACATATTTTCAGTCTGTCCAGGTAAATGGGCATTCAATCTTCCGTTGACTATCCTCATGTTTCAGATTTGCTTAAAACCGGCTAATATCATCATAAAATTGGTTTTAGATGAATATAAGATCGGTCTGTCTTCTGATTGCGAAGAGATAAAAAATGCAGGAGCATTGATCGGTGATCTGGAGCGTATTCTAACACTGGTATTCGTCATTCTTGGAAAATACGAGGCTGTTGGTTTTCTGATTGCTGCAAAATCAATATTACGATTCCGGGATACACACACTGCAAAAACCGAATATGTATTAGCCGGAACATTCCTTAGCTTTGGGATCGCAATCCTTTGCGGTATTATTGCAGATTGTGTCTGGTTAAAGTAACATTGCTCGATATTTAATTGCAAAAAGCAATGCCGGGCGCACCTATCGCTTTTCTGACAGCAGGCCTTCTGGTTCTTGCTTAAGATATTCCTTTTTTATTATTCAGCTGTTTGCTTGATAACATTCAAATCTTGATTTTCTGCTTTGTTTGCCGGGGCTTCATTATTTATAAGTTGTTTTGTATTTTCTTTCTTTATCAACTTTTCTACCCTTTCAAATTGAATTGCATCAAGTTTTAACTGATTAGAGCTCTCTTTAAATAATGTACAGGTCGTTACAAAGACAGATATTGCAGCAATGACTCCGGATATTGTAGCAATTCTAATTGACTTATCAGTTCGCTTCAGTTGTTCATTATATCTCACCTCTTCAATAGTCTGAAATTTATTCTTTAAATACTCTTCTAATTTTGGAAGAGGATAAATAATTTTAGTAGCATAGTTATCAAATAAATCTATTATATCAATGTTTATTTTCTGTTTATTTTTTATCGGAGTTAAATATTTTACACCTCCATGCTCAGTATAAAAGTAATCTTCGCCTAAATTTAAACCATCTGGTAATTTAATGGGATGGTCAACATTATATTTATATTTTTCTCTATCAAAAAGGATATTTGGTGTTTCACTCTCGTTGTCTGAATATATTGGCAAAATATTTACAAAACCATCTTTTTCTAACTTTTGTATGAAATATAAAAAATCCAATATTTCAAAGAAAGTTTGAAAGTGTGACATTATATCTTTGTTTTTATCATCTTTGTCTTTATCATAAATAACAAATTCTTTAGTTGGAGTTGTTGTCCATTTTATTGCAAAGCAGGATAGTTCTTTACGTAATAATCTTGCAATTTGCAGTTCCTCTAAGTTATTACTCATTTTAAAATCGAGTATTTTCTGTATTATTTCATTTTTTGCCTCTAAGTTCATCTTTCTATTATTAAGATTAATATACCGCAAAGAAAATAATTATATTATTGCAATAAATAATACTCAATGAAATAAGATTGTATATTTGTGTATAAATCAATTACTATGATAAACGAAGAAAAACTAAATGCTCTTATCAAAAGTGGTGAAGGTTATAATGCTGAATTTAAAGTTCGTGTTCCTTCAAAAATTCGTGAGTTAACAGAAGAAATATGTGCTTTTGCAAATGCTAATGGAGGATACCTATTAATTGGTATAGATGATAACGGAAATATTACTGGTGCAAGTTTAGATAATGATAAACGTTCCGCAATTCAAGGGTCAATTAGTGAAATTTCTCCTGCTCTTCATTGTAAAATGTATTCAGTCAACTTAGAGGACAGATCTGTTTGGGTTATTGATATTCCTTCCGGAAAAGATAAACCTTATATATTTTCGGGTTGTATTTATGTCAGAGAAGGAGCGAATTCACAGAAGCTTCGTACATTTGAAGAGATGCGTAGCTTTTTTCAGGAATGCAATAGAATATTTTTCGATGCAATTCCATGTCCGTGGTTCAATATTTATTCCGATTCAGATGAGCAAACGGTTCTTAATTTTAGAAAAGATACTCAATTAAGCCCATCTACAAGCAATAAGCAGATATTTGAAAACCTCGAGTTATTTACAGATAATGGTATTGTTAAAAATGGCGCAGCGATGTTTTTTGGGAAAACTCCAGAAAAGAAATTCCCGCATGCTATTATAAGGTGTGTCCTTTTTAAAGGAGTTACGAAAGTGCATATTATTGACGATAAATCGTTCGGCGGGACGCTGCCTCAGCAATATTTGCAAGCGATGGCATGGTTAGAAAGTAAGCTACAAATAGCATACATTATTGAGGGGGCAGGTCCAAGAAAAGAAATCTGGGAAATTCCTCTTACAGTATTCAAAGAAGCTATTATAAATGCGTTATCTCATCGTGACTATTACGAGCAGGGAGCAAGTATAGAAATTGATATGTTCGATGATCGAATAGAAATTTCTAATCCAGGTGGGTTACTCCCTATTGTTGCCAGAAATTTTGGTTATAAAAGCATGACAAGAAATCCTTTAATTTTTGGTTTGTTTACTCGTATGCAGCTTGTCGAAAGAGTCGCTTCAGGCATACCTCGTATGAAAAACGCAATGAAAGAAGCAAACCTTCCGGAACCCGAATTCCACACAGATGGAATATTTACAGTCATGTTTAAAAGAAGATACAGTGTCATCTGTGACACTGAAAATGATACAGTAAATGATACAGTAAATGATACAGTAAATGATACAGTAAATGATACAGTAAATGATACAGTAAATGATACAGAGAAAATGGTTGTTGAAACTCTAAAAAATCAATCAGGCTTGAATGCAAATGATATAGCTTTTATTGTAGGTAAAAGTATTCCTACAGTGAAACGCTACTTATCATCTTTATCTAAATCAGGTATTATTGAATTTCGCGGAGCACCTAAAACAGGAGGATATTATTTAAAAAAGAAATAATTCGTCTCAGTCCTCAAATAATTCTATATTCGCAATCGGATAATAATAACCTTTATGCACTATGACAGAACGCGAGAAAATGCTGGCTGGCGAAATCTATGATTGTGCCGATGCTGAACTGATCGAACGATGGCATCTGGCTAAGCGGCTTCAGCAGAAATATAATGCTACGGATAGCAGGGATCGTGAAGGTTTGAATGCTATTCTGGATGATCTTATCGGATCGAGAGGTGAAAACGTTTGGATCGCCGCACCGTTCTTTGTCGATTATGGTGAGAATATCCATATCGGAAAGAATACGGAGATAAATATGAATTGTGTGTTTCTGGACTGTAACCGCATAACCATTGGTGATCATTGCGGCATAGGCCCGGCTGTACAGATTTATACAGTTACCCATCCGGTAAGTCCCCATGAGCGCTTGCCTGAAAACGGGCATTTCTGGAAATCATCTACCGCCCCTGTTACATTAGGCAATAATGTATGGATTGGAGGAGGAGCAATTATTCTGCCGGGAGTTACCATTGGCGATAATACTACTATCGGAGCCGGTAGTGTGGTTACTAAATCAATTCCGGCAAATTGTCTGGCAGCAGGTAATCCCTGTCGGGTGATCCGTGAGATCGAATCAGAAAAGCAATAGTCTCCGGATAAAATATCTTCATGAAATATCAGGAACAGAACTAATCTTAAATAGCATACGTGCTGATTAATAAATAATAAATCATGATTGAAGTACAAGTAAAAATTGAGGTAAAGCTAAGTAACAAAGCTGAGCTTCTGAATGATCTGGAAAAACTGGCCATAGCATCTCGTCTGGAAGCCGGATGTATTTCCTATAATGTTTATGTGAATGCATATAACGAAAGCGAATTATTTATTTTTGAAGAGTGGGAAAACGCTGACGTTCTCGCTATTCACGAAGCAAGTAAGCACTTTGTCGAGGGTGTGTCGAAACTAAATGCACTGGCTGAAAAGGTCGATCTTAAAAAGAAAAACATTTAAAGAGACATTGCGTCATATGCTAAAATCTACCTGCACATCTATACTATTATCGCGCTAATATATAGTGTTATAGATGTGCGGGTAGATTGTGTTTTGTCTGCACTATGATTTAACCTGCATTTATATCAGGAT
>JBOFKD010000155.1:0-31812 GCA_051657165.1 Bacteroidales bacterium | reverse complement strand
GGGGGACTGACCGTAAAGAAGCGGGCGGACGGACTGATTGAGATTGAGAGCCGGAAGGATACAGTACGTATTCGGAGCGATACGGCTTGCAGCCATACGGTAGAGCTTTCAGAAGTGAAAGAGGAACGAAACAGAGGGAGGCCGTGGGTGATAGTGCCCGCGGTCTTTTTTTTGTTATTGGTTACGAAGCTGTATGCTTCGCGTTGATCGCTGCGCTGTTGATAAGGGCTGTGCCCTTGTTGATCGCCTCCGGCTGTTGAACGTAGCTTCGCTACTGTATTTTTGTAGGGCGCGGACCCGTGTGTCCGCCCGGGATGATAAGCTGCACCATATATCAATACCTCAGCAAACAACATTTTATTTGGTATTGAATCATTCGTTTATCGTGCACCAAGGGCGGACACGCGGGTCACGCCCCTACATTAAGAGGTTGTTTTACAAACAACTGGTGGTTGAAAACCACCGAATAAGAGGTACAAGGTACAACCTTGCACCAGAATAAAAGAGGGCGCAGGGATGAGGACGTGGACGACATGGATGACTATGGGGACGATGAGGACAGCGCCCAATACATGGAGGATAACAGCGACGCTGTTTTTCTTTGCCTTTCTGCCTTTTAATGCCGTCCTCATGGTCGTCCATGTCCCCATCGTCGTCCATGTCGTCACTGCCTTTAAGGCATTGCCTTTTCATTCATTGCCTTTCACAGCCGAAGGCTATCAACAGTACCGGAGGTGCAATAAACAGCGGTAGTGAACAACAGGGTCAGTGATCAACAGCCCTAACAGCCTGCATATTGCACCAAATATGGCGGAGAACTAATAAAGTTTTCGATTACACTTTGGTGCTAATTTTACAAAACCGCTATAAAATATGGCTGAGTTGCTGTGTTATAGCTTATCTTTGCAGCCAAAAATAAATAGACAGTATATAAAATGAGTCAGTTTGAACAAATACGATTGATCGCTTCGGATATGGATGGGACGCTTTTGAATTCTGCGCATGAATGGAGTGACTCTTTTCCGGCTGAACTGGACAGGCTTATAAAAAACGGTGTGTTGTTTGTTGCTGCGAGCGGCAGACAGTTCTATAATTTGCAAAATCGTTTTGAAAGCAAACAGGACCAGATTGCTTTTGCTGCCGAAAACGGAAGTTATGTTGTGTGTAAAGGTCAGGAGCTGATGGTCGAAGCACTGGATGCGAAAACGGTTGTTGAGCTTATAAAGGTGGCGCGTACAATTCCGGATATTTACATTTTGCTTTGCGGAAAGCGGAAGGCTTATATAGAAAGCACGGAGCCGGAATTGCTTAAGAATTTCACGCAGTACTTTGATCGTTATGAGGTAGTGGATGAGCTTGAGTCTGCCGCAGGAGAAGATATTCTTAAGGTAACGATATGTGATTTAAATGGATCTGAAAAACATTCTTATCCTTTTTTTAAGGAATGGGAGGATAGAGTGCTGGTAAAAGTGTCCGGAGAGATCTGGCTTGATTTGTCTCACAAAAGAGCAAATAAAGGAAGAGCTATTGCCTGTTTACAGAAGCACTTAGGTATTTCATCTTCTGAGACTATGGTTTTCGGTGATTATCTGAATGATCTGGAAATGATGAAAGAAGCCTGTTTCAGCTATGCGATGGCTAATGCGCATCCTCAGTTAAAGGAGGTGGCTCTTTTTGAGACAGATAGTAATGATAATGACGGAGTTGTGAAGGTGTTGAAAGAGGTGAACCGGGCTTTAGAGTCTGTTTTTTCGAAATAGCCATTCAGAATTCAATCTCTACAAACACTTTAGAGACTTTTTACGTTATAAGAGAGTTCAACCTGATGTTCTGTAACCCGGCTATGTTTTGAAAAGTTACAGATGAGAGGGTTTTTAATAAATTAAGACGATAAATTAAATAAATCTTATTACTTTTGCGAGATATAGGATTAATATTTTTTGGAATAATATGAGCATATTAGAACTAAGCGAACAGGAAATTGTTAGAAGAAACAGTTTAGAAGAACTTAAGAAATTAGGCGTAGAGCCATATCCTGCAGCTGAATATGTAGTGACCGGTTATACGAAAGAAATTAAAGAAAACTTTAGTGACGATGCTGCGGAAAAACGCGAAGTATCGCTTGCCGGTCGTATTATGAGCCGTCGTATTATGGGTAAAGCTTCTTTTATTGAATTGCAAGATTCGGAAGGGCGTATCCAGGTTTATATAGCACGTGATGAGATCTGTCCGGGCGAAGATAAGGAGTTGTACAATACTATCTTCAAGCGTTTGATGGATATCGGTGACTATGTGGGTATTAAGGGATATGTATTCCGTACTCAGATGGGCGAAATATCGATTCACGCAAGTGAACTGGTACTTTTGTCTAAGTCACTAAAACCACTTCCGATCGTAAAAGTTAAAGACGGAGTTACTTATGATGCATTTACTGATCCTGAATTACGCTATCGTCAGCGCTATGTTGACCTGGTAGTTAATGAGGGTGTAAAGGATATCTTTTTGAAAAGAACGCGTGTGTTTAATACAATGCGTAACTTTATGAATTCATTCGGATATATTGAAGTTGATACACCGGTATTGCAACCAATTCCGGGTGGAGCTTCTGCTCGTCCGTTCACTACGCATCATAATACACTGGATATGCCTTTGTATCTGCGTATTGCGAATGAATTATATCTGAAACGTCTGATCGTAGGCGGATTCGAAGGTGTGTATGAGTTCTCACGTAACTTCCGTAATGAAGGTATGGACCGTACGCACAACCCTGAATTTACAGTTATGGAGCTTTATGTTTCATACAAAGATTATAACTGGTTGATGAGCTTTACTGAAAATATGATCGAGAAGATCTGTATGGAGGTAAACGGTACAACAGATGTTCAGGTGGGTGATAATATGATTAGCTTTAAAGCACCGTTCAAACGTGTAACGATGATTGAAGCTATTAAAGAACATACAGGTATAGATATCAACGGAATGGATGAAGTCCAGTTGCGTGATGTTTGTAAACAACTTGATATCGAAGCCGATGAGACAATGGGGAAAGGTAAGTTGATTGATGAAATCTTTGGCGAAAAATGCGAAGGAAATTATATTCAGCCAACATTTATTACTGACTATCCGGTTGAAATGTCGCCGCTTACTAAAAAACACCGTGACAACCCGGCACTGACTGAGCGTTTTGAGTTGATGGTTAACGGTAAGGAGATTGCGAATGCATACTCTGAGCTGAATGATCCGATTGACCAGCGCGAACGTTTCCAGGAACAATTGCGTCTGTCTGAAAAAGGAGATGATGAAGCGATGTTTATCGATCAGGACTTTTTGCGTGCGCTGGAGTATGGTATGCCTCCAACAGCAGGTATCGGAATTGGTATGGATCGTCTGGTAATGTTGATGACAAATCAAACAACTATTCAGGAAGTTTTGTTATTCCCTCAAATGCGTCCTGAAAAGGCTCAGCTGAAGGATGGCGTAAGCAAATATACTGCGCTGAATATTCCTGAAGAATGGGTTCCGGTGATTCAGAAAGCCGGAATGCTGACAGTAGAACAGCTTAGCGATGCAAATCCAAATAAACTTCATCAGGAGCTTTGCGGACTGAACAAGAAGTATAAACTGGAGTTGGCTAATCCGTCACTGGAAACTGTGGCAACCTGGGTTGAGAATGCAAAATAAATGATTACGAATTACGAGTTACAAAGGATATCCGTCAGCTGACGGATTCCTTTAGTTATTCGTACCAAAAAGTTTTGTATGGTAAAGCAAAAAAGAGTAGCCATTCTTGGTGGAGGAAGCTGGGCTACGGCTATTGCTAAATTAATCTTAAACAATACGGATAAGATTAATTGGTATATGCGACGAAAAGACAGGATTGAGGATTTTAAGCGATTGGGTAATAATCCGGCTTATTTGTCCGGAGTGAAGTTTGATACGGACCGTATAAACTTCTCTACCAATATTAATCAGATTGTGAAAAATTCGGATATCCTGATTATCGTAACACCGTCGCCTTATCTTAAGCAACATTTGAAAAAGTTGCGTGAGAGTCTGAGCGGAAAAATTGTTGTTTCAGCAGTTAAGGGTATTGTCCCTGATGAAAATATGATTATTTCGGATTACTTCGAAAAGGTTTATAGTTTGCCTTCTGAGCAAATGGCTGTTATCGGAGGTCCGTGTCATGCCGAAGAGATTGCATTAGAGCGTATGTCATACCTGACAATTGCATGCGAGAATCTCGGTATTGCAAATGATATAGCAGACCTGCTGGCTTGTAGTTATGTGAAAACATCTATTAGCCAGGATATTTTTGGTATTGAGTATTGCTCGGTTCTGAAGAATGTTTATGCTATTGCATCGGGTATCTGCAACGGATTGAAATATGGCGATAACTTTATTGCAGTATTGACATCCAATGCTATTCAGGAAATGGATCGCTTTACGCAGGCCGCTTGTCCGCTTGAACGTAATATTTGTGATTCTGTTTATCTTGGAGACTTACTTGTAACAGCGTATTCTAAATTTAGCCGTAATCATACGTTTGGAACGATGATCGGGAAAGGATATTCTGTGAAAACGGCACAGATTGAAATGGAGATGATCGCAGAAGGATATTATGCGACTAAGTGTATGAAAGAAATAAATCAGGCATATAAAGTAAGTATGCCGATTCTGGATGCGGTATATGATATCTTATACAATCGTGCGTCGCCTTTATCTAAGTTGAAAGAGCTGAAAGAAGCATTTAACTGATTATTTTGGAGTTTAATTAATATACGAACCCTTAATCTTAAAGTGAAGAATGAGACATATATCTTTTGATTTTGGAAAAGCCTTAGGATTTATAAGTGAAGAGGCTTTCATGAATTACGAAAAGCAGGTTGCCGATGCAATGCATAAGCTATACAAAGGCACAGGCAGAGGACATGACTTTTTAGGTTGGGTTCATTTGCCATCTTCTATTTCTGACAGTGATTTAGATGATATCATTGAAACAGCTGTGAAACTTCGCAAAGCTTGTGATGTTGTTGTGGTTGTTGGTATCGGTGGTAGTTATCTGGGCGCCCGCGCTGTGATTGATGCTACTATAAGCTCGTTTGACTGGCTGGAAGAAAAAAGAAGCAATCCTGTTGTTTTATATGCCGGACAGAATATCGGTGAAGATTACCTGTATGAACTACTGGAATATCTTGACGGTAAAAATTTCGGTATAATTAATATTTCTAAATCCGGTACAACTACTGAACCGGCTATTGCTTTCAGATTGCTGAAACAGAAGCTGGAAAATGCAGTTGGAAAAGAGCAGGCCAGAGAGCAGATTGTTGCTGTGACGGATGCTAAGAAAGGCGCTTTGCGTAAACTGGCAGATCAGGAAGGTTATAAAACATTTATTATTCCTGACAGTGTGGGTGGTCGTTTCTCGGTACTGACTCCTGTAGGTTTATTACCTATTGCGGTTGCGGGTTGTAATATCCGTAAACTGGTAGCAGGGGCTAAGGAGATGGAAGGTCAGACTTCTATGGATACTCCTTTTACTGAAAATATGTCTGCTCAGTATGCTGTAGTTCGTAATGAGTTGTACAGAAAAGGAAAAAAAATAGAGATTCTGGTAAATTATCAGCCTAAGCTTCACTATTTTAATGAATGGTGGAAACAATTGTTTGGCGAAAGTGAAGGTAAAGAGCACAAAGGTATTTTCCCGGCTGCTGTTGACTTTACTACGGATCTTCACTCAATGGGGCAGTGGATTCAGGAAGGTGAAAGATCTATTTTTGAAACTGTACTTTCGGTAGAGAAATCGAAACATACCATTGAGATTCCTTATGATAAGGAAAATCTGGATGGTTTGAACTTCCTGGCCGGAATGCGAGTGGATGAAGTAAACAAAATGGCTGAACTTGGAACTCAGATAGCTCACGTTGACGGAGGTGTTCCGAATCTTCGTCTGGATATTCCTGAATTGAATGAATTCTATTTGGGTGAGATGATCTATTTCTTTGAAAAGGCTTGTGGTATCAGTGGTTATTTGCTGGAAGTGAATCCATTTGATCAACCGGGTGTGGAAGCATATAAGAAAAATATGTTTGCACTTCTGGATAAACCGGGTTTTGAAGAAGAGTCTAAAGCTATTAAAGCCAGAATCTAAATCTTAGATTCTAAAGTTATGAATAATATAAAGACACAGAGTTTATCTTGTATAACTCTGTGTCTTTATTATTAAATCTCATATATGAAAGATTTGAAAGTTGTATTGTTTGATATGGATGGTGTGTTGTTTGACTCAATGAAGAATCATACTGCATCATGGTTTCAGACTATGAATGAGTGGAATATCTCTTGCTCAAGAGATGAATTCTATTTGCATGAAGGAAGAACCGGAGCCGGAACTACGCGTTTGCTCTTTAATCGTGAGTTAAAACGGGATCCGTCAGAGGAGGAGATCAGGGCTGTCTATGAAATGAAAACTAAATATTTTAATGAGTTGCCGCTTGCTCAGCCAATGCCCGGTGCTCTGGAGTTGTTGCGTAAGATCAGAGCACAGGGGATAGAGGTGTGTGTGGTAACGGGTTCAGCACAGCAGAGCTTATTATCAAGACTGGATAGTGCTTTTCCGGGTATATTTGATGCGAAGCATATAATATGTGCCCGTGATGTGAAGAAGGGAAAACCTGATCCGGAGCCTTATCTGAAGGGTCTGGAGCTGATGGGTGTGAAGGCGGAGGAAGCTATTGTTGTAGAGAACGCTCCTATGGGGGTTCAGTCGGCAAAAGCCGCAGGTATTTATACCGTAACGGTGAATACAGGACCTTTGGATGAGTCATTATTCTATGATTTAGGTACGGATAAATTATATCCGGGAATGCAGGACTTGTGTGATAACTGGAGTAATTTATACGCAGAGCTCGTGCATGAATAATTACATTGTTTTATCTCTAACTATTTATTAATATATGTCATCCGGCAATTCATTATCATTAAGTCAGTTAAATACGCTTGTGAAGTCTGCTTTGAATGAATGTTTTGTTCAGAGTATCTGGTTGCGCGCTGAATTAAGCGATGTGAAATCTTATCAGAGCGGTCATTGCTATTTTGAGTTTATCGAGAAAGATGAGTCGGGACAAACAATTATAGCAAAAGCGCCGGGACGCATCTGGGCTCAGGTCTTCAGGACGCTGCGGCCTTATTTTGAGAAGGAGACCGGTCAGTTATTTATGTCCGGCATAAAAGTACTGGTAAGAGTAACTATAGACTTTCATCCGCTGTATGGATTCTCATTAAATGTTCTGGAGATTGATCCTTCTTTTACTCTGGGTGATCTGGTGAAAAAACGAAGAGATATTCTGGCTCAGCTTGAAAAAGAGGGGCTGATGGAGCTTAATAAGAAAAAAATGTTGTCGCTTTCACCTCAGCGTGTCGCTGTGATTTCATCAGAATCAGCAGCCGGTTTTGAGGATTTTATGAATCAGCTGAATAATAATCCGGATCAGTATAAGTTCTATGTGAAACTTTTCCCGGCTCTTATGCAGGGTATCCAGGTGGAAGAGTCGATGCTGAATGCTTTTAGACGAATCGAAGCAAATAAAGACTTTTTTGATGTGGTTGTGATTATCAGAGGAGGGGGATCTGCGTCTGATCTGAATTGTTTTGACAACTACTTGCTTGGAGCGGCTGTGGCTAATTGCTCTTTGCCTGTCATTACCGGTATCGGGCATGAAAGGGATACTTCGGTACTGGATGAAGTGGCTTATATGCGTGTGAAAACACCTACGGCAGCTGCTGAATTTCTGATTAAAACCTTGCAGAATGCAGAGATGGCTCTCTTGTCAGAGATTGATTTTCTGAAACGTGAAATCAATGAACGAATTGAGCGGGAGAAGCAGAAACTGCTGCAATGGCAGTGGTATATACCACAAAGTGTACGTCAGCTTATTCATTCGGAGCGCGCTGGACTTGAGCGCTTTGGGGTAAGAATAGAGACCTCTTCGAGGTCGTTGATTCAGCGGGAAACGCAAAGGTGTAATGTATATAAAGAACAATTAAAGTCTGCGTTAATCAATACTCTTTCTAAAAAAAGTCAAGATCTTACTTTGAAAGAAAAAATTGTTGAATTATCTTCGCCACATCATATAATGGAAAAAGGGTACGTATTTGTCACACAAAATGATCTGCTCATAAAGAATGCAGGTTCATTTGATATGCAAAAGGAAGCTACTATCCATTTTATAGACAAAGATATAACTATTAACAATCAACCAAAATAGAGAATACAGAATGGAAAATACAACAAATAACGAACATGTTCGTTGTCTGATTATTGGTTCAGGTCCAGCAGGATTTACTGCTGCAATTTATGCTGCACGTGCTAATCTAAGTCCGGTCCTTTACGAAGGAATGCAGCCCGGAGGACAATTAACTACAACAACAGAGATTGAAAACTTTCCGGGATACCCTCAGGGAATTGACGGGAATCAAATGATGGAAGATCTTCGTTCTCAGGCAAAAAGATTCGAAGCCGATATTCGCTGGGGGGTAGCAACTCACGCTGATTTATCGTCTAAACCATATAAAATCACAATTGACGGAGAGAAAGTGATTGAAGCTGATACTCTTATTATTGCAACAGGTGCTACTGCTAAATATCTTGGTCTTGAAGATGAAGCTAAATATGCAGGTATGGGCGTTTCTGCGTGTGCTACTTGTGACGGATTCTTCTATCGTGGCAAGAAAGTAGCTGTAGTAGGTGGTGGTGATACAGCTTGTGAAGAGGCTGAATACCTGTCTAAACTAGCTAGTCACGTTTATATGATTGTGCGTAAAAATCATCTGCGTGCTTCTAAAATCATGCAGGCGCGTGTGCTTGAAAATGAAAAGATTACTGTTTTGTTTGAACATGAAACTCTTGGATTGTTCGGCGAGAACGGTGTAGAAGGAGCTCACCTTGTGAAACATCGTGGTCATGCGACAGAAGAAAAAGTAGATATTGCTATTGACGGATTCTTCCTGGCTATCGGACATAAACCAAATACGGATATTTTCAAAGATTATCTGAAACTGGACGAAGTAGGTTATGTGAAAACAGAAGGAACATCATCCAGAACTAATATTCCGGGAGTTTTTGCTGCGGGTGACGTTGCAGATCCTCACTACCGTCAGGCTATTACAGCTGCGGCATCGGGATGTAAGGCGGCTATTGATGCTGAAAGATATTTGATCGAAATTGGCGAATAATAATTATTGCTGAAAAATAAAAAAGGGTATCACACTGTGTGATACCCTTTTTTATTTTACGCATTTAGTAGTCGGTAATACTGTATGATTTCCATAAGAAATACAGAAGAACAACTACGATAATCAGTAATGCCCAGACTAAAAGACGCATACCCGGCGATAAACCTTTGCGTACAGGTGGGTTTGTAACCTCATTGGCCGGTACATCTCCTTCCACACCATCGACATCATATCCGTGATCTTTCATAAGAGTAGCAGCCCTTTCGTAGTCATTGGATGATATCATGACTTTTACTCCACCAATATTGGCATATCCGTTCATGATGGTAGCTGAGTTTTCGTCTTGCAGATAGCAGGAGATATTCTCAGATTCTAATAGGGTTCGAAGTATATACGCATCGTTCACATTGTTGAACGCAGTAATTTCTATTAACTTTTCCATGTTGTTTTTCGTTTAGTATTTATCTACATTAAAAACAAATTCACGCGGCAATAGTTCTTTTGTACTAGATTAAGAATGGAATGCTATGAAAAAAATAAATCCGGATTTCCGGATGGAGAGCCCGGAAAAATCTGATACATAGTTTCTTTAGAACAATCTTAAAGAGTTAATGCATAATTAACTAAATAAATAAATCACATTAAGAACAATATCGATAAAAAGAGTGTTTTATGTATGTAGTTATAAATGATATAATTATTTGTGGCTATATTTATGAATGATTTATTTTACGTTTTCATAAACAAAAAAACTTCATAGATGTTAGTAATAAAGACGATATTTCTTAAATATATAAGATATAAAGATCAGTAAATATTCTCTTTCTGAAAAGAGAAATTACTATTCTATCCTGATGGTACTTTTATGAAAATCGAAGAAGAATAAATTGTGTTCTGTGGCAAGGGGCCATTCGCCGTGAGGTGCGTGCCCCTTTTTTTTATGTAATAACGTGAAGATGAAAATAATTTTTAAAAGTTTTGCAAAGTGTGAACTTTTATCTACTTTTCAACTTTAAAATAGTGTTATGTTTTAATGTATATTATAATTTTCAATCATATATGGAGAATAACGATCGTTTCCTGGGTTTAATAGAAGATAGTGTTAAAAAACACTGGGATCTACCTGTTTTTGCAGATTATAAAGGTTCAACATATTATTATAAAGATGTAGCACGCCGTATCGAGAAAATACATATTGTGCTTGAAAATGCAGGAATCAAAAAAGGGGATAAGGTTGCTCTTGCCGGACGTAACTCTTCTAACTGGGCTACTGTGTTTTTTGGAATTCTTACCTATGGGGCAGTAGCAGTGCCGATTCTGCACGAGTTTAAACCGGATAATATCCATCATATCGTAAATCACTCTGAATCGAAATTCTTTTTCGTGGGTGATGGTGTATGGGAAAATCTGAACGAATCTCAAATGCCTCACTTAAATGGTATTGTTCTGCTGAACGATTTTTCTTTGCTGAAAAGCAATGTAGAAGGATTGGATTATGTGCTAGATCATATCAACGAGCTGTTTGGTAAAAAATATCCGAGAAGTTTCAATGTCGATAGTGTGAAATATCATATCGAAGAGCCGGAAGAACTGGCTGTACTGAATTATACATCCGGAACAACTGGTTTTGCTAAAGGTGTAATGATTCCTTACAGAAGTTTATGGTCAAATACGAAATTCGCTGAAGATAACTTGCCTTTTATTCATCCGGGAGATAATATAGTATGTATGTTGCCAATGGCTCATATGTATGGTCTTGCTTTCGAGATTCTGAACTCGTTCAATATCGGATGTAAAGTGAATTTCCTTACGAAAACACCATCTCCGAAAATTATCGCAGAGTCATTTGCCGAGATTAAGCCTAAGCTTATTCTGGCTGTGCCACTGATTATTGAGAAGATTGTGAAAAGTAAAGTCTTCCCTGAAATAGAAAAGCCATGGATGAAGATTTTGTTGAAAGTCCCATTTGTTGATACGAAATTGCTGGAAATTATTGCAGAAAAACTAAATCATGGTTTTGGTGGTGATTTCGAAGAAATCGTAATCGGAGGTGCCGGACTGAACAAAGATGTGGAGAAATTCCTTCGTTCAATTAACTTCCGTTATACTGTGGGATACGGTATGACAGAGTGTGGACCACTGGTGTCGTACACGCAATGGGACAGCTTTAAGCAGGGTAGTTGCGGACAGGTGGTTGACCGTATGGAAGTGCGTATAGACTCGGAGGACCCTCAGAATGTAGTGGGCGAAATCCAGGTGAGAGGTATGAATGTAATGCTTGGTTACTATAAGAACGAAGAAGCAACACGCGAAGCTTTCACTAAAGACGGATGGCTTAAAACAGGCGACTTAGGAGTGATTGATGCTGATGGATTTATATATATTCGCGGACGTAGCAAGAATATGATTCTTGGTCCTTCAGGACAAAATATATATCCGGAAGAGATTGAAGAGCAAATAAATAACCTTCCTTATGTGGCTGAATCATTAGTGGTAGAAAAGAACGGTAAACTTACTGCACTTATCTATCCGGATCTCGAGCTGATGAAGCATGAGGGCATAAGTGAAAATAATATAGAATCACTTATTCAGACTCAGATTAAAACTTTAAATCCGGAGTTACCGGCTTATAGCCAGATTACGGATATTAAGATTCTGACTGAAGAATTTGAGAAGACTCCTAAGAGAAGTATTAAAAGATACTTGTATCAATAATTACGACCTAACAAAAAAGGAACTGCAACACGCGTTGCAGCTCCTTTTTTTTGTTTTATATCTCAAAGCTTCGAAGCAATTCAATTTCTTCTTTCCAGATTTCTTCATCAGGAGTTTCCAGAACAACAGGCATATTATCAAAACGCTTATCCTGCATGAAACGCTTAAAGAAGCCGATACCCAGAAATCCTTTACCGATACTGTCGTGGCGGTCAACTTTAGTCCCCAGAGCTTTTTTGGAATCATTCAGGTGGATTGCTTTCAGGTAGTTAAGTCCGACAACCTTATCAAACTCTTCCCATACAGCTTCGTAACCCTCGGGGCTTTCAAGATCGTACCCGGCGGTGAAGGTATGACAGGTGTCGATACATACACCAACTCTGGATTTATCCTCCACGCGGTCAATGATGTATTTCAAATGCCAGAATTCATTACCGAGATTGCTTCCCTGTCCTGCTGTGTTTTCGATAACAGCAATTACACCCGTAGTTTTTGCAAGCGTAAGATTAATCGATTCAGCAATTCGGTCGAGGCTCTCTTCTACACTGATCTTATTCAGGTGACTGCCCGGATGAAAATTGAGCAGCTTAAGGCCAAGTTGCTCACAACGCTGCATCTCGTCCAGAAATGCAGCTCTGGATTTCCCGAGAGCTTCTTCCTCAGGATGTCCCAGATTAATCAGATAACTGTCATGCGGAAGGATGTAGTCCGGATCGAAACCAAAGCGGGCACAGTTTTCTTTGAAAGCAAGAATACTTTCTTCAGTTAAAGGTTTGGCCACCCATTGTCTTTGGTTTTTTGTAAACAAGGCAAAGGCATTAGCCCCGATGTTTGCAGCATTTACCGGTGCGTTTTCAACTCCCCCTGATGCGCTGACATGCGCTCCAATATATTTCATGTTGTAATCATTTTAAATTTGAATAGTGCAAAATAAATACATAATGCTATGAACTGACAAATGATTCTAGCTAATAAAACTAAACCTATTTATCAAATAACGGACCAAAAGCTTCCTGCTGGTCAGGATAGCCAATTGTAGAGGCTGCACTTTCGGCACCGTAACGATCTGCAGAGGTAACGACAAAATATTTGATGCCGGGATACTCATTACAGGATAATCTTATTTGCCGGTAAGGAAAATTAGTTTTAATCAGATATCCTCCTTCAGAAGTCGCGATGTCAGGAGAACCAGCTGCATAGATATTAAAACGAATATTCTTATCCGGATGCTCCCATTCGACATACAACGAGTCCTGTGTTTGCTTAACACATACAATATGCGGTGGAGCAGGGGTATTCAGATGTTCCACAGAATCAGTTGCAGGATAAGGAACTCCGGGTGTCCGGTAGTGTTCCGTTGCAAGCATATCCGAGAGATGCTTTGTGTTCTCAATTAAAGGTTGTGCCCTGAAATGAGCAACACCACCCGCTCCGGCTAACCGGGCAATCATTATCTGATCAAAAAGATCATTGACACTCCAGTTTCGTTCTTTGGGTGAGATCATAGATGTATAAAGTCCCGGTACTATTTGCTGCGGTTTCAGACGCTTACACCAGTCATTTACAATAATACCGAATAAAGGATCCTGATAATAGGTCATAGGTGTGATAAAATCCATTTTGCCCAGATCAAACCACTTCATAGCATCCTGGTAAACATCTTCATAACCTCTCCATCCCGGTTTGTTGTGCGATTCTTCGGCATAGCGGCCTATAACAGCTGCACTAACCTTTACGAAAGGTTTGATCTTTTTGACACTATCATAGACTGACGAAACTATGCGGGTAATATTATCTCTTCGCCACTGATCCAGATTTTTAGCTTTCGATTCCTTAAAGAAAGTAGCATCTGGATACTTGTCCGTGCGGTCAGGATAGCGGATATAGTCCAGATGAACACCGTCAATATCATATTTGCGGGTTGTTTCAGCAATTAGCCCGGCCAGATAAACAGCGGTTTCTTTTTTTGCCGGATTCATATACCATTCATTCTTATATTTGAGGCAAAGTTCAGGACGACGGGCAACAAGACTTAATGATTTCTTATCCTTTATCTGTTTGTCCGAGCCCAATGGCATACATACGAACCAGGCATGAAACTCCATACCTCTTTTGTGTGTCTCCTGAATAGCAAATTCGAGCAGATCATAACCGGGAGATACGCCCGTTTTACCTCCGAATGCATAATGCCAGGGTTCTGTCTCAGACTCATAAGACAAATCACCTCTGTTCCGGACCTGAAAGAAAAGAGTATTGATATTGATTTTCTGAAGAGAGTCAAGTTTAGCAATGAGTTCTTTTTTTTGTCTCAATATCGTAGCAGGGGTATTTGCTGGTCTTGTCGGGAAATCCAGTCCCCATACGGTAGAGAACCACACCCCGCGTACGTCATACTTGGATTGAGCATTTGATATAAACAGCGAAAGAAACAGAAAGAGGAATATAAATGTACTTTTTCGTGAAAATCTCATATATAATAGTTTTATGGATGCAAAAATAAATTATTTCATCCAATTAATAAGATGTATAAAGCCAGAATAGATCATAACCTATTCATGTTGTTAAATTTAGGCTATATATAAATGAAAATGAAAATATTCCGGTTCAGTGAAATCTGGAATATATTTCGTTTTTAACATTAATAAAATAGTAAGCTCATCAAAAATGAGTAATATTGTAAGAGAATTTTGACAATGAATAAAAGATATGAGACAAGCATTAGTGACCTATAAAGATTGGATGGATCTGCATCCGTGGCAAGATAAAGCAAATGACGAAGTAATTTATTATGTGAAACTTGCTAATAAACTTGCAGATACATTGCGTAAAAATGGATTTAAACCATCTGTCGCAATACAAGCTTCATGCGGGCTGGCTGCTTATCTGGAAGATATTGTGTCCGGCGGACTTCTATTTTCATCTGTGAGATCTTTGTTTATCAATAAATACGGAGATCGTCTGCCTATGCTGGAAGATGAAAGTCAGCGTTATTATAATGACGAAGTAAATATATCAGATATAGCTTTCCTGCTATGGCATTTTGAATCACAATCCGATAAGAGAAGCTTTGTTTCACCTTCTTCACTAAAACAGAATACATCATTGCTTGATGCGCTTTTATCAATGCTTGAAGAAGCTTACGAAGATGCTCCGGAATCGGATAAAATGGCTGAGTTTCTAATGATGAATCAGATAGATTCGCCTTCATTCTCTGATATTGTTCCGAGAATGATATTTCTGAATAAACAATCGTATCTGACTGCAATTGGTGCAAACTCAGAAATCAATCAATATGCATCGCTTCTGAAGGCTGAGGGCGAAAATATGGATGAAGCCTCATTCTTCTTCTTCCTGAGTGAGTATGCGAATCAGATGTTATTTAATCAGCCTCTTCCTTTTGGAGGTTTGTATACAAATGAGTGGCTGGCATCTATTCTCGGAGCAGACCATTCAGCATATGATGCAGCCATGGCAATCGGAAGAGATAAATTATCCACTCTTTATAAATACTTAGGCGAGTCGGATAAATATGTTATGCTTTTCCATACTGAAAGTAAAACGGAAATCAACGTAGAAAAGGACTCATTGTCTGATAAGTTTTTACGTGATAAAACATATTGGTTGTGTGAGCTGGTACAAAACGGAGACGCATTCAGATGTATCTCGGATATAGCATATCCGGATGAGGAAATGGAAGAAGAATCTCCGGAACAAGCAGAGATACTACGCCATTTGTTCGAATCAAAAACAGAGCGTCAGGCATATCTTTCGAAAATGAAAGAGGCTTTTGATAAGGCTTATAACGGGAAACCTTTCTTTATCGTTTCGGATCTGGAGAAAGCAAATGATAAAATTCGTGAGTTCTTTACAGAATATGCGCTTGAGAGACATATTGTTATACCTTCAGAGGAAGATCCTGACGGAAATATCCTTGTGTATATGAATGTGGATGAAGGGATTGAGATATATCCTACACATTTGATTTTTGGAAAGGATCAGGTAAAAGGAGAGGGCGCTAGTCTGAATTATCCACGCTTTACAGATGTTCTTACGAATGATTTATTCTCACGTTCGTTCATTTGTGAGCTTATACGTCAGGGCTGGATTGTATGGCCTGAACAGTCAGATGAGAAGCTGCTGAAGCAACATGCAACCTTTTTACTTGACTACTATAAAACAGAGCCAAGTCTGAATTAAGGCTTCATGATCTCTGTAATATAAAGCACCACTAAAAGAGGTTCTCCCGGTTTTTGGAAAGATTATCTCTTCAGATAAATATCTGAAAACAGGGATAGCCTCAATATTTGCTTTTTGCAGAGAATAGATAGGGCATAATTTGGCAGAATTAAAAAAAGATATATTTTTGCACTTAATGACATATTAAGTCGAACAACATTATTAGGATTAATGCTTTTACCTGAGAGAATTACATGCTTTTGGCGGGGAGGTAAAGTGTTAAGAAGACCTTTGAAAATAATTATACAGATGAAAAAAATATTTATTGGGGCATTTTCTTTATTATTGCTTGCGTCTTGTTCTAACGATAGTCAGTTTAAAGTTGAAGGGAAACTTGACGGAGCAAAGGGAAAGACTATTTACCTGGAATTGGTGGGAATGAATGAGACTTCTTTACTGGATTCTGCGAAACTCGGAGATAAAGGGGATTTCAAATTTTCAAAACCAAAACCTGCTTTTAAGCCGGAGTTTTATCGCTTGAGAGTAGATAATCAGGTTGTAAACTTTTCTGTTGATTCTACAGAAACAATCAAGATTCTGGCTGATTATTCAAAACTACCGTTTGATTATACAGTAGAAGGCTCAAATAATAGTGAGAAAATTAAACAATTAAATATATCTGCGGCTAAGGTTAAAGTGAAGATGGATTCGCTGATCGCTGAACGTAAGGCAGGGAAACTGAATGAAGCTGACTTTTCGGCTCAGATGGATTCATCACTGAAGGACCATAAGGCTTTAGCAACCCGTATTATTTTTGAAGATCTTCGCTCAGCACCTGCTTACTATGCGTTGTTCCAGAAAGTATATAATTATCTGATTTTTGATCCATATTCGAAGGACGATAACAAGCTGTATTGCGCTGTTGCGACTTCGCTGGATTTCAGTAATCCGGATGCACCCCGTACAAAGCATCTGAAAAAGTTTGCAACTGATGCTATTAATATTGTACGTTCTCAGAAAAGACAAGAGCGGACATATGATGATGTTGCAAATAATACACTGCAAAACGTTGCAGATGTAAAATCAAATTTTGAAATTGAACTCCCTGATAATAAAGGAAAAAATATTGCTCTGTCGAGCACAAAAGGAAAAGTTGTAGTTCTTAACTTCACAGCATATGAAACAAAGGAATCACCAGTGTTGAATATGGCTTTGGGTGAGATTTATGACAAATACAAGAAAGATGGTCTGGAGATATATCAGGTCTCTGTAGATACAGATGAACATTTCTGGAAAGTATCTGCAAACAACTTACCGTGGATTGCTGTAAGAGACGAAAATAGTATATATTCGAAGTATCTTTCACTATACAATGTTCAACAATTGCCTACGCTTTTTGTATTGAATCGTGAGGGGGAACTGGTAGAGAGAGTTCAAAAAGTAACTGACTTAAGTAATATTGTCAAGAAGTACTTGTAAAGTTTGTTATTACAAATAATAACATTATATTTGCAGTAGAAATATGTCAAATACGAAAGGGTCCCGGCAAGTCTTGCCGGGATTCTTTTCTTTTTTATACAAATCGATAAATCTAAAATTTAAAAATACAATTAGGAGGACTGATTATGGCTGTTAATTATATGACAGAAGAAGGCTACAAAAAGCTTTTGGAAGATCTTAATTTCTTAGAGTCGGTAAAACGACCTGAAATTTCTGCTCAGATCGCAGAAGCTCGTGATAAAGGAGACCTTTCAGAGAATGCAGAATACGATGCAGCAAAAGAAGCACAAGGATTGCTTGAAATGAAGATAGCACAATTAAAAGACTTGGTTTCAAAAACTCGTATTCTGGATGAAAGTAATCTTCGTACAGATGTTATTCAGATTTTGAATAAAGTAAAAATCAAAAACACTAAGAATAACGCAGTTATGGAATATACTTTGGTGTCAGAAACCGAAGCTAATCTTCGCGAAGGAAAAATTGCAGTGAATACACCGATTGCGCAAGGATTGCTAGGAAAGAAAAAGGGAGATAAGGTTGAGATCAAAGTTCCGTCAGGAGTGATGAGCTTTGAAATCATGGAAATCGGAATCTGATTTTAATCACCACTTTGAATCTTTTAAGCCATGGCAAGTATATTTAGTAAAATTGTAGCAGGTGATATACCGTGCTATAAAATTTATGAGTCGGAAAAATTTCTTGCATTCCTTGATATAGCACCTATGTCCGAAGGGCATACGTTGGTTATACCAAAAGCAGAAGTGGATTATATCTTTGATGTAGATGATACAACACTGGCTGAAATGATGCTAGTCTCAAAAAAAATAGCAAAGGGAATAGAGAAAGTCGTTCCTTGCAAAAGAGTTGGTGTTGCTGTTATTGGTCTTGAGGTACCGCATGCTCATATTCATCTAATACCTATTAATAAGGAAAGCGATATGCTGTTTAATAAACAAAAGTTACAGCTATCCAAAGAAGAGATGTCTGAGCTTTGCGATAAAATATCAAAAGCCATAATCAACGATTAATCAATCGGAGAAGCTCCGGGCAATATAAAAAGGCCGGGTAGTGGGATAATATTCCATTACCCGGCCTTTTTATATCCGGAATACAAAGATTAAAGCAACAGATAGACAGGGCTAAGAACAGTTGCTTTAAGCCTGGTTCATTGTAATCCGTATTTAGATCACTCTAATCTTTTATATACGTACAGACGTAAGCGGATATACGTATGAATTAACGGAAATAAAGGAGCATTTATTTATTATATACGGATGCTTTAGTTACGGGATAAGGTTGATTTACATTTCCGATGCGCATCGGAAATACATCCGGTGCGCATCGGATTGCATTCCCATGCGCATGGGCTAACATTCCGATGCGCATGGGAATACTAAAGGATACGGTTGAAGTTTCTAAATCGCTTATATATAGTATTTAGTTGTCAGGATATTCTTACAAATATATACGGTTGAGAAGAGAGTTACAGGGCTGTATATTTGAGTCTGAACAGAAATCAATCCGGCATCTTTGATAGTTATGATCTATTGGAATATACAGTGCTGATTGAAAATCAAATTTTATCCGGTTCAGGAAATAAGAAGTTGCCAAAAATAAAAAACGGGTGAATATCTGAAAGCAAAAAGCTTTTGATATTCACCCGTTTATTTATTACTATCAATTAAATTATAGCAGAGCATCGATTTTAGCAGCGATAGCTGGTTTCTGTGCAGCTCCAACTTGTTTATCTACAAGTTTACCATCTTTGAAGAACAAGATAGTAGGGATGTTACGGATACCAAATTCCTGAGTAACCTCAGTGCTATCATCAACGTTAAGTTTACCGATGTTAACGCGATCAGCATATTCGTTAGCTAAATCTTCAATAATTGGAGTGATCATGCGGCAAGGTCCACACCATTCTGCCCAAAAATCAACTACTAATGGTTTGCCAGATTCCAACAATTCTTTGAAATTACTGTCTGTAATTACTAATGCCATGTCTGTGTATTTTTTTATGAGATTAAATAAAAGTCAGCAGCAATTTAAGATTGCTGCTGTTTTTAATAAACTGTTTTATCAGTGGTCAAAAATAATAACTATTCTCAAGAAACTAGTTTATTTTGTAAGAAAATTCTTCTTTACTCTTTAAATAATCCAGCAATTGTTTTGTTACAGTGATACGTTTAGTTTTGCTTTTCAGCGGAATAATCGTATCATGATGATGATCGATAATTTCGAAAAATAATTCAACATTTCCATCATTCTCATCAATAAAAGCAGCTAAATCTTTGACAAACTCTTTGCTCAGAGATTCAACCGGGAAAGAAATCGTTATTTTCTGAATCAATTTGTCTTTTACCTCAGACATTAATTCAATTGTACCGATACGAAGCTCGAATTCATCCTGTTTGAAACGACGAGGCTCCATCCGGCCTTTGATGAAAAGGAATAAACCTTTAATCAGGTACTGACGATAGTTCATATAATCCTTTCCAAAGAACGGGATTTCAACCGCTCCACTGAAGTCTTCGAGGGTCATAATACCGAAAGGATTTCCTGTTTTAGTCATTCCTTCACGCACATTAGTAACCATGCCTCCCATCACCAGATCCCGGCCAATCAATTCATTCTTGTTGTTAAGCTCCAGAAGGCGGGTGTTACACGCACCTTCAAGTATAACCTGATACTCATCAAGAGGATGCGCAGAAAGATAAATCCCAACAAGCTCACGTTCTTTATTCAGTCTTTGAAGATCTGACCATGGTTCGCCAAAAGGAATTTCAGGTTTTGCAATTTCAATATCTCCATGATCGTCACCGAATAACGAATTTGTCTGTGCCTGTTTGTCAAGTTGCATTTTATTGCCGTATCTGACTAATGACTCAAGAAAGATTTCGCCTTTCGCGTTCTCCATAAAGAATTGATCGCGGCGGATTGTATCAATATTATCAAAAGCTCCGGCAAGAGCCAGATTTTCAAGATTCTTCTTGTTGCAGGCAGTAAGGTTTACACGCTCTATAAAGTCGAAAACGCTTTTGTATGGACCGTTAGCCTTACGTTCGTCGATAATAACCTGTACAGCTCCTTCGCCAACTCCTTTGATCGCACCCAGACCAAAACGGATGTTACCTTTCGCATTAACCGAGAATTTATGTAAACTCTCGTTTACATCCGGACCCAATACCTCAATACTCATGGCTTTACATTCATCCATGAACTTAGTGATATCGGCGATATTCGAGATATTTCGGCTTAGTACGGCAGCCATGTACTCAGGCGGATAATTAGCCTTGAGATATGCTGTTTGGTAAGCAACCCATGAATAACACGTTGCATGCGATTTATTGAAAGCATATGATGCAAACTTTTCCCAGTCAGCCCAAATCTTTTCGCAAACTTTCAGGTCGTGTCCGTTGGCCTTACATCCATCCATAAACTTAACCTTCAGCGCATTCATCTTGTCGATAAGCTTTTTACCCATAGCTTTACGCAGCTCATCGGATTGTCCGCGTGTGAAGTTAGCCAGCAAACGCGACAAGAGCATCACCTGTTCCTGATACACCGTAATACCATACGTATCTTTCAGATATCGTTCCATTACAGGGATATCATATGTAATAGGCTCAGTTCCGTGTTTACGGGCAATAAAGGACGGAATATAATCCATCGGTCCCGGACGGTACAATGCATTCATCGCAATCAGATCTTCAAAAGTAGAAGGCTGAAGTTCGCGTAGATATTTCTGCATTCCGGCCGACTCAAACTGGAATGTACCGGTAGTTTTTCCGCTACTGTACAATTTGTATGTGGCAGGGTCTTCGAGAGATATTTGAGAGATATCAATAATTTTACCTGAACGTATCCGCACATTCTCCAGACATTCTTTGATGATTGAAAGTGTTTTCAATCCCAGAAAGTCCATCTTAAGCATACCTACATCCTCAATCAGTGAGCCCTCATACTGAGTAACCAGCATCTTCTCGCCAGACTCTTTGTCGTCTGCCGTAGAGATAGGTACATAGTTCATAAGGTCATCTTTCCCGATAATAACCCCACAGGCATGGACTCCGGTATTACGGATATTCCCCTCAAGCATCTGCGCATACTTCAGCGTATTACGCATTACAGGATCGTTTGATTCGGCAGCATCTCTGAGTTCAGGAACGTAATTAATAGCAGCCTTCAGATTCACTTTTTTGACATCCGGTATTTTATCGGGAACTAACTTTGTTAACCGGTCAGACTCGCTCAAAGGCAATTTCTGTACACGGGCAACGTCTTTAATTGCCGATTTGGTTGCCATTGTACCAAAAGTGATGATATGCGCAACCTTTTCTTTTCCGTATTTATCCGTAACCCACTGTAGTACCTGTCCACGGCCGTCATCATCAAAGTCGATATCAATATCGGGCATGGATATACGGTCGGGGTTCAGAAAACGCTCAAACAGGAGGTCATATTTAATCGGGTCAATATCTGTAATACCGAGACAATAAGCAACAGCCGAACCGGCAGCCGAACCACGTCCCGGACCTACAGCTACTCCCATATCTCTGGCAGCAGCAATAAAGTCTTGTACAATCAGGAAGTAGCCCGGGAATCCCATTTTCAGAATTGTTTCGAGCTCAAAGTCAATGCGCTCTTTTTCATCGGGTGTCATCTCCGGATAGCGCTTCTTAGCTCCTTCATATGTCAGGTGTCGAAGATACTCTCCATCATCAGAGAATCCCTCGGGCAAAGGAAATATAGGCATAATAGCCTTACTGTTGATGCTGTATGGCTCAATCTTTTCAACAATTTCCAGCGTATTGGTAATTGCTTCAGGGATATCACTAAAAATAGCAGCCATTTCAGCAGAAGTCTTGAACCATTCCTGCTTGGTGTAACGCATACGACGTGGGTCATGAAGATCAGATCCGGTATTCAGACAGATCAGGTGATCATGAGCCTCCGCATCTTCACTGCTTACGAAATGGACATCGTTGGTTGCAATTACTTTTACACCGGTACGACGCGAAAGTTCAACGATGCCTGTATTTACTTCTTTCTGAAGTTTGTAAACATTTTGATCAGCATTATCGGCATACGTTTCATGACGCTGCATTTCGAGATAGTAATCATCCCCAAAAATATTTTTATACCAGTGTATAATTTTCTCGGCATCGTCAATACGTCCGTCGCGTATAAGGCGGGGAATTTCACCACCCAGACATGCAGATGAAACGATCAGTCCTTCTTTGTATTTTTCAAGAATTTCTTTATCAATACGAGGACGACCGTAGAATCCCTCTACCCAGGCAATTGAGACGAGCTTAACGAGATTGTGGTATCCGGTTTTATTTTTTGCAAGCAAGATCAGGTGATTTCCCGAAAGGTTTTCTCTACCCTGCTTTATATGTCTGCCATTTCGGGCAACATATACTTCACAGCCTATGATTCCTTTAAAAATTTTCTTGCGTGCCTTTTTAATCTCTTCTTCTTTAGAAAGAATATCTTGTTCTGAAGCACCCTCATCTTTTAATTTATCAAGTTCTTTTACAAGATCCTTGATCAGTCCTTCAACTTTGCCATTCTTTTTAGAGACATAATTGAAGAATTCTTTAACGCCAAACATATTACCATGGTCAGTGAGGGCAACGCCCGGCATGCCATCTTCTATAGCCTTATCAACAATGCGGCTTATAGATGCTTGTCCGTCAAGAATAGAGTATTGAGAGTGAACGTGCAGATGTACGAATGATTGCATGAAATTCAGTTGTATTAATTTCTTGTTGCGATAACTTGTTCTTACAAAAATAAGAAAAATCACAGGAGCAGGGAACAAATTAGGTGTTTTTGTCGTTTTCTTTGAGAGCAGATTATGCGAATATATATTTTGCAGTCGTAATTTATATATTTATTTGTAGATTACTGATAAATTATATAATATTGCATCTGAAGCTCTTAATATAAATATATGTATTAAGTATTAAGGGGTTAACCCATTATTAAACAATTAAATCACAAAGCTATTTTTTTAAACTATGAACATTGTAGAGTTTTTAAGCAAGGCTAATCTTAAAAAAGGAGGAGTAATACTAAACGCGCCGCAAGACCTTGCTGCTCTGTTTGTGAAAAAAGGTTTTTCAACAACATTGCCCAAAGACAAGAGTGATGTAACGATTTTATTCCTGAGAAATTCGGAGGAGTTTTCTTTATGGATGAACATTGTTTTACCAAAGATCGCCTATGATTCAAATTTTTGGATCTGCTTTCCGAAAGGTTCCTCAGGTATAAAAACGAATATCAATAAAGATGTTCTCTTCAAAATGGTTGAAGAGAAAGGGGTTAAAGCTGTTAAACAAATGGCTGTAAATGATACCTGGAGTGCTTTACGCATGAGACCTTCGGAATTGGTTAGTGAAAAATTAGAAAAAGAATAAATTTTAGACCGGTGTAAGCTGTAAAATGTGAAGATGAAAAGAAAAATATTGATAACACTGATTGTAATAGTTGTGGCGATTGAAATATTGAAGCGTATATCTCCGATAGCAGATTTTTATGCGTCAGATATTTATCCCATAGTATCTCATGTGCTTCATGCTTTTTCATCGATGCTTCCTTTTTCGCTTTATGATATGCTGATACCTGCTTTGTTTCTAATGCTGGGTATCATTTTATGGAAATGTATAAAGAGAGCCTGGGGACAGGCTCTCTTTCTTTTATCTGTAACTCTTCTGCTTGCCTGGACTACATTTCAGCTTTCGTGGGGTATTAATTACTTCAGATCAGATTTTTATGCACGCACAGGATTGTCAAACCAGGCGGCTGATTCGTTGCAGTTTATGAGTTTTGCAGATGCATATATTAAGAATCTGAACGAATCTTATCCGCATACACTCAAACTGGACACAGCAAAGGTGCACGAAATAGCCGGATCAGGATTTGATTCTCTCTGTGGCTATTATAAATTATCACCTTTGCCGGGTAGGGTAAGAGTTAAGCAGATGACTTCCGGAGATGCATATGCAAAAGTAGGTGTACTTGGTTATTATGGACCTTTCTTTTCGGAGGTTCATGTAAATAATTATCTGAAACCACAACAATATCCTTTTGTGGTAACGCATGAGATAGCACATCTGGCAGGAGTAACCTCAGAGGCAGAAGCCAATTTTTATGCGTATGAGATTACTCGTCATTCAGAGGATTCACTTACGCGCTTTAGTGCATATTATAGTCTTTTACCACATGTACTGAACAATGCACAAAGAGTTGTAAGTGCAGAACGTTATAAAGAGATTATCTCGAAAATAGATACCGATATTATAGCTTTGCATGTTGATACGCGAGATTACTGGAATGCCCTATATTCCGATAAATGGGGCCGTATACAGGATAAAGTGTATGATATGTATTTGAAGAACAATAATATACCGGATGGGAAAGCTAATTATTCAGAAGTAATCGGCATGATACTGGCTTCCGGAGGAAAGGATTCAATACCTTGATTTAGGTATTGAATCCTTTCTTTTTCCCCTTTTTTAGGGATTGATGGCAGTGAATATCTCATGTTTCTTTGTACCCGGAAAAATAACTGAAATATGAGAAAAAATTTACTTGTAGTATCTATGTTACTTTGTGGTGCTGTTTCGCTGTTTGCTAAATCAGGCACTTCTACAATAAAAGGTCAGATTATTGATGAAAAAGGAGCTCCGCTAACAGGAGCTAACATTTGGATTGCAGAAATAAATAAAGGGACAATTACAAATGAAAAAGGAGAATTTTTGATTGAGTCGGTTCCTGAAGGGTCCTATGAACTTGATCTTACCTATATAGGCTATGAGCCGGAATCAAAACTTGTCACAGTAAGAGCAGAGAAGGATGTTAATCAGAAGTTTACTCTGCGGGAAAAAGAGATCCATATGGACGAAGTGGTTGTAAGAGCCGGGCGGAGAATGCCTAATCAAAAATTACCTTACACTCTGAGTCGTCTTCCGGTAGAACTGAAAGCTCAACCGCAAACAATAAGTGTGGTAGACCGTAAACTGCTTGATGAGCAGGATGTAACAGATGTGAAAGATGCAATCCTGAACGTTCCGGGAGCTTATAGCTGGGCTACATACGGAGGAGCTATGAATAGTTTCGGAGCACGCGGATACCGTGGTATCTCCTTTATGAAAGATGGTATCCTCATGGAAACCTCTCAACCGGAAATGGATGGTGTGGAAGAAGTTCAGGTAATAAAAGGAGCATCGGCTGTTTTATTTGGTAATGTAAGTCCGGGAGGAATTATAAACTTGTCTTCTAAAAGACCTAAAACGCAATTGGGAGGAGACGTTAAGCTGAGTTATGGTAGCTTCAATACAATCCGTACGGGTGTAGATGTATGGGGAGGTCTGGACAGACATAATAAGGTAAGCTTCCGTTTAAATACTTCGTATGAAAAAGGGGATAGTTACCGGAAATTTGTAGAGAAAGAAAAATTCTATTTCAATCCGTCTCTTTTCTGGAGAATCGGTAATAAATCAGACTTATTGGTGCAGTATGATTATCTTTCGGATAACCGAACTCCGGATAACGGAACGATACTTTATGACTGGAAGATTTATGATTTACCATTTGATCGTTTTACAGGATTGAAATCTGATAATATAGGGATAGAGAATCAGTCTCTTTCGGCTACTTTTAATCATCGTTTTACAGATCAGCTAACTCTTAGAGCTGTTGTGAACAGAACACTTGAAAGCCGGGATGACTACAGGATTGATAAGCATTCAAATGTTATTCAGGGAACATCGCTTCTTAAACGACTGCTAACAAGCACAGAAAATGATTATAAACACACCCTTGTACAAATTGATTTGCTAGGGGCAAACTTTAAAACAGGATTTGTAACGCATAATTTTCAGGCTGGTATGGATTTCCGTACAACAGACAAATCACAGCTTACCTATAAGTCAGCAGTAATTGATACAATCGATGTGATTAACGGGCCAATCCGGAACGATATTGCGAATCTTCCAAAGCTATCCAGAGATAAACAAACTGATACACGCACATCAAAAATAGGATTTATGGCGCAGGATATTATGAATCTTGGAAAGCACTTCAGAGCTTCCTTAGGATTGCGTTATACCGGAGTGTTTAATACTGAGAAGATTTATACATATACTGATTCAAAAACCAAAGTATCACCGAAATCAACTCCTCATGGATTTTCTCCTTCAGCAGGATTATCATATCTTCCTGTCGAAAATATGAATATCTTTGCAACCTATACAAATACGTTTACTCCGGTAACCTTGCGTGGTATAAATGGTGAGGAATTGGGAAATGAGATTACAAATCAGTTCGAAGCTGGTATTAAGAGTGATTTCTTACAGAATAAACTATCGTTTAACGCTACGTATTTCTATATACATAACAATAATCAGGTGGGTGAAGTATTGGCTCAGGATGCTAACGGGTCATGGGTCGCTCAGGGATACGGTGAAAGAAATGGCGAGATACGCAATCAGGGTGTTGAACTGGAGTTTCATGCGTACCCGGCAGAAGGACTGCATTTGCAGGCCGGATATGCCTATATTGATGCAAAATACATTAAAAGTGTAAGATATAAAGATAACACAGTTCCGTTTAATACGCCTAAGAATACATTTAATGTATGGGGTAGTTATACCTTCAATAAAGGGGTATTTAAAGGATTGTTTCTGGGAGCAGGAGTATATTATACAGGCGAACGGAATGCAAATGATCAGGTGAAATTGCCATGGCATGGTATTAATCCGGGAGACCCTGTAGTAAAACTGAAAGCCTTTACAGAGCTGAATGCGAATATCGGTTACTCTATTCAAAACTGGAGATTTAAACTGAGTGCAAAAAACTTACTGGATGAAAGAGCTTATCTGACTTATCGTTATAACTTTATCAACCCGATTACTCCACGAAACTTTAATTTAACTGTTAACTATCAGTTCTGATTTTTCGGATACTGATTTTGAAAAAGAAAGGATATAATGAAAAAGATTGCTTTTCGCCTGCATCAGATAGCCGGACTGCTGTGTTCTGTAACGATTATGATAGCTCTGATAACAGGGGCATTACTTATTTTCGAGAATGAGCTGACAGAGTTATTTAATCCACAACGCTATCAAATCGGGGAAATACAGGATTCACCTCCAATGGATTATAGTAAACTGGTGTCAGAACTAAGCCTTGAAACAGGTGAAACCGTCAGACGAATCACCGTTCGTCCGGAGCAGACTGATACTTGGATTCTGGAAACGGCAGAATCTCCGAAGGTCCGGTATTATTTTAATCCCTATACGGGTAAAATAGTAGAAAGGTTTGAATATGGATCCTCTTTCTTTTTTAAGGTAATGGCTCTTCACAGATGGTTATTTGTGAATCCTGCCGGAAAAACTATTATGGGTGTTTCGTGTATTTTGTTTACGCTTATTCTCATATCCGGTTTGTGGTTATGGATTCCATATTCTCGGAAAGGATTGAAAAGTAAGCTTACCTTTAAGAAGAATGCCGGAAAGAAACGTAAGTTGTATGACTGGCATGTGGTTCTTGGCTTTTATTTATTACCTGTGCTATTATTGATGTCAGTAACAGGACCAACCTGGTCTTTTCCCTGGTACAGGACCATGCTGCTTAATATTTGTGGCGGTGAGTCAATGCCGGGATCAATGAAAAAGGGTGGAGAAATGCAAGGTGATACGAAATCTTTGACGGATGAAGAGTGGTCTAATACATTAGCCTATGTTAAAGGATTACCTGCATTCAGAGAGGCTACACTTGATCTGGAAGGCAATCCCGAAAAGGAGGATGCTATAATCGGGATATCTGTAAATCCCCGGAATGCTGTGAGTCATAAGGTCAGGGAATCTTACACATATCATTCTCAGGACCAGGAAGAAATAAAGAGCAGCAGATGGTCTGATATGAACCATACAGCGCGGCTCCGATACTGGTTTTATGCATTACATACAGGTAGTTTTGGAGGGTTATTAACAAAATGGATTTATCTGTTCGTCTGTCTTTTTGCAGCATCTTTGCCAATAACCGGATTTTTATGGTGGAAGAATAAAAGATAATAATCTAAGATTACGGGTTTTGCTTCTGTTTACGAAGCGAAGCCCGTATTTTTTATGCAATAACCTTAATATTATCATTTACGTATTGTATTTTTTTGAGCGCTATATGCTTAGTTATCTGTCAATTTGGCAGAGAGATGTGAAGTAACAATCATTTTTCTGAAACAAATTTTTTTGTTGAGTGTTATTTATTTGTACTTCGATTGAAACTGATTTATAAATAAATGAGAAGCAAAAAGAAGACAAAAAGTCAGATGTTTACAATTTGGCATTGTAATTGATAAATCTAACCTAAAAAATAACTATAATAAGGAGATTTGTTTATGAACATGAACAATTTTACAATTAAAGCTCAGGAGGCGATTCAAAAGGCTATTGAGATTGTTACTTCTAACAATCAGCAGGCTATTGAACCGGTTCATATCCTTAAAGGTCTGATACTGGAAGGCGAGAGCATAATGAACTTCTTGTTTCAAAAAACGGAGATCAACCTACAGGCTGTATCACGTGTGCTGGATCGGGAGATTCAATCGCTGCCTCAAGTAACCGGAGAACCTTATCTGAGCCGTGAAGCAAATGCTGTTTTGCAAAAGGCAACGAATCTTGCTTCTAAAATGGGTGATAGTTATGTCTCGATGGAGCATATCTTGTTAGCTATTTTAGATGAAAGAAATAATGCGGCAACAATACTTAAAGATGCCGGATTGAAATCTAAGTCGCTTGAAGCTGCTATCAATGAGCTGCGTAAAGGTGAGAAGATTACAAGTCAGTCTGCTGAAGAAACTTATCAGTCGCTGTCTAAATATGCTATTAATCTGAACGAACGCGCACAAAGCGGGAAATTAGATCCTGTGATTGGTCGTGATGATGAAATTCGTCGGGTGTTACAGATCTTAAGCAGACGTACAAAAAATAATCCAATCCTTATAGGTGAACCAGGTACTGGTAAAACTGCTATTGCAGAAGGTCTGGCACACCGGATTATACGTGGCGATGTGCCTGATAATCTGAAAAGCAAACAAATCTATTCATTGGATATGGGTGCTTTGGTTGCTGGTGCAAAATTCAAGGGAGAATTTGAAGAAAGACTGAAAGCTGTAGTAGGAGAGGTGATGAAATCCGAAGGCGAAATCATTCTTTTTATCGATGAAATTCATACCTTGGTTGGTGCCGGAAAAGGCGAAGGTGCAATGGATGCTGCTAATATTCTTAAGCCTGCACTTGCTCGTGGTGAATTGCGCTCAATTGGTGCAACTACTTTAGATGAGTATCAGAAATACTTTGAAAAAGATAAAGCTCTGGAGCGTCGTTTCCAAATGGTAATGGTGAATGAACCCGATGAGTTGACTTCTATTTCAATTCTTCGTGGATTGAAAGAGAAATATGAAAACCACCATAAAGTACGCATCAAAGATGAGGCTATTATAGCAGCTGTACAATTGTCCAGCCGTTATATTGCAGATCGTTTCTTACCGGATAAGGCGATTGACCTTATGGATGAGGCAGCTGCTAAACTACGTCTGGAAGTAAACTCTGTGCCGGAAAATCTGGATGAAATATCCCGCCGCATTAAACAGCTTGAAATTGAAAGAGAGGCTATCAAACGTGAAAACGATCAGGTAAAACTTGAACAGCTTGGAGCAGAAATCGCAAATCTGAAACAAGATGAGATGATGCTTAAATCTAAATGGGAATCAGAACGTGATCTGATTAATAAAATCCAGACAATTAAGCAGGAAATTGAAGCGCTTAAATTTGAAGCTGATCAGGCTGAACGCAATGGAGATTTTGGTAGAGTAGCCGAAATCCGTTACGGTAAAATTAAAGATGCTGAAACATCTATTGATAACTATCAGAACGATTTGATTGCAATCCAGGGTCCTAATGCGATGATTAAAGAAGAAGTTGGCTATGATGATATTGCCGATATCGTATCTCGCTGGACAGGTATTCCTGTAAACAAAATGCTTCAGAGTGAAAAGGATAAACTTTTGCATCTGGAAGATGAACTACATCAGAGAGTAGTCGGACAGAATGATGCAATTATTGCTATCTCGGATGCCGTTCGTCGTAGTCGTGCCGGTCTTCAGGATCCACGCCGTCCGATCGGATCATTTATCTTCCTGGGAACAACAGGGGTAGGTAAAACAGAGTTGGCAAAGGCATTAGCTGAATATCTGTTTGATGATGAAAATGCAATGATTCGTATTGATATGTCTGAATATCAGGAGAAATTTGCGGTAACCCGTCTTATCGGATCGCCTCCGGGATATGTTGGATATGAAGAAGGTGGACAGTTGACTGAAGCCGTACGTCGTAAACCATATTCTGTTATTCTGTTTGACGAGATTGAAAAAGCCCATCCGGACGTCTTTAATATCTTGTTACAAGTGCTGGATGACGGACGTCTGACAGATAATAAAGGTCGTGTGGTAAACTTCAAAAATACGATTATTATCATGACATCCAATCTTGGTTCAAACATTATCCGGGAGAACTTCGAAAAGATTAATGATGAAAACAGAGATGATATTATTCATGAAACAGAGAATGAAGTAATTGATATGTTGAAAAAAACTATCAGACCTGAATTCCTGAATCGTATTGATGAAATCATTATGTTTACACCTCTGAGTGAAAAAGAAATCGAACGGATTGTTGAAATTCAGTTACGCTCAGTTGCTAAAACACTTGACCAGAACGGTGTTCATATGGAGTTTACTCCGGCTGCTGTTGCTTATCTGGCAAAAGAAGGATACGATCCTCAGTTTGGTGCACGTCCTGTAAAACGAGTTATCCAGCGTATGGTGCTTAACGAATTATCAAAAGCATTAATTGCCGGAACAATAAACAAGGCATACACCATTCAAATTGATTTTAATGGGGATGATCTTGTTTTCAAAAACGAAGATTTTTAATCGAATATATTTAGAAAGAGCCTTAAAGCATATGCTTTAAGGCTCTTTCTTATTTAGTGTGCCGTGCATGGTATATAACTTGGTGGTGCAAGTCCACTATGGGGGTCGGTAGTTACCAACCATTAGCTCAAGACAAGGGTGTCGACCGCGAGGCGAATCTGAAGGAAGTCGGCGGCAAAGTCCCGAAC
>JBOFKD010000154.1:0-2605 GCA_051657165.1 Bacteroidales bacterium | reverse complement strand
TCCGCCATAATTTCCTGTAATGGCTCCATATACACATTCAGCTAATAGTTCAGCCCCTTCAGCATCGGGATGAAGAGCATCAGGCATCAAATGAGGCTTATCGTAAAGGGGTTCCTGAAAATCGATTAATGTTGCATTGTTATTTTTTGCAACTTGCTCGATAGCTTTCTGGATTTGCCAGTACCAGTCTCTTGTTCCTGACTGAAAACGAGGGTGCCAATGGAATATTGGAGACATTCTCGCAACGAAAAATTCAGCCTTCGGATTTACTGCTTTGAATGAATCAATCAAAGCACTGTAATCAGGCATAAACTCTTCACGGTAATTAGCCCAATTGCGTGGATCTGTATCATTCAATCCTAAATGAATAATGACAATATCCGGATTAAATGCCAGAGCTTGTTTAAATTCAGGCAAACTCATAAATGGACGATGCCCTTTATTCAATAAAGTGGCTCCACTATGTCCGAAGTTTCCTACCTGATAACCTTGTCCCAGGAACTTCTGCAATTTTGCCGGATAGCAATTAACTTCTCGATCCGGTACCAGATAACCATAAGTGACACTATTACCGACACAGGCTACTTTCTTTTGAGCATAAGCCACAGCTACTGTGACTAACAACAGAAAAAGAGTAAATAACTTTTTCATTTGCTGTTTACATAAGATTTAACGATTTCAGCCCAATTCTGATATCCTGCACCTAATAAATGTAATCCGTCATTGGTATATTTCAGATTCATTTTTCCGGTTTCGGGATTAATAAACTTCGAGTACAAGTCAATATAAGTAACTGATTTGTTTGTTGCTATTTCCTGAATAAGTTTATTCAAAGGAACAATAGATCCTGCTTTAGAAGTGTGTCCTGAAAACATTTTCTTTTCATCTGAAACAGGCAATACACTTTGAAGATATATTTTCGTTTTCGGAGATTTCGCCTGAATTTCATCTACAATCATCCCGATATTTGTTGCAATTGAATCAATGGATGTACCGTGGCTCAGGTCATTAATACCGATCAAAAGAAAAATCTTTTTAGGTTGACCTGATACGATAGCATCCAGACGATCAAGAACTCCAACTGTACGATCACCACTGATACCGCGATTCTTTACATGTGGGTTATTGAAAAATTCGAACCACTCACCTCCATCGGTGATACTGTTACCTACAAAAACGATGTCTTTTTTATTGATAGGAAGAGTTTCAAATAAGGTAGCACGCTGATGCCAGTAAGTTGAATAATTATCTCTTTGAGCAAAAGAGTTTAAAGCGATAGTCAGGCATGCTGCCAATACAATTTTTCTCATATCAATTAGATTTTAAATTTTATACGAATAAATCGGATTATGCAAAAAAGATTCTGCATAATCCGATTAAGTTATTTTTTCTTCTCGGTTGAATATATCAAATTATCAATCCGGTCTTTGCCATCCAACGTTACAAATGCTGCTGAGAACATCCATTTAGTCAGACGAACCTGAGGAATTGAGAATTTGCCAATTGGCAATTTAATTAAAACTGTGTTCCATCCTTTATTTAATGTAACAGGTATCGGATCTCTGCCAACCATATTTTCGTTACCTAATGCCACTTCATTGGATTTAGTTGTATGAGTAGCCGTCCATACGGGAGGCTGCACTTCATCCTTATTAATCCAGATTTTACTGCCTTTATAGTCCCAGTTACCTTGTTGTGGAGCTAAATCCATTTCGGATCTACTGTAGTTCTGTGTTTCAAACCATAAACCTACTGTTTGCTTTTTAGGAGAATATACATTCGTCCATGCATAAGCAGTGTGGTTTTCTTTCGGATCCTTATAAAACGTAGGGATCATATTGCCCCATACGTGACGTAAATAAATTCCTGATCCGATTGCTTTATTTACATTGTATTGCTGATCTTCGTATATGTACGAATCTTTAATTGCAGTTTCAGGTTCAAAAGATTTAGACAAATCGCCTCCATTCGGAAAAGCATCCGTAATATTCCATTCTGCGTCTGTTTGTTTTACATAAGCAAAAGGAAGATTGGTGAAATTCTGATCTTTATGCCAAAGCATACGGGATTCGAAATCTTTAAATGCGTTGAACGGTTCGGTATTTTCAATCATATTCGTACCAAACTCGTCATAATATTGCCAGCCTCCGCCGAGCCAGGCTCTTTCTGCTATTGCAAGCATATTCGGATAAAGCTGATTTTCGATAATCATATTTACTTCTTTATCCATATAACGGTCATGCCATAAAGCAAGAATTGTTCCTGCTATCTGGTCTGATCCTTCAGATACGTTCCCGATACGGCTCGTGTAAAGCCCGTAAATATCTGCAAAAGTATCAAAATGATTTAAATAGTGAAACTTACTATCGATAGCCGGAATTCCAGGGGTTGGTTTCCCGCGGTAACTCCACATTTGTGTCATATCAACCTCACCGGCTTTGTAATTCCATCCCGGATTCCATGAGATTGTTTTTTTCCCTTTTTCGCGGATAAATGCTACCATTTCATCGCAAAAATCAGGATTGGTGAATTTTACTTCATCTGTTCCTATATGCAGATACGGCACTTCGTCCAAAACGTCGCAAACCTCTGCAATAAGTTTTTT
>JBOFKD010000153.1:0-2556 GCA_051657165.1 Bacteroidales bacterium | reverse complement strand
TTAAAGCTTTAAATACAGATCTTACCTCATCGTGTGATAGTTGCGAAGGAGTTCCGCCTCCGAAATAAATAGTTTCGGGAGTATGATATAAGTCAGATTGTCGTAGTTGCATCTCATGACAAACAGCATCCGTATAACTTTGTTTTACGGATTCATTTGTAGAGGAGTAAAAGTCACAGTAATGGCAGCGTCTTTTACAAAAAGGTATATGTATATAAATTCCACTCATAATTACAAATTTACTTTTTTATGATAAGATAAGCTTGATCTATAAGTTTTTTTCGCTAAAATATTTATATTTGTCTCCTGACACAATCGAATATATCGACTAAAAGACACTTTGAAATATGACACATATAAGAGTCCGCATCTTTCTTTATTTTTTTCTTATAGCCATAGGTGTTTCGGCACAAATCAATACAGATAGAGTAATGTCTATCGGTCGGAATGCACTGTATTTTGAAGATTATTTGTTATCCATCCAATATTTTAATCAGGTAATTAAAGTTAAACCTTATCTGGCTGATCCTTATTTCTTCCGTGCAGTTGCAAAACTGGAGCTGGAAGATTTTAAAGGGGCGGAAGAAGACTGTACATTGTCTATTGATAGGAATCCCTTCATTGTGAATGCGTATGAATGCAGAGGTATCGCACGTATGAATATGAAAGACTTTAAGGGAGCTTTAGAGGATTTTGATAAAGGCTTGGATTTTTCACCTATGAGCCGCAGTTTATTGATGAATAAATCTCTGGCCCGAATTGAAATGAAGGATTTGGACGGAGCTAAAGATGATTTAAATAAACTGGTTCAGACACATCCGAATTTTTATAATGCCTATTTAGTAAGAGGTTCTTATTTGATTCAGGCAAAAGATACTTTACGTGCGATTGAAGATTTCACAAAGGCAATAGATCTGAATAAGAATAATTTCGCTGGATGGGCTTATCGTGCGATGGCTAAATATGAAATTAAAGATTATAAAGGTTCATTGGTTGATCTGAATGAATCCTTGCGTTTAGAGCCGGATCGTACATCTTTATATGTAAACAGAGGTATTGTTCGTTATAATCTGAATGATTTAAGAGGTGCAATGGCTGATTATGACCGTGTATTGGAATTGGATCCAAATAATATAATGGGACTTTATAACCGAGGTATTCTTCGTGCACAGGTGGGAGATAACAATCGTGCGATTACGGACTTTTCTAATTTGCTTAAGCAAGAGCCCGATAATTATTTTGCCTATTATAATCGGGGGATTCTTCGTAAAGAGACCGGAGATTTGAAAGGAGCTATAAATGATATATCTAAAGTATTAGAGGAATATCCGGATTTCCTTCCAGGCTACTATCTTCGTTCGGATCTGAAGCGTAAGAGCAGAGATACAAAAGGGGCAGAAATTGATTACTGGACTGCCATAAATAAAGAAAAAGAGCATAGGGAACAACAAGCGTTAGCTGCTAAAAATCCGAATAAATCGCAAGATAAGAAAGAAGATTCAGTGGATGCGAACGATCATACAGCCCGTAAAAAGTCAGATAAAAATATCAATAAGTTTAAGCAGTTGATGATGGCAGATGATGCCGGACTGGATTCTAAATACGATAATAAATTCAGAGGTAAGATACAGGAGCGTAATGTGCAGTTGAAACAAGCCGGAGATTTTGTTCTATCGTATTATGAAAAGGGCGATAAACTTAAAAATACGGTTCGTTACGATAAAGCTTTGGAAATCTTTAATAAACAAAGTGGCTTACGTAAAAAACTGTTGTTGGTTAATGATGAACCAGCGTTAAATGAATTGCAGATGCAGGAGCATTTTAATTCTATTGATGAGCATTCAAGAGAAATACAACAACAGCCGGATAATGCGGTTGCATACTTTGCCAGAGCTCTTGATTTTATGCTTGTACAGGATTTTGCGAGTTCATTGGAAGATTTAACCCGTTCATTGATGCTTGATAATAAATCTTCATTAGCTTATTTCCAGCGAGCAGTCGTACGAAGCAAGCAGTTGGAGTTTGAGCGTTCACAGGAAGGTCTTGAAGAAGAACTACCAATGAATAAATCATTCAATGCCTTTAATCAAAAAACGGATAAAGCGAAATCTCAGAAAACGCCAAAAATGGATAATGAATTAGTGATTCGGGATTATGACATGGCTATAGATTTAAATCCGGGATTCACGTATGCCTATTTTAACCGGGCAAATGCACGGACCATGCAAAAAGATTTCCGTAATGCGATTCTGGATTTTAATGAAGCGATTCGTATAGATCCGGAATTTGCAGAGGCTTATTTCAACAGAGGGTTGGTTTATATTTATCAAAATCAAACCGAAAAAGGAATTGCTGATTTAAGTAAAGCCGGCGAACTCGGTATGAGTGAGGCATATAGCCTGATTAAGCGACTTTCCGATGAAAAATAATCATCGGAAAGTTTGCAACTTCCAATAAATACACTACCTTTGTATCACAAACATCGCGGGATGGAGCAGTGGTAGCTCGTTGGGCTCATAACCCAAAGGTCATCGGTTCGAGTCCGGTTCCCGCAAC
>JBOFKD010000152.1:0-45313 GCA_051657165.1 Bacteroidales bacterium | reverse complement strand
TGCCATTATCGGCTTATTTATTATTGCTTACGGCTGGAAACGGCTCGTACCGGAAGTGGGAGTGATTGGCGAAGAATTAGAGGAAGTTGCCGTTAACAAACCTCGTAAAGCCTTACCTGCTCTGCTGCCAAGTCTTGTCGCTCCGGTTATTACAATTAGTCTGCTCGTCCTTCGTCCGCTTTGTGGCATAATTATCGATCCGTTGATCGCACTTCCCGTAGGTGGATTGTGCGGAGCTATTGCCATGGGACGTTTCCGCGAGATAAACAAAGGAATTGCTTACGGACTTGAGAAAATGTCTGTTGTAGCTGTTCTTTTGATCGGAACAGGCGCAATTGCAGGTGTTATTAAGGCATCCGCTCTGAAAACAGATATACTCGATTTACTTGCTACACTTGGCATAGGCGATTATCTGATTGCACCTGTATCCGGAGCGCTCATGTCGGCAGCAACAGCTTCAACAACAGCAGGAGCTACCCTTGCTTCGGCATCATTTGCACAAACCATTCTTGGAGCAGGTATTAGTGCCGTATGGGGAGCTGCACTCATTAATGTTAGTGCCACTGTGCTTGATCATCTACCTCACGGATCGTTCTTTCATGCAACCGGCGGTGCAGTGTATATGCCCCTGCATGAAAGATTAAAATTGATAGTGTTTGAAACAGCGTCCGGACTAACCCTTACAGTTTTGTCATTACTTGTATTTTGGCTTATAGGCTAGAGAATATATTATTATGGGAAGAAAAGAACAGGTAGCAATAGTCTTATTGCGTATAGCAGTTGGCTGGCATTTTTTGTATGAAGGGCTTGTCAAATTTATCGATCCTTCATTTAGTGCAGAATCGTACCTGAAAGGATCAGAGGGGATGATGTGTTATATTTATGAACATTACATGCACACACCAGTAAGGATGTTCTGGGTTGATACGTTAAATATTACAGCACTTCTGCTGGTTGGAACAGGTCTGTTTTTTGGTGTTGCCATTCGTAAGAGTGCGTACTTAGGTATGCTTTTACTCTTCTTTTACTATATTGCTTATCCCCCGTTTTCAGGGGAGGATAGTATAGGGGGAAGTTTCTTTATCGTGGACAGGAATTTGATAGAGTTTTTACTATTATTCTTTTTGGCACAGACTCCTGCTGCGTATAATGTTAGTATATCTAAAGCATGGACTGCAAACTAAGAATCGGGAATTAAATAGAAACAATGGAAAATAATAAAGATTCTAATAGAAGGGAATGGTTGAAAGCCATGATTACCTTACCGCTTGCTGGGACACTAGCATATGGTCTATATAAAAGAGCTAAAACGAAAAAAATGCAAGATGATTTTCTTCATTTGGTTAGTGAAGATGTGACAATCCAACAAACATCTATATCGGACCAGCCACCTCTGAAAATTGGATTGATAGGATGTGGCAATAGAGGTAAGTATATTCTGAAAGCTTTGGGTTTTTATCATCCTGACGAGATTTTGAAACTTCGTGAGGCGGCTCGTATTTCACTCTCGGATACCCGTTACCGCGACATGCAGGAGCAATCGGTGTCACCAGTTCATATTACAGCAGTTTGCGATATCTTCCAGCCACATATGGATTATGCACTTATTGCTGCATCCAATCGTCATCGCACTACCAATATATCAGAAATAAAAATAATACCTGAGCAGTTTAAAGAATGGCGTCAACTTATTACATCTTCCTGTTGTGATGCTGTTATTATTGCAACTCCAGATCATTGGCATGCATCAATGGCGATTGAAGCAGCACATGCAGGAAAGCATGTCTATATGGAGAAACCTGCAGCATGGACATTAGAAGAGGCTTTTGATTTACGGAATGCATTGACTGATTCAGATATAGTTTTCCAGCTTGGTCATCAGAATCGTCAGGTTAATAGCTATTTGAAAGCTCGCGATATTATAAACAAAGGATTGTTGGGTAAAATCTCTCTTATAGAGACATCTACTAGCCGCAATGATGAAAATGGTGCTTGGGTATATCCGATTCATGAACAGGCAAATAAACATACAGTAGACTGGGAGGCTTTTAGTCCTGATCCTATTCGTAAAGCAGAGTTCTATTCTTATATGTTGTCGCACAACTTACAAAAATTTATGAAAGCTGATGCTTATAGCTCATTTAATGCAGAGCACTTCTTTCGCTGGCGTTGTTGGTGGGAATATAGTTCGGGACTGATTGGGGATTTATTTACACATGAATATGATGCTGTTAATCAGATTATGCAATGTGGAATACCTGCTTCTGTTACTGCTTCGGGTGGAATTTATAAATACAAAGATGGGCGAACAGTTCCTGATGTTCTTCAGATCTCTCTTGAGTTTCCAAATCAGGATTTTTCTATGCTTTATAGTGCTACACTCGGTAATAGTATGGAAAAGCCAAAACGTATTTTGGGATCAGATGCTATGCTTGATATTAATAACTCAATTGAGATGTATGTTGATGCTTCTTCACAGCGGTACAAGAAAGAGTTAGAGACAGGTAGCATTAATCCTGAAGAACCTGTTTATACCTTTATTCCTGGAAAAAAAGATATTGATGTTATATCAACAGCGACAGAAAGGTACTTTGCTCGTCGTGGATTGCTTTATTCTTGGATAGGAGATAAAAGGTTTAATACAACATATCTTCATATTCTTGAATGGATAAATGCGATTTATAATAATAAACAAACCAGTTGTGGTATTCGTGAAGCTTTTGAAGAGTCTGTAACATCTCAACTTGCTAGTCGGGCATATCTTGAAGGAAGAACAAAATATTGGGATGATATAAATGAAGTAATTATATAACTAATAATGTTCTATGATATTTTGCATTGGACGCGTTAATGAGTGTTTATCGCTTTATCTGTGTTGTTGGAATAAATAAAAATCTTATCTTTGCGACATATTAAGCAAACGATTATTTAGGAAATTTAGTTGGATTACGGCTACTGGAAATACAGAGCCTTTTTATAGCCTGAGAGACAGGTTTTATCGCTTGCAGTTTACATTTATTCAGGAACATCTTACATATGCGTTTTTACTCTTTATTATTTCTGCTAGCCCTAGTTATATCCGGGTGTGCCGATTCTGATATGGATATATTAGATGAAAACCCCACGCAACTGGCAGAGCTATCTATAAACCCGTTTTATAAAAGTAGCGGAATCGATTTAAACCGGGATTTTACAAACTTTGGATACTTACCGGAGGGAAGTGAGATGGGCGTTTTTGTTCATAATCTTTCTTCTGATAAATGTGTGCCTAATCTTCGGTGGAAAGCCTTTGGTAAGGAGGATCGTCAAATATGGAGCAACATCAATGCTGATGGTGATCCGGTTTCGTTTTACCTGACAAATCAATTTTCCCGTCTTTATACTTATTATCCTTACACAAATAATCCGGATGATCTGATTGTTAATCATACAGATTCGGATAAAGCTGGCTATCTGCCTCTACTAAAAGTTAAACCGGGATATACTGACTATCTGGTCGGGGCTGGTGAATCACTGGTAAGTTCAAAGAATCCGGCAACAGGAATCGTTAAGAATCATTTTATGTCGCGTTTACAATTCAAAACCGAGAAAATGAATGGTTACGCAGGTGAAGGTGTGATTAATAGTCTGATTATAAAGAATCAGATTACAGAAGCCTGGGTGTCATTGAGTAAAGGAGTATATATTCCTTTTTCTTCGATGCCTTATGTCGAATCAGATGTACAGGTAAATGTTACTGATCAGCAAAATATATCTGTTCTTGCAATTCCTCAGAGCTCAGGAGGAAATTCAAATTCTTATTTTCAGGTTGTAATTGACGGGAAAGAACATAATGTGCCAATTCCGTTTAATGAATTTGATGGGTATATATGGGATAGGGGAAAAAGATATATTTATCGGTTTAAGCTTAATCCTAATGGTGATGTTACGGCAGTGATCTCTGATTTTGAATTTGGAGGTGACTGGGACTCTGTATTTGATAATCCGAAAGTAGTGGTAAATCCCTCGGGCAACATGGTCGCTTTGTCCCGGCCGACGCCTTACTGGGATGACTATGCACAATCTAAGAAATTTGAAATAGCAAGTGTCGATTTGTCAGCTCAGATGTCGTGGTATGATGGTGCCGGATGGATCAGAAACGGAGGTTCTGTATCTGGACTCACTCCGGGTACAACCGGTTGTCATTCCTATAATGAGAACGGAGCAGACTGGCGTATACCAACATATCACGAGTTGCAATATATTTATAAGCTTAAACAAGAGGGTAAGCTTGATGTATCCTCGATAACGCCTTTGAGCGGTACTTACTGGTCCGGAAACTGGATTCAGAATAAAAATCGTGCAACTTATTGGAATATGTCAAATGGAACAACCGGGGATGCATCTCCGTCATTAGGTTTTAAAATTCGTTGTGTAAGAGATATATGATTAAAATATATTAGAGATGAAAAAAGTGAGTTGGATTTTTCTGATTATCATTTCTGTAGTATTGTTTGTTAGTTGTCAGGATCAGGAGTACGGAGAAGAGTTAGTTCCGTCAGAACTGATAACGACATCACTTCAATTTAATATTGATGATTTACAATCGGGATATGACCGTTTTATAAGTGCCGCAGAAGATAAATCAGGATTTGCGGATAAGAAAAGTAAGTCCGTTGGTTTTGACCGTTCGGAATCATATATGCATTCGATCCGGAAAGGGATTATTTATCAGTTTAATAAAGATGGTTCTCTTTATTATAAGACAGAGCCATTCTCAATAGAATTGAATTATGGTGTGCCCTCAGTTGTAAATGCTCAATTGAGACCGGGCCGAAATCTTACTGTTTATCTGTTTGTCGCAGATACTAATGAAAGTCTCCCGGTTTTACAGACCGAAAAAGAAATCAACCGTCTGGTATATAGCTATACCGCTCTGGAGGAGAGTGATGATTTACCATTTTGGGGCGTACAGCAAAACATTTCTCTTCTTACAAATACGGAGCATTCGCTGGAAATGTTTCATCTCCAACGTCTTTGTTCCAAGTTAATGCTCAACTATGAGATAGACCCTAAAAGCGGTTTTCAGCTTAGAGAGATCCGGTTGTCTAATGTGCCTGACGGGGCTGTTTATGAGCCTCAGAGTCAGGTTGCCGGAGGTCGGTATCAGTCGTTTTCGAAGTATGTGACGCAGAATAACGGTAAGTTTGAATTTTATATTCCTGAAAATAATCAGGGGATTGTATCTGAAATCGTTGAACCGGAAAGCAAGAATATACGGAATGCCCCTATTCATGCAACCTGTGTGGAATTAATAGGCTATTATAAATCAAAAAAAGTAACATTCCGTATTTATCCGGGGGCTAATTCAACCTCCGATTTTAATTTGAAACGTAATCATTGGTATCGTATAAATCTCAAAATAGAAGATGTTTATCTGGATGATTTACGTATTGAATCATCTTCAATGAACGAGTTTGTTATCTATCTTACAGATGAGTCCGGAAGAGATTATTCGAATATAAAAAATATATTACTGAACCGTGAACTCTGGATCAATGATTTTGAGGTAAATGGCTCTACAGTAACGCTTCATTATACATCCACGCCGGGATCTTTCCTGCATCATATTTCTTTTTGTGACAGAAATGGATCGGAAATATTCGGAGGAATAACCGGATATTATTTTTCGGATTATAGCAGTATGTATTTCAGCTCTTTGCTTGAGGCTCAGGGTAATGGTTCATATGCTTATCCTTATTCTGTTTTTGAACCTAAGCAGTTGAAAAACATTAATAAATTATGCAAGTCCGGTTTGAAAGACAGACTCTTTATTCAGCAAGGTCATCTGGATTTATATTATACAGACCGGAACAAGTGGGAGCCGCTGGGATCAGCAGCTACTCCTTTTCAGGGTGAGTATGATGGAAATGGATACCAGATACGTAATCTGACTTTAAATACTGAAGCTGCCGGAGGAAATCATCGTCAGGTTCCTTATGCCGGATTATTTGGCTTTGTGTCGAAGTCTGTATTGAAGAATATTCATATCCGCGAAGGGCAGATAGCATGTAAGTCCGACTTCATGGGTTCTGTTGCAGGATATGCGAGCTATACGGATATAGAAGGTTGTTCTTCGACACTGAAAATTGAACAATTTCAGCGTGCTAATACCGGGGGTATTGTCGGGAAACTTCAAAATTCCAGACTAACTAATTGTTACAATAAATGTTCGCGTGAGATGACAGCCTGGGGATCTGCTACATATTATACAGGCGGAATAGCCGGTTTTGTTTCGGACTCGTATCTGTCTGATGTATATTCGGTCCAATCTATATGGATTGGAAACTACTATGCTTTAGGTGCAGTTATCGGCGGGATGGATGCCGGATCATCGGTTTCCGGATACTATGCGTCCCAATATAAAACAACCGGAAACAAGACTATCGGAGCTCCTGCTTCAGAATCCGGTTTTTTGTCTGATTCTGAACTGAAGAGCTCGGCATTTGTCGACCGGTTAAATTCCGGCAATGGAAATGGATCTAAATGGAAATATCAGCCCGGGGAATATCCAAAATTGTATAATGAAAAGTAAGCGCGCATTATCCGGATGGTAAGCTCATTAGGCACTTTTTCTTATTCTTGTGTATAAACACAAACGAATATACGTATAGATTAACAGGAATAAAGAATGGATTAGTTTTTATATACGGATGCTTTAGTTACGAAATACGGTTGAATTATATTTCCGATGCGCATCGGAATTGGAACGCATGCGCATGCGATTTCTAAAGGATACGAATAAACGTACTAAATCTCTTATATCCGAAATTTAATAGCTGGTTTAAACTCAGTAGTATATACGTTTGTTCTTTTGAAATAATGCAGATTATCAGACAGTGTTTATTTGCAAGTATCAAACGAAAGTTTGCTACTTGCAAATATTATTTTGCTACTTGCTAATTCTAGTTTGCTACTTGCAAACTATACACAGAGTTTTTAATTTTGAATCGGCACTATCAGCACTATTGAGTTAAATGAATGATAGATAGGAATGTAGGTGTGCTGATTCAACTGAAATGAATCAGCACTGATAGCTCCAATCAGCACTGAATCAGCACACGTTTTGAAGATGTATGTATGTGGTTATGTGTTGTTTGTAGTCAGTAGGTATCTGTACTGCTGATTGAAAATTAAAGATGGAAGCTTTACGCATATCAGACTTCAGGCATATATTTAGGGTATAAAAAAAGGCAGGATTACTGAATCATTCAGTAGTCCTGCCTTTTTTATAAAGAGATATTTTAGATTTCGATATCTCCACCTTCACCTTCACTCCATGGTTTAACAGTAACTGACGTAATTACAAGTTCATTACCGCCGTTTAGTGTCAGATTGTATGTATGGTTTTGTCCGGGTATCCATGTAATATCATATCCCTGACCCTGTTTGAACGCAACTTCATATACAATACCATCAATTTTAACAGTGAAGAATGATTCTCCAATTGCACTTGTAAACTTCTGAGGTAGTACCATCGCATGGAATTGTCCGGCTTGTTTGTTTTCTACTGAAGGTTTTCCAAGTGCATTTTCTTTGTTTGTGTTCGTAGCAAAAGATATATTCTGCCATTCTGCCCATGACGCAGTTGTTCCTGCTTCTTCAGTGTTAGCCGGTGTATATGCTCCGTTAACAAGACTGGCGATGCGCAGGTCTGTCGTTTGGGTACCGTTTGTGATCACACCACTAAGTGTATTCATAGTTCCGGTACGAAGAGTTTTGTTGATTGTAATAGACTGCAGATTACAGTTTCCTGTATAGCCTTCGCCTTTAGCAAATGTGAAAGATACCATTGACATGGCGTGATCTAATGCAATATTCGCTCTTGGACTTGCTGAAAACAAAGCACCGTTCTCGGCAGCACGGCCATACATGAAATCAGTGTACCCAGCCTGAACCGGCATCTGAGTTCTGTTGTAGTTTGTACCTTCGTAAGGGAAATATGCAACGATGTCAGCTTTCGCTGCACCCAGGAAGAATTTATGAGCAGTTCCTGCTGCATCAATATATTTCCATCCGTTGTCGTTTGTCCATCTCATGTTTTCTGCATTCCCTTCGTTGGCTGTAGTGTAAAGATTGTTTGTGCCGGCATTAAATACCGTAACACCAATCGCTGAAGAATTTGCAAGTTGAGTATCCATAACAGGGCCTGTATGGAATCCGTCACCATTTTCTGTAGTAAAAGCAGCTTTTGATTTTGATGTGTGAGTTAACACTGATGTTGACAATGAAAGTTCACTCACAAGGTTTTGATCCTCAATGCCACTGATGTCTTTGTCAGAGCATGAAGCGAAAGATGCTGCAATAGCAGCCATAATCCATAACTTTTTCATAAATCCATGTAAATTTGTAGTATATGCAAATATTCTAAAGATCTAACTCAGGTGTATAGAAATATAACTTACAAAAGTGACTTTTGTAAATAAAAACATGATAGTACTTTGATATATGGTATATGACTATGGTATTCCTGAATAAATCTTTTATCAAAGCGTATCCTTTAAAAGATGATTATCACTTTGATTTAAATCCAACTAAAATAATTATAAATGTAAATGTTACAGACGAATTCAAATGAATAAGGTCTGTATTGTTCTGATTCCGGATGCAAATGTAATATAAATAGGACAGAGTTCATGTGAAATGATCTCGATAAAAAGGTATTTTAACTTAAATCTCAATATCTACTTCTTCGTTAATCCATGGATTAACAATAACCTGAGTCGATAGAGAGGCCAGGTCAATCTGTATATTCAACACTTTATCTATAGCATTGCGGAGGAATTGTCCAGTTTTATCTTTATCGAACGAGTGAAGCAGCGTGTCACCATCATAAATATCAATCATTATGCCCGAATCGTGTTCTGACGGAAACATGGCATAGTAATCCGTAGTCACCTCATTATCCTTTACTTTGAAAGAAGAAACGAGTTCCAGCCGCTCATCAAAACCTTTCTTTTCAGCATTAATCTGCGCACTGATACGGGAGATTCTAACATTGTAGTTGGAAGCATCGCGTTTCTGACCTTTAAGCGCAACACGCATTTTGCCGACAGTTCTGTTTAGTTTTACTATATGAGGACCTGACGTCTCAATACGGTTGTCATAAATAGACGAGCCAATAAAAATCTGCTTAGCGTGTTCCATTTCTTCAACGGCGGAATAGGTCACAGAGAATTCGTCCAGAAAATGTTTCCATTCCGGATAAATAATTTGTTTGTTAGAGGATAAGTTGACAGCTTCAATGTAAACGTATTTGTGTGAAGGATACGAAATTTTAATTTCTTTACGTTTGATAACATCTTCGGAGCTGATATCTAACCATTCGATCAGATCTTTCTGCTCATCGTAAATGTATAATCGTACCATTCCTACATCGCCAACGGAGGTGATATCGTTTTGGTCAGCATCAAAAGCACTGATCAGTAAAGGCGCAGCATTGGTATTATATGTTTTGGCTGTTTCAGTAGTACAATTGGAGAAAGACAGCAAAAAGCATATGATAGAACTGTAAAATATCTTTCTTAAAATTGACATAACTCTGGATTTAGATTGACGTCAAAGGCGCGTAATTGCAAACATTTTGTCTTTGATTTGTGGTAAAATTATGAATTAGTTTTATATGTGCAATAGGAAAAGTATTTTTTATCTAAAAAATATTTTTGTATATCAAAAAGTTTTATTTTATTAGTGTGTAAATCAATAAGATGGAAGCGTTGTAGAAAGAAATCAGTAGGAGATTGATTATTTGATTAATGCTTTTTATTAACAATAATGTTGAGTCGGTTTCTTTATTATTATTATTCTATTAGATTTGTTTGTGAGAGATAAAGTCTGTTATTATTGACACGTTTTCTACTCCCCGTCATACAACAAAAGCGGATGTAAGTATAGCTCACATCCGCTTTTGTTGTATAGAATACCGATAGTTATTGTTTCTCTATTTCTGCTTCTTTGCGTTTAAGCAGATTTATTTTTGCTTCGGCAAGTCTTTTCTCCTCGACCAGTGTCTGCATAGCCTGCAATGTGTTTGAGAGCTCCATGCTCATATTGATTGCATTTTTCTGGGCCGGCAGTAAGTGAGTGGCTTCTTTCTGCTCACCAATAAACAGGAGTGTTATTGGCTGATCTTTGTATTGGCTGACGAAGTTTGTTACTCCGCCATCATTCTGAAGATTATAAGTCACTCGTTCATGATTCGTATCGCCGTCTTTGAAGCGGAAGTTTCGTCCTCCGTCAAAAGGGATAGCCTGCGTTTCTGCAAAGGCTCCGTCTTTAAGAGATACTTTTACCATATTGTGTTTTAGCGGACGGGGACCATTGTAAACACTGATAAGCTGTAATGTTCCGTTCTCAAAAACTTCGGCACGCAGATAGTTGTGATTTACATTCTGTTCAATGTCCAGTGTTTTATGTACGTAACGCCCGATCTGATCATATTCTTTATCCTGAATGAATTTGAAGTTCTTTTTCAAATCAGTGGATTTGTCAGTAAGGACTGTCAGCATGGAATCGCAATATTGAAAATTGCGCTCCTGTTCTTTCATTTCAATCTGACGCATCAGACGGATGCTTTTACGCAAAACATCAAATTCTTTCGGGTAATTGGTTTTAATTGAATCAATTTCTCTTTTTGCCAGATTGTAATCTCCCTTATTATAGTATGATGTCGCCTGATCAAAACGATCTTCTGCGGCCTGCTTGTTGCCGCTGCACGCTACAAGGGAGCAAATTGTTGCGATGGAAAATAATATCTTTTTCATAATGTCTTGTCTTTTATCTGAATCGTCGTCTGAATTCGGCACAAATAATTGAAGTTGCTACCCCAACGTTGAGTGATTCGCAAATTGGATGTACTTCAGGATATCCCGGAATAAGCAATTTCTGAGTAACCGATTTAGCAACTTCTGCTGAGATTCCGTTCCCTTCGTTCCCCATTACGATAATTCCCGATGGTGTGATATTCTCGTTATAGAGATCTGTGCCATCCAGGAAAGTTCCGTAAACGGGAAGAGAGCAATCATTCAGGATTTGAGGTAAATCTACGTAATGTACTTTTACGCGTGCCAGTGCACCCATTGTTGCCTGAATGGTTTTTGCATTGTAAAGATCAACCGTTTCTTTAGAGCACAGAATATGTTCGATGCCAAACCAGTCGGCAATACGAATAATCGTTCCCAGATTCCCCGGATCTTGTACTGTATCTAAAGCCAGTGATAGTTTATCTGTCAGATCTGAGGCTCTGAATTCGTGTCTGATCTGGTCAAATACAGCTATAGCCTGCTGTGCACTCTTTTGAACGGATAGTTTTTCGATATCATTTTTCGAACAAATGATTATTTCTTCTGTTTGAGGTTTTACAGCCAGAGTGTCCAGAAAAGTTTCCGTGCAGACAAGCGTGCGGCAGGTGCAAAAAGCAAGCAGATCCTTTACCAGTCTGTCTCCTTCAGCTACAAATACAGAATCGGCATCCCGGTTTTTTTTCTTCTGTAGAGACTGGATGTATTTTATCTTATTTTTGGTAAGCATAGTTTCTTAAAGATGATTTTACTGCAAAGTTAATCTATTATTTTACCTTTCCACCGCTGAGCCATGTTTTCATATAATATGGTTCGGAGAGATTACTTATGATCACACCTTTGGAGGTGGAGGTGTGAATGAAGGCACCTTCTTTAAGATATATACCTACATGATTTGCCTGTTTGCTTTTAGGTTTATTTCCTGTATTGAAAAATACCAGATCTCCTTCTTTTAAAGACTTCTTTCCTTTTTTGTGACAATAGTTTGTCAGCATTTCGTTAGAACTTCGTCCGATACTTTTGCCATAGACTGTTGCGTAGATATGGGCTACCAGTCCGGAGCAGTCAAAGCAGTCTTTATTCCTGTTACGCGAACAGTGTGGCGTACCCAGCCATCTGGCACTTTCTTCGTATAGTTTTAAATTGTCGTGTTTATCGAGTCTTAATCCTGTCTGAGCGGATAATCGGGCTAAAGAATTGCCGGCGCGTTTGCTCGTTCCGCATGAGGAGAGAAATATAACTGTGCAAATAAAAAACAGAAGTGGTTTAAGTATTCTACGTGTTCTCATATGTTTCAATTTATTTTGGCTACTAATATAATTATTTAATTCATACATAGAGGTCATCCGGGCTTTTGAAAATTGGCAGAAATATGAATTCGTACCGAATGCTCTTATTAAACTTATTTCTTTCTGGACCCGGAACAGTCTTGTATGAAAAGAGAATCCCGGCTTTTGGGAAACTATTCTGAAGATGATTAGTGTCCAAAAGCCGGGATTGTCTGAATGTATATAATGTGTATTATAATCTGCTTTGCTGAATTGATTCGACAGATATTATGTCGTTTTTATCTATTCTTATTGTATAGAAATATGCTTTTCCAGATTCCCATATTCCGGAATCTTCAGTGTTAAGCGAACATTCTTTGATTGATCCGTTCAGGGTCAGCGAAACAGTATTGCTGCCAGTCAGTACCATGGGTATTGCGAATGTATGGAAACGGAGAAGAGCCATTTTATCGGACTTTCCGGTACCCAGGGAATTAATCGTTGTTGTAGTCAGATTGTTATATTTTCCCGATTGGTATTCCGGAAAATTGATTGTTACAGGCTGATCTTCTGTTGCTGTAATTGCTCCATTCGAAATATTAAGCTTTGCCTTAGCTGTAATATTATTAAGAGTGATGCGGCTGAGTTGTTGTTCTGTGCCCGACTGATTCTTAATAAGGATGGTGATCAGAGCCATTGCATGGCGGAATTTTATATTAGCATTGTTGCAGAGTGGAGTAATTATATCCAGTAAACAACTTCCTTTTTTTTCAGCTTTCCCGTATAGATAATCTGTTTGTCCCGGGAAGATATACAGAGAAGGAGATTCGTCATCCGAAGTTATTGCCGGATTATTTGTATTTCCCGGAATAAAATTCACATCTGTATAAGGGTAGTATGCATATACGTTTGCGGGTTCACGCAGATATATATCAGACTGATTAGTCCATTGGTTGTTTTTTTTGACAGAAAGAATATTTTCAGCTTTCAGGTCCGATTTGTATGCATTGATTTTTATAGCATCAAACCTTCCCGAACGATAGGTGCATATTCCTATGCGACTATTGTCGGCAAATTCTTTATCTGAATCTTGTTTAAAAATACTGTCAGAAGATAATTTGGATTGTGTATTTTCTTTAAAAGAGGTTAGAGAAGCGGAAATATGAAGCTTATGCTCATATCCCTCTCCTTTGTAAGAATCAAATGAATCGTTTTTTGTGCATGCAAATAATGCAATAATACACAAAGTGTAAATCCAGATATTTTTCATTTTCCTAAGTAACAAGTTTTTAAGATAGATGCAAGTGAGAGCACCGTAAAGTTTTTTTGATATTTCCTGATGTAATATTTACTCGTTAGGGCTGTCCTCAAATAATTAAAAATCAACATATAAAGCCCATGTGTTCAATTGTTGAGTAAATTGGACTGCAAAGGTAGGTATTATTCTTTTATGTGCAAATAAATTCAGGATAATTATTTGTTTATTTTAGGAATCATCAAAATAGGGCAAAAGTGGAATGATATCAGATGAAAAAAGAGACAAATACCGTATAGGTAATATTGTCTCTTTTAAATTAGTTATTGATTTAGTAATGATTCAACTATTTCAATCTTTTCAGATGCGGGTGTTTGTGCATTTATCCAATGTATTTTAAATCCGCGTCGTTCCATTCCTCTGAACCATGTCATTTGTCTTTTTGCGAACTGGTGAATGGCTGTTTCAAGACCTTTGTACATTTCATCAAAAGTAATCTGTCCGATAAGATGCTGAGTCATGAATTTGTATTCCAGACCGTAATAGATAAGGTCATCCGGAGCGATTCCTTCGTCAAGAAGAGACTGAACTTCATTCAGCATTCCTTCTTCGAATCTGGTATGAAGTCGTGCCGATATTTTTTCTCTGCGCAGATCACGGTCAATATCAATGCCTATGATCAGGCTGTTAAGCAGATCGAACTCATTTCGTTCAGCCTCATGAGAAAGATAGTATTCTTCTATCTCTATGGCACGGATCGCCCGTTTTACAGTATCAACATCTGTTGTATTATGGAGCGTTTTGTAGGTTTGAAGTTTTGTGGTAAGTTCATCCAGAGAATGGTCCGCAAGTGTGTTTCTAAGCTCCTGGTTCTCAGGAACGGCAAATAGCCTGTAACCTTTAAGCACAGATTCAATATACAGACCTGTACCTCCGCAGAGGATAGGCATTTTCCCTTTTGCACGTATCTCTTCAAACGCTTTAAAGAAGTCGTGCTGATACTCAAATAAATTATATTTATATCCGGGTTCGCAGATATCAATCAGATGATGAGGGATCATTTTTCCGTCAACTGTATAGTCAGCCAGATCTTTACCCGTTCCCAGATCCATGCGTTTGTAAATCTGACGAGAGTCTCCGCTTATAATTTCGGTATCAAGTCCGGAAGCCAGTCGGGCTGCAAAAGACGTCTTTCCGGAAGCTGTCGGGCCTAATATGGTTATTAAATCGTATTTCATTATGTCTTTGGGTTGAGATACTAATTTTTATGTTTAATCTCTATTGAACAAAGATACGTAAGATTTCAGAATGAAAAAAGGCATCTCGGTAAGGAGATGCCTTTTGGATATTATTTTATAAGAATTTTCAGCATTTTAGACTGTTTATCAGCCTGAATACGAACAAGGAATATTCCTTTTGAATGAACCTGTAGTTGCAGGTTGTTAGTATGTGCATATTGAGTCAGATAAAGTCTTCCACTCAGATCACAAATACTGATCTGCGCATTTTCAGGAATGTTATACAGATATACAATACCATTGTTTCCGTGGCCATATATTGTGTTTAGTTCATTCTCTTCAATGCCTGTGCTTACTTGTGTTCTCAACTCTGAAAGTTCCGTTCTTACCGGCGAATCTGCAATTGTAGTTATGTCATAAGCATACTGACAGTCCGGTTCAAGTCCGGTTATATCCAGCGTATTCACATAATCCAGATCTAGTGGATATCCGGCAACAGGTACATATATTTCACCTTTTCCTCCGGTAACAACTTTCACATGATCAATGTAGGTTCGTTTCCCTTTTCCGGAATAGAATTCGATATTTGATTTATTAGTTCCTTCCGGCAGTTGAATTACATAATCTTTCAATTCACCATCCGTAGTAATCACTTCGACTTCTTCACCATCCAGTTTCACAGTGATTGTAGCACCGTTGTCCGAGCCATAACGTTTTGCTCTTAGCGTAAGTACAGAAGGTTTGCTTAAATCAATGTCAGGAGTCGAAAGAGATCCCGGATTGCTTCCTGATGCAAGTTTAGCCATCAGATCATTGAAGTCTGTATAACCGGTAGTAGTCCATCCTTCCGGTTTGCTTTCCATTTTCTGATCAATAATTGCAATCTCTGCGCTTTCTGTTACTTCCAGTTTATAAAGATTCAATGTGTAACCTGTTGCCAGAGAGTGGTGTGTCCAGTTTGCCGTAAATCCGCTTTCGCTGATATTTGTAGCCGGCAGAACCATGAAGTTATCCGTAGCAGATGCTACAATGTTTAGAATTGTAGGTGCTGCGGCATCCGGGTTTGTCAGTGTAACTGTTACGTTAAATACACCAGAAGTCTCAGGCATAAACGTGATTTTGACGAATGTACCGTTGTTAACCTCTTCAGCACTCAGAATATTTGTGTTTAATGAAAATAAATGAGCATTTTCACCTGAAAGACTTAGTGTAGTGTTTTGTGTCAGGTTGCGTCCTTTTACTGATACATTTTCAGTTATAGCTGTAGTATAATGAGTTTCAGGGAATCTGACAGTTGCATTATTAGCCGGAGCTGTGATTGCCGGAGTTGTAGAGTTCGTTGAGAAAGCTGTCCCGACAAGGTTACCCCACAGATGCTCTACCAGTTCCGGATAGTCAATAAACGGATTCCGGTTGTCCTGAATTTTATAGATTTCAGCAGCGCGATTTAATTCTTTTTCGCTCGGAGGATCCATACGGCTCCATTCAACCAATAATTTCTTAGCCCATGGTTTAAGCATAGGCCATGTCTCGTTTGAATTAAGCATAGTCGGAGCTGCTGTACCTGTCCATGACAGGTTTTCGTAGCAGGTAAACATATACATGTAAGCACGGGCAAAGTCACCTTTGTACTCATCCAGTGGTTCGAAGCATATTCCGGTATATTCAGATGAAGATGTATTATTACCTACTTTGATAGCTCCGTTATTGAAACTACTACCGTTGTTCGTGCCCAGTGGATAATTGCTGCGGGCAGTATTTGCATTTGCATCCGAAGGATTCAGGTGATATAAGTCTTTGTAAGCATCATTCTTTATTCCTCCCCACCAGCTTTTTGCAACACTGTGTTCGATATTCATTCCACCCGGAGCATTCCCGTTCCCCGGAAAGTAGCGTTTGATGTTTGAATACATATCCCATACGTGACCGTCAGGATGGCGATCTGATTTCTCGAATCCGGTCCATGTGCCTGATCCGTAGCTTACGCGTTTTCCGACCTTAATAATCTGGTGCAGAGCCGTCTTAAGTTCTTTGTCTGATAATCCTTCGGCATTGTCGTAATAGCCTTCAGGTGCTTGAGCCAGAAGAGTTGAAGATACTGCAAGCAAGAGTAAAAGAGCATATTCTCTGATACTGTTTCTTCTACAGAATAAACCTGTTTTCATTTGTGAGATGTTGGTGAAATAACTGTTTTATTAGTCCTTTACGGTTTTGTAGCAATCGCAAAGGGCGACAAATGTATAAATAATCTTTGTAAGCAGAAGTATCAGATTGGATACTTTCTTCTTTTTTGAGTGTATTGCTCAGAATATCGTATGAAGCGTAAACAAAAACTTCTATCTTTTGGTTAATGTTAAATAGTATATTATGCTTATTTTAGCAAAATATAAGGAAACCGATTTAGTAATTAAAAGCTGCGAATGGAACATCTAAACCCTGTCGTATACGATTTAGCCATCATATTGATACTGGCCGGAGTCGTATCAGTGATTTTTAAACTTCTCAAACAACCCGTCGTGCTGGGGTATATAACGGTAGGTATTCTTGCGGGAAGCAAGCTTGATATTCTGCCGATAAAATCAGCATTACAGACAATACAGGTATGGGCAGATATCGGAATTATATTTTTGCTTTTTACCTTAGGACTGGAATTTAGCTTTAAGAAACTCTTCAGAGTCGGCAGTTCTGCTGTTGTTTCGGCTCTTGTAATCATAGTCGGAATGATGTCCCTTGGTTTTGGTCTGGCTAAAGCTCTCGGGTGGGATATGATGAATGCTTTATTCCTGGGAGGGATGCTGTGTATGTCTTCTACTACAATTATATATAAAGCTTACAAAGATCTGGGTATTCTGAAACAGGAATACACGACATTGGTCTTTGGGATTCTTGTTGTCGAAGATTTATTTGCAATCGTTCTGATGGTTTTGCTTTCTGCATTTGCTTCTCAGCATACATTCGAAGGAGTTATGGTATTTGAAATTATCATGAAACTGGTATTCTTCATGATGCTGTGGTTTCTGGGCGGAATGTATCTCGTTCCGACTATTCTGCGGAAACTTAAGAAATATATGAACTCAGAGATGTTGCTGATTATCTCACTCAGTTTTTGTCTGTTTATGGTAATCTTTGCGAACAGAGTAGGATTTTCATCGGCTCTGGGAGCATTTGTTATGGGGTCTATATTTGCCGAGACGATTGAAGGTGAAGCTATTGAGAAGGTGACATCTTCCGTGAAGGATCTATTCGGAGCTATTTTTTTCGTATCGGTGGGTATGATGGTAGACTTGTCTATTCTGACTGAGTATTGGGTGGTGGTCTGTCTGATAGCATTCGTAGTGGTTTGTGGTCAGTTGTTTTTCGGGACTATGGGTATACTCTTGTCCGGGCAAAGATTGTATACAGCGGTAAAAGCTGGCTTTAGTCTGACTCAGATAGGGGAGTTTGCTTTCATTCTGGCGACTACAGGAGTGCAGTTAAAAGTAATCTCACCGTATTTGTATCCTATTATTGTGGCTGTGTCTGTGATTACGACTTTTTTTACGCCTTTTATGATGAAGCTGGCTGATCCGGTATATGGTTTTCTTCAGCGGAATTTGCCGGATAAGATTCGTGCCAGGCTGCTTCAGTATGGAGAGAATATGGCAGCGGATAATACAGAAAGTTTGTGGCGGATTTATCTGACAGGGTATTTCCGTCAGTTAATGATATATACGATTCTGCCTGTAGGAGGAGTATTTATTGTGATACGTTACTTGTTTCCTCTTTTGGATCAGGTGGTCGAAGGATTCTGGCAGGACTTTTTGCACATTGTACTGGTTGTATTGCCAACAGCACCGTTTATATGGGCTTTGATCGTTAAACTTGGAAATAAAAGCGCATTTATCCAATTGTGGGATAATTCGCGGTTTAATCACGGGAAGTTGGTTGTATTGCAGGTATTCAGAATTCTTATAGCGCTGGCTATTCTTTTGTCTATATTGATTTATCTGTTTAATTTCCGTCTGGGATTTGTGCTGGCTGTCATTTTCTGTGCTGTTCTCACTATGGCCTTTTTCAAGCCAATGAAAAGAGCTATGAAGCATCTTGAACGAAATATTGTGTATAATATGCGGGAGAAGGAACACGGACACAAGAAATCATTAACATTTATCTCTCCGGAGCTTCATACGGCACAGTTTAAAGTACCTCAGGATAGTTTTCTGACAGGTGTGTATCTTTATAAAGCAGATTTCAGAAAGCGTTTCGGGATAAGTATTGTCAGTATATTACGGGGTGATAAGCGCATCAATATTCCGAATGCACGTGACCAGTTGTTCCCTTTTGATGTGGTGACAATCGTAGGTTCGGATGAAGAAATTAACCGATTCGGAGAGGCTTTACGGGATATACCTGTCGAAGAGAATCCAATGAAACCGGAAGTGACTCTGGCTAAGTTTGTGGTTGAGGAAGATTGTGAATTTGCAGGTATGACGCTGATGGATTCCGGAATCAAAACGAAATATCACAGCATGCTGATTGGTATGGAAAGAGATAATAGATTTAAGGAACATATAGAGCATGACCTGAGGTTTAAACCCGGGGATCTACTCTGGATTGCCGGTGAGCCGCATGACTTGTTTGATATGACGGCCGGATTTTGTGGGCGTTCGGAGATCTATACGCCTAAAAAATAGCAGGACTTCATTAGTCTGATGTTCCTGATTTTGTCCATATATAACCCTGTTTGTTCTTATGTTCTTATAGTTATGTACTGAAGTTTATTGGTGCTTGTTTTGTACAGTGGAGAGGTTATACGTATGAGCGTAAAGGAAAATATGTATATCTTAGAAGCAATAAAGGATGTATTAGTTTTTATATACGTAAGTATTAGTTGCGAAATACGGTTGATTTACAATTCCGCTCCGGACCGGAATGCAATCCGCTCCGGAGCGGAATATAAAGCGCTCCGGAGCGGAATTAGAACCTCCCCGGAGCGGAAAATTAAAAGATATAGTTGAAGTAACTAAATCATTCGGAAACAGTAATTAAATACCGGTTTATTCTGACTAGAATATACGGTCAGGAGAGCAAAGATATATGTATCTTCTCACATCATAATCTGATATGAATCGTATGTTTTCTTTTTGATATTACTGATAACATGTTCTTACAATGAGCAGAAGAAATAATAGAGCAATGATTGCTACCATAATAAACATGACATGATTTTTCTTTGGCTTTTCAGGAGATGCACCTCCGTCCTGAACCTCATCGCCCAGAATGACATTGTTTTCATTGCTTAATTCTTCATCCGGCTGGTTATCCTCAACAGGAATAATATCATCTTTTTCCGGATCTTTACGGGTGTTATCATCAGTTGGTATCATAGCTTATCTGTATTAAGTTAATATAGTCAATAAACAACCGTCATTGTTTTTAAGTTCAAAATAAAAAGGCTGTCTGTGAAGCAGAAACTTCACAAACAGCCTTTATGCTTTTGTTTACGTATTTTATTGGATCACTTTCAGTTCTTTTCCAACTGTAGTGAATGCTTCAATGCAACGATCAAGATCTGCTCTGCTGTGACCGGCAGATAGCTGAACACGAATACGAGCCTGGTCTTTAGGAACTACCGGATAGTAGAATCCTGTTACATAGATGCCATGTTCGATCATTTTAGCTGCAAAATCCTGCGAAAGTTTTGCATCGTACAACATCACCGCACAAATAGCAGACTGAGTTGGTTTGATATCAAAACCGGCTTCAATCATTTTGCTGCGGAAGTATTGTACATTCTCAGCCAGACGATCATGTAGCTCGTTACTTTCTTCTAACATTTTAAATACCTCCAGAGATGCACCTACAACAGCAGGAGGAATAGAGTTAGAGAACAGATAAGGGCGTGAACGCTGACGTAATAAATCAATGATTTCTTTACGTCCTGTAGTGAATCCGCCGATAGCACCACCGAAAGCTTTACCTAACGTACCTGTATAGATGTCGATTTTGCCATAGCAGTCGAATTGTTCGCTTACACCGCGGCCAGTCGGACCTACAACACCAGCAGAATGACATTCGTCAACCATAACTAAAGCATCGTACTTCTCGGCTAATGCACAGATCTGGTCCATAGGAGCAACGTTTCCATCCATCGAGAATACACCATCAGTCACGACAATGCGGAATCTTTGAGCCTGAGCTTCCTGAAGACAACGCTCAAGATCAGCCATGTCGGCATTGTTATAGCGGTAACGTTTTGCTTTACACAGACGTACTCCGTCAATAATTGAAGCGTGATTTAATGAATCTGAAATAATAGCATCTTCATCTGAAAACAAAGGTTCGAACACACCTCCGTTAGCATCAAAACAAGCGGCATAAAGAATTGTGTCTTCTGTCTGGAAGTAGCGTGCAATTGCCTGTTCCAATTCTTTATGAATATCCTGAGTTCCACAGATAAAACGTACGGATGACATCCCGTATCCACGAGCATCCATTGCTTTTTTAGCAGCTTCGATCAGGCGAGGATGATCAGATAGTCCTAAATAATTGTTTGCACAAAAATTTAGAACAGGCTTATCACTTTCCTGAATCGTAATATTTGCTTTCTGAGGCGATGTTATGATGCGCTCTCTTTTGTAAAGTCCTGCTGCTTCGATAGATTTTAACTCTTCAGCAAGGTGGTTTTTCAATTTGCCGTACATAGTGAATGGTTATTTAGTGTGAAACTTGATTTTTAATTTCTCAATCATGTCTTTGCTCATAGAAGCCAGATCATATTTCGGATTCCAGCCCCATTCTTCACGCGCACAAGTATCATCCAGAGAGTTAGGCCATGAGTTAGCAATGTTTTGACGAAGCTGATCTATCTGATACTCCATTTCAAACCCTGGAACAAGTTTTTTGACCTCTGCATAGATTAACTCAGGATCAAAACTCATTGCAGCGATGTTAAACGCATTGCGGTGAATAAGTTTTGAAGGATCTGCTTCCATTAACTGAACACAAGCATTCAAAGCATCAGGCATATACATCATATCCATAAACGTTCCAGCCTGAAGCGGACAAACAAATTTCTCTCCTTTTACAGCCGAGTAGTAGATGTCTACTGCATAGTCTGTTGTTCCGCCACCCGGAGGTGTAACATAGGAGATCAGACCCGGAAATCTAACAGAACGGGTATCTACTCCATATTTATGGAAGTAATAGTCGCTAAGAAGTTCGGTTGTAACTTTACTTATACCGTATATAGTCTGAGGTCTTTGGATAGTGTCCTGAGGAGTGTGATCTTTCGGGGAGCTGTTGCCGAAAGCCCCGATTGAGCTAGGAGTGAAAACGGCACATTTTTTTTCTCTTGCAATTTCAAGAAGATTTAGAACTCCGTCAATCTGGATGTGCCATGCCAGAAGCGGTTTTTGTTCTCCGACAGCAGATAAAAGAGCAGCCAGATTATAGATAGTGTCGATCTTGTGTTTGTCCACAATTTCGGCAATCTGGGTTGCACTGGTGACATCAGCAATAGCCGAGGGACCGCTAGCTTCCAGAGATTCAGAAAGTGGAGCTGAAGGAATATATCCTGCTACTACATTGTCATTACCATAACGCGAGCGAAGCTCGGTCGTGAGCTCGGAACCGATTTGTCCCGTGGCTCCAATTACTAAAATTTTTTTCATGTTTTCTTTTTAATACTGTAGGTCTAAAAACGGTGCATAGTTAAATAAAAAAATCGGATTTCAGATACACTGAAATAAGAAATTTGATACTAAAATTAAGGCGTAAATATCTATGCATAACTTTGCGGATTACAATCTGATAGTAATGTGTTGGTTTTCTGTTTAAATGCTCTGTTTTGATCTTTTTTTTGAACTACATGAATAAAAAAATAAATAAAAAGGCGACAGATAGAAATTTTCCATCTGTCGCCTTTTTTGTTTATTTAGTAAAGTATTACTTAGCTACTTTTTCCAGTCGTTTCATCAGCATAAAGATAATGCTTCCGGAAAGAACACAACATACAGTAAAGAATACCCATACCTGCCATACCTCAGCTTTGCCCCAAAGTACAGTTCCGATAACCAGCAACTGATTACCTAATGCAGTAGCACATAACCATCCTCCCTGCATTAAACCTTTGAAGCGCGGAGGTGCAACTTTCGATACGAAAGAGATACCCATCGGGCTTAGGAATAATTCGGCAATGGTTAGAGAGAAGTATGTAGCGATCAACCAGTATGCTGATACACGGTCCGGATCCATTCCGTCAGGAAGATCTTTCGGAGCAACTAGTCCGAATGAACCTACTACCATGATCAGGAATGATGCAGCAGCAAGGAACATACCGATACCAATTTTACGTGGTGCTGAAGGCTCCATACCTTTGCTGTTAAGCCATGCAAAGAATCCGACAACAATCGGAGTAAGAGATACTACGAATAAAGGATTGAATGACTGGAACAACTCAGGAGAGATTGATTCTCCGTTTGTAGATGCAAATGACTGATAGTAGTTATAAGCAACAGCGATACCGATAGCGGCAACAACAAGTCCGATAACACGATTCAGAACTTTTCCTTTCATAACAGCTACCAATAGACCACCAACACCGGCAGCGATACCCATAAGAGAGAAAATGTTGAAAATTAAACTTGTACCAGGACCTACGTGTGTAACGGTATAGTCACGTGCAAACAAAGTAAGAGTGACACCATTCTGGTGGAATGACATCCAGAAGAAGATAACGATAAGGAAAACAAGTCCTAATGCAATCAGACGTTGTTTTTCTTCGTACCATGACATCTTCTCAACTTTTACACCACTTGCCTCAGCAGCTTTAGCTTGTTCTTCCGCTGTAACGTCTCCTGATTGAAGATATTTTTTACAGAAGATATACACAAGCATTGAGATTAGCATAGAGCAAGCAGCAATACCAAATGCAAAGTGATAACCTGTGTTGAATACATCCAGGTATTTATTTGCAAACTCAAGAGAGTTTGTTACTTCATGACCAGAAACTTCTGCTGCCAGTCTTGAAAATGTTGTTGTATCAGTTAGTGTGCCGTTGATTACTTCGTGACACATTTTCGGAAGAGATCCGTTGTATTTAAGTCCGTTCTGAGCCAACCACCAGTTACGGATACCTGTAGCTGCAAAAGGAGCGAAAATTGCACCTACATTGATACACATATAGAAAATACTGAAGGCACGGTCTCTCAACTGGCTGTATTTAGGATCATCGTAAAGATTACCAACAAGAGCCTGAAGATTACCTTTGAATAAACCATTACCTAAAGCAATGATTAATAAACCACCCAATACAGGATAAAGTCCTGTTCCCGGGATAGCGATCGTTACGTATCCGGCAAACATAAGCAGGATACCAGCGAAGATTGTTTTACCCAGTCCTAACCAACGGTCTGCGATGATACCACCGACAAGAGCCAGTACATAAATCAGGAAGTAAAAAGTCGAATAAATAGTTCCTGCTTCAACGCTGTCAAGACCAAACTTGGCCTGAAGGAAAAGAAGCAAAATAGCCATCATGGTATAGAACCCGAAACGTTCTCCCATGTTTGCAATAGAGGCAATAATCAGCCCCTTAGGATGTCCTTTAAACATGTGCTCTGCTTTTAAGATTATTAATGAATTTAATTATTTGCTCAATGTTCTGTGATAATTCCTGTGACATTCATTAGTCAGACTAACTTATGGCAATAGAATAATTTCTGACCCAAATATACACAATTTGTCATAATATGCAAGATTTTTGCCTTTATTATCAATCCTATTTGAGGAAAAATAGGATATTAATACAAATCGGAGTGTGCAAATTGTCATTTATTTTAAGGGATAGCTTTCGGGTTAGTATGAAAATAAAAAAAGAGGAAACGGAATCATCGAAATGATTCGTTTCCTCTTACATTTAGATTTTGTGCATTATTTACACAAATTATTTCAATAGAGAAGCAGGACTCAGGTGTTCTTTCTCAATATCAAGGAAGTACTTGTAAGTTCCTACTTTAATTTCTGCTGTTGCAGCATCATCACAAACGATGATTCCTTTCGGATGCATTTGAAGAGCGCTGATAGTCCACATTTGGTTAATTGAACCTTCAACAGCGTGGTATAAAGCACGTGCTTTGTTGTGTCCGTTCACGATAATCAGAACCTCTTTAGCATCAAGTACAGTGCCGACACCAACAGTAACCGCAGTTTTAGGAACTTTGTTTACATCGTTGTCGAAGAAACGTGAGTTCGCAATAATTGTATCAGTAGTCAGAGTTTTAACGCGTGTGCGTGAAGCAAGAGAAGAACCCGGTTCATTGAAAGCAATGTGTCCGTCAGGACCAATTCCGCCCAGGAACAAATGGATTCCGCCATATGATTTGATTTTATCTTCATAGCGCTGACATTCAGCTTCAAGATCTTCCGCATTTCCGTTAAGAATATTCACATTCTCAGCGTTGATATCAATGTGATTGAAGAAATTGTTCCACATGAATGAGTGGTAGCTTTCAGGGTGTTCTTTAGGCAGGTTACAGTATTCATCCATATTGAATGTTACAACATTAGCGAAAGAAACCACGCCAGCTTTGTTTAGTTCGATAAGCTTTTTGTACATTCCAAGCGGAGATCCACCTGTTGGTAAACCCAAAACAAATGGGTTGTCGCTTGTAGGATTGAATGCTTTAATTTTTGCAGCTACATAGTTTGCTGCCCATTCCGAAACATTTGCATAGTCCGGCTGGATAATTAATCTCATAGTTAAATGATGTTTTAGTTTTATGATTGTTTTAGCCTTTCAGCCATCGCTTTACCTAACTCATAGCATTTCACAAGAATTTCATCGCTCATACCCTGTTTCATTTCTACAGACTGAGGTTCGATGATTTCCCATTTCATTTTTTCGCCGAAAGCAGCGAGATGTTTAACGGATGCACCTGCCCATGCATAGCTTCCGAAGTAAGCAAAGATACGGTTTTTTACATCACGTGTCTGTATTTTGTCAGTCAGAGCTTTTACTTCAGGAAATAATTCATTGCTGTATGTCGGACTGCCGATAATCAATGCTTTGTATCTGAATACATCTCCCAGTACTTCAGAAATATCTGACTTCGACATATTGTGCATAACAATTTTCTTAATTCCATTCTCGGCAAGTGACGCAGCAATGGCTTCTGCCATTTCTTCTGTATTCCCGTACATACTTCCGTATGCTATTACGACTCCGTCTTCACCTTCATAGCGACTTAGTTTGTCGTAGATTGTTACAGCCTCACTGATATGTTTTTTCCATACCGGACCATGTAGAGAACAAATGTAATTGATGTCGTATGAACTTAGTTTCTGAAGAACTTTCTGTACAGGAGCACCGTATTTACCTACAATCGTGGCGTAGTAGCGGTACATCTCAGGCCAGTAGCGTTCAATAGACATTTCTTTGTCAATAACTCCGCCATCCAGTGTACCGAAGCAACCGAATGCATCAGCTGAGAACAATACTTTATCTGTCGAATCATAAGTCATCATTACCTCCGGCCAGTGTACCATAGGGGCAAACACAAAACTCAGATTATGATGGCCTAAATTCAGAGTATCTCCTTCTTTAACCTCCATTTCAGCACCTGTAATGCCATAGAAGCCATCGATCATTCCGATTGTTTTTGCATTTCCGACAATCCGGATGTTCGGGTATTTTTGTTTTATAATCCCAATTGATGAAGAGTGATCCGGCTCCATGTGATTTACTATCAGATAATCAATGGCGCGACCTTTCAGGATCCGGTCTATTTTTTTGAGAAATATTTCGATATAACAGATATCTACTGTATCAACGAGAGCAATTTTTTCGTCAACAATCAGATAAGAGTTATATGAAATTCCTTTACGAAGCGACCACAAACGTTCAAAGCGTTCAGTGGTGCGATCGTTCACACCTACATAATAAATGTGTCCACTTATTTTCTTTGTTCCGTACATTGTTCTATTTTTTCTGTTTGAATGTTTTGCAAATTTAGTATATTCCTATTATTTCTCGTCTTTAAAACGAATAATTCATCATTATCTCTTTAATAAATAGATAATCAGCAATGATTTACTGGCTGATTCTTTTAGAAAATGTTATATCGGATTAAATATACTTAAAGTAGTATGCAATGCAATGTAGTATATTAAACCTTTTACTATTTTGGTCCCCGAAATCAAACAGCAGATATCATAAATGTCTGTTGTTCGTCACAGTAACTAATTTGAATCATATACTCTAAACATTTAAAATTAAGACTTATGAAACAAAGTACTAAACAATTCTTAGGCTTAGTATTAGTATCCGTGCTAAGTTCAGGTGCTACCATTGGTTTGTATAGCCTTGTAAATAATAAAAGCACAAATCCGGTATCAGCGGACGAAACGTATTCCCGTCCGGTTTCATTTACCTCATCGGCGGGTGTTCAGTCTGCTACGACAGACTTTACGCAGGCAGCAGAAAGAACGATTCATTCAGTTGTACATATACAATCTACAATTAATCAGACTGCATCTGTGGGCAGAGGACAGTCGAGAGATCCGTTCTTTGATTTTTTCTTCGGCGACAGAGGCTTTCAAATGCCTCAACAACAGCAACCTCAAAAAGGTTTCGGATCGGGTGTTATTATTTCATCTGACGGATATATCGTGACTAATAATCATGTGATTGACCGTTCGGATGAGATTACAGTAACACTTGATAATAAGAAAAGCTATAAGGCAAAACTGGTAGGCACAGATCCGTCAACCGATATTGCACTGATTAAAATTGAAGCGAATGATCTGAAAGCTATTCCTTTCGGTGATTCTGATAAATTAAAAATTGGTGAGTGGGTGCTTGCAGTTGGTAATCCGTTTAATCTGACTTCAACAGTCACAGCTGGGATTGTGAGTGCAAAAGCCCGTAATATTAATATTCTGGCTAATGCAGGACCTCTTCGCATTGAGTCTTTTATTCAGACTGATGCTGCTGTAAATCCGGGTAATAGCGGAGGCGCACTTGTGAATACACGCGGTGAGCTCGTAGGTATAAACACGGCAATAGCATCTGAAACAGGGAATTTTGCCGGTTACTCTTTTGCTGTACCTATTAGTATTGCAAGTAAAATCGTGACGGATCTTAAGCAATACGGGTCAGTTCAGCGTGCGGTTCTTGGTGTAAGTATTGCTGATATTAATTCGGAGTTACAGAAAGAGAAAAAACTGGCTACACTGGAAGGCGTTTATGTCGCAGAAGTGGTTGAACGGGGTTCGGCAGCCGAATCCGGAATTAAAGCCGGTGATGTAATCGTCGCAATCAATGATGTGCCTACTAAATCCGTATCAGAACTACAGGAGCAGGTAAGCCGTTACCGTCCCGGAGATAAAGTGAAAGTCTCTGTAATGCGTGGAACAGATAAGCAATCTCTTGCAGTAACGTTAAAGAACCAGCAGGGTAATACAGAGATCACAAAAGAAATGGGCTTGAGTGAACTGGGTGCAGCGTTCCAGCCTGTATCTGCTCAGGTTAAGCAGCAGCTTGGAATACGCAGCGGTCTTCAGGTGAATGAGGTGAAAGGTGGTAAGTTTGCTCAGGCAGGTATCCGCAAGGGATTCATCGTGCTACAGGTAAATAACCGCAGAGTGGCCTCGGTTAGCGATATGGAGCAAATAATCAAGGAGATTCGTCAGGGGAATGCCAACGAACAGGGAATGTTTATAATGGGTGTTTATCCGAATGGGAAAACAGCTTATTACGCAATAAATCTGGCTGAATAACAGCCGGAGGTTAATCTTCTCAAAATTAAAAAGCTCCGGTGGAAATTTCCACCGGAGCTTTTTTTATAAGTTTTTCCCTCTCCGGAGATACTTATAGATCGGGACAAAAATAACAATACCCGATGCAATCAGAATAAATATCACTTTAGGAGTAAATCCTCCATGACCTTGAATCAACAGGTAAGCCAAAGCAAACCATAGCAGGATAATACACGTTATCCGAAAAGAGTTTAATTTACGCATTTTATTTACATGAATTAGATTCAATGTTTGAACAAGCCGCATCCAGAACTGCGATTACAGTCAGATTGAAGATGTCACGTACAGAGCTTTCAATATCTGTGAAGTGAATAGGTTTGTTCAATCCCATTTGAATTGGACCAATAATTTCTGCATCCCCTAATTCAGCTAACATACGGCTGCCGATATTTGCTGAGCTCAAATTCGGGAAGATAAGCGTGTTAACTTCCATGCCTTTAATTTTGCTGAACGGGAATGTTTCATCTCTCAGCTCAGTGTTAATGGCAAAGTTAACCTGCATTTCTCCATCTACCAATATTTCCGGATGATTTGTATGAAGATATTCTACGGCTTTCTTTACAGATGCCGGACTACCAATTGCATCAGCGCCGAAATTAGAATAAGAAAGCATACTCATTACCGGTTTGTGTGCAAAGAAATTAACTGTTTTCTCAGCCAGACGGGCAATGTCAATCAAAGTCTCGGTTGACGGATGTCTGTTGATCAATGTGTCAGCCAGGAAGTAAGTTCCTTTTTTCGAATTTACAATATTCATTGCACCAAAGTGATCAAATCCCGGTTGTAGCCCGATAATGTCCTTCGCTGTTTCGATTGTTTCAGAATAGCGTGTATACATTCCGGTGATAAATGCATCAGCATCTCCGGTTTCGACCATCATCATCCCGAAATAGTTTCGGTCGTTCATGCGTTCACGGGCTTCATTGACTGTTATACCGTCACGTCCTTTCTTTGCCGCAAGTATGCCGGCATAGCGCTGACGTCTTTCCTCTTCACGGTCATGGCGCAGATTCACAATTTCCATACCAGTCAGATCGATATGATGTTCTGCTGCCAGTTTTTCAATGCGCTCTTCGTTACCTAATAATATAGGGAAACATACACCTTCGCTCAGAGCTTCAGCAGCAGCTTTCAGCATATTTTCATGATAAGCCTCAGCAAAAACAACACGTTTCGGTGACTTACGGGCTTTCTCAGACATGCGTCTGATTAATTTATTGTCTTTACCCATCAGTTCGCGAAGATGCTCAATATATTTATCCCAGTCAGTTATAGGATTGCGTGCTACACCTGACTCAATAGCTGCTTTGGCTACGGCCGGAGAAATCGTTTCCAGCAAACGCGGATCCAGCGGTTTCGGAATGATATACTCTCTTCCGAAAGTAAGCTTGTCTACATTATAAGCATCGTTTACGACTTCGGGTACTGGTTTGCGTGCCAGTTCAGCCAAAGCTTTAACAGCAGCCAGTTTCATTTCCTCATTGATGCTTTTTGCACCGCAATCCAGTGCACCACGGAAGATATAAGGGAATCCCAGTACATTATTTATCTGATTCGGATAATCTGAACGTCCGGTAGCAAAGATAATATCCGGACGTGAAGCCATAGCGTTAGCATATGAAATTTCCGGATTTGGATTTGCACAGGCAAAAACAATCGGATTATCAGCCATCGAACGGACCATATCCTGAGTCAGTACATCAGCAACGGATAATCCTAAGAACATATCAGCACCAACCAATGCATCAGCCAGAGTCTTTAACTCTGTACGATCTGTTGCGAATGATTTCTTAGATTCACTCAGGTCTGTACGGGCCTTTGAGATAACGCCTTTACTGTCTACCATCACGATGTTTTCTTTACGTGCACCCAGCATCATGTATAAGCGTGTACAAGAACTGGCAGAGGCACCCGCACCATTCACCACGATTTTCATCTGATCAACCGGTTTTCCGGTCAGTAATGATGCATTTAGTAAACCTGCTGATGTAACGATTGCTGTTCCGTGCTGATCATCATGCATCACCGGAATATCAAGCTCTTCTTTCAGTCTGTCTTCAATCTCAAAACATTCCGGAGCTTTGATATCCTCCAGATTAATACCTCCGAAGGTTGGCGAGATTGCTTTTACGGTCTGAATGAATTTTTCAGGATCTTTCTCGTCTATTTCAATATCAAACACATCAATTCCTGCGAATATTTTGAAAAGTAAAGCTTTTCCTTCCATTACAGGCTTTCCTGCCAGAGCTCCGATATCACCCAAACCCAAAACGGCTGTACCGTTAGAGATTACAGCAACAAGATTTCCTTTTGCAGTGTATTTATACGCTAAATTTTTATCTTTCTCAATTTCCAGACAAGGTTCAGCTACCCCCGGAGAATATGCAAGCGATAAGTCTGTTTGTGTACTATATGGTTTTGTAGGTACTACCTCTATTTTTCCGGGTTTCCCTTCTGAATGATAAAGCAAAGCTGCTTCTTTTGTAATTTTTCCCATCTTTTTGAGTTTTCATGCGATTGTTTGGTCAGATTTGGCTAAACAATACTTGTTAATCCAATAAAAAAAATACGGTGTTGTTCTCATTGTAAAATTTGAACAACACCGTAAATATAGTTAATCTCTGAAAAACTCTAATAAATTAATATTGTTTAACCGAAAATTTAAACAAATTGATATTTAGAACTTCTTTTTCTTATCCGAATAATACCCGGAAGGCCTCTTCTACTTTTCGTACACCAGTCACTTCAATCTTGTGCTTTTTCAGATTTAGTCCTTTTAGATTATCTGCCGGAAGAAGTATCTGCTTCATCCCCAGTTTCTCAGCTTCCATGATTCGCTGCTCAACGCGGTTTACGGGACGTACTTCACCGGATAATCCGATTTCCCCCGCCATACAAATATTTTTGTCAATAGCTATATCCAGATTCGATGATAAAATGGACGAAATAATAGATAAGTCAATTGCCGGATCATTTACTTTCAGTCCTCCGGCGATATTCAGGAATACATCTTTCTGAGCGAGTTTAAAACCTACACGTTTCTCAAGAACGGCAAGAAGCATATTCATTCTTCGGATATCAAATCCCGTAGCAGAGCGTTGTGGTGTGCCATAAACGGCTGTGCTCACCAAAGCCTGAGTCTCTATCAGAAAAGGTCTGACGCCTTCAATGGCACAAGCGATGGATACTCCGCTCAGAGCGTCTGAATTAAGAGAGAGAAGCATTTCAGAGGGATTACTCACCTCGCGCAGTCCATCCTGACGCATTTCGTATATACCCAGTTCAGCCGTATTTCCGAAACGATTTTTCGTTGAACGAAGAATCCGGTACATATAGTGCTGATCTCCTTCAAACTGAAGAACGGTATCTACAATATGTTCCAGGACTTTTGGTCCTGCAATTGTTCCTTCTTTATTTATATGTCCGATAATAAATACAGGAACATGATTTTCTTTTGCATATTTCAGGATGGCTGCCGCACATTCTCTTACCTGCGAAACACTTCCCGGCGAAGAGTCGATATGCTCTGTGGCTATCGTCTGTATGGAGTCAACAATAAGTAACTGAGGTTGTACATTCCGGATATGATTCATAATCTCTTCAAGCGAAGTTTCGCAGACGATATAACAATCCGGATTCATGTGCGGGATACGATCTGCCCGCAACTTAATCTGACGGGAGCTTTCTTCTCCCGATGCATACAATACTTTTACACCCTGAAGTTTCAGAATTGTTTGAAGAATCAGAGTGGATTTACCGATACCGGGTTCACCGCCCAGCAGGATAACGGATCCTTTTACAAGGCCTCCGCCCAGCACACGGTTAAATTCCTGATCGTGCATATCAAGCCGAACCTCTTCATCTACAGCGATTTCAAGAATAGGCTGGGGTTTAGTCCGTATTTTTTCGACAGACAGCATGGGAGAGTTTTTCGAAGATTTTGAAACCACTTCTTCCGTAAAACTATTCCAGTTGCCGCATGAGGGGCATTTACCTACCCATTTGGGTGAGTCGTAACCGCAAGAATTACAAACAAATACTGATTTTGAGACTTTGGCCATATAATTGGATTAATATCTTTTACAAACGCATTTAACGGAAGTAAAGGTAAAAAATATACAAACATAATGTCTCTGTTATGCGAATTATTTACATTTGTGCCCGATATCAAAGACAGCAACGAATCAAAATAATAAAGCATAGACAGAATGAGAAGTTTTGGAAGCGATAATAACTCAGGAGTGCATCCTGCTATTATGCAGGCACTGATTGACGCAAATCAGAATCATGCACCCGGTTACGGCAATGATCCGTGGACAGAAAAAGCAACAGCCCTGCTCAAAGATGTTTTTGGCGAGGATGCTGAGCCTTTTTTCGTTTTTAACGGGACAGGGGCTAATACGATTGCTATTACGGCAGCTACACATTCTTATCATTCTGTGATTGCAGCCCGCTCTGCGCATATCTTCTGCGATGAGTGCGGAGCTCCGGTCAAGATTTCAGGATGCCAGATTATAACGATTCCTGCTGAAAACGGTAAACTTACTCCTGAACTGATTAAACCAGAACTTACCGGTTTTGGTGATGCGCATCATTCGCAGCCGAAACTGGTTTACATTTCTGAATGTACAGAGTTCGGAACCATTTATACCTGTGAGGAGATCCGTGCGATTGCAGATCTGGCTCACGCTTACGGTATGTATGTTCTGATGGATGGGGCCCGTATTCATAATGCAGCTGCGGCACTTGGCGTTTCCCTCAAAGAACTGACAGTTGACTGCGGAGTAGATATACTGAGCCTGGGCGGAACAAAAAACGGAATGATGATGGGAGAGGTTGTTGTCTCTTTTCGTCCGGAAATAAGCAAGCATTTACCTTTTGTACGTAAGCAGTCTGCTCAGCTTTATTCCAAAATGAGATATGCATCAGCTCAGTTTATTCCTTATTTTAATGACAATCTATGGCTTAAAAATGCAGCTCATGCCAATGAAATGGCACGTATGTTAGCTGCTGAACTTGCATCCTTCGGCTTGTATGATCTGATTATGCCCGTCGAAGCCAATATTCTTTTTGTACGAATGCCTAAACCGGTTTCGGATAAAATGCAGGAGAAACATTTTTTCTACGTATGGGATGAGAAAGCAGAAGTGGTTCGCTTTGTTACATCCTGGGATACTACTGTAGAAGATATCCGGAATTTTATTTCCGATCTGAAAATTATAAATCAATCTGTGTAATCACAGAATCTCAAATAACAATAAAATAACACTAAACTCAGACTTTTATATTATGTCAGTTCATACGCCTAACACCAGAAAGGTGACAACTCATCGTTTGATTGAGATGAAACAGCGTGGAGAGAAAATCTCTATGCTTACAGCATACGACTATTCTATGGCTACTCTTATTGATAAAGCAGGCATTGATGTAATTCTTGTTGGCGACTCAGCTTCCAATGTTATGGCCGGTAACGTTACTACTTTACCAATTACGCTGGATCAGATGATTTACCACGGAAAATCAGTTATGCGTGCCGTGAACCGTGCATTAGTAGTTGTAGATATGCCATTTGGTACATATCAGGGGAATTCAAAGGAGGCTCTTTCGTCTGCTATCCGTATAATGAAAGAGACACATGCCGATTGTGTCAAAATGGAAGGTGGCGCTGAGATCCGCGAGTCTATCGAGCGTATTCTTTGTGCAGGTATTCCTGTTATGGGACACCTGGGACTTACACCGCAGTCAATCAATAAATTCGGGACTTATACAGTTCGGGCGAAAGAAGAGGCCGAAGCTAAAAAGCTGATTGAAGATGCTCGTTTGCTTGAAGAAATCGGATGTTTTGCTTTAGTGCTTGAGAAAATTCCGGCTAAACTTGCTGCGCAGGTTGCTGCCGAACTTACGATTCCGGTTATCGGTATCGGAGCAGGAGGGGATGTTGATGGTCAGGTATTGGTTATGCATGATATGCTGGGTATCAATAAAGACTTTTCTCCACGCTTTCTGAGACGCTATGCAAATCTTCATGATATTATTATTGAAGCAGTTGGTAGCTATATTGAAGATGTGAAATCGAAAGATTTCCCGAATGAGTCGGAACAATATTAACTAAAAAAGAGAATGCCGGTTATCCGGCATTCTCTTTTTTAGTTAATATTGATAGCTGTAGACATCACTTGCATTCCGCTACTATTTATTTACGATAAATTAACCCGCCTTTATTAATCCAAAAGAGCCGATAGATTGTTTAATGCGTATAAAAATCTTAACTATATAGAATTACATTATGAACGAAACATTAAACTTTTGGGGAAAAAGTAAAAGCTGGTGGCTTTTTCTGATTATTGGTATTGTCGTAGCTTTAGGCGGATTTTGGTTAGCAACAGCACCACAGATAGGGTATGAAGTAATCGCTTTACTGTTTGGCTGGTTCCTGCTTTTTATTGGTATTTCTCAGATCGTAATGACTACCACACTTAAAAAACAGCTGCATGGTTGGGGCTGGTTCCTGGCAGGCGGTATTATCGATATCTTTGTGGCCATCATTCTGATCATGAATCTCGGACTTACAGAGGCCTCCCTGCCTTATATTTATGGATTCCTGTTTATGTTTAAAGGGGTATCATCCATTACTTCCGCATTTATGATGATGGGTGACTATAAATACTGGTGGTTATATCTGATTAACGGAATTATTCTGATGATTCTTTCATGGATCTTTATCATGCTTCCTGTTACAGCAGCCTTTACAATTGTATTTATTTCTGCCTTCATGATGATTTATTACGGAATCAGCTTAATAGGTTTCTCATTTGATCTTAAACCGGGCAAGAAAGAATAATGTACAGATAACATTTCGATTTTTGGGAAATGAATCAATATTCAGAGTCTGAATGATTCTCCATATAAAAAAGCCGGACTAAGAGTTTAGTCCGGCTTTTTTTTTGACAGAAAATATGTAAACACTACATTTGTTATATCGAATAAATTGAGGGTATTTTTATTAATATGGAAAATTCAATAGAATTATATCATGGAGGATATTGTGCTGTAGAATATCCTGAAATTCGTCAGGATAGATTTACAAAAGATTTTGGTCCGGGCTTTTATTGTACTAATATTAAAAGTCAGGCAGAAAGATGGGCCTTAAGGTATGATACACCTATTGTTAGCATTTATCAGTTTCACAATGTTGGAAATCTTCGTATTTTACACTTTCAGGAGATGACTGAAGAATGGTTGGATTTTATCGTCAATTGTAGAAATGGTAAACCTCATTGTTATGATATAGTAATTGGGGCAATGGCAGATGATCAGATCTACAATTATATTTCAGATTATTTCAGTGGGGTTATTAATCGTGAGCAATTCTGGGTTATGGCTAAGTTTAAAAAGCCCACTCATCAGATAAACTTTTGCACTCTGGAGGGAATTAATCAAATAAAATATATAAATAGTGAGGAAGTTCGGCTATGAAAGGACGTGAAAAAAAAGAAGATAATGACTTGTTTTTTCTATGCAGTCTGATTGAATATATTGCAAGAAAGACAAAGAATCATAGAAATGTAATAGTTAAGTCAATAGGTATATGTCAATTACAGAAGATATATAATCTATCTGATGTATACCATTCTGAAAATATAGATAAGCTGGCAGAGTCTTTGATAGAATCATCAGCAATACCTAAGGGACATTTTGATAATATAGCTCTGTGTAAATTCTCAATTCCTACTCATTGGGATATAGGTAAAGTTTATAAGAGGCTTATATTAAGTGTCTGTTTGTTGACAGGAAAAGAAGTAATACCTGCTTTAGCAGAAGTGTATGACTCTTGGTTATCCCGTAAATTAGAAGATTACAATAGCAGTCTTTATTATGAATCACCAGACTATCTTGCATCATGTTATGAAGTTGGTGATATCTTGTAGCATTTTAAAAGTCTGAAGAACTTAAATGTTTGTTTATCTCTGAAAATGTATTATTTTCGTTGCTGAGTAGCAATAAAGTAAATGCAGAATTTCTTTTTTTGAAGCTGCTGCACTTCAGATTAATAGATTATTTATACAGAGATAATTACAGATTAATGAATTACCGAAAGAACCTAAACAAGAAAAGTTTGCTTATAGCCGGAGTTTATGCTATGACTGCTTTGGGGTGTTATGCCCACGACTTTGAATCGTCTTCTGTTCCTTCTACGTTAAAAGTAGAAGCCGGAACCCTATCTTTATCCAAAAAGCATTACAAGGATGGTCTTCAGTCTCTGAACTGGAACTGGGACAACGGACCCAGTGTTCTCTCATTCACCGATGCGGATATTAAAAGTATTGTATCATCCTTTGATAACCGGAGTGGTATTAAATGCTGGATCTACAACGAAACACCTCTGGACAAACCATTGAAGTTTAATTTTCTCGATGAGCAGGGACGGGTACAATATACGTTTGACTTTCACATGAATTTCACCGGATGGCGTGCAGCCTGGATTGCCTATAAAGATATGTGGACTCCTGCCGGAGAATCTCCGGTTAAGAAGTATGTGTCTGTCCTGAATATTCAGTCTCCTGAAGGTGTTCAGAAAGGAGATATTTACATTGACCGTCTTCAGTTTGTTAGTCAGGTTGACCGTCAGGCTACTCCCGATGCCCAGATTCCGGAGAATAACCGTCATATCGGGCGCGAGATCTGGCACTGGGGACTACTTCATAAATGGAATACTCAGCCCTATGATCTTCCGCTTGTTGCACCTACAGCTCAGGAGCAAAAAGAAATGCAATCGATTGTCACAGCTATAAAAGGAGTGGTGAAAGGAAAAACTCTTTCAGCCTCTGATCGTACAACGCTCGATAATCTGGTGAAAACAGTAAAGCTTACACCGGAAGGTAAGGGAGCTCCGCTTATGCAGAATGACAATGTTCGCAGCGGAGATGTAAATTTTACACAACTAAATAAACTACTCGATTTATCAGCCAGAGGTTGGTATATAGATAAAAATGAAGCCGATAAGCAAACGTTTATCAGCGCAGTAAAATATGCTCTTGATCAGGGTTTTGCTTACGAGAGCGGGATGGGTACAAACCATCATTACGGATATAATACACGGGAACTTTACGGAGCTATCTGGTGGATGCAGGATATACTTACGGATAACAATCTCTGGGAAGATGCCTATAAAATGGTTTCCTACTGGAGCGGACTGGCTGAGTGCCGTCAGCCATTTAATGTATTGCGTGATGAGATCACCGATTCGTGGAATACACTGATATTGCCAAAACTGGCATGCGCTTCAATGCATACAGATGAGCAGGAACGCCTGCGCGAACTTCGCGGACTATCCCGTTGGGTGTCCGGCTCCTTACGTATTACACCGGGTACTATTGGCGGAATCAAAGTGGATGGAACAATCTTCCACCATGGCGGACACTATCCTGCTTACGGTGTGCCTGGTCTTGCTTATCTGGGACGTTATCTGTCGTGTGTGAATGCAACTTCATTTACCATTACCGATGAAGCCCGCGAAGTGATGAAGCTTGCTCTGGAAGCTTCCCGTAATTATTCAAATCTTCGTTCATGGGGATTAGGCATCTGCGGACGTAATCCGTTCAACGGAGAGATCAGTTCAATGGGGGCTACAGCATTCGGTTATGCTGCGCAGGCCGGAACATATATGGACAAAGATCTGGCCGCTGATTTTATGCGTATCAAAGAGGGACAAAAACTTTATACGGCAGATATCAATATGAATAAAGCCTTCACGGCAGCAGGCGTAACTAAAGCTACAGCCCCTCAGGGATTCTATGTATTTAACTATGCCAATCACGGAACGTATCGCTACAAGGATCAGATGGTCAGTCTGAAAGGAATGAGCAATATTCTGTGGGGAAGCGAAATTTATGCAGAGAATAACCGTTTTGGCCGCTATCAGAGCTACGGATCCGTACTTATTATCGGAACTCCTTCACCGCAAGCTATTGAAGGAGCATATCCTGTGAGTGAGCAAGCGAGCCGTTTTGTCGAAAACGGATGGAACTGGAACCGTGTTCCGGGTGCTACTACTATTCATTTACCGTGGGATAAACTGAATTCTCCGGCATCAGGTGACTTTATGTTGCGTCAGCGCGAACGTTTTGCCGGTACATCTTCCCTGGAAGGACGTTACGGGATGTTTGCCATGAAGCTCGGTGAGATGGGATTCACGAATTTTACAGGAGATTTTCGTGCGCGTAAATCTGTATTTTGCGCAGGAAATAAACTAGTTTGCCTGGGAAGTGATATTTATAACACCAATCAGTCAGCTCCTACCGAAACGACACTGTTTCAGCAGGCATTGCTCCAGACATCTGAAGTTGTTGAGGTGAACGGGACCAAAGAGACCGGCTTTCCTTACAGTGCAAATCTTCCAGTCTCAGAGAATCAAATACTGAAAGACCTTACCGGAAACTATTATTATATTCCGCGCGGACAGGAAGTGCTGGTGAATAAATCCACACAAAATTCCAGAGAGAATAAGAAAATGGCAAACACATCGGGTGATTTTGCCGTAGCTTATCTCAACCACGGGGTGGCACCTCAGGACAAATCGTATGAATATATGATTCTGCTTGAAGCAGATCCGCAGCAGGCAGACGATTGTAAAAAAGGAAACACAGGCTACGAAGTTCTCGAACATTCAAAAGCTGCACATGCCGTACACTTTCCGCTTGAGCATATCCGTGCCTATTCTTTGTTTGACGCATGGAATAATCCGGATGATGCATATCTGATGGAAGGGGATGCTGAAACGATGGTCATGCTTCGTGAAAATGGTGATGAACTGGTGATGAGTATCTGTAGTCCGGATATCAATCAGACGAAATATGAATACACCAATGCTCAGGAAAGTCAGCCTGTACAAAGAAGCATCGTCCTGAAAGGAGAATGGGAAATGAATAACAAGTTAGCCGGATTAACTGTTTCTGCAGCAAACGGAATGACAACTGTTACAGCTACCTGTCAGCACGGACAACCAGTAGAGTTCACTCTTTCACCTGTTGCCACAAGCAATGAAGAGATCGGAACCGAAGAAAAAGTAAGCATTTATCGTTCCGGCAACGATATCGTTGTAAAAGGCGAAGCCGCTACAGTTGAAGTTTATGATTTCCAGGGCCGGCAAATACGCAGAGAAAACAAAGAATCGGGAGAATCCCGCTATTCAACAAACCATTTCCCTGTTATTGTCAGAGTAATTACTCCGCAGAATCAAACCAGTAAAAAGGTTATGTAATACTTAAAAGGGCAGCCGTAAGGCTGTCCTTTTTTTGTTTAAGAAGAGGCGCTAAGATGAGGACAGTGACGAAATACAAAAGACATATATTAACAAAGAGTACGGGAGTTTCAGAGCGTACGCCCGTTTAAAGGATTATAATCTTACTCCTTTAACTCCTGAACTCCTTGTGGCAATCTCTTAGAAATGCGTTTTGTAGGGTGCGGATCCGTGTGTCCGCCCGTGTTGATCACCTGCACACCTCTTCAAATTACCCACAAAGACTATTTAAGAATATAAGAGTTTGTATTTGAATAATATATCTGTAATATATAGAAATAGATCAGAAGAATAGGATGGGAGCTGATGAAATGAGTCCAAATTCTTATTTGAGTGAATTTATTCAGTTCGTGTCCTAAGATGTGATAACATCGGGAGCGTAGCGAATTATCTGATCCTAATATATGGAGACTGCTGTTAGAAATGCAGAAGAGGCGCTAAGATGGAGGACAGCGCCCAAAAACAAAAGGCAGATATTTACAAGGAGTAAATGAGAAAGGCAGAAAGACATCTCAGTATATTAGGTGAATACATTCACTATTACTATATATTAAAGACATATATAAAGACATCGCACACAATTAAGTTATTGGATTTCTGATTGGATCTGCTATCGCATCTCCTGATTATATAATAAGGTAAACTCTCACTTGAACTAAGAAGCTCAGATTCGAATTTCTCTTATTCCATAATCTATCCAATAACTGATTACCACAATTAGCACAGATTTTCGTAGGGATGTCTGGCGGACGTCCGCATTGCAAAATGCATCAATGCCAACGTGGCCGTATGTTCGTCTGTAGAGACGATATAGATATCGTCTCCGTTGATGTACAGCACACTGTTTCGGATTACCAAAATACAGATATTTACAAGGAGTAAAGGAGTAAATGGGAAAGGCTGAAAATACATCTCACACAATTAAGTGTTTTGCCCGATTTTAATCTGTTTTGCAAACAGCTTTATGAATGAATAATTTTATACTGATCTCAAACGAAGACGCTTGGACTCAGTATCTCATCCTTCATTCATCAGGCAAAACACTGATTAGTACAATTTACTCAATTACTTGAAGTGGTTTTTTCTCAGCCGAAGGCGATCAACAGCACCGGAGGTGCGATCAACAACGTTAGTGATCAACAGCGTCAGCGATCAACTGCCTTTTAATGCCGTCCTCATGGTCGTCCATGTCGTCATTGCCTTTGAGGCATTGCCTTTCTCAGCCGGAGGCTATCAACAGCACCGGAGGTGCGATCAACAACGTTAGTGATCAACAGCGTCAGCGATCAACTGCCTTTTAATACCGTCCCCATTGTCGTCTATGTCGTCATTGCCTTTGAGGCATTGCCTTTCTCAGCCGAAGGCTATCAACAGCACCGGAGGTGCGATCAACAACGTTAGTGATCAACAGCGCCAGCGTTCAACTGCCTTTTAATGCCGTCCTCATGGTCGTCCATGTCGTCACAGTCTTTGAGATATTGTATTTTTGTATTCAATATTATTTTTTGTTCTCCTTTTTTTCAAATTAAACAAAATATATATAATTTAGCGGTCTCGTATCCAATACATGAACACATGCATAGAAAAATCAGAGATATACTGTTTGCTCTTATCCTTCTTTTTTTCAACCATTCACTTTGCGCTCAGACAGTCTTTGGGAATCAGGGCTTACTAACCATTCCTACAGCAGATATGAATGCCGGTGGTTCATTTATGGGCGGAGGAAATTACCTTCCGGCCGGGATTATTGATGTTCCCAAATGGAATTATGATAGCTGGAACTATTATGTAAGTGCTACATTTCTTCCATTCTGGGATGTCGGGTTCCGTTTTACAGGACTACGTGTAAAATCCGGAAAGTTCAATCAGGACCGGTCCGTATATACAAAGATCAGACCATTAAACGAAGGACGTTGGTATCCATCACTTGCAATAGGATGTGAGGATCTTAAGATAGCGCGGTTTAATGGTAATAATTATCATATGAAGTTATATGCTGTAGCGACAAAAAGTATTCGTTTATCCGGACATGAATTAGCCTGTTCTCTAGGTTATACTTATCGGGAAACAGAAGATCAGAGTCATTTCCTGCAGGCCGGAATCTCCTATAAACCCGCTTTTGCCCCGGATATGCAGGTAATGGTCGAATATGATGGGCGCCATGCCAATGCAGGCATACGTTATATGCTGTTCCGGCATCTGGTGCTTACGGCAGGCACATTCCGGTTTCATACATTTACAGGCGGAGCCGCGCTTATTTTTAGAATTCGTTAATTGATCGGGAAATGAAAAAAGTAATCAGTATACTATCCGTATTAAATGTTCGGATTTGCCTTTTATTCTTTCTTTTTTTACTTCTTTCCTTTAGCCGGCTTGCAGCGCAGGAGAATCCTGTTCCGCTTTTTCAGGCAAAGGGGTTTGAAAACCTACGCTCCTGTGAGCAGGGTGATACTCTTATATTAGCCTATGAAAATGTTGCCTGGCGCAACGAAGCAGACGGGTTAATATCTGCATTAGATCTGCTCCGTCAATCACGAGTTGACCGTGATGTGATACTGGTTCTTCTGGAGAAAGATGTGGCAAAACTGGCTGTAACAGTTCCCCGTCAGATAATCTCAGAAGCTGTACAGAATAAAAAATACACAGCAGCATCCGTGCGGGCTTTAAGTTTCAGTACGCATGCTGCGAAATACAGCCGTATGCTGCGTTCTTCAACACGAACAGCTCCGGCAGCAGGACGCACAGATTTGGTTGTATATCCTCACTTTCGCATACAGAATGTATCTCTTGATAAAATATGGGAGCTTCAGCTGGGACTAGATCCGGCGGTCGAGCTTCAGCTCTGGAAAGGAGCCAGTTTTGTGGGTCAGGTACAAATACCCATATATAATGATATTATGGACAGAGAAGCTAGATATGTGCGCACAGGAGTTGTTGCACTGACCCAGGAATTTGCCTTTCGCAAAGGATGGTCCCTGCATCTCGGGGGAGGTCTTTTTACAAATAAGCGTCAGGGAATCCTCAGTAAGGTCAGCTATGTGACACCCGGCGGAGCACTTCAGGCTGCATTTCAGCTCGGGCTGACAGGTGCTATTTACTGGGATAATGGAAAATGCACAGCCTACAGCTGGTCGAAAATCAATGCTATTGGCTCCTTATCTTATTTTACCAACTGGCAGAGTCTTGAACTTAAAGTTCAGGGAGGAAGATATGTGTATGGAGATTATGGTGTACGCTTTGATCTTCTGCGTCGTTTTAAGAATGTAGGCATCGGGCTTTTTGCTACGTATATAGCCGGTGATGGTAGTTGCGGATTTAACTTCAGTGTACCCATTGGTTTACGTTATTACAAACGTAAAGGTTATCTGCGTGCTATGACTGCTCCTTACTATGCTTTTGAGTTTAACGAAAAAGTAGGAGGTAAGTACAATCAGAACCGTGCAGGCTGGAGTTTTACTGATCAGCCTGATAAAGGATACGTTCAGGACTGTTTTAATCCGCGTTATCTGCGTAATGCACTTTTGAGTGTATTTGGGCGTTAATGAGAGCTAACTGGCTGTAAATGAACTTAACGAATGTAAGATTGTTTTAAGATTATATTTAAAAGAGCAGTTACTCTTTCAGAAGAGTAAACTAAAATTCCATGTTTATTAAGATTTAAGTGATAGAAAGAATTTACGGCTGCATTTCTTTGAGATAAAGTTTCAGTAAATCACTTATGCTATAAAAATATTATACGTCAAAAATAATTTTATTTTATATTTAATTTTAATTCGAGAGCTATGAGAAGTTTTAAACTATTTATGTTTGGATTTTTGTTTCTTGCAACAGTTTCTTCGTGTTGTAAGAAGGACGAACCTGTTGTTCCGGTAGAGCCGTCAGTAGAAATACCGGTAGCATATTATTTTGCAGGGGAGGTTAAAGAAGGTACAACGCCACTAACAGGTGTAGATGTGCTGGTTAACGGTAATAAAGCGGCAACAACAGATGCTAAAGGTCAGTATACCGCATCGGTTGAGTCAAAAGCAGTTTATTCGATAGAATTCCGTAAAGACGGATATATTTCTCAATCTGTTACACGCGATGCCTCAACAATGGCAGACAATCAGACTACGATTATCAGCCCGAAACTATTTAAATTACCAGCAGCGATTATCGCAACCGGCGAAGAACAAAAACTTTCTACAGGAGCACCGACAGCGTCATCTCCTGTACAACTGGATATTACTATCCCAAAAGGAGCAGCAGCAGCGGGTACTAAAATTTACGTTACATCTTATGCTCCGGTGGCTAACGGAACTATGCCATCTCTGATAGGTCTTTATCTTCATCCATTTAATATATCATTTGCAGCTACGCCAGTATTTATTAAAAGTTCTTTACCAAAAGGCTATAGCTATGGAAGTATCATCGCAGCTAATATTGCCCCAACAAAAAATCTTGTTGATTCTAAACCTGAGTTTAATCCGGCAACAAACACATATGCTCTGACAATTAATTCATTCAGTAACTATACACTTGATGCTGATGTGAAAGTAACATACGGTACACCGGTTGTATCAACTAAAATATTTGAAAATATTGTAGTTAATGACGCTTGTGGAGCAAATCAGCCAATTAAATACACTCAGACAGTAAGCGAACGTACAGGTTATGTATATACTACACCAGTAGAAACATTAGTAGCCACAGCATTACCTGCTTTGTCAGCTGCTGATAAAGCAACAATTACAGCAAGCCTGAAAGCAAAAGTAACAGGTATGCTTGGTGACGAAGGTGTGCGCACAGTCAAAGTTAGCAAAGGTGTGGCAACTATTGCTCCGAATACTCTGTACAACTACGTATCATATGCTGTAGACCGTACAATCCGTGCTGATTTTGAAATCGTAGATCCTAGCGGAAATGCAGTAGTTATACCAGTAGAGGTAAAACAGGCTACAGGTGTTAGCTCATCAGTAAAAGCCCTTTCCTGTTCAGATCACTCAGGTGGAGGATCACATTCTGGCGGTGGAACAAACTAAAAATATAAAAAAGCATCCTTCGGGGTGCTTTTTTTTTGTTCAGTATCAATGGGAAGAGGCGCTAAGATGGGGACGTGGACGACGTGGAGGACGTGGAGGACCATGAGGACAGCGCCAAAAACAAAAGACAGAGATATTGTAGGGTGCGGACCCGTGTGTCCGCCTGGGTGATGTCCTGCACACTGAACCAAACACCCAAAAGACAGATTTTTACAAGGAGTAAAGGAGTAAATGGGAAAGGCAAAAAATACACCTCACACAATTAAGTGTTTTGCCCGATTTTAATCTGTTTTGCAAACATCTTTATGAATAAATGATTTTATACTGATCTCAAACGAAGACGCTTGGACTCAGTATCTCATCATTAATTCATCAGGCGAAAACACTGATTATCGCAATTTTCAGAATTTCTTTGAAGATATTATTCTTTGATTATTTGTACACAGAGCATATGTGAGTAACTAAAAAATTGAGGAAATTGAGAAAATTAGTTTTAACGCGATCTTTATTTATTAAGTATGAACGAGTCCAGGCTTCTTAGTCTGAGTGAGAGCTTATTTAATAAGTAAAGAGAGAATATTTGTAGAATATTCTTAT
>JBOFKD010000151.1:0-1058 GCA_051657165.1 Bacteroidales bacterium | reverse complement strand
AACGGGCTTTGTATCCGCGCTCATGCGGATTTTTTGCCCAATATTGCGAACCCAGACAATAAGCCTCTTCACCGGTTGTATTTGTTCCGAAATAAGGAGTTCCGAAATCTTCTAAATCCAAAAGCATAATATCGACTCCGATCGTCGGATTCTGCACCCCAAACTGACGTGCCATTTCCAATAACACACCTACACCACTTGCTCCGTCATTAGCTCCGTCAATAGGCGTTTTATGATTCGCTTTATTCGGATCGGCATCCGCATAAGGTCTTGTATCCCAATGCGCAAATAGTAAAATACGATTGGATGATTCCGGATTATAAGACCCGATAATATTGTATCCCTTAAGCAGTTGACGATTGTAAGCCAATGCATCAAACTCCTGTACTTTTACATCAGCTCCGTGTCTTCTTAATTCTGCTGCCAAAATACCAGCCGCCTTTTTATGCGTTTCAGAGTTAGGTACACGTGGTCCCATATCAGTCTGCATTTTCACAAACTGATAAGCACTGTCTGCATTAAATACCGGAACATTAACCTTTGCCGCCGGTTCTTCTTTAATTGTATCAACCGTCGTTTTGGATGAAGACGAACCACAGGCTACGAAAGCCAATAATCCGAAAACCAGATAAATATATTTAGAAAGCATCATATCACATTTATTAAAGTATATGCCTGCAAATGTATTAATTTTTAAAACCTTTGCCACTAACCAACCTTTAAATTTTAAGACATAAGCAAAAAAGAAAAGAGGGAGACCTGATCAGATCTCCCTCTTTCGCTAATTATAATAGCTTACTATTTCTTAGAATTGGTATGACAAACCAAGTGTCGGTGTAAATGCCGATACTTTATATTTACCTGAGAACTCTTGTTCTTTTCCCGTCAAAGGATTCTCGTACATATAAGAGCCTGATCGTTCAAATCCATGAGTATATGTAAATGCACCGTCAATAGATAGATTTTCTATTGGACGGAATGAGAAACCACATGTCAAACCTAATTTATTCATACCCGGAGTTTCTGGGTTGTATAAATAAGAACGAACCGGAGTTTCG
>JBOFKD010000150.1:0-1022 GCA_051657165.1 Bacteroidales bacterium | reverse complement strand
CTTTATTTCGGAATTCGCCCCTTTCAATCCGTACAAACGGAGTAAAATAAGTATCGACTCCACCAAAAATCTGATGATGTGCATTTCTGTAATTGACCTCAGTAAAGCCTTGAAGAGGTGCGAATTGTATTTCAAAATTTGTTCTATCCATTGTTTTTTATATATGTAATGCGAAGTTACCGTTTTGTAGATCATCTCTCACTAACTCTTATTGAAAAAATATATACATGTTCTCAATAAATCCTTATATTTGTCCGATACAATACAATGTTGAATCAAAAAACTCTATAATTATGAAGTTTAGCGAATTATCAAACCAAATATTCTCTGATTGTACGAATTATTATCACACGATGGATAATGTGGACGCACAAATGGAAAATCCATACGAATTGCGTTCGATTGAATACTACCTGTTTCTGAAAAACTGGATTGATGCAGTTCAATGGCATTTGGAAGATATTATTCGTGATCCGCAAATTGATCCTGTTCAGGCGTTGGAAATAAAAAGACGTATTGATAAATCAAATCAGGACAGAACAGATTTAGTGGAATTATTAGATAGTTATTTTCTGGATAAATATAAAGATATTAAAGCGGATGAAAATGCTCAGATCAATACAGAAAGTCCGGCATGGGCACTGGATCGACTTTCGATTTTGGCTTTGAAAATCTATCATATGGAACAAGAAGTTTCACGTCAGGATGCAGCAGCTGCTCATATTGAACAATGCCAAAACAAATTGAATATACTTCTTGAGCAGAAAAATGACTTATCAACAGCAATTGACCAGTTGTTGACAGATATTGAGCATGGCAAGAAATATATGAAAGTCTATAAGCAAATGAAAATGTATAACGATCCGAGCTTGAACCCGGTACTTTATGCAAAGAAATAAGAATAAAATACTTATAACTCGCTTTTCTGCTATCGGGGATGTCGCAATGACGATCCCCGTAGTTTATTCTTTTGCCCGCCAAAATCCGGAACTGGAAGTTTTTTTTATGTCTCAGCCCTTCTT
>JBOFKD010000149.1:0-1160 GCA_051657165.1 Bacteroidales bacterium | reverse complement strand
CCTAAACGAAACACAGAACTGTTCACATTGCATAAAGACTGATTAAACCATTTGTCTGTACATCCTTTTACAATTTCAGGAACCTCTATTTTTTCAAGATAATCATACTTTACATCCATTTGCTGATTATAATCGAATTGATTTTCCATATAGCGTGTTTTTATTGGTTTTTTGATTGGAAATATTATGTATGTTAGACTACAAATATAGATGAATGAAGATGATTATCAGGTGTTCTCGCAAGAAATAATTTTAAGTGATATAAGTTGTTCGATAACATGGTTCTTCTTTATAATATCAGTCTAATGTTTGTACACCACCACCATTTACAAACAGAACTTGTCCGCTTACCCAGGCCGATACCGGAGCTGCAAAATAAAGAACTGCTCCCGTTATATCTTCGACTGTACCCAGACGTTTGATTGGAGTATGTTCCAGCATTTTAGCCTCAATCTCAGGTGTAAGGACTGTTTCCAGAGCATGAGTTCTGGTCGCTCCCGGACCTATATTATTGATACGTACACCCATTGGACCAAAGTCAAATGCCAGATTCGCAGCCATGTGATTCAGAGCAGCTTTAGATGCTGCATAAGCACTCATGTTCGGACTTTTATTGATACTTCCCATAGAGGTTATATTAATAATACTTCCGTAACCCGATTTAGCCATGTGTGGAACGGCCAGCTGACATAAACGCCATGCACTGAATACATTGAAATTGAAGATGCGTTCAAAATATGCCAGATCAATTTTGAATGGATTTTCACGTCCCCCACCGCCACCGCCTGCATTATTTACCAGAATGTTTATGGTGCCAAATTCTTTGACTGCTGCTTCTGTCAATGCAACCAAATCTTCATCTTTTAATACATTACACGGTACAGCTATTGCCTTACCTCCATTTTTAATGATCTCATCAGCCACAGCCTGAGCTTTCTCTAATGATAGATCACTTACTACAATATAAGCTCCTGCTTTAGCAAGAATCTCGCAGCTGCCTTTACCGATTCCGTCACCGCCACCGGTTACGATAGCTACCTTTCCCTTAAGATCAAATAGTGCATCTAATTCAGACATAGTCATTAAGGATTAGTTTGAAAAACTTAGAGTTCAATATCCCAATAAACAGTGAGGAGAAACCTTTTGTTCTGCGAAATCAA
>JBOFKD010000148.1:0-1160 GCA_051657165.1 Bacteroidales bacterium | reverse complement strand
CAGGAAGATTATCTTCTATCGGTATAATCTCATTTTCATCCCGATCTTTTTTTGAAGCATTAGGATCCATAGCATTTTCCATTTAATGATTACTTGTGTTTTAAACAAATCTGCTATTTATAAGTTCACTAAACGCTTGGGTCCTCATCTTCATATTCTACAATACGTCTATTTTCTTTCATTCGAAAGTGATGGATAAGAATACGGATTATAAATCCATTTAGATCCTGTAGCACCGTTATTCAACTTATCAACCAAATCCTGCGACTTGAGAAAACTATTTTCATATAATCCCATCTGGCTTCGGGGGATTCCTATTGATGTATCATAACTATTCTGCGACTGAAGTCCGTAAAATACATGTGCACGGGATGCGTCATCCACCTTGCCGGCAATTGCACCAATTCCCGAAGACACACCATCCATATTAATATGAATAGCAGCAATCGAATACACATTTGCCAAATCGGAACCTGTCAGTCGTCCGACAATCCCCCCGGTAAAATGAGTGATTGCACCCCAAGCTGTATAACCATTCTTATTAATATTATAACAGTTATAAATGACCGAATTCTCCAGCTCACCTGCAATTCCTCCTGCCACAGCAGGTTTATGCTGTTCGATATGCACATCAACCGAACACTCCTCTATACGAGTATTCCGCCCATAAGCAACAATACCACCCATCCAGTCAGATTTACATTTAACTGAACTATTTCGTATATGTATATTCTTTAGTGTACAATCATAGGTAAATCCAAAAAATCCCGCAAAATAATATTCCTTATTCCACTCCGAATTCAAACGCATATTGCTTATCTTATATCCGTTCCCATCATAAACACCTCTAAATGGTTTTTGGTTATCACCCAATGGTTGCCAGTAATTCAAGTTTTCAAGATCCAGATCTTTCATTTGTTTATAGTTCCGTCCCTCATAGACCTGCTCATAGAACGAATGCATATTCTTCAGCTGCTGCAGGTTAAACAACAGATAAGGATCCTTTGACGAACCATTCCCTTGTGCTCCCATTTCCCGACTGAAGTACATAGAATCATAGCCTTTAAAGGTATAACCTACCTCACCCTTGAAAAGCAATATATTATTTGCATCATAAAACTCCAGATAGTTTAAAAAGCTCCCCGGACTGGATGTATAAT
>JBOFKD010000147.1:0-2821 GCA_051657165.1 Bacteroidales bacterium | reverse complement strand
AGGTTGACTCGATCCCTCTTAACGAAGGAGGTGGCGTTATCCTGAAGAAAGTATTGAAGGAAGGAACCGGAACGGTTAATCCTTATTTCAACAGCAATGTGAAAGTTTACTATACCGGTAAACGTCTGAAAGACGGATCAGATGCGATAGAGGACATGATCGAATTTGACTCTACTTACAAAATCACCAATGTTCCGGGCTCTAACCCTCCTGTAGCTTTGGATGAAGAAGGATTAAAAGAATACAACAATCCGGCAACATTTACTCTCAACAAAAACATTATCCGTGGATGGACTTATGCTCTTCAGCATATGGTTGTAGGTGAAAAAGCAGAAATCGTTATTCCATGGATTTTAGCTTATGGGATTACTGGTAAAGGATCCATTCCTCCTTATTCGACTTTGATCTTCGAAATCGAATTGGTTGAAATTATCAATAAATAATCGCGATTCGCTCCGAACGATATAAACCTAATGAGGGTCTTTGCATCGAAGCAGAGACCCTCATTAGGTAAAAGGGCCGGACAACTAATTTTCGTCCGCCGTTGTTCTAACATATATCTATATTTTTAGCACGTCAAATCATGTACACTACAGATACTATATGCGCCGTTTCTACGGCTCCGGGTGTCGGCGGCGTAGCCGTTATCCGCGTTTCGGGAAAAGATGCCATTGACATCGTTGCCCGTATCTTTCGTCCGTTCAACCCCAACAAGTCACTTTTGACTCAAAAGGCATATACCCTTTCCTATGGAACCATCCATAAAGGTGACGAGCAAATTGATGATGTACTCATCTCACTTTTCCGCGCTCCCCACTCCTTTACGGGAGAAAACACAATAGAGATCACCTGTCACGGATCTGTTTATATCCAGCAACAAATCATGCAATTGCTGATTGAAAACGGCTCACGTACAGCTCATCCGGGCGAATTCACACAACGGGCATTCCTGAATGGGAAAATGGACCTTTCTCAGGCCGAAGCCGTAGCCGATCTGATCGCTTCAACATCGGCCGCTACGCATCGTCTGGCTTTGTCTCAGATGCGTGGTGGGTTCAGTAAGGAATTAGGGAAACTACGCCTAGAACTGTTGAATTTTGTTTCTTTGATGGAGCTTGAACTGGACTTCAGCGAAGAAGAAGTTGAATTTGCTGATCGATCAGCCTTGCTTACTTTGGCAGATGACATCAAAACAATCATACGCCGTTTAGCTGATTCATTCAGTGTAGGCAATGCGGTTAAAAATGGCGTACCCGTAGCCATTATTGGTGAAACCAATGCCGGGAAATCAACATTGCTCAATGCCTTGTTAAACGAAGAGAAAGCCATTGTTTCGGATATCCACGGGACAACACGTGATGTAATTGAGGATACCATTACGCTACAAGGTGTTTCATTCCGCTTTATCGATACAGCGGGTATCCGCGAAACGGAAGATACGATTGAAAGTATCGGTATTCAGCGCTCTTTCTCAAAAATGGAACAAGCATCTATCGTTCTCTGGATGATCGATTCTTCAAGCGAAACGGATGCACTTATCGCCTTAGGCGAAAACATCCTGAATCGCATCGACCCGAACTGTTTGATTCTTGTTTTCAATAAAGCGGATCTTCTTTCAGCAGATGAACTACGGGAAAAAGCAGAAGCTCTTACCGATGCTTTAGGCAATAACCTGCCTTATCTGGCTATCTCTGCGAAAAACGGACTACATATCACCGAGCTGGAACAAAAGCTTGTAGAAGCTTCTCATATTCCTGAAATCGGACAAAACGATGTCATCGTAACCAATATGCGCCACTACGAAGCGCTGGTAAATGCACTTCAAGCCATTAACCGCGTTATCGACGGACTCACAAATGGTATTTCCGGCGACTTTGTCAGCCAGGATATCCGTGAGTGTATGTTCTACTTAGGCGAGATCACAGGAGACATCTCACCGGATGATGTACTAGGTAATATTTTCAAAAACTTTTGTATTGGTAAATAAACAGCTATGGCAGATAACTATTTAGAAAAGCAATATCAGGATTATGAAGCCCGACGGGCTGCCTGGGAAAAAGCAAAAAAACAGGGTTTAGTTAAGTCAGTTACGAAGAAACCTGCGGATAAAGCCCCGACTGAAGACAAAAAAGAAAAAATATAATAAAAAGTGACTGTCTTACAAGTTAATCAAAATTACAATTTATATCTACAAGAGTAGAAGTCTCATTTTAATCTTTATTTACTGATTTAAAATGGGACTTTTTTCTTCTCAATAGTATTATTACTTATCGATCATAAGTTCATATTGAAATCTATAAACTAGATAGACCGTCTCTTTTATCTGTGCGATAAAATTTCTTATCTTATTCCTTTATCTCTATTTTAATTATCACAAATTGCATATATAGTATACCTCAATAAAAGAGGTGATTGCAGAAATTGAATAGAGCTAAGCAAAACCTACAGAGTTTTATTTTTAATAATACGGTTTCTAGTAATAAATTACAATAAAATTATCCCCCCAATACATAAAGCAATTATCTGCATTATATAGAAAAACATTTATCTATAGTCTGTATATACAGACATACGCGGCTACATTCCTGAATTGGATATAATAATATTATCATCATCAATATTCACTATTCGAAACTATAGAAATATAATTCTGATCATTATCAACATTTTTTACAGTGAAACGTAAGCCATCGGTAAACCCCGTATAGGTTAGCATTATATTCTCGTTTAATTTTGCCAAAATTTAAAACTGAAGAATATGAAATACCTATCGATCCCTGAATTTGAAATCATTTTTGAGGAATGGAAATCCTCTGGGCTT
>JBOFKD010000146.1:0-20901 GCA_051657165.1 Bacteroidales bacterium | reverse complement strand
TGCTGAGATAACATAAATATATCCTTTTTTTATCACCTCTAAGATACGAAAAAAGGCGCAAAAAAGAAACACAATACATTCCTTTTTTACACCTTTTTATTTGCTTATTCAAGATAGAGGGTTTTTCAGTGCCCTCGAAATTAGGTTCCCTTTTTTTATTCCTTCATTTACAAATATCAGCTCAGTATATTACTTCTCAATTTTACGAATCTCCGCAACTATCTTTTTAGCAGAATCAGGCAATGCCATATCCTTCGCATGAATTGCTAAAGAAGACATTAATTCATCCCTGTCAAGCGTAGTAAAAATAGCATCTACCAATATATCCTCTGCCTGATAATCTAAAACAGATAAAGCTGCTTTATTCTCCGTCAGAGCAAGAGTATTTTTTAGTTGATGGTCTTCAGCCACATTAGGCGAAGGAACGAGAATAGAAGGTTTCCCCAATAAGCAAATTTCAGAAATTGAACTTGCTCCTGCCCGGGACACAACCAGATCTGCAGCTTTATAAGCTAAATCCATCCGGTCAATAAAAGGCTGAACATAAAAATGTTTCGGTAATTCAGGCTCTATTAATTTATGGATTCTATCATAATATAACTTACCTGTTTGCCAGATTATCTGAAAGTTTTCTTTCTCGCAAAGTTCTCCCCAGTGACCTAGCATACTCAGATTTATAGTACGGGCACCTAAACTCCCCCCTACAATCAATACCGTTTTTTTATTAGCATCAAGACCAAAATAAGCTCTTGCTTCTTCCTTAGGAATATCCGTAAATAAAGATTGCCGAACCGGGTTACCTGTCTTTACAATTTTATCTTTTGGAAAAAAACGTTCCATCCCATCGTATGCGACACAAATTGAATCTGCTTTTTTAGCAAGAAGCTTATTTGTTACACCCGCGTATGAATTTTGTTCCTGTATAAGTGTAGGAATCCCCATTAACTGTGCTACTTCAAGAGTCGGTCCACTAGCATAACCTCCGACACCTATAACGGCATCCGGTTTAAACTTACTGATCTCCGTATAGGCCTTTAGCAAGCTTCCTGCAAGTTTGAAAGCTATTGGTACATTTTTCAACAAGTTCTTCCGGTCAAATCCTTTTATCGGAAGTCCTACAATTGGATATCCAGCTGCCGGAACTCGTTCCATCTCCATTCTTCCCTCAGCCCCGATAAAAAGAATTTCGGCTGACGGGTCAGAAGCTTTTAGTTCATTCGCTATGGCAAGGGCCGGAAATATATGTCCGCCTGTTCCTCCACCACTAATTATATATCTTTTATTTTTCATGTTCGGTTTCCGCATTTTGAGTATTCATCAGACGCCAACTTTTAAGAGCATCCGGATAGTCATTTTTAGTATAAACACTTACGCTTAATATAATACCTATATACACACAAGTAATAATTGTAGATGTTCCACCACGACTGATCAAAGGCAAAGGTTGCCCCGTAACTAGTCCACAATCTACAGCTACAGCCATGTTAATTGTTGCCTGAAAGACAATCATAAGCGCACAACCCATGGCAAGAAGGCGCCCGAACAGACTATCGCAGGACCGGGCTATAATTCCCGTTCGATAAATGAGCATAAAATAGCAAAATATCACAACTAAGGCTCCCAATATGCCCCACTCTTCAATAATTATAGCAAAGATAAAATCAGAGTAAGCCTGTGGCAGAACATCTCTTTCAACACTTCTGCCAGGTCCTTTACCTATAAAACCACCTCCGGAAATAGCTATTTTAGCGTGGGATACCTGGAAGTTATCATCCGTAATTTTGTACTTACTAACCTGTTCCTTTTCATCATCATCAAAGATATGAGAGATACGGCTTCTCCATGTTGCAACACGAGGCACATACCTTTCAGGAACAAAAGCAATAACTAAGACAATAAAGGTAACAGCAACCATTACAATAGAGAGTAAGCTTTTCCATTGTACATTACCAAGTACCATCAAGGAGAAAACAACTAATCCAAGTAATAATGCTGTTGAGAAGTTATCCAGTAAAATAAGGAAAATACATAATCCGGATGTCACTACTATAAACCAGAAGCCATTTTTAGAAACGCCATCATCCGTCTGAGTCTTACTCAGGACAAAAGATGACAACATGACGACGGCCAGTTTTCCCAATTCTGATGGCTGAAACTGAATTCCCAGAAAACTCACCCATCTGCTGGCATCATTAATCCGCTCACCTGCAAAGATAGCCCAAAACAAAAGCATAATGGCCATACAGAAAGCTCCTGCTGCCAGATAAGGAAAATATCTGAAAGGAATGTAATGCAAAACAGTCACAAGCATAATACCCCCTGATAACATCATAATATGTCTTAAAACCGGGTCAAAATGCCGGTCAACATGCTTAAATGTAAGAGAACTGGAAGCACTATATATTTCTATAACCGACAGTGCACACAGGAAAATAAAAACAAACCAGATTGATTTATCTCCTCTGAATATTTTTGAAAATAGCTCCATTTTATAATTGCTTTACGCATTCTTTAAACTGAGTACCTCTATCCTCATAGTTTTTAAACAAATCAAAGCTTGCACAACACGGAGAAAGTAAAACAGTATCTCCTTTTTCTGCAATATCATAAGCAATATTTACAGCATCTGACATCGAAGTAGTATCAAACATACGATCAACCTTAGATCCGAAAAAGTCATGCAACTTATCATTATTCATTCCCAGACAAATCATTGCTTTCACCTTCTTACGAACTAACTCCTCAATTTCTCTGTAGTCATTTCCTTTATCAACTCCACCTATAATTAGAATTGTCGGGGTTTTCATGCTTTCCAGGGCATACCAGCATGAGTTCACATTCGTTGCTTTAGAGTCATTAATATATTGCACTCCGCGTATTGTAGCCACTTTCTCCAGTCTGTGCTCTACACCATGGAAATTACTCAATGATTTTCTTATGTCTTCTTTTTCGATATGAAGAACCTTCGCCGAAATACTGGCAGCCATCGAATTATAAAGGTTGTGAGTACCCGACAAAGACAATTTACTCAGTTCCATTTCAAATGGATCTTCATCAATATCAACATGCAGTTTATCATTTTCAACGTATACACGAATATTATCATGTTTCAATTGAGAGAAAGGAATCAGGCTTGCACCAAAAGAACGTTTCTTGATTTCTTCTGCAATAATCGGATCTTCATTCCAATAGATAAAAAAGTCATCCTTGGTCTGATTTTGAGTAATTCTGAATTTTGAATTAACATAATTCTCCATCTTATACTCATACCGGTCTAAATGATCCGGTGTAATATTCAAAAGAATCGCTATATGCGCTCTGAATTTATACATATTATCCAACTGAAAACTACTCAGTTCGACAACATAATAGTCATAGTTGTGTTCCGCAACCTGCAAAGCCAGACTCGCTCCGACATTTCCGGCAAGACCTACATTTAATCCTGCATCTTTCAGCATTTGATAGATCAGCATTGTTGTCGTTGTCTTACCATTTGAGCCGGTAATACAAATCATTTTAGCATGTGTATAACGCGCAGCAAATTCTATTTCTGATATGATCGGAATGTGCTTTTCTTTCAACTGCTTTATGATCGGGGCTTTATCCGGTATACCAGGACTTTTGATCACTTCACCGGCATTCAGAATCAGGGATTCTGTATGTTGTAATTCCTCATATGGAATATGATGATCATCCAACATGTTCTTATATTTATCTTTAATTGCAGACATATCTGAAACAAAGACATCGAACCCTTTTTTTTGAGCCAGAATAGCAGCACCTGCGCCACTCTCACCTGCTCCCAGAATCACAATACGCTTCATATTATTTTATCTTAGTTTTAAGGTGACAATTGTTATTGCAGCGAGAATAATACCTATGATCCAGAAACGAACAACAATCTTAGACTCCGGCACAGCACCATATGGTTTCTGTATCCATGCCTGAATCCCGCTATTACCGGGTTTCTGGAAATGATGATGCAAAGGAGTCATCTTAAAGATACGCTTACCTTCGCCAAATCTTTTTTTCGTATATTTAAAATAAAAAACCTGCATGATTACAGATAGATTCTCGACTAAAAATATTCCGCACAGGATTGGGATCAGAAGCTCTTTGCGGATTATGATAGCAAATACTGCTATTATACCTCCTAAAGTCAAACTACCTGTATCACCCATAAATACCTGAGCCGGATAAGAATTATACCATAAAAAGCCTACAGTAGCTCCGATAAAAGCTCCGGCAAAAACAACCATCTCTTCACATCCTGGAATAAACATTATATTCAGATATGAGGCATAGGTTATATGACTGGACAAATAAGCCAGTATTCCCAGAGTTGTACCAATAATTGCCGAAGTACCAGTAGCTAAACCATCCAGACCATCTGTCAGATTTGCTCCATTAGAAACAGCAGTAACGATAAGGATAGTCACAATAATAAATACAATCCAGCCCCAGAAAGAAGCATCTTTCCCCATAAATGAGACAAGAGAATCATAATTAAAATTGTTATTCTTCACAAAAGGAATAGTCGTCAGAAGACTTTTGGTCTCCTGCTTTTTATATTCAATCTGTTGTTCCTGGTTCAAAGAAGGCACTTCTGTGTTTTCACGAATTACGATAGCAGGCGACAACCACATTGTCAAACCGACAATTAAGCCCAGACCTACCTGACCGATAATTTTAAAACGGCCATGCAGACCTTCTTTATCTTTTTTGAAAACCTTGATATAGTCATCCAGAAAACCGATAGCACCCAACCAAAGAGTGGTAATAAGCATAAGGATTAAATACACATTATCTAATCTTCCCAGGAGAAGACAAGGAATCAAAATGGATATAATAATAATTACGCCACCCATTGTCGGTGTGCCTTTTTTACTCATTTGTCCTTCAAGACCTAAATCACGCACGATCTCCCCGATCTGAAGTAATTGCAATTTATTAATAATTCGTCTGCCTATAACTGTCGCAATTATCATTGACAGAATAAAAGCAGCACCCGTTCGAAATGAAATATAACGGAATACACCAGCTCCCGGTAAATCGAACCACTGATCTAAATAGTGAAATAAATAATAAAACATTTTTATTTAGTGTCTTTGGTCATTAGTAAAATTGTATTCTATTCTTGTGCAAATATCGCACGGACCTCTTCGCGATCATCAAAATGATGTTTTACACCCTGAATTATCTGATAATCTTCATGTCCCTTACCGGCTATCAAAATTACATCTCCTTTTTCAGCAAACATACAAGCCGTTTTAATAGCTTCTCTTCTATCAACAATCGTTATAGCTTTACGCTTATCTGTAATATCCAATCCCTCCTGCATATCATTCAGAATATCCTGAGGATCTTCGAATCTTGGATTATCTGATGTCAGAATAACTTTATCACTTAATTTTGCAGCTTCTTTAGCCATTATCGGACGTTTACCTTTATCTCTGTTTCCTCCACATCCGACAACCGTTATTACACGTCCGCTTCCATCCAGGACTTCATGAATTGCATTAAGCACATTGGTCAAAGCATCCGGGGTATGAGCATAATCAACAATAGCTGTATATCCGCGTCCGGAGCGCAATGTTTCAAAACGACCGGACACTGCACGCTGAGTACTCAAAACGACGAGCATTTCCTGTACAGTTTTCCCTAAATGATTAGCAGCCCCAATTACGGCTAACAAATTATAAGCATTAAACACTCCGACAAAAGGAAGAACCGCTTCTATTCCGTTTACTTCCAATGTCATTCCGTCAAAATGATTTTCAAGAATACGACCTTTATAATCAGCCAGAGTTTTCAATGAATAGGTAAATGTATTTGCTTTACAATTCTGAAGCATCACTAAACCATTTTTATCATCAGCGTTTGTAATAGCAAAAGCATCTTTACCTAAGCCATCAAAGAATTTCTTTTTCGCTTTCAGATACGCATCAAAAGTTTTATGATAATCTAAATGATCGCGTGTCAGATTAGTAAAGATCCCTCCTGCATATTTAAGACCACTAATGCGGTTCTGGTCAACAGAATGTGAACTTACCTCCATAAATGCATATTCGCAGCCATTCTCTACCATTAATGCTAAAAGGCTGTTTAGCGTAATTGCATCCGGCGTTGTATGCGTAGCCTCGTGAGCCTCATCATTAATATAATTACATACAGTAGAAAGCAATCCCGCATAATGCCCCATCGCACGAAAAGATTTATACAACAATGTTGCAATTGTGGTTTTCCCGTTAGTACCTGTTACACCAGTCAGTTTCAACTTCTCGGATGGATAGTCAAACCATGCTGATGCTATCTTTCCGAGAGCATCGGAACTATCATCTGCAATCACGTAAGTTATCTCTTCATTTATTTCCGCTGGCAAGGTTTCGCAAAGAATAGCAGAAGCTCCTTGCTCAATTGCTTTACCAATATATTCATGTCCATCAACTGCAGATCCTTTCACTGCAATAAACAGAAACCCTGATTTTACTTCTCTTGAATCAGATGTGATTCCATTTATTCCTACATTCTTGTCACCTTTTATAACTACAGTTAAACGCTCAAGAAGTTGTTTTAATGTTTTGCTCATAATCTTTAATTTTTTATCTGATTAATTTAAGCGTATTCCTATTGTTTGTCCTTTCTTCGCTCGTGCTCCTCCCTGAATTGATTGAGAGACTACTCGTCCATAACCACTAACGGAGACATGAAGTCCTTGCGACTCAAGCAGATAAAGAGCATCTTTCAATCCCATTCCCACTACATTAGGAACCAAACCCTCATGTATATTTACAGGAGCGATTTCAATCCCTTCTGCCGAGGATTGAGTCTTACTCCATTTCGTATCACTCGTCTGATCAGTAGATTTAATCTTCAAATCAAGCTCATCAATCACCATTTCCAAGTCTGTCAGACTTCCGCCTTTCGTCAGAGGAATCGGAGATAATGTTGAATCTTTAGGTATTTCATCCGGAGAAACAGTAAATGTACGTGCATACTCCTGTTCTGCAATTTTACGTAAAACTGCACCGGCCATGGCACCACCCGAAGCATAACCGTTTCTTGGACGGCGAATCACAACAATCCCAGTATACTTGGGGTTTTCAGCAGGAAAATATCCGCAAAAAGACACTTGATGCCCCCCCATTCCATAACCTGATTTTCCCAGTGAAACCTGGGCTGTTCCCGTTTTTCCGGCTAATCGAATATATGGAGAATAAGCACCTTTACCTGTACCGACTTCAACCACACCCTCCATCATTCTTTTCAACTTATTCAAAGTAGAATAGGAGCAAATATTGGGGTTTAATACCTCTGTTCGATATTCCTTAATAGTCATCCCATTATTCACAACACGCTTAACGAAATGAGGTGCCACCATCTTGCCATTATTAGCAATCGCATTAAAAAATGTCAAACTATATATTGGAGGAATCTGGGTTTCATATCCCATAGACATCCATGGCAATGTTGTAGACCACCACTGCTCTTTATTTTTAACAGGATGTTTAATTTTAGGAACACCGGAACCTGGAATCGGCATCCAGAAGGTTTTATTTAATCCGATACGATAAAGACCCTCCACGAATTTTGTAGGATTATCTTTATAGTTCTCTTCGATAATTTTTGCTATACCAATATTAGACGAGTTATGGATAATCTCCGGTACTGTCAGCCAGCCATATCCACCTTTATTCCAGTTATGGTCTTTCATCACTCTACGATGGATAGCCCATGCCCCGTTTTCACAGAAAACAGAATCATTAACATCTACTACCCCATCTTCCAGAGCAACCATCATAGAAGCTATTTTAAAAGTTGAACCCGGCTCTAATTCATCAGCTACAGCATGATTTTTCGTTTCGGCATATACACCTTCTGCCACACGGCCCATATTCGAAATTGCACGTATCTCTCCTGTTTTCACATCCATCAGGACAACAAGTCCCATTTCAGCATCCAGAGTTTGTAACTGCTCTCTTAGTACACGCTCAGCGATATCCTGAGTTTTGACATCAATCGTTGTAACTACATCAAATCCATTTTTAGGCTCTTTAATCTTCTCTACAACATTATATCCCCGGACTCTCCGCCGCAGACCTACGCCCGGTTCACCCCGCAGCAATGAATCAAAAGCAAGCTCAAGACCGTTTTTTCCACCTTTTCCCTTATCAGCATAGACATCACCGATTGTACGTGAAGCAAGAGATCCGAAAGGTTTTTCCCGTTGCAAAAGCTCCTTATCATACAGACCATTTTTACCTCTGCTCAATGAAAGAAAAGGATATTGCTGGATTTCCAGTTTATCGACAAAAGATACACGTTTACGGGAAAGCTGGAATTGGCGGGATTTGGTTTTATAGCCATTCATAATATGGCGTTCATAATCATAAGCAGACTTATCTCCTATCTTCGCAGATAATTTCCGCGAAAGTTCTGGTAAATTTTTACGTAATAAACTATCAACCTCCTTTTTATATCGTTCTGTGGTGTATCCGTCTGCACGAAAATCTATCAACATGTAATAATATGGAATACTACTAGCTAATACTTTTCCGTCATGAGATAAAATATCGCCACGCTGAGGATCAAGCACGACCTCTGCGACTTTATTCTCCTGACTCATCTTACGCCATTCATCACCCTCTGCTATATAGATATATGAGGCACGAAGAATAATCGCGACAAACATCAGTAGAATAACTGCGATCAAAAAAAAGTATTTAATAAAAAGACTATTCTTTCTCTCTTCTTTCAATTTATTCATAGATCAGAATTTAAAAGTTAGCACTAAGAGGATGCTATTCAAGAACAAATTGTATAATACTATCTTAAAAATGAAACTATCATTATCCTCCCGGCCCTACAAGATCTGTCAATCCAAAGAATAAGGTGGAGTTTGCGACTCTGTCAGATCTACCCCCAGCTGATTAAGCTTGGATTTAATCTGAGACTGCTTACTCTGTCCCATTACTTCTGATGAATGAGTAACCGCACGGTAGCGCAGCTCTCTCAATTCTTTACTTAAAACCGCAATATATGTTTGCTGCCGTTGTGATTCATACCGGTTCCATATATAGAAAATCAGCACAAAAAACAATACAATAAGAGGCACCAGATGCCTGGAAGACAAGCTTTCAGTTATATATTTACCGTTCAAAAAGGATTTAACGGTCAATTTTGGTCTTTGCTTGTCGTTTAGATTTGTGTTTGTATCCATGACAAGATCGAATAAAATTATGTTCAAAGATTTATTCGGCAGAATAAACACTCATGCCGTGATTAAAAATCACGGCATAGTATATCGTGGGATTACAGACTTCAGGCATTTAGTACTTACCTGATCAATAATGCCCGTAAATCCTCACTAATTCATTAGAATTATAAAACTATTTTTTCGGCAATTCTCAATTTCGCACTTCTGGCTCTCGGATTACGCTCAATCTCTTCATCAGATGGAATAATCATTTTAAAAGGCTTTAGCTTTGCCGATGTATTCCCAAAGAAATCCTTCTCGACCTTACCTTCAAAATTACCCGTTTTCATAAAGTTCTTAACCAACCTGTCTTCAAGCGAATGATAAGTAATCACAACCAGACGTCCTCCCTTATTCAACAACTCTTCAGCCTGAATAAGCATCTCTTTAAGCGCAGCCAATTCATCATTTACCTCAATCCGTAAAGCCTGAAACACCTGAGCCAGCTCCTTCTTCTCCTTCATCTTATTGATGCATGGACGGATAATGGCAAGAAATTGCTCTGTCGTTTCTATCTTCTCCAAAGAACGAGCTTTACAAATTACGGATGCTATCTTTCGGGCATTCTTCATTTCACCGTAAAAATAGAATATATCAGCAAGTTGTTCTTCCGAGTAATTATTAAGAATCTCGGTTGCCGAATTTGTTGCACGCTGATTCATTCTCATATCCAGTTTACTATCAAAACGGAAAGAAAAACCACGTGTTTCATCATCAAAATGATGTGACGAAACACCCAGGTCAGCTAACAATCCATCTATTCCGTCAACGTCATGATAACGCATAAAGTTTTCCAGATAGCGGAAATTACTCCGAACGAAGGTAAAACGATCATCATTGAGTATATTTTTAGCAGCATCCAAATCCTGATCAAAGCTGTACAAATGACCTTCTGCATCCAGCTGCTTTACTATTTCTTTTGAGTGTCCGCCACCACCAAAAGTTACATCTACATAAACACCGTCAGGCTTAATATCCAACCCCTTCAGACATTCATTCAGTAACACAGGAACGTGGTAAACAATATCATTATTTTGCATCTTATTTTCTTCTTACAATTTATTTCTGTAAAAGTAATATTATTCATTTAACAACGGTTTATATCAATCGAAAAAGTTATCAACTAAAACGTGCGAAATCACACAAATTATCACCCGTCAAAAACAAGCTGAAAATACAGAACACAGATAGAAGAACAAGCCTATTCATCCTCCTCTATTGCGATACGCACACTATATTCTCTAAACTTAACAAAACGCTGAATCATCTCCTCATCTTCATACAGCTCAATATCATACGTAGCACATAGTACTTTTATATTCCTATATTGCAACTCTTGAATCAATGCATATGAAAACGATGGTTCTCCCATAACAAGAACGCCATTTTTTACATCATTATTTTCCCAAATAATCTTAGCTATCCGTTCCGCTAACACCTGCGCTTTTGCTATAATTTCAGAAGAACTCCATCCTGAGTTTATCTCCGGGAATCTAAGATCCTTAACTTCGCCATAAGATACAGCTTCATCCATCTGACGCTTCTCCCAATCTACAGAGGGATAATTTGTTACGTTTATAAACATAGCATTATTGATTTAAATATTACGAAATCTATATTCCTGAAAAATCCACCAATGAGATTATCCAAACTTTAGATAAGTTTATCAAATCCCGGATTATAAATAAATAGTCATAGCAACATCAAATATTTATATCTATAGAACGAGCATTTATCCAAAAATGTTTAACCCACTGCTCTTTAACAAGCATACAGCAACAGACCTGAATTGACGAATATACGTAAAGATGAGCAAGGATAAAGAAGAAATTATGATTTACATTCGGTTGATTTATTTATAAGATACAATTGATTTACATTTCCGTTCCGAACCGTGAGAGAATCGAAGCAACGATTAAACACAATTGGTGAGAAAAGTTTATACAAACGACCATCTTAAGAATTATAGAGAGAACATATGATTACTTTCCGGGTATTGAAACAATCAAACATTAACTTAATACATAAACAGATATTATACAGGGAATGCGGAAGAAAACAGAAAGAGGAATAAAGACAAACACTCAAGTTTGTATTCCGGAAAAGCTTAAAAGATCAGGCTGATATTTATATTTTAAAGAAGAAACGTCCTCGGAAGAGGATCTTATATAAAAAAGAAAAGGTTGTCTCACGACAACCTAAACCCCTTTTTATTAACCTTAAATCTAATACCATGAAAAACACGATGCAAATGTAGCGTGTTTCGATATATCTGTCAAGCGTATCCCAAAAAAAATACACCTGATTATATTTATTTAACTATCTATTCTACGTATAGAACCAATCCTTTCAGATATTCTCCTTCAGGATGATAAATATTTACCGGGTGATCGGCCGGCTGCGTAAGTTGATTAATAATACGAACACGTCTTCCAGACTGTGCCGCAGCACTAAATACCGCCAAACGGAAATGCTCTTTACTAACAACCTGAGAACAAGAGAAGGTAAATATTATACCGCCGGATTTGATCTTCTTAAATGCCTTCGCATTCAGCTTCTGATATCCCTGCAAAGCATTTCTCAATACATTCTTATGTTTCGCGAAAGCAGGAGGATCCAGGATAATCAAATCATATTCTCCTTCTTTCATATTATCCAGAAACTTAAATGCATCTTCCGCAAAAGCTTTGTGACGCGGATCTCCGGGAAAATTCAATTCAACATTTTTATTTGTCAGATCGATAGCTTTCCCTGAACTATCAACAGAGTGCACCAATTCTGCACCACCGCGCATAGCATAGAATGAAAATCCACCGGTATAACAGAACATATTCAACACCTTCTTACCTTTAGAGTATTTCTCCAGCAAAGATCTGTTCTCTCTCTGGTCTACAAAAAATCCTGTTTTCTGTCCTTTCAACCAGTCAGCATGAAATTTCAATCCATATTCGGTAGCGATACTACTAGCATCACCCCCATACAAATATCCATCTTCAGGATTCAACTCTGCTTTGTAAGGCAATGTCGTTTCCGATTTATAATATACATTTTTAAGCTCCTCTCCCATTACTACCTTAAGCGCTTCCAACACATCAAATCGTGAGAAGTGCATTCCCGGTGAGTGAGCCTGGATAACTGCTGTTCCGTCATAAACGTCAATAATTAAACCTGGCAAGTTATCACCTTCGCCATGAACCAGACGATAAGCATTATTATAATCACCGGCAACCAGACCTAAACTTTTACGCAAATCGAAAGCTGCACTCAGACGCTTTATCCAGAATTCGGCATTGATTTCTTCTTTTTCGAAAGTAAGTACACGTACAGCGATACTTCCGATCTGACAGTGTCCGTAAGCAATAAAATTCTGTTTTGAATCTATCACCTCAACAATCTCACCTTCCTCAACACCATCTTCTATCTTAGCAATGGCACCCGAGAAAATCCATGGGTGGAAACGCTTTAATGATTCTTCTTTCCCAGGCTTTAAATATATCTTCTTATATGACATCTCTATAATGCATTAAAGTTTGAAGCTTGAAAAAAGAACAATCTTCCTCCAAACCTCAAACTTGAATATTACTTAATTCTTAATAATTAGCAGTTGCAACCTGAATCTCCGCAATCGCCGTCGTTACAACCACAGCTGCTGCATCCACCACCGCAAGAACCTGCAGGGTTCAATTCTTCTTCTGTTGCTTCGCGAACTTCAACAACCTCACCAATGAAGTGAAGGTTTTCACCTGCTAACGGGTGATTAAAGTCAAGAACAACTACATCTTCTTTAACTTCAACAACAGTTGCATTCAAACGGTTACCCGCAGCATCCATCATTGGAACAACATTACCTGCTGCAACAACTTCGTCATCAAATTTACCATCAACAACGAACATATCTTTTCCAAGCTCAATTACGTGCTCTTGATCGTACTCACCATAAGCTTCTTCAGCAGACAAAGTAAAGTCGAATTTGTCACCTTTTTTCAAACCTTCAAGTTTTGCTTCAAATGAAGGCAACATTTCACCAATTCCAAAAACAAAAGTAAGAGGAACTTCAGGAGTTGCTTTTTCCATCAACTCTTGATCTTCGCCTACCAATAGCTCGTAAGTACAAGCTACGAATTTACCTGCTTTTACTACTTCCATTTTAATTATTATTATCTAATTTATAATTAGCTATTTATTAGGATAGCCTTGTTTATTAAAAAACTTTCTTCAACCGTTCTAATGCCTCTGCAATTACAGATCGCGGACATCCAACATTCATCCGCATAAAACACATCCCGTCATCCCCGAAAGCAAGCCCGTCATTAAACGCGACACGCGCCTCATTTATAAGACGTTCTTTAATCTGATTATGAGAAAGACCTGTTTTTGAGAAGTCAAGCCAGATCAGAAAAGATGCTTCAGGTACCATAGGCTGAATACTTGGAATATTATTCTGAAGATAAGTCACTACAAATTTAATATTTTCATTGATATAATCCAAAGCTTCAGACAACCATTCTTCTCCTTTTTCAAAAGCAGCACTTGCTGCAACAAATGCAAACATATGCCCGCAAGTCAAATCATTACCTAAAACATAATTCTGAAAACGCTCCATGACGCTTTTATTCTCTGCAATATAGAAGGAACTTGCCAGTCCTGCCATATTAAAAGTTTTACTCGGAGCCATAAAAGTGATGCAAATATCCTTTGCCTTTTCAGAAGACCTGGCGAATGGTGTATGGCAATAATCTTTATGTGTAAGATCTGCATGTATTTCATCTGACACAACCAAAACATTGTATTTGCAACATAAATCAGCCAGTTCCGAAAGTTCATCTTTTGACCAAGACCGGCCTCCCGGATTATGAGGATTGCATAGAATCAACATTTTAGGAGACTCCTTCTTCATCAATTCTTCCAATTGGACAAAATCCATTCTAAAACGCCCGTTTTCAATCTTCAAAGGATTCAGCAGCAACTTTCGCCCACTACTTTTAACCACTGAATGAAAGGGTGGATAAACAGGTGTCTGTATAACAACCTTATCATTTAGTTGCGTAAATGCATTTACAGCAAAAGATAGTCCCGGAACGATACCACCAACAAATCCTAACTGATCCCGATCAGGAGTCCATCCGTACCTTTTACACAACCACTTTTGAATAGAACACCAATAGTCGTCTCCAGGTTTAGTATATCCCCAGACAGAATTAGCAGAACGGGCAATAACAGATTCACGAATAAAAGAGGGCGTTTCAAAATCCATATCTGCCACCCACATCGGAATCAAATCTTTGGCTCCAAACACTAATCCGACATTATCTATCTTAATAGCATCCGAACCTGTTCTGTCTATTATTTTATCAAAATTATATTTCATAACAAAGCGTTAATAGTCCAAACCAAAATTAAACATTTTCGTAAAACGCGATCTATATTTTATGAGAATCTTTTCTACAATACCATTAAAATCACCTTTTACACTAAAATAAAAGATGATTGATCATTCAGGCTCAAAGCTTTGTTGAGAATAATATATTATATTTGCGACAAAATATAAATATAAAAAAATGAGACAGATCATATTCAGATATTTACCAAAATCAATTCTTACACTCGCTGTTATATTAACAGCTGGTTCTTTATTTTCTTGCAAGAATGATTCTGACTTAAAATCGGTATATGGAAAGTGTTTTTTATTTAAAGATGCCCGTAAAATAGTCAAAATAAAAAAAGACACTACATTAGTCTTTCCAATTGAATCGTTAAGCTCTTTAGGTGAAAGAACAACAACATTCACGCTTGTAGATTCATTGACTAAAGGCAAAGATGGTATAAACTTTGAGGTTCCGAAAGAATACACCTTTGCTCCCGGCGAGACTAAGGGCGAGATTAAGATTCTAATGAAATATATCGACAGTGATTCACTTGTAAGGGTTGTGCTGGACTTAAAAACAGACAATTGCATTTCATACGTTGAAGATTCAGCATTAATCTCAGATTCATATAAATCTATAAAGATTAATTGTCAATCTATTCAGGAATAAAAAAAAGGAGATTCAAAGTTTTGAATCTCCTTTTTTTATTGTTATTAATATCTTGATGAAACCACATCCCAGTCAATAATATCCCAAATTTTAGATACGTGATCAGGACGACGATTTTGATAATCTAAATAATAAGCATGTTCCCATACGTCAAATGTCAAAATCGGAGTCAATCCTTTAGTCATTGGATTACCGGCATTTGATTCTTTCACAATATCAAGTTCGCCATCTTTATTTTTCACTAACCAAGCCCATCCGGATCCGAATAATGAAGTTGATGCTGCGTTAAATTCTTTCTGGAAGTTCTCGAAAGAGCCCCATTTTTTATTAATAGCATCAGCCAGAGTGCCTTTAGGTACACCTCCACCATTTGGTTTTAGCGAATAGAAATAGAATGTATGATTCCAAACCTGTGCGGCATTATTAAAAATAGGACCATCTGATTCTTTAATGATTGATTCAAGATCCATATTCTCGAATTTTGTTCCGGGAATCAGGTTATTCAGATTGTTCACATAAGCCTGATGGTGTTTACCATAGTGGAAATCTATTGTAGTCTTGCTAATAACTGGCTCTAAAGCATCATTTGCATAAGGAAGTTTTGGTAATTCGAATTTCATAACATTTTTGTTTTGCGCATTAATACTCATGAATAACAATAAACAAAAAGAAAATAATACCTTTTTCATATCTGTTTAGATAATGTTTATATAATAACAATTCTGTTATTGATTTGGTTTAAATAGTTCTTTTAGTCGAAGCAATCACACTGAACATTTAAGCAATATCCATTTTGTAATCATTTCAATGATGCAAATATAAGTAAACCCATATACCAGACAAACTTTGGAGAAGAAAATTATTATTAGTAAATTTGATAGCTGTATAGAAAAAAACTATAGTGATGCAACAACATAACGATACACTCTCTGAGATTCGCAATACAATCAGCTTACTCAGAATTGAATATGAGTACGAAAAGAAGCAATTCGAAGAACAAACTCAAAACATATATTCCTCAATAAATAAAGAAAAAGGGAACTGCTGGTTTCCTGTAGAAATAGGAGCTTCATATTTTAACTCCTTAAACCAGTTCATTGTTGAAATTAAAAACCTGGACAACAGAGATGATTCTGAACACGAATTTGAATCCGGCAGACCTGTCCGCTTTTTCTCTAAAGGAAGCAAAGGTAGCCCGGCTTACCTTCCCGTTACTCTCTCAATCAGCTATAGCGACGAGAATAGCTTATATGTAATACTTCCGGGACCTCATTTCTTACATGATCTTCAATCTCTTCCTGAAATTGGCATTCAGTCATATTTTGACGAGACTTCCTATACTCTAATGTTTGAAGCCTTGAATCAGGTTTTATCAGCAAAAGACAACCGGCTTTCAACTTTACGGGAAATTATGCTTGGAAAGGAGTCTCCCGGATTCAGAGAGATTTATCCTGTACGCTTCCCCTGGCTAAATCAAAGTCAGGAATCTGCTGTAAACAAAACTATGCAAGCCAGGGATGTAGCGATCATTCACGGACCTCCCGGTACTGGAAAAACAACGACTCTTGTTGAATCTGTCTATGAAACGTTGCATCGCGAAAGTCAGGTACTGGTTTGCGCACAAAGCAATATTGCTATAGACTGGGTATGTGAGAAACTAATAGACAGAGGCGTACCCGTTTTACGTATTGGAAATCCCACACGGGTAAATGATAAAATTCTGCCTTATTGCTACGAACGGAAATTCGAAGCTCATCCTGCTTATTCTGAATTATGGAGCATTCGTAAAACAATACGGGATATTATAAAGAGAATAAAATCCGCAAAAGAAAGCCGCGAGAGCCTGAGAGAACAAATAAGCAAACTCAGAAGCCGGGCTACTGAGCTGGAAATACGGATCGATCAGGACATATTCAATGAAGCACGCGTCGTGGCTTCTACGCTTATTAGTGCAGGCAACAAAGTGCTTAGTCACAAAAAGTTTTCTACATTATTTATCGATGAAGCGGCCCAGGCATTAGAAGCTGCATGCTGGATTCCCATATGTAAATGCGACAGAGTTATTCTCGCGGGAGATCACTTTCAGCTCCCTCCTACAATCAAGTGCATCGAAGCCGAACGTGCAGGATTGTCGGATACATTAATGCAAAAGATAATGCTTCGGAAAAAGGATATTTCCACATTGCTGACAACTCAGTATCGTATGCATCAGGACATCATGTCATTCTCTTCAGATATATTCTATGATGGGAAACTAACCGCTGCACCTGAAGTAAAATACCGGAGTATTCTGGCATGGGATATTCCACTTGAATGGATTGATACAAAAGATTTATGTTTTAAAGAAACGGCTCCACAAAACGGAAAAAGCAAAATTAGTAAGGAAGAGGCTTTTCTTTTAATAGAACATCTGACCGCTTATATCAAAAATATAGGAAAAGAGCGGATCAGAAATGAAAATATAGATTTTGGAATTATATCTCCCTACAAAGCTCAGGTACATTACATACGACATCTGATTAAGCGAAATTCCTTTTTACGATCTGTCCGGAAACAAATTACAGTAAATACAGTAGATGGATTTCAGGGACAGGAGCGGGATGTAATCCTGATAAGCATGGTGAGAAGTAATGATTCAGGAAATATAGGATTTCTTTCTGACCTCAGACGAATGAATGTTGCTATGACGCGTGCGCGGATGAAACTATTTATCATTGGTAACAGCCAAACCCTCAGTAAACATAAGTTTTACAAATACCTTTATTCGTATTTCGAAGAAAAGGGCGAAGTTACTATCCTTAAACCTCTTATAAACGAAAATTAAAAACTAACTATACACAATAAAGACAGTAAACGAACAAAAAAAATTATACATTTGTTTTAAACCTTAAAATTCATATCAATTATGAGCATTAATGACTGGCTTTATTATATGTTTCAAACACTTTATCTGATTTCTGCTTTAGGAATGATAGGGATTCTTATCTCCGAAAACAGAAATCCGGTAAAGAGTCTTGCCTGGATTTTAGTAATTCTGTTCATCCCTTTCATCGGGATCATCATCTATTTATTTTTCGGACAGGATTACACGAAACAGAGGATGATCACGCGGCGCGGATTAAAGCAGTTAACAAATATGCTACATGCCGATGGACTAAAATGTGACGAAAGCAAAGTCCCGGAATATTTCCGTAGTCTGGTAAGACTTCTGAATCACAACAATCACTCTCCATTATACGAAGGAAATAAAATAGATTATTTCACAGATGGGAAGGGTAAAATGGAAGCTTTAAAAGTAGATCTTTCAACAGCTAAAAGCTATATATACGTCGAATATTATATCATTGAAGATGATGATGTAGGTAACAAATTCGCGAATGAACTTATAGAAAAGGCAAAAGAAGGAGTAAAGATTATCTTCATCTATGATGATGTCGGATGCTGGCGCGTTCCAAAAACATTCTTCAAAAGAATGGAAGATGCCGGCATTGAGTTAATCCGATTCCTGCCTGTTAAATTTCAGCTTCTTACCAGCAAAGTTAATTACAGGAATCACAGAAAAATGATTATCATTGATGGGACTATAGCCTATATGGGTGGAATGAATATTGCCAACCGGTATGTGAGAGGTATACAGAACGGGATATGGAGAGACACGGATATACGCATTCAGGGCCCGGCGATCATAGGCTTACAAAAGCAATTTTTAGTTGACCGTTATTTCTCAATTAAACAAATTCCTGAAAGACCTCTTAACTGTAAAATTCCCGAAAAAGCTGGAAATACCAATATTCAAATCGTGGGAGATGGACCTTTCGGGGCTTTCCACCCTATTCATCAGGGATATATAAAAGCAATTACAACTGCACGAAGATATATTTATATTCAATCACCCTATTTTTTACCTACAGAAAGCGTGCTGATTGCATTGCAAACAGCGGCTCAGTCAGGTGTTGACGTCAGAATCATGCTTCCCCGCAAGAGCGATGTTGTACTGGCTCACCACGCTTCCAGATCATATATTAAAGAAGTTCTGAGAGCAGGTATTAAGGTATATTTTTATAATCCTGGATTTTTGCATGCTAAAATGATGGTTATTGATGACCATCTTTCAGTCGTTGGGTCAACGAATGTAGATTTCAGAAGTTTCGAGCATAATTTTGAATTATCAGCATTTATCTTTGATGCCGATGAGACATTAAAATTCAAATCAGTATTCCTGAATGATCAGAAAGACTGTCGTAGGGTAACTCTTCAACTCTGGAACAAATATCCACTTAAGAAGCGCTTTGTAAACTCTCTTCTCCGGTTATTTAGTCCTCTTTTATAAGAGTATCTTTTTTACAAAAACGAAAGAGCAGGTATATGTAATTTTTCATCACATATACCTGCTCTCATTCATAATCAGAATATGAAAACAGAATAATATCTATTTTTTCATCGCTATTTCTCCATAAAATTATATTTTTGTATACATACAAATAAATAGAATTTATCATTATGAGTTTTTTGACTAAGTTTTTCAAAAAAGAATCCAACGAAACAGAATCTGGTGTAAGCAAAATATCAGTAGAAGAATTTTCTATGCTGATTCGTGTATACTATCAATCAGTTATCGCTATCAATATTGGCATCACAAACTTAAATATGCTTCCTGACCTGGCATTATTTAAACGCATGCTTAAGGTACCTACGCAAAACAATAAAATTGGTATTGCTGAAAGATCCAAAGCTATGAAGATTTTAATGCAAGACTATAATATGCCTTCTTTCTTTTTTGATGAGATTGATCAATCTATCAAAAAGAATTGCCGTACACCTCAACAGGTTCAGGCATATTTTGCTCAATTCCAGGGCTTCAACAATGACTTATTCACATTAATGGACAGCATGATGCAGATCAAGTTTCGTGTTGCTATGATTTTCAATAAGTTATTACGCTCTGTGACTGAAAAGAATGTACATGACATCATGACAAAGAATGACTGGAAGGATGTTAGTGTACGTAAAATTGCATTACGCGTACGTAAATATGCACAAACTCTTAATTTCTCGGAAGCATGGATGACAGAATATGTTTATAACATTCTGACTCTTGCTAAGAAAGGAGCTAAAAACAACAAGAAAAATAAAGAAGACTAACGCTTCTTAAACACCAAAAAGTGATGAGGGTATGTCAAAATCGTATTGATTTGACATACCCTCTCGTATTTTTGCCAGGTCAAATAAAACGAGTCTATTTAGGGTCTGCTGAATAAATTAATAGGCTAAAAGGCGATGAGAGACATTATTTTGATCCGGCAGGATAATTATCCGAATTTTGCCGGAAATTTTCGAAATAAGAGTCATAAAAAAATGTGCATGAAGAAGTTTCCTTAGAAACTCCGGGGATTGAAACAATCCTCCGAAGGAGTTTGATTGTTTCTACCCCCGGAAAGTAATCCCCTCTCTCTCCACAACCCCGAAGGTGTTTGTTTATAGACACTTTCTCACAAATTGCATCTATCCGCTGCTCCATCGATACAGTTGCTGAAGTCCCTGTTTTAGTCAGTCACTTCACAAACAACCACCTTCGGGGTTGTGGTGCCAGGCTGGCAATGAGCCACGCTT
>JBOFKD010000145.1:0-17803 GCA_051657165.1 Bacteroidales bacterium | reverse complement strand
CTGTAACCGGGAGTAGAAACAATCCTCCGAAGGAGTTTGATTGTTTCTACCCCCGGAAAGTGATCATCCTCTACCTCTACAACCCCGAAGGTGGTTGTTTGTGCAGCTTTCAGACCAACCGGATTTATCCGCTGATCCGAATTTACCCGATAATCTACCAAGATAATTATATCGAGATTATAGTAATCTGTTTATAACCAATGTTTTCTTGAAGGATATCTTAAATATCCAGACACAAAAAAAGAGCGACTCATTTCTGAATCGCTCTTTAGTGGGGTGAATGATGGGTTTCGAACCCACGACCTTCGGAACCACAATCCGACGCTCTAACCAACTGAGCTACAATCACCGTTTTGCTTAATTGCGATGCAAATATAGGGGGATATTTTTAATTATGCAAGCGTTCCGCAGCTCTTTTTTTTATTTATTTTTATCGGAATAGTCTATGTTGTTTAACTTAAAGAGGTTATGCGTTTTGTGTGGATGTGATTAAATTGATCGTATGCCGGGATAATCTATCTACTTTCGTTATAGGCTCACTTTTTTATACCATGGCCGGATGTTCAGTGAGGTGTTTCGTTTTATGCAATAAAGCCGGAGAGCTCAGTACTGTGCTCTCCGGCTTTATTCATCTCTGTTATTTGTAAATAGCTTTTTTACCGGCTAATAATGTATTTTTCATAAGAGATACGATAGTCATCGGTCCTACGCCACCCGGAACAGGAGTTATATATGAGCATTTCGGTGCTACTTCATCGAACTTAACATCTCCGGTAAGCTTAAATCCTGACTTGGTCTCAGTTGACGGGACACGGGTTGTGCCGACATCGATCACAACGGCTCCTTCTTTTACCATTTCAGCTTTCAGAAACTCTGGTACGCCTAATGCTGCAATAATAATATCGGCAGACTGACATTGCTCAACCAGATCTTTCGAATAACTATGGCAGACTGTAACGGTTGCATTTCCCGGATAGCCTTTTTGCATCATTAATGAGGCTACGGGTTTGCCTACAATATTGCTTCGTCCCAGTACAACGCAATGTTTTCCGGCAGTTTCAATCTCGTAGCGTGCCAGAAGTTCAAGTATGCCGGCTGGTGTGGCTGACACAAAACACGGAAGTCCAATTGACATGCGACCTACATTGACCGGATGAAATCCATCCACATCTTTGCGGTAGTCAATTGCTTCGATAACTCTCTGTTCATTGATATGTTTCGGTAAAGGGAGCTGAACGATAAATCCGTCAATGTCCGGATCGTTATTTAGTTCATTAACTTTTAGCAGAAGATCCTCTTCGGTAGCAGAGCTATCCATACGAATCAGAGTTGATTTAAAACCTACTTGTTCGCAAGCCTTTACTTTATGTGCTACGTATGTTTCGCTACCGCCATCGTTTCCGATCAGAATGGCTGCAAGATGAGGTGTTTTACCACCATTGGCCTTGATTTGTTTTACTTCTTCGGCAATTTCGAGTTTGATTTGATCGGCTATAGCCTTTCCGTCGATTAATTTCATAAGCTCGCTATTTGGGATTCAGGAAAATGAATGACTGTATGTTTAACTTAAATAAAAAGAGTCACAAATAAACGAATTATTTGTGACTCTTCCTTGAGATATTACTTAAGTTTTTTCATAAGATTTCCTGCACCTTTCATGTTTGTCATCATGCGCATCATCTTACGTGTATCTTCGAATTGTTTTAACAATCGGTTAACTTCCTGGATAGTAGTTCCGCTACCTTTTGCAATACGCTGACGGCGTGAACCGTTGATGATTTGCGGATTGCTTCTTTCGTCCGGAGTCATCGAGTAAATGATTGCTTCAACACCTTTGAATGCGTTGTCGTCAATATCAAGATCTTTGATTGCTTTACCTACTCCCGGGATCATAGATGCAAGATCTTTCAGGTTACCCATTTTTTTGATCTGGTTGATCTGAGCAAGGAAGTCGTTAAAATCAAATTGATTTTTTGCGATTTTCTTCTGAAGACGGCGAGCCTCTTCTTCGTCGTATTGTTCCTGAGCACGTTCAACTAACGAAACGATGTCACCCATACCTAAGATACGGTCAGCCATACGTGAAGGGTGGAATACGTCAAGTGCTTCCATTTTTTCACCTGTACCTACGAATTTGATTGGTTTCGTAACAACGGTACGGATAGAAAGTGCAGCACCACCACGTGTATCACCATCCAGTTTTGTAAGAACAACCCCGTCGAAATCCAGACGATCGTTGAACTCTTTAGCTGTATTTACAGCATCCTGACCAGTCATTGAGTCTACAACGAAAAGAGTTTCGTTTGGATTCAATGCTTTTTTGATAGCAGCAATCTCAGACATCATCTGCTCATCAATAGCCAGACGACCTGCTGTATCGACAATTACAAGATCATAATTGTTTTCTTTTGCGTATTTAACACCCGCCTCAGCGATAGCCACAGCATCTGTGTTGCCCGGTTCAGCATATACAGCCACACCGATTTGTTCGCCCAGAACTTTCAGCTGATCAACCGCAGCAGGACGATAAACGTCACAAGCAACCAATAATGGGTTTTTACCACGTTTTGATTTTAAAAGTTTAGCAAGTTTTCCCGAGAAAGTAGTTTTACCAGAACCCTGAAGACCTGACATCAAAATGATTGATGGTTTTCCATCCAGGTTGATATCAACCGTTTGTCCACCCATTAAAGCTACTAATTCGTCATGAACGATTTTAACCATCAACTGGCTAGGCTTAACAGCTGTCAAAACGTTTTGCCCAAGAGCTTTTTGTTTAACTGTATCAGTGAATGTTTTTGCTACTTTGTAGTTAACATCGGCATCCAAAAGCGCACGACGCACGTCCTTCAATGTTTCCGCAACGTTAATCTCAGTGATTTGGCCTTCACCTTTTAGTATCTTAAACGACCTTTCGAGTCTGTCACTTAAATTTTCAAACATAGTAATATACTTGTATTTACAAATTCATTTTCTTGAAGCGCAAAGATAAAAAAAAGCGTGAAAGTTTAAACCTTTCACGCTCAGAAACTATACTTAGAAAGTATTAAATCTTTCGGTCTTTCCACTTACCACTCAGCAAATAAGGGTAACAAGTGACCATAAGCACCAGCCAGTATACCAGTTCAGTTGTCCAGCTCACTGTAACAGAAGAACGAAGGACATATATCACGTACCACATATAACCTGTGTAAACGATCAGAGAGATAACCTCAAAAAAGAGGGATGATCTGGTATTTCCTGTCCCTGAAATTGCATTAAACATAATGCTGCCGGCAGCTGCAAAAAGTAGTCCCCCGATTAATACCCAAAGAGGTTCAACGGACTCTGCAATCAATGTTGCATCTGTTGTGTATATGGAAAGAAATGTTTTCGGGAATAAAACAATAATGACGGAAATCGGAATGAGAATAAGATATGCCATTTTTATGATTTTCATCAGGATGGCTAATACTTTATCTGTATCTCCCGCGCCAATTGCGTTACTGATCATGGTGTTGGACGTCGCACTTAATGCCTGAATTGGCATCAGAAGAATCATATAGAAACTCCGCACGATGTTTGAGATAGCCAGCGGACGTTCGCCTAATTTTTCAACAAAAGCAAAGAATAAGAACCAGGTTGATAATGATACGAAGGACTGAAGCATGGTGAATACCGATACATCCAGCATGGACCGTATCACCTTCAGGTCGTACTTTAACTCCCATTTAAATCCGTATTTTTTCCAGTCAACAGCAGCAATCAGATAAATGACAAAGAAAAGCAGAGAAACTCCTTCGGCAATAACCGAAGCAAGAGCAGCTCCTTCCAGTCCCATTTCAGGTAGCCCGAGATTACCAAAAATTAATCCATAGTCCAGAATTATATTGACTACAGCCATGACTATGGCATTGGCCGAAAGAACTTTAGTGCGTTGTATGCCGACGAAAAAAGCCCGGAACATCACATTAGGAAAGACAAAAAATACTCCCCATATACGAACATCCAGAAAGCGTGTGGCGGCATTGGCGATATTTTCGGAACTCATAAATGCGTACATTGCATCTTTGCCGAATGCCTGTACGGCAGCAAATACAAGTACTCCCAGTATCATGAGGAAAATAATACCATGGAAGAAGATGTCTCCGATAGCATTGTATTTCTTTTCACCGTTTCTCCGTCCGATAAGAATTTGTGATCCCTGACTGAACCCAAAGGCTATCATGAAAAGTGCAATATAGCATACTCCGGCCAGAGCGGAGGCTCCCAGTTCAGTTTCTCCGACACGTCCCAGAAAGGCAGTATCGGTTACGTTTACTATGTTCTGAGCTATCAGGCCCAGAAAGATGGGATAGGATATCTTAAATATCTCTTTGTTTGAATACATAAACTTTGAGGTGTTTATTTAAAAAGACAAGGCGCAAAGTCGACAGTCAGAAACTCTCAGCACTTTGCGTCTTGTTTGATCCGCTCAAGAAAGATAGCTTGTCGGACTATTTAAAGCTTGGTTCTTATACCAGTTGGTTGTTCTCATCCGGAAAGATAACTTTCGGCTTGAACGTTTTTGCTTCTTCGAAATCAAGTAATGCATATGACATGATGATCACAACATCGCCTGCCTGTACTCTGCGTGCAGCTGCACCGTTCAAACAGATCATACCTGAATTTCTTTCTCCACGGATCACATACGTATCCAATCTCTCTCCGTTGTTATTGTTAACGATAAATACTCTTTCGTTTTCAATAATACCGGCTGCTTCCATCAAAGCTTCGTCAATCGTAATGCTTCCGATATAATTCAGATTGGCATCAGTAACGACTGCGCGGTGAATTTTTGACTTTAAAACTTCTATCTTCATACTAATAATCTTTCAATATACGAACGAGAATCACAGATGTGAGTCATTCGGTTTAATCAACACAGATACCGGAGGTATCATCCCGAAAGGCAGAAGTGAGTATTTAATAAATAATATTATCTATCAATCTTACTTCTCCGCAAAATACAGCAACGCATCCAACGATATAATCAGATTCAGACCAGTCGTTTAATGATTGAAGGGTAAGGCCATCCACAACATCAAAGTATTCAACACGAAAATGTGAATCTGCATTTAATGTGTTAATAACTTTGGCTTTCATATCAGCAACAGACATTGTTTGTTTCCACTCTTTGCTTTCTGTCAGTATCTCGTGAATTTTAGGAGCAACAGCCAGCTGCTCTTCAGTCAGACGTGTGTTGCGGCTACTCATAGCCAGTCCGCTTTCCTCGCGTACAATCGGACAAGGATGTATCGTAACCGGATAATTCAGCATTTTTACCATTTCACGAATGATAGCCAACTGTTGAAAATCTTTTTCACCAAAGTATGCATTATCTGGCGTGACAGCATCAAAAAGGCGGCTTACTACCTGAGCTACACCGTTAAAATGTCCCGGGCGGAATTCGCCTTCCATCACTTTATCCAGCTGGCCAAAATCAAATTGACGGGTATCTTCCTGCGGATATACCTCATCAACCGACGGAGCGAAAACTAAACTGCATCCGGTTTCATCCAGAAGCTTACAGTCTGCGTCTAAAGTACGCGGATATTTATTAAGATCGTTTTTGTCATTGAACTGTGTCGGATTAACAAAGATGCTAACTACACTGAATTCATTCTCTGATACACAACGTTTTACTAATTGAATGTGTCCGTTGTGCAATGCTCCCATTGTGGGAACAAAACCGATTTTTTTGCCGGCTTCTCTGGCAGCATTAATCTCCTTACGAAGATCGGCAGTTGTTGTTACTACTCTCATTTTCATTGTTTAAAAAATGCGACCGCAAAGATATATAATAATTCGGTTGCCTCTCTTAATTTCTGTCAAAATGAGTATTTATACCCCGACTTCTTCAATTTTGTCGCTCATTACATACCAAAGGTAGCCTTTTACGTTGGGATATCCCATATCTGATATATGTTTCACGTAAGCTTTAACTTGTTTGATATATTTTTTTTGTTCCTTACCGAATTTATAGTCAATGACAATTATTTCATCCTTATTCCGGAGTATTCTGTCGGGACGAAGCATTTCTCCTCCGGGAAGAAGCAGAGATATTTCATTCAAAACCTCATATTTCCCCGAAAACCAGTCTTTGACTGCCGGATTGCTGATAATGCGGCGTAATTCAGAATGATACTCATCTCCCTCCTCCCTGGATGCAGTTCCGCTAAGTACAGCATGAAGAACGGAGCGTTCAAGGTCGTCCGGAGTGAAAACCCGGCTTAAAATATCATGTTTTATTTTACCGGACCGCCGCTCATCTCCCTCATTAAAAAACTCATCGGCATAGAAACGCAGTTTTATACGATTGTTATGATAGGGATCGTAGCTGATAAAAGGAGAGGAGGATACTTCGTCGTCCTCTTTTATCTGTATTTTCGTCAGCTTCTCTTCCTCTCCGATAGTAAGAATAGCGTTGTCCGCATCAAAGAAATTTTCAAAATTGATATACGAACGTCCTTCTTCATCCGAAAGGCTTGAAGCATTCCGGAATATTTCCAGCATTAATTTACCAATTTGTCCCGGCACATCAGTAGTCTTTCCCTCTTTCGTCTTCGGTGCAAAAAGGATCATTTCTTCTTCGGGACGGGTAAATGCAACGTAAGCAACGTTCAGGTTATCAATAAGCGTTTGCATTCTTTCCCGCAGATAATCTTCGGCAAAGATTGTCTGCAACAAATCTTTCTTATACGGAATCGGCACAACAGGAACATCATTGAACGGTTCTTTGTCAGGCTGACACCATAAAATCTGATTACGGGGAACCAGATCCCAGTTGCAGAACGGCATAATTACAACCGGAAAAGCCAGTCCTTTGGATTTATGGACCGTAATAATCTGGATGGCATTCTGACTGGATGGTGTAGAGACTGTTTTCTTATACCCGAATTCGTCCCACCATTCAAGAAATGCTGCCAGATCGGCTGTCTGACTATGTGTAAAGTCAAGAATGATATCCAGAAATGCCTGAATAAATATCTTCTCATTGCCATTTTCTTTTGGCAAGAATGTAGAAATGATCTGTTCGGTCATTTCATACAAAGGTTTACGTCCGATCTCCTTCAGGATAGAGTCCAGTTCTTCGGAAAATAAAGTTTCGCTTTCGTCAGCTCCGCCACCGATTCGCGAAAAATATTCAGAAATAGCATTGGACGGGCTTTTACCTGCATGAATAATGGCATATTCCGTAGCAACCAGCGAGCGGTTAAGTAACTCTGCCGGATTACAGAAATAGCGCATGATGCTCAGAATTAATTTTATAGCCGAAGAATTTCCGATCAGCAAAGCTTCATTTGAAATAATATCGAACTTAAACCGGTTATCTTTCTGAGTCAGCTTCTCTTCAAGCAATGCATTGGCTACTGTTACAGCTTCATGGTTTGCACGGACTAATATTGCTATATCTTTTAATGCATAACCACGTAACTGAAGCTGTTTAATCTCCTCAATTGTTCGGCGTACAGATATTTCTTTCCAGCTGTTCAGATCATCCTCTTCAATAAACTCCATGCGGACGCGTCCTTTTTCACTTTGCTTGCGTTCTGATATTTCCTGATAAATATCTTTATAGGCATTCAAAATGCGGCAGGTAAATTCCGGATGATCATCTCTGCATGTAGACTCGGAAACTTCATTGTCGAAAATTTCCTGAAGTCTTTTTGCTGCCAGAACGAAGAATGCATTGTTGAAATTGATAATATTCGGGCGACTCCGGTAATTTACTTTTAAGACTTCATCGCGGCGTTGAGATTCATCAAATTCATAATACAGTTTAGAGTCAAGAAGCGACCAGTCAGAACTTCTCCAGCGATAGATACTCTGTTTAACATCGCCCACAATCATATTGAAATATTCCGAGGATAAACTCTCATGAAGAAGCGGAGAGAAATTGTTCCATTGCATTCCCGAAGTGTCCTGAAATTCATCAATCATATAATGATTAATGCGTGTTCCGATTTTCTCATAAATGAAAGGTGTGTCACTTCCGTCAATAATCCGGTTCAGCAGATGTGTCGTATCAGAGATCAGCATGATGTTGTTCTCTTTTTTGTACTCCTGTATTTTTTCAGCAATATCACTCAGGATTCCCTGGGTGAATATATTTTTCTGAATGATACACGCAGTGATGTAATCAGCTTCATTTTCGCGAATAAACGCGATTGTTTCATTCAGTATGGTTTCCGACCCCGATTGTCTCCATGCACTCACACGCTCCAATACATCGGTTTTGGGTTTGCTTTTAGTCCATTTATCAGGATTTTCAGAAGCTTCTACTGCTTTTTTGTAGAGAGAATAATCTCCTTTTTTCCATTTAATAAACTGATCATAAGGTCCCCATTTAGGTGTATCTTCTGGACTAACCCCGTTAAGAGTTATCAGTTCAACTCCTTTCGTACCGGCTTCCTTAATTCTTTGTTCGAAATAGCGTTTGATGGAACGCATCTTATCGATATAACTTTTGATTGAGCTTTTAGATAAAAGAGATTCATCACTCGCAGCACGCTTGCGGATATATTCTTCTTTCATAATTTCTCCGGCCAGCTCTTTGATATTCTTAGTGAAGTCCCAGCTGTCACCTTCTTCCACCATACTTTCGGAGTATTCAAGAAGCCAGTTCAACAGCTCTTTGTTTTCTTTTTTGGAAAGAGATAACAACATTTTATCTACAGCTTCAGATAATACGCGATTTTGATCCAGCTCAACGTTGTATCCGCCCTGAAGTCCGATTTCCCGGGTAAAAGAGCGCATCGTATGCTGGAAGAATTTGTCAATCGTACTAATATTGAATGATGAATAATCGTGCAGAATCTGAGTCAGAATTTCTCTGGCTTTTGCGCGGACTATTTTCTCGGTAATAGAGAATTCATCACATAATAATTGAAGATATCCGGACTCTTTGCCAGATGCCAGTTTATACAAATCCGTGATAATACGGGTTTTCATTTCTTCCGTTGCTTTATTGGTAAATGTAACGGCAAGTGTATGTTTGTAATTATCTTTTTGCTGAAATAGCAGCCTGAGGAACTCAAGCGTCAGATTATACGTCTTTCCCGATCCGGCAGAGGCCTTGTATATTTTAAGCATAGCTATATCTTTGTTTTATAGGGCTAAGATACTATATTCTGAAAATAGATAAGAATGAAATATGAAAAAAAGAGGTATAGCCTCACGACTATACCTCCACGTTATATAATTCAAACTACTATAATGCAAAACTAAGATCAGATGTTGAGAGGAATGGCTATTCCGGCATAGAAGTTATATCCGTATGAATGTATCGGATAAAACTGCTTAGTCAGCTTTTTGAATAAGAAATCTCCGCCTAACGTGATATTAACAGCTTTAGCAGGAGCTATATTTAATGCCATTCCAAATGATCCGAAATGTCCGTTAATGACCGATGTGCTTACTGCACCCTGTAGCCAGTTCAACGGACGGCAGGATACTGAAGCTGTCAGATCATTAACCGGGAAATACTCACTCATTTGATTGGTATAGAGCAGACCGAATCCCAGAAGATCATCCAGTATGGTAGCTTCAGCTCCGATATTCACTTTCATGTAAAGCGATTTTGTATGTCCCTTTTTATCGATGTTCTGATATTTAATCATTTGTTTAAAGCGATCGCCCAGATCATCCAGCTGATCATCTACAGAACTATCATCGTTTACATCAATATCTAATCCGATGAAATCAACAACTCCATCTGAAGCAGCTCGTACAGAGCTTGATTTGCTCCATGCTATAAATCCGATGTCCTGAACCGAAGCTGAAATTTTAAGCCAGCTCAATGGTTTGTATTCTGCACCCAGGTCAATAGCAAGTCCGTTTCCGGATAATCCGTAACCACCATCCTTCATTTCGTAATGATCCATGTATTTGTCAATGTCCTGAAGTCCCTCGGAATTATTCTTCAATCCTTTTACATACGTATCAAGGGTTGTATTTACTTTCGCGTAAAGTTTGTCTTCATTGGAGAAAACATCAAATTGAGTAATTTGCATACGGGCACGGCCGATTCCTCCCAGATATTTCAAACGTCCGCCGACTGTAATATTGTCAGTTAATTTTCGGGAATAACCGGCATATACTTCCAGGAAGGTATTTGCATTTACTTCGAATTTGCGGATAGGAGAGTAGGAGTCCGGACCTATTTTAGCCAGTTCAAAAACGCCTTTCGGTATTGCCACATTTGCATTCTGGCGGAGTGAAATTCCACCTGTCCAGTATCCGCTCTCTTTCGCAAATCCGATACTGAATATATTGACATCTAAAGACTGGCTCAGCCGGTTGTTGTCAACCAGTTTGTCAATAAATTTATTGACATTCACAGACGGGTCAAGAAATGTAGTTAATGATCCGTCCGGACGCTTATAAATAAAATGATCAACCAGAAATGAATTTGTTTCTACCTGTGCTCCAATTCCGCCCAAAACCGGAATCGCAATAAACCCTTTATCCGTATGGAATGCAGGATTAAAGCTCTGTCTTTGCATTGAATTTTCCAGAAAGTAAGCGCTTTTAAGCATTTGTGCATAAACTCCGCTCATACCTGATACAGACATCCATGCAATAAGAATAGTGATATATATATTTCTCATTCGTGTTCTGTGTTAGTTGTTAGGGTTTGATAATAACTCCACCTTTCTTGCGGATCTTCATATTCTTAATGTCTACGTAATCATCAACAGTAATAACCTTACCGGCTAATTCTTCGCCTGTATACACATTTCCCCTGATCAGCAGATTACGTGCATTGATCATTTTAGGAGCGTCCTCTTTTGATACCACAAACTGAATTTTCTGTGTTTCATCATTGGTTAGTATAACATCGGCAATCTGCACCCCTACAGGTTTGTTTTCGTGGTCCAGAACATCTATATTCAGTTTTATATTGAGCGGAATTTTTCGGGTAACCTCTGCATCAATATAAACTTCGCTGTTTTCGGCCGTAAATAACAGATCTATTGTTTTCTGATCAAAAACTTCATCTTTTTGTTCGTTAATGTCAGCTATCAGATCTTTACCGAAAATGAATGGGGTCTCAAATACCGCACTTATTATAGCCTCCATATTGCTGTAAAGAACCTGAGTTTCCGCAGACTCATCCAGTTTTACAGTTGCTGATAAGTTTAGATTACGTCTGCCTTCTTTCAGAACCTTTGTCAGATCTAATGTATAAGTGCCGGCTTGAGGATTATTTTCAACGCGCGTTCCTAAAAGATATTTTTCTTCGGTTAGCTGGTTGGATGGACTGGCTTTTATATCAACAGCAACAGCCTCAGAAAGAGTATTTCCATTTTGTGTCTGATAGTTCACCGACAGATTCATAGTGCTTCCTGCCGTAAATGAACTGTTTGTTTTCAAAACAAGCTGAGGAGCAAAGAAATCAATAACAGCTTCTTCTCCGAAAGCATCATACATCTGCTCCAGTATCTTATTTTCAATTGGCATCTCGATCTCATTAAATTCAAACGAGAATTTCCCTTCAATACGGTCGATGTTTTCTTCCGTTATAGCGGGATACATTAATAAATTGATTTTAGAGTTTGCATCAAAGGGTATACTTTTAGATATAATATATCCGTTTACATAGAAAGGATCAATATTTAGTGGGTCGTTTATTTCTTTTATCGGAATTTCTACAATTGCGACTTTTGTATCAGAAATTTGAGAAAAAAGGACATGAAAACGAACAGTATCATTTGATACGGTTATATTATCAAAAGGAGTATCGTCTAGAATAATATCTTTAGGTATTTTTACCTCAAACTCTAACCGGTCATCAGGATTTGAACTTTTTATACCTGTCTGAGAGATTGAAATGTGAAGTTTACCTTTTACAAGTGTAACCAGATCTAGTCTTTTTATATGATCTCCGACTTTAACTTCAGGGTCAATAGCTTTTACTTCTTTTTTTGGCATAGGGACTTTGCCAGATGGTATTGTTCCGGATTGTTTACCAATGTTATATATTATTGGTTTTGCGGTACCAAATGAAATATCATCAAAAATTGAACTCTTCATCTCGTCAGTTGTGATTTTGTTTGTATCAGCCACATATTCAATATATACCTGATTTCCTCTTTGAACGAGATTTTCCTTCATATCCGGAAGAAGTTTGTCCAGTTGCACCTTATCAAAACGTATTGTCTGAAAATTACCACCGGGTAAAGTTACTCCTTCAGTGAACAGTAAAATTTCATCATTTTTAATTTTCGATAAATCCCAGGATTGATCGATACATCCCGGTGAAAGTATCGCTAGAATTGTAATTGCTGCAAATTGTTTAAATTTCATTTTGCTTATCTAAGGTTTTAAATTTGCGCAAAGATAATGGAATACAGATATATATGAAATAAAACAAATAAAAGTAAAGAGATAGGATGGCTGTTAGTTATAGGCCAAAAAAAAGCGGATCATTGATCCGCTTTTTTTTACTTTTTGTCAGGTTGTACAATCCCTTTTATGGTAAGAGGAATACTTCCTTCTCTGGAATTTGTAAATACAGTAATTGTTTTATTAAATGCACCTGGTCTGTTTACCGCATTGTAAGTTGCTTTCACAAAACCACTTCCTCCCGGAGCAATAGGCTCTTTAGACCATTCCGGAGTTGTGCATCCGCACGATGCAACTACTCTGTTTATTACCAGAGGAGCCTTTCCTGTATTTTTAAATGTAAACGTAGTCGTTACTGTTTTCTTGCTTTCGGAGAAAGTGCCAAAATCATGCATTTGCTGAGCAAATTGTATTTGAGGAGCCTTTTGTGCAAAGACTACTCCGAATACCATCATGAATAAGGCAAATAAAACTGTCTTTTTCATTTTATCTGTAGCTTTTTAATTAATAAAATTCTCTTTCAAAACAGTTCGTAAGCTAAGTCTGTTCAGCCTTTTACGATTTATAACTATCCATAATCTTTTGAGTTAACTCTTCCATTAACTCCGGATTATCTCTTAATGTATTTTTAGCTGATTCACGTCCCTGACCTAGCTTCGTGTCACCATAACTAAACCATGATCCGCTTTTCTTGATGATCTCACGGTCAACACCTAAATCAACAATTTCACCTGTATGAGAGATACCCTCACCAAACATGATGTCAAATTCAGCTTTGCGGAACGGAGGAGCTACTTTGTTTTTAATAACTTTCACACGAACCTGATTACCAGTTTGCTCATCACTGTCTTTAATTGCCGAAGCTTTACGGATATCCAGACGAACTGACGCATAGAATTTCAGTGCGTTACCACCGGTTGTTGTTTCAGGGTTACCAAACATTACGCCGATTTTTTCGCGCAACTGGTTGATGAATATACAAGTGGTATTTGTTTTATTGATGATAGAAGTTAGCTTACGAAGAGCCTGTGACATCAGACGAGCCTGTAAACCTACTTTGTTCTCACCCATTTCGCCGTCGATCTCAGCTTTCGGAGTCAGAGCCGCAACAGAGTCAATAACAATAATATCGATAGCCGATGAACGGATCAGCTGCTCTGCGATTTCCAATGCCTGCTCACCACTGTCGGGTTGAGCGATTAGAAGATTCTCAACATCAACGCCTAGTTTTTCGGCATAAAAACGGTCAAAAGCATGCTCGGCATCTATAATAGCAGCGATACCACCTTGTTTCTGAGCTTCAGCAATTGCATGGATTGCCAATGTAGTTTTACCTGATGATTCGGGACCGTAAATTTCAATAATACGTCCTTTAGGATAACCACCTACCCCTAAAGCCATATCAAGACCTAAAGAACCGGATGGGATAACAGCCACTTCTTCTACTTCCTGATTTCCCATTTTCATAATAGAACCTTTACCATAGCTTTTTTCAATCTTGTCCATTGCCGATTGAAGTGCTTTTAGTTTTTCAAGTTGTGCGGGAGTTTTTTCCATATTCTGAATAGTACTTAAGCTTATTAATATATCTGAAATAAAAAAAGGTGAAGAGTGAATAGAATATCATCATACCACACTTCACCTTTCAATATCGAATGAATTACAATTCTAATTCACCGTTATGAATTTCGTGCCAAGGTAGTCCTTGTTTGTTCAATTCAGCCATAAACGGATCCGGATTGAACTGTTCTACATTGTAAACACCTGCTTTTTTCCATTCTCCTTTTAAGAACATCATTGCTCCGATCATTGCAGGAACACCGGTTGTATAACTTACACCCTGAGCACCTGTTTCTTCGTAAGCAGCCTTGTGAGAACAGTTATTGTAAACATAATACGTTTGCTCTTTTCCGTCTTTCAAACCGCGGATACGGCAACCGATAGAAGTTTCTCCTACGTAATTCTCACCCAGTTCTCCCGGATTAGGAAGTACGGCTTTAAGGAACTGGATTGGCACAATCTCTACACCATTATAGATGATTGGTTCGATGCTTGCCATTCCGATATTCTGGATTACGCGCAAGTGAGTAAGATACTCCTGACCGAATGTCATCCAGAAACGTGCACGTTTGATAGTCGGGAAGTTTTTAACCAGCGACTCCAATTCTTCGTGATAGATCAGGTATGATTCTTTCGGACCTACGTTCGGATAGCTGATAGGCTGGTGAATTTCGTGTGGTTCAGTTTCAACCCACTCTCCGTTTTCCCAGTATTTACCTCTTTGAGTAACCTCGCGAATGTTGATTTCCGGATTAAAGTTTGTAGCAAATGCTTTACCGTGATCCCCTGCATTACAGTCAACGATATCCAGATACTGAATTTCATCGAAATAGTGTTTTGCAGCGTAAGCGGTGTATACACCAGTTACACCCGGGTCAAAACCACAACCCAGAATTGCAGTAAGTCCGGCTTCTTTAAATTTCTCCTGATAAGCCCACTGCCATTTGTACTCGAACTTAGCTTCATCCAGTGGTTCGTAGTTAGCAGTGTCCAGATAGTTAACGCCACATGCAAGACAAGCATCCATGATTGTTAAATCCTGGTATGGCAAAGCAACGTTGATCACGATATCCGGCTTAAATGAATTAAACAGATCTATCAATTCATTTACGTTATCTGCATCAACCTTTGCAGTTTTAATACGATTTCCACCTACGGCTGCTGCAATAGCATCGCATTTAGATTTTGTGCGGCTCGCAAGCATGATTTCCGTGAATACTTCCGGATTTTTAGCAACTTTGTGAGCAACTACCGTGCCAACTCCGCCGGCACCAATAATTAAAACTTTTCCCATTTTTAATGTTTGATTATTATATTGCTTTACGCCAATCTTGAAAATCCAGATTATAACGAAATCAGGAGCACAATTAAATAATTGGATTACCCCATCTTAATTATCTGGAAATTTCTATGCAAACCTACTAAAAAGATTTGATTTTATAAGTATCAAAAAGATTTGATTTTATGTAATAACTTCAAAGTCTGTTTAATTGCATTTATTTGCGTTCAAAATAAGATACCAGAGAGGCCTTTGCAATTGTGTGATGATTAATGTTAAACCCGACCATTGCCGGTGATGCATCTTTACTAAGCCCTAAACTTCTTACGTCCAGTGCATAAACAGTAAATATGTACTGATGCGGTTTGTCGCCTTTCGGTGGTTGAGGACCTCCGTATCCATGAATTAAATAATCGGTGATGCTTTGCACGGCTCCTGCAGGTGCTATTTTCCTTCGTATATTTCCGGCCTCAGGTTCTAATTCACAAATCGTAGCGGGAATATCAAAAATGAGCCAGTGCCACCATCCGCTTCCTGTAGGTGCGTCCGGATCATATACGGTAACCGCAAAACTTTGAGTGCCTTCAGGGGCATTTACCCATTTGAGATGTGGTGAAATATTAAGGCCTGCACATTCATCACTTTTAAATGCTTGTTGCATGCTGATTTGCCCTTCCAGATCATCACTGAGTAACGTGAAACTTTTTAGATCTTTCATATCGGAATGATTTTAGGTAAATTGATTTATTATTCTGTTCTTTGAAATCCTGTAATGGGGTCATTCCGACTTTTGAAATAAGAAGTGTCAGGTGTATTTTTTAATAGTAATAACAGGTCAGGCATCAAAAGTTGAAATAACCTTTATTAAAAACATCCTGCTTCTTTATTTTGTTGTGTTTTTAATTCACTACTTTAGCAAAATAAATATCACTATGGATATATTAAACATCAGACAACAGGCTTCCGGGCTCTGGAAAGATTGTTTCGGCGATGATGATGCGTTTATCAGCCGTTATCTGGATTATGCTATTTCGAATTCTTATTTTTATTACTCGGAAAGAAATAAGCTTCTGGTTTCCTTCCTGAGTCTGATTCCCGTATCTCTGGAATCAGGCAATAATCGCCTCAATGGTTATTATTTATACGGAGTTGCTACAGCTCCTGAATTCAGGGGACAGGGTGAGGGTAAAAAGCTTTTTGCCGAAGTTCTCTCCGGATTGAAATATGATTTTGTGATAACAATTCCCGCAAGTGAGTCCCTGTTCAGATATTATAAAAATCAGGGATTTGACTATATGCTGGAAAGAGGCTTTGTTTCTTTGCCGGATCAACCGGTGGACGGGAATACCGAAAAGCCGGAGCAGATATTTCCGGATGAGCCGCAAGTGCTGTTTGCCAAAGAAGCTGTAGTGAATGCGCGCAATAATTTGAAATGGAGCTATAATCATTATCTGTATTTGTTTGGTGAGTATGAGCGGGACGAGTCTTCAGTACTGTTTTTCCGTACACCGGAAAAAGATCTGAGTTATCTGGTTATTAAACAAGAGGATACGCGATGTCTGATTCTCGATACGAATTTGAATATCCGGGATATCATGCCGGCTTTGTCGTCCTGCACGGACCTGTCAGTATCCGGACAAGTTCAGCTAATTATGCCTTCCGGCCGGGAGGTGTCAGCGTCGCAGCCTTATGCTTCTGTATTGTTTGCTAAACATATCGGGGATAGGGATTTATCTTCAGTATGTCTGACTTTAGCTATGGATTAATTCAACACAATAAATAACATATATGGGGAATTTTAAATTTGCACATAACAATTTTAATGTATGTGATTTAGACACAAGTCTGGCTTTCTATGAAAAAGCGTTGGGATTGAAAGAGTCAAAACGATTAACGGCAGAGGATGGCAGTTATATTATTGTTTATCTATCGGATGGTGGCAGTCAGCATTTACTGGAACTAACCTGGTTGAGAGACTGGGAGGGTAATTATAATCTGGGAGATAATGAATTTCATTTGGCATTCACAGCTCAGGATTATGATGCTGCTCATAAACTTCATGAAGAAATGGGTTGTATCTGTTATGAAAATCCCGAAATGGGCATTTACTTTATTGAGGATCCGGACGGATATTGGTTAGAAGTTATCCCTGCGGGAAAATATTAAGAGGAAATAGACTGATATCTTATTTTTTTATCTGGAGTTTTCTCCTTAGAAAAAAAAGTATGAAAATATGTTGTCATATTGTCATTTTGTTGTAATTTATTGTTTTACAACTTGTTATCTATGACAATATAAGTGTCGGTAGATTGTCAGTACAAAAGTATATTGTCATTGATGTTGTCATAGTTAATTCGTTGATTATCAATGTTTATTGCGATTAATGCCAATATGCCAATAGAAAAATGATTTTTTCTCAGGAGGAGAAATTGAAAAGAAAACGGAATCGTTTTGATGGGTAGTAATATCCGTCAGAACGATTCCGTTTATTTATAATTGCAGATACGTATATACTCGTAAGATTGCACGGACAATTAGTTGCGATATACCTATGAATTATTTTTTTCAACCGTATCTTTTATCAATCCGCTCCGG
>JBOFKD010000144.1:0-2841 GCA_051657165.1 Bacteroidales bacterium | reverse complement strand
AATGGTTTGAAGAGGAAGGATTGTATAATCTCACATTAAATCACGCAAGGTTAAACAGTTAAAAGAAACCGCCGTGTGCGAGAGCATGCACGGTGGTGTGAGAGGGCGGGGGAGTAATCCCCCTACCTACTCGATTATAATGAGTATTAATATTGGATAAAACTGTGATTGTTTTATGGTTATGTGAATGACTTTGATTAATTTTGCAGCCAATTATAAAAGTCACTGGCTTTCTTCACGATTTTTTTCCCCTTTTCATCATCTAAAAGTTTGGGCCTTTGTTTTGAAAAATTCAAGATGAAGTGGCATTTGTACTACCTGTATTTTTACGGTGTAGTCCGACGTATATATAATAATATGACAACGTGAAAAAATGATTACAATATGAATTTAAAAAGTTACATCCCATTTTACAAGAATAATTTAGCAATAGCTGTTCCTGTGATGCTTTCGCAATTAGGGCAAGTAGTCGTACAAATGGCTGACACGATGATGGTTGGTCGCTTAGGAGCAGAGGAGTTGGCTTCTGTCTCTTTTTCAGGAGCCGTATTCAATGTCGGGCTACTTTTCAGTATGGGGATTGCATTAGGGTTAACGCCATTGATCGGAAAAGCCTATACGCAAAAACAATCTGATGAAACAATTTCGCTTTTTCAGAACTCTTTTATTATGAATCTGATTTTTGCATTTGTAGTCGGTGGCGTCTTATTTGCAATTTCATTTTTTATGGACCGAATGGGGCAGACCGAAAGAGTTGTTGAATTAGCAATTCCATATTTTCGAATTATGATTGTTTCCATGTTCCCTCTTATGTTGTTTCTGGCTTTTAAACAATTCATGGAAGGGATTGGTAATACACGTATCGCGATGATGATTACCATTGTGGCTAATCTGATTAATATTGGATTAAACTACTTATGGATCTATGGGGAGATGGGATTCCCGGAGTTGGGTGTAAATGGCGCAGCTTATGCAACATTGGTATCCAGAGTCTTAATGCCTATCTTCTTTTTGATTATATTTCTGAATCGTAAAGGACTCAGGTCTTATCTTTCTCAATTCGGTTGGGAGAAATTCTCGATGAAAAAGGTGACAGAGATAACAAAGGTGGGATTACCAATTGGTACTCAGATTCTTGTAGAGCAAATGGCATTCAGCTTTACGGCAGTCATGGTTGGTTGGCTAGGAGCTGTGGCTTTGGCAAGTCACCAGATTGCGATGAATATGTCTTATATGATATTCATGATATTGAGTGGGCTTAGTGCAGGTACCACTATCCGTGTAAGTCATCAGTTAGGGAACAAATCCTATCACAATATGCGTAAAGCAGCTTTCGCATCGTTTCACTTGACGATGGTCGTTGTTATTTTGTCCGCTGCCGGTATGGTTTTATTCAGAAATTACCTGCCAATGATTTTTACTTCAGATCCTGAAGTAATCTCAATGTCTGCTCAATTGCTTATTATCTGTGCGATTTATCAGCTTCCTGATGGTTTGCAGGTAGTATCGCTTGGTGCTTTGCGAGGTATATCTGATGTGAAGCGTCCAATGATTTATGCAATGATTTCTTATATGCTAATAAATATACCTGTAGGTTATTTTTGTGGATTCGTATTAGGAATGGGAGCTATTGGTATCTGGATAGGCTTTATATTCGGTTTGGGAACAGCCTCTGTATGCTTTATTTCCCGTTTTAATAAGATTAGTAAGAAAATGGTTATCGAAGCCGAAGAGGAAAGTGTATCAATGAGTGTATGACGAATGATTGATATTTGATAAAAAAAGAGGACTCCTGCCAAAATATAGCAGGAGTCCTCTTTTTTTATATTTAGTGCATATAATCAGTGTTTAATAAAAGAGCTATGTCTTTTTTTATCGAAGTCCATACCTTCTCACTCATTTTTGTACCAATACATTCGATAACGTGTCCGGATATAAGAGATCCGATTTCACCGCAAGTAATTAAAGGCGCATTTTTAGAAAGGCCATAGAGGAAGCCTGCTGCATATAAGTCACCGGCACCTGTTGAATCAATACATTTCGCTTTAGTAGCAGTTGCATGAATTACAGATCCGTTATGAGCTATATATGATCCTTTAGGTCCTATTTTAACGACAGCTATCGGACAGATCTCACCAAGTTTTTTAGCTGACTCGGCAGGCTCACATCCGGTATATGCGTATGACTCTTCTTCATTGGCAAATACTATATCTGTATATTGAAGTAATTCTGTAAAGAATGAATGATTAGCATTGACTATATTATAGCTTGCTAAATCTAATACAACTTTCAGATTTGCCTGTTTGGCCATTTTTATTGCACGACGAATAAATTCCGGTGATTGTACCAAATACCCTTCAATGAAAAAATAATCGTACCCCAGAAACATTTCAGGGGACAAATCATGAATATTTAAATTCGCAGCAGCTCCTAAATATGTACCAAATGTTCTTTCTCCATCCGGAGTAATCATAGCCATTGCACAGCCTGATGTAATTGTATCTACTGTAAGAAATGTCTTAACTCCATTTTTTTGTAGATCCTTTTTATAGAAGTTTCCGTAATAGTCATCACAGATTTTTCCAATAAAACCTGCCTCAATTCCCATTTTGGCAAGTCCGCAAATAGCATTAGCAGCCGAACCTCCGGTCGCTAAAAACGTGTCATAATCTCTAATTGCCTCAAGAATTCGCATTAATCCGTCCTCATCTATCAATTGCATACTACCTTTTGGTAGGCCCATTTTTTCAAGATAAGTGTCTGATTCTAATCGGACTAATACGTCTACAAGGGCATTTCCCACTCCAAGTACTTTCATTTATCTCAATAATTTTTCTGCAA
>JBOFKD010000143.1:0-93985 GCA_051657165.1 Bacteroidales bacterium | reverse complement strand
TTAAGAGATAATAGAAGCTAATTGCTGTGTGCTTTTCAGGATGTCGGAAGAAGTTACGGCATAATTCTGTAACTCTCCGGCAAAGTATCTGTCATAAGCCGCCATGTCAATCAGGCCGTGTCCGGAAAGATTAAACAGGATATTTTTGCTTACACCTTCTTCTTTTGCTTTCAGGGCTTCGCGAATGGCTACGGCGATGGCATGCGTGGATTCCGGTGCAGGAATAATCCCTTCGGACTGAGCGAAAAGAACGCCGGCCTCGAAAGTTTCGAGCTGCGGAACGGACTGAGCTTCAATCAGATTATCTTTGATCAGCTGGCTGACAATAGATCCGGCACCGTGATAACGAAGGCCGCCTGCATGAATGTCGGCCGGCTCAAAGTTATGTCCCAGTGTGTACATCGGAATCAACGGAGTCAGTCCTTCTGTGTCGCCAAAGTCGTACTGAAATACACCGCGTGTAAGTTTCGGACAGGAAGCCGGCTCGGCAGCAATGACACGTACTTTCTTGCCATCGCGGAACTGATTTTTCAGGAATGGGAATGAGATACCCGAGAAGTTGGAGCCACCGCCAAAACATCCGATTACGATATCCGGATACTCTTCAGCCATTTCCATTTGCTTCTCTGCTTCAAGACCGATAATTGTCTGATGGAGAATAACGTGGTTGAGTACACTGCCTAATGCGTATTTTGTATCCGGAGTTTTAACAGCCATTTCTACCGCCTCGGAAATTGCCATCCCCAGACTACCTGATGTGTTCGGGTATTTCTCACGCATGCGTCGTCCGTTTTCAGTCAGATCACTTGGTGAAGGAATGACGTTTGCTCCCCATGTATTCATCATAGATTTGCGGTAAGGTTTTTGCTCGTAGCTTACTTTTACCATGAAAATAGTCAGATCCAGTCCGAAATGCTTGCAGGCAAAACTCATGGCAGCACCCCACTGCCCGGCACCGGTTTCGGTCGTAATACGTTTCACTCCGTCCATTTTGTTGTAGTAAGCCTGTGCGATGGCAGAATTGAGTTTGTGTGACCCGACAGGGCTTACACTCTCATTTTTGAAATATATTTTAGCCGGAGTGCCTAATGCTTTTTCAAGACCGATGGCACGTACGAGCGGGGTAGGACGATACACTTTGTAAAGATCCTGTACCTCTTCAGGGATATCGATAAAAGCATTTGTTGCAAACTCCTGCTCTACGATTCCTTTTGGGAAAAGCCCCAGAAGGTCTTCAGGTTTAGCCGGTTCCATAGTGCCCGGATGAAGGACTGGTAGCGGTTTGTTAGTCATATCCGCTACAATGTTATACCACTGAGTTGGCATCTCTCTCTCGCTGAGAATAAATTTTCTGGTTTTCATATCTTTGTTGTTTTATTTGGATTTGCTGAGAATACATGAAACAAATCAATACAGTTTCTGAAAAAATGGCACAAAAAAAAGCGCGTTACTGCTGTTGCAAGTAACGCGCTTTGCGAAAAAATATCGTATATAAATCTATATCCGGATATCTTCTTTCACTAAAGTATAAAGCAAGTTCTCACAACAGAAAGTTCCGCTGTGCCACCACCATGCTTTATTATTTAGTTGAGAAAAATTCATACTGATTTATTTTTAGAAGCTGTTTTAATTTTTTGTTTCGATTGCACAAATGTATAGAAACGATTTAATTCTGCAATACATTTGACTTATTTTTTTTCTAAAACATTTTCTGTGTAGCTTTTGTTCGTGACGTTGTTAAAATCCTAAAGCATTGAGAATCTTTTCGTTTGCTTTTCGGTCTTTGCCCCGGTACGGAAAGCAATGAATATGAATGGCCGGATTGAAATTTAATTCAATAATGGCGTAATTGTGATCACCGGCCGGCTCGTAAATATCCTGAATCATCATATCTACTCCGCAGATACGGGCATTGACCATTTCGGCAGCAGTCACGGCAATCTGCTTGTAGGTGCGTCCGACTTCATCGGTAAAATCAATGCTGTCACCGCCTGTGCTGATATTTGAGTTCTCACGCAGATAGACCACCTGATCTTTGGCCGGAACGGATTCGAATTTTAATCCCTGCTGATGCAGAAACAGCTCTTCTTCGCGGCCTGTAGCGATTTTCTCCAATGGAGTTTTGTAACCTTTCCCACGGAGAGGATCCATATTTTTCTTTTCGATAAGCTGGCGGACGGTAGAAACACCGTCTCCGGATACATTTGCCGGTACACGATGTAATACTCCTGCAACCTCATGATCAATAACCAGAAAGCGGAATTCACGGCCCGGCACAAATTTCTCAATGAGAATTGTATTGTCATGATCAAAAGCTATCTCCAGAGCCGCTTCGAAATCTTCGCGCTTGTACGGATGCTTGAGAATGGTAATGCCCAGACCGAAGTTCGTAGATTTGGGTTTTACCACTACAGATTCGTGTCCGAAGTAATGAAAATCGGACATAGCATGCATAGGATCAGTATATTCACGTCCTTCAGGGGTGCGAATATGATGCCGGTCCAGAACTTTTTTTGTTACTACTTTATTCTCCATGATAAGCACAGAGGCATAATTATCGAGGGAGGTTTTTGTAGCCTGTATGACATACTCCTCCTTTTCCTTGTTGAAAAGACGGATAAAATTCTCCTTCCGGTCGAGTATTTCAAAATGCACACCACGCCGTATGGCAGCTTTCAGCAGTAACTGAGTGGAGAGTTCCATATCTTCGAGACCATGAAAACGGAATCCTTTCTGTTTTGACTCCTGTTTGTATTCAGCAGCTTTCTCCAGGTGATAGTTCAGAAATCCCTTTTCTTTACATCCGTTATATACAATGATTCCCGGGCGCAAATCCGGATTCGTAACGAGAGACCGGACATAGTTCCACTGTTGCTGATAAATCTGGTTGGACCATATGGTATAGGGTTCAAGCGTATGGTATATGTCATTCAGTAACTCGCCGGCTTCGTGCCATACGGTATGGCCTTTAGATGCACCGTAGGGAAATCTGCACTCCAGGCATCGACCGAATGAGGCGGCAAAATCCTGTTTACGGTTAGCAATAAACTGCTCTTCACTGTTGAAATGCGTATCTTCATCTTTCAGTAACGAATAGAGCAGCAGAATATGGGTAAAGTACAGTGCATGAGCAGATACTCCGGATCTTGAAAGAGGATCCAGATCAATCAGTCTGACTTCGACGTAGGATGGAGCTCCGTTGTCTTTTTCGAGGAATTTAATACGGAAAGGCATATAAAGCTCTTTGCTGCATAGAAGTCTGCCGTCGCTTACCAGTTGCTCTATCTGTGCCTTATAATGCTCCGGAGAACTGTAATCCATGTAAAACTCCTCTTTATTCCGGTAGCCCAGAGGACCATTGCGGAGACTTATACTTAGTCCGCTTTTCATGACCCGTTCCTCTTTCCCGGAAAGAGAAGGAACCCTGAAACTCTCTTCGGCAACCGGAGTTTCGCCGAAGAGCCATATATATATCCAGCGAAAGCGCATAAAGTTTCGCATCATCTTCATATATACATGTTCTTTATACTCCCGTAAAGTATATTTTGTTTCGCTGTGTTTAATAACTTCTTCAAACCATTCATCCGAAAGAGAGAAATTAAAATGAATGCCTGAAATGAGTTGTCTTTTTTTGCCATAAATCTCAGCAAGGGCAGTCCGGTAAGCCTCAAGCTCCTTGTCTTCTTCGCTGTATCTGGCAATGGGAATAAGGTTTTCTTCGGGAAGAAGCGGAGGAAGGCTTTGGGGCCATAGCAACTCATTCCCGATATTTTCGCTTACGATATCGTTGATGGTTTCCATAAAACCAAGAGCCTGAGCTATACTGTTAAGCGGAGGCGTAATCATTTCGATCTGACTTTCGGAGAAATCAGTTGTGATATAAGGATTATCGCCTTTATTTCCGAGAGAATCCGGATGAGGAGTCAGTGCTAAATGACCGTCCGCTGTAATGCGGAGGTTTTCTTTCTCAATTCCGAATTTCCCGTTGAGAATAAGTCTTTTGACTTTTTTGATGGCACGTTCCATATCTGTTATGTGTTTAATTGTCGTTAATTGTATTACTGGAATAAGGATAATTTTCGTCCTGTTCTTTTTCCAGTTGTTGTTTTCTGATCTGCTTGCGCAGTTCTATTTTGTCCAGTCTTCCCAGTTTGCTTTCGCGCACTTTGTACATAAAGTAGAGGACAATTCCGCGACCGATGCTGGTAATGGATATACTGAGCCATACGCCGTCTATGCCTAAGGCTGTATAATGGCTGAGAACATAAGCGAGCGGAATACGGAGCGAAGTCTGAATGACACTGTTGGATGCCGGATATTTGGTCATGCCCTGTCCGTTGTAGGTTCCGGCTGTCATCATATCCAGCCCCATGAACAGTTGTGAGAATCCGACGATACGTAAATAGGCACTTCCCATCTCTATTGTTTCGGGTGTATCTACAAAAACAGATACCAGGTCTCTGGCGAAGACAACAAAGATTACAGTCATTGCAGCGCCAATCATAAGATTGATACGTAATCCGGCTTTATACAATGATTTAATACGCAGGAATGATTTTGCGCCAAAACTCTGACCGACAAGTATAGCCATGGCCTGAGAGAGCCCGCCCATGATGGTGAAACTCAGCGATTCGATCTGAAGTCCTATTTTCTGGGCAGCGATTGCATCGGTACCAAAGTCAGCAACAATTCGTCCGATAATAATTGCGATTAATGTGAACAAGGTTCTTTGCAGGGATCCCGGAAGACCGATACGAAGAATCTGACGCAATTGTTCGGTGCCTGCATGAAGAAACGAAAGGACAACCAGATGTTTCTTATGAATCAGTATGTAGAAGAACAGAAAGGCTACTGACCGCGAAATGACAGTGGCGTATGCAGCCCCTGAAACACCCAGATCCAGATAGATAATAAATATCGGATCGAGAATCATGTTTACAATATTCCCATACAATACGGCGCGGAAAGATGATTTGGTGCGGCCGTGTGCATCCAGAATACCTGAGAATATCAGATTGAAAAATCCGATAATTACACCAATCGCATTGATGCGCAGATATTGGACAGACTGTTCGACAACTACCGGATCAGGGATTTTGAAGAATCCGATCAGATAGCGGGGAGTGAACAGCAGAAAAGAGGTGTAAACGACTCCGAGCAGGAGCATTGCTACCATGGAGGACGAAACATAGCGCTGGACAAGCTTTTTGTTTTGTGCTCCGACAGCATGTGAGATAGAGACTGTTGTTCCGATTGTTATAATACTGGCAAAAGCCCATCCCAGATTGATGAAAAAAGTGGCACTTCCGACCGCAGCCACAGCTCCGCTTCCCAGACGTCCGACCCACAGCATATCAATGAGGTTGTAGGTAAGATGCAGGAGTGAAGAGAGAATGACCGGCCATGCCAGTTTCAACAAAGACCAGGTGGCATTTTCAGCCGATGGTATTTTTTTTGTCATTGGATTGATTATTCTTCAGGTTCGCGCATATCATTATCATAGAATTTCATACGGTCAAACTGACCGAATATCTTACCGGTGATGATTCCGGTAGTCATTGCTCCGTTGACGTTCAGAGCTGTACGGCCCATATCTATCAGCGGTTCAATAGAGATAAGCAAACCAACCAGTGCAACCGGGAAGTTGAGAGATGATAATACGATCAGAGCTGCAAATGTGGCTCCTCCGCCTACTCCTGCAACACCGAATGAACTGACGGCGATAATGGCCAGCAGTTTGATGATAAACTCCCAGTTCCAGGGATCCACACCTGCTATGGGTGCAATCATGACTGCCAGCATAGCCGGGTAAATTGCCGCGCAACCATTTTGTCCGATAGAAGCACCCAGCGAGGCTGAAAGGTTTGCGACACCTTCGTTTACACCAAGCTTGTCGACCTGAGTTTCGATATTTAATGGTATAGTACCTGCACTGCTGCGTGATGTAAATGCAAAAGTGAGTACAGGAAGAACTTTTCTTACATATATGAACGGATTTATTCCTGCAATACCGATCATGATGAGGTGAATGATAAACATAGCAATCAATGCTACATATGAAGCCAGTACAAAACGTCCGAGGTCCAGAATATCCCCCGCATTGCTGGTAGCTACTACTTTAGTCATCAGAGCCAGAACGCCGAACGGAGTCAGGCGGAGAATCAGTGTGACAAGACGCATGATAACATCGTGCAGTGCATTGACCAGATTTCTGAAAAACTCAAAAGACTGAGGTTTCTTCCTGGCGATACCCAGAGAGGCAACACCCAGAAAAGCAGAGAATATAACCACTCCGATTGTAGATGTGTCACGTGCTCCCGTCATATCCTCGAACGGATTGGATGGGATAAGATTTACGAGACGAGTGGCAAAGCCTGTGTTGTTCAGATCGCTTAGTTTACCTTCGAGATAGCCGGCGCGTGCTGTTTCGAGGGTTCCCATCTGAAGTCCTTCAGCGTTAAGTCCGAAAAGATTGGCCGAAAGAATACCTGTAAATCCGGCAATAACAGCCGTCCCGACCAGAAAGAGTATAATGGTTGTACTTAATTTTCCGAGATCTTTGCCTCCTTCTTTCATGTTGACAACAGCCGAAAGAATAGAAATCATGATAAGAGGCATGACGATCATCTGTAAAAGCCGTACGTATCCGTCGCCGACAAGTCCGATCCAATTAAGGGTTTCCAGGGTAACGTCAGACTGACTGCCATAGATATATTGAATAAGAAAACCTGACAGAATACCTAGTCCCAGCGCCAGAAATACGCGCTTAGGAAACTTTGTGAATTTACGTTGCAGGATATATAACCATACAATAAGCCCGATGAATACGAGCAGATTAATTAAAATAAATGCCATAGTCATTAATATATACGAGGTTCTTTTTTTGCATAACAAATCAATCGCTGAAATGTATCAACGAAAATTGTTATTTTTTTAGGAATAATGAGGTTGTCCTGACTTTGGAGAAGTGAATGCGTGTTTTGTCACCACCAGATAGTCAGGGGAATAACCGTTAAGAATGATAAGGAGTGCTCACTTCAGAACAATGTCTGATGTGAAAGGGAATGTTAAATAATAAGTATTGCATGCAGAGATAATCGTTCACGTCCGGATGCAATACGACATTTTGAGGATGAAACAGATCTACTGCTCAGTAAAAGAGGTTTTCTGAGTAACAGAAGAAGAGTAAAAATAAACGATAGCATTGTAAGACTGCTGCACGACGATGAAGATGAAATCAGTGTTTCATCATTTAGTTCTGTCTGGCAGAAGCTGACAGCACAATTGCAATTTTCGGCTGTACTACTGTCTGTTTCAGAAGAAGCAGGTAATGAGTGACAACAATCCGAAGCATGAGCTGTCTGTACTGAAGAATGCATATTATCAGGCACAAACCGACACTTACAATTCAGATGCTGAAGTGTAATACCTAAACCGAAGATCAGAATAACTCCGGTAAGAATGAGTGTTGATATGTACTTTAATTGTGTCAAAAGAATAAATCTGATAATATTGGGGCCTAATATAATCCTAATTTCGGAATGGGATTCCTCTCTTTGTAAGATTTAACAGGAAATACAAAAAAAGCAAACAGACGGAATAGTATAAAAAAAGGCAGATATTTAATATCCGCCTTCTTATTTATATGACCCACGTAACAAGTTCGTCCATCGATTCTCTTGTCTTTACCGGTTGTTCCATATCACGATAACCAAATGCAGCCATAACAGATAATTCAAAATGAGAAGTATCTATGTGCAGCTCATCTTTTAAGAATACACGCATATCATCCGGATTATATCCCTCCATAGGACAAGAGTCAATTCCTAAAAGTGCAGCTGTAGTGAGCATATTTCCCAATATAATATAAGCTTGTTTTGAAGCCCAGTCCAGAAGATTGCGTTCATTGTCCATTAATTTGAAGTTTTCTTTTTCGAAAAGAAAGAAATACTTCATCATATAATCAATGTCGCGGTCATCAAGTTTTTTGACACGTTTCAGAAAATCTTTCAGGTATTCGCTTCCGGAGGTCATATCGGCCGGTTTACGTGTGAGCAGAAGTACCAGATGAGAACAGGTTGTGATCTGAGTCTGATTGAAAGCTGCCGGTTTTAGTTTCTCGCGTATTTCAGAATTCCGGATTACGACCAGATGAGTCGGCTCAAAACCGAATGAACTAGGAGATAAACGCGCTGATTCAAGAATCGTTTCAAAGTCCTTTTCAGGGATAATCCGGTTCGCGTCAAACTTCTTGCAGGCAAACCGGAAGTTGAAGGCATTGATAATTTCGTTCGTAGTCATCATGTGATTTAGTTTACGGGTTTCTCTTATAACACTCCTGAAGTGTAAAATATCGGACGTTTAGTGTTAAATTATTTTGCACATGCGGCAAGAGTCCGAAAAGCCCTCCTAAAGCGGGTAAAGTGTTGATTTTAGACTCACTCTGACTGTGATTTTATTTTTTATTGTATGATTTGCGGCCAAAAATGCGTTTGATTTGAAGTAAAGTGTGTTATATTTGCCGCCATTATTAATACTTGAGTATTAAAAAAAGGATAGTTTCTTAATTTATACAATTTATACTAGCTATTAAAGATGATAAAGCATGTAAAGAGAATCATGTCATTGAGTATATGTATTCTATCGCTTTTTTCCACAGAGGTGATGGCTGCAGAACAAGACAGTTTGTATTTAGCCGGGGATACCGTTCAGATCTCAGAAAAAGAGATGAAGCGGATTAAAAAAGAAGAGAAAAGAGCCGAGAAAGAAAAACGAAATTTCAAGTTTAATATATTGGGAGGGCCGGGATATACTCCGGACTTTGGGTTTGTGATCGGAGGAAGTTTTCTGACTACCTTCCGTACTTCACCATCAGACACAACTTTGCTTCGTTCGGTTTTGCCGTTAACTTTTGGTGTAACATTCGGACAAGGGGTCGGTGTGAACGGAACACTTTATCCGCAATTATTTTTCAAACACGATAAGTTCCGTATTATGGGACGCTTTATTATAAAGAATACGGGTGATAATTATTACGGAGTAGGGTATTCTGAGAATAGTCGTGTGAAGCGCGGTCCTGAATCTACAGAATATTATATGAGTATGATTCAGTTGAATCCGGTATTTCAGTTTCGTATAAAAGAATCCAATTACTTTGCTGGTCCGATGATTGACTATGTGCAGGACAATATCTCTAAACCTGCACAAGGGGTTGTGCATAATCCTTATTATATAAAGCAGGGAGGAGATTCAACAGGTCTTCATCTGAGATCTACCAGTATTGGTCTGTCTTTGTCTTATGACAGCAGAGATGTACCGGCTAATCCTTATAAAGGGTGGTATCTGGACACAAAACTGGCGTATGCTCCGAAGTTTCTGGGTAGTACATATAACTGGGGATTTGCATCGATAGATTACCGTCAGTATAAAACAGTAGGTCTGCGCAAAGTTCTAGCATGGACTATTAATTCAAAAAATGCTATAGGAAATGTACCTTTTACACGTATGCCTATGATTGGATCTCCGTTTGACCTTCGCGGACTTTATCTTGGTCAGTACAGAGATAAATCAGCACATACGGCTCTGGTAGAATATCGTCAGATGTTTAACACAGATGCGGATACATTTATCAAGAAAATGGTCAATCGTCTGGGATTTGCCACATGGGCAGGATGTGGATTTCTGGGTCCGAATCCGGTAAGGATTGAGGGCGTGCTGCCCAATATCGGAGCAGGTCTCCGTATAGAGCTGCAACCAAGAATGAATCTGCGCTTTGATGTAGGGTATAGTCCGGTTGATAAACAGACATTATTGTACATGAATATTACAGAAGCATTCTGATCGTAGAACAAAGAAGTTGAGACGGCCTCATTTTTGCGGATACTTCAGCTTCTTTTTTTTGCTTTAATACCAGTAGTGGTATGAATGTGTATTTTATGTTTTTATCGTCATAAAGGGTGAATATATTGTAATATTACTTGATTTACTTACCTTTGCAGTCGATTTGTAAAAATGAAAACAATGAAAATTAAAGGATTTGAAACTTTTAAATTTGTCTTTTTTACACTGTTTGTGTTTCTTGGAATACACACAGGATGTACGGATTTAAATAGTCTGAAGGACGATGCAATTGTAAAGAGTGTAACAATCTCTTCTCATTCGCCATCATCAGTTATCTTGGGGAAACCGGCAATCAACATAGAGAATCGCACGATCTCTATACCTGTGCTTTACGGTAAATATCAGTTCCCCCTGTCTATGAAGCTGAAGCTTGATACGTCAGACGGTAATACAAAAGGTATTGACTTTAATAATGATGTAGTTTTTTCAACGATATCAGAACGTTTAAAGTTTTTTGTTATTGCAGAAAGTGGTGTAGCCTCACCATGGTATATCGAACTGATAGAAACTCCTCTTCCGGAAGGAAACTATATTGAGAGTTTTGATATTAAAAATTTTGAACCGGCTCAGTCGGTAATCAGTCTTAAACCTGAAATTAATCCGATTGAAGGAAAAGTGCGGATTTTGTCTGCCGAAACAACATTCCCGCTGACAGTAAATGCAACTATCCGTTTCTCGGATCTGGCAACTATCGAAGGATATGATGTGAAAGATCCTAAACCATTTGTATTCACATCTGCTGAAGATACTCACCTGATAACAGTGACATCGGCCAGTGGGAATAAAAAAGAATGGGAAATCTCTGTGACAGCCTGTAAGGAACTGGATCCGGATGCTCCGCGTGTAGAGCTTAACGGTGTGGATTTTGACCAGGTGGATGTGATTGCGGGTGCAGATTATCCGAATCAATATGTGCTGGAGCGTACATGGAATGTACGTACCGGTGAATTGAATGTTTATATCAGAGACTCAGTCGATAATTCAGCGGTATTCCCTACATCTATTCAGTTTAAAGAGCTGTTAATCTCTTCTAACTCTGAAATATTGGGCTTGAATGCTGAGAAAACACTAAGTTTCGAGAATGAAGAATCAACAGATGTCTTTTACGTGATAGACCGCATCAATAATACGATGCGTAAATGGAATGTGAAAGTGATTAAATCTCTGAATCCGGTTGCATCCATAACTGCTATTAACGGGAAGAAAGAAGGAACATTCCCTATCGGGATTACGGTTGAGGGCTTCACGATATATCCGCTGGAAAAGAAAGTAGTCATGACGGTAAGTAATGTGTTTACAACAGCCATGAAGGTGACACTTACTCAACTTGAAGTTTCGCCGGGTGCGAGAGTGCTTGAGCCGACGAATCAGCTTTCTTTTGCAAATTCGGATGGAGTGGTAACTATCCAGATCGAGGCCGAGGATGGCAGCATTGCCAACTGGATGATTCTGGCTAAAAGTAAAAATGCTTATAAGAGTGACCGTGCAGAGGTGACTTCTTTTGAAATCAAGCAATATGAATCGAAAACGAATAAAATGTTGCTGAGTCAGATCGTTTATATCGACCAGTTGAAGAAATCAATTGTAATGACTGTAGAAGAAGGAGCCTGGGATTTCCCGCTGAAAGTGAAGGCTACGATTCGTACATCACCTTATAGTCTGATTATTCCGACGGAAAGTAATCCCGGCTTTAATCCGGAAAACTGGATTGAATTTACGGATGCAAATGCCATTCAGTCTTTTGATGTAAGAGCTGAAGACGGAACAACCGTTAAATGGAATTTACTTTTAAAATCGAGCGGAAATCTGAATAATCAGGCAGATCTGAATGGAATTACTTTTGTAGATGAACCTACGAACGTAAGAATTTCTTCAGAATACTTTATGGATACTCAGAACCGTATCGTTTATTTTCAGGTGGCAAGCGGAGTGAATAACTTCCCATTGATTATAAAACCAATCTTCGATGTGTCAAAAGGAGCTATTACGGATGTGCCGAATAAATTCCCAATGACATTTGAAAACCTGAACTCCGTGAACTCTGTGAATATCACATCAGAAGACGGTTCTGTTTCAAAAGAGTGGAAAATCAAACTGATCTATACACCTCAGATTGATAATTCGAGCTTCGAAAGATGGGAGAATGATAAAACTATTTATCCGGGAGTAAACTCATGGGCTACGGGGAATAATACATTCTTTACCGGAACGGTTAGGTCTGATAATGCCACAGAAGGCAGATTCTCGGCACAGATGACAACGAAGAAAATCAACAGTATTGTAAAAGAAATCGCAGCAGGATCTTTATTCCTGGGTGAGTTTAAATTCAATATTTCAGATAAAAACAATCCTCGTCAGATGACCTGGTTTGGAACACCATTCACTCAACGACCAAGCAAAATGTTCATTGATGTGAATTACAGAAGAGGGGCTAATCTGGAGAAATCAGAGAATAATCAGTTTTATCCGGTTACAGGCGAAGTGGATTCAGCTTCAGTAATAGTGGAAGCTTTGCGCTGGAAAGGCGATCCGTCACAGCCTTTTGAATATCATGGTGTGGCAACGCCAAATGTGGAGGTGTTGGGTGCAGGTAAATTTATCTTCACGACAACAGACGGATGGGAGAACGTAGCTGTACCGATCTCATATACACCAAGTATTAATGCAGTAACGCACTTTTCAATATCTATGGCATCAAGTTCAAAAGGAGATCAGTTTATCGGTGCTGATGGTAGTGTGTTGTTGGTTGATAATGTCAGACTTATTTATCCGGAAACGCCAACGGGTTCAAATATTGTCATTAAATACAGATAGTCAGCTATCGGGATAATAAAATAAGCCTGAGTATATGCCGGACAGGATATACTCAGGTGTTAATCCACTAAAATTGAACGTAAATGAAAAAGATATTGATTGCACTGTCTCTGATACTGACATTGCCGCTTTCTGCGAGAATTAAGCAAAACGGAGGGCCGTTTACTCCGAATATCTATATTGCTCCGCAAATCGGGGTGGATATAGGAGGGGCTATTCCGACTACATTTGGTACGATTGAGAAAATCGGGTCAAACGTATCACCTAAACTAAATCCTTCACTGGCTCTGAAAATAGGGTATGATGTGAATCCGCAGTGGGGAGTTGTTACAGAGATTTGTTACAAACAGGTTGGTATTAAAGCCGGAGCCAAAGTAAAAGATCAGCTATTCCAGATAAAGGATGTATCGGGAGATATTCAGGATGTATGGTTTACGGGTATTGCCGATATGGATATGGAGTTTTCGTTTATGGAGATTCCGGTTTATGGGAAATATTCATGGAATGAAGGTCGTGATAAAGTCCTGTGCGGTATTTACGGTGCCTGGGTGATTAATCCGAAATTCAATAATATTGCACAGAAAGGCTATCTGTCGGATGTACCTAAAAATCCGGACAGTGATCAGATTAATCCATTGAATTCACCGTTAGAGCAACCTTTTAACTCCATTATGTCATCATGGGATATTGGTGTGATTTTAGGATATGAACGCCGGATTTTTCATAATCTGAATATCGGATTGCGTCTGTCTATGGGAGCTGTTGATATCTTCAAACGGAATGAGAATCCGCTTGGATTTAAAATGCACCAGATGCGTGGTTCTATCGTAGTAAGCTACGATCTGTTTGCCTTTCCGATTAAAAAGAAAGAAGTAAATTAGTAAAATGACTATGGCTTCTGAAATATTCAGAAGCTGAGGATATATCTGAATCAAGTAATGATCTCAGTACAAAAAAGAGAGACTTTTCCGGAAGTCTCTCTTTTTTTTGCTTTCTGCTTTCCTGAAAGGGGAGGCTTGATTATTTTTGCCTGAAATAGTGATTAATATGTATAGAATAAAGAATTGGGTCATCCAATGGAAATGGAATGTACTCTCGGCCGGACTCTTTCTGTTATTATGGGAGATTCTCTCATTTATGCTGGGAAATGATTACCTGTTTCCATCCGTCAGAACCGTTTTAAGTTATATGCTTGATCTTGCACAAACATCTGACTTCTATAGACACCTGTTCATTACGTTGTTCAGGGCAGCAGAATGTCTGATGTTGTCATTCATTCTGGCTTTACCTGTTAGTTATCTGCTTTGTAAAAGCCGGGTTGCAGAGAAACTGCTGGCTCCGTTTCTGTATTTTATGAAGACAACACCGGTAATTGCATTTTTATTACTGGCTTTGATCTGGTTATCGTCAGAACAGGTGCCGCTGTTTATTGCATTTGTGGGGATGCTGCCGATACTGGTGATTAATATAACTTCGGGTTTCCGCTCTATTGAGAAGGGCCATATGGAAATGGCTTCTGTATACAAACTTTCAGTCTTCCGAAAATTTATTTATATGGAATATCCGGTTCTGAAGACCTTTCTGATAGCCGGAATATCGGGAGCTCTGGGATTAGGATGGAGAGCTATTATTATAGGTGAAGCACTGGCTTCTGTACCCTACGGATTGGGAGCTGCCATGAAGCAGGCTCAGAATTATGTAGATGTACCGTGGTTATTTGCGATAACGCTGGTCAGCTTGTTGGCATCTTATGCACTTGAAATGCTGGTGAAGAGTCTGCTTCATGTGAAATTACACCGCTTGTTTCCGGTGAAACGCCGCTCTGTGTTTAAGAGAAGTAAATCAGTACAGTCCAATAATAAAGTCTTATCGGTTCAGGAATTAAGCTTCAGACGTAAGCAGAACAGGATATTTGAAGGCTTTAACATGCATATATCAAAGGGTGAGATAGTCCTCTTGACGGGTGTTTCGGGTGTGGGAAAAAGTACACTTATTGATATCATAGCCGGTATTGAAAAGGACTTTGGCGGCACAGTCACCTGCGGAGATATTTCGGTCCTGTTTCAGCAAAGCCGGCTTTGTCCCTGGCTGACCATTCGGGAACATATTGATTTGTATTTACCCGTAGAGGTCTCAGAAGATCAGGTGAGAGAGCTCAGTAAAGTGATGCAGATTGATCATTTGACGGATAAATACTCTCCGGAGCTTAGCGGTGGAGAAATACAGCGTATAAATCTTATGCTGACTCTGTTGTATCCGGCGGATCTGTATATGCTGGATGAACCGTTGACCGGAATAGGAGAGGAGCATAAAATATATCTTCTGGAATGGATACGAAACTACATGAAACAGAATGGAGCAACGGTGTTATGGATCTCGCATGACCCTGAGCATAAGCGTATTTCAGACAGGATAGTAGAACTGGAGGACATTTAAGAGGTAGATTCTGAGAAAAATGTCTTATATTTGATAGCTTAAAATTGTGCAGCCAGATTGTATCCTATACATTGTGGTGTGATATCTGAAGTATAACACTTTAATTAATGAATAATTCACGTTTAGATATAGTAATAAACCCGGAATTTGAATCTTTCAGATCATTTGTTTCGGAACTGACTGATAGGTTTGAGAAAGAAGGAGAAACAATCTATGAAGGCCGTAATATGCTAAAGGTATATCATATTAACGGACTGGATATTGTTGTGAAGAGTTTTAAGAAACCGCATATTATTAATAAGATAGCCTATTCATTCTTCAGAGAGTCAAAGGCTCAGAGATCTTATCTTTATGCTCTGGATCTATTGAAAAGAGGGGTTGATACACCTGTTCCGATCGCTTATATAAATGAATATAAGAATGCTTTGCTAAGCCGGAGTTATTACATAAGTATTTACCGGAAGGAGGCAAAGGTCGTGGCTCCGTATATGTGTGGTGAGACGGAGGACAAGCAGATGTTGCGCGATATGGTTCGTTTCATTGCAGAGTTGCACCGTTCGGATGTATTGCATCTTGACTTGTCACCCGGAAATATCTTGCTGGAAAAGCATGAGGGAATAAATAAGTTTACGATTATTGATATAAACCGGCTAAAGATCTGTAAGATTGATCAGAAAACAGCTTTTATGAATTTTGCCCGTCTGGCACGAAGTCAGAAGGTATCGACTGAGCTGGCCGAAATGTATGCTGAATGCCGGGGCTGGGATACACAGGAATGTGTTGAGCAGATTAATAAATACAGCGATGATTTTTTTCGTTTCAAAACGTATTCCTTTGCAAGAAAGGAAATGAAAAGATATTATGGAAGCTTCAAAGCTTTCTGCGGGCCTGTTCAGATGTACCGGCTGGTACATGGATTGCGTAAGCTCTCGTTGTCGGGTCCGGTGCGTGAAAAGTTGTATCAGTTAGAATCGGGGCTTTATCTGAAATATATACAGCCTTCGGATGTAAGAGGAGTTTTACTCCGGGAGAATAACTACACGAAAAGATAATAATACTATCCTCATATAATCATTCTGTAAACAGGGATTATATGAGGATATATTTTTCTACCTCATTCATATGTGCAGATATACCGTGTGTGCAATGTATTTTGTTTTCACGGGCATGTCTGAGCATTTTCTCTTTATTGATACTTTCATTGGATCTTGTACCCTCTTTGTGGTACAAATGGAAGGCAACACAGCAAAATTTCGCATAATGTTTCTGACAACCGTAATTCATCATTCTTAAAGTCAGGTCGCTATCTTCATGTCCCCATCCCGTAAAGCTTTCATCATAACCATTCACGGCAATAAAATCTGATTTAAAGAATGACATGTTAGCCCCGCGTGCATAATGAACAGGGTATGGATTTCTGTATCTTTTCAGTAAAAAAGAGCCGAGAGCAATGCTTCGGATCATATTTTCTCTGCGCGAAATATCAAATGTGAAAAAAGAGATCCGGGAAAGTCCGTTTTTAATAAGCTTATTGGTGTATTTAGCTCCGAGTTTAACCCTTGAGCCCTGAAGTAATGCCCCTTTTAAGGCAAAATGCAGGTGATCTTCAATAAAGGCTTCATGCATAATAATATCACCGTCAATCTGAATGATATATTCTCCCGAAGCAGCAGCAACAGCTATGTTGCGGATGCGGCTCAGCTGAAAGCCTTTGTCTTCCTGCCAGATGTGTTTAACCGGAATATCGGTTTCGGATCTGAATTTCTTAATCTCCTGATACGTTTCGGATGTTGAACCATCATCGGCAATAACTATCTCTGTAGGTTTTACGGTTTGAGTAAGAATGCTTTGTAAGCACAGTCTCAGGAAGTCTGTATTGTTATAAGTCGAAATTAAAAGTGAAACACTCGGAGCCTTTTCCATAAATGTATTTTTCTTGATGTAGATAGAGTTATTGCATGCGTTATTAATCAAATCAAAGGTAGATATTTTTTAAATCTATCAAAACAAATAATCTGTTTTCTTTGATAAATTGAAAAATATCTACCTCTGTTACTTAAAAACTGTTTTGAGTTTTTCGAATATTTATTCAATCAAGCAGTCTGTTGTCTTTTTTTTGCATATTACTTTCTTTCGAATGGTACGCAATTAACTTTTTTTCTCGACAACCCGGCTGTATACTTCTTGTAGTTCGATTGCAATATTTTCTTCTTCGAATTTCTTTACATGCTCCAATCCATGCTTAATCATCTCTTCTCTTCTGGCAGGATTATTCCAGATATCATTAATTGCTTCAGCCATTTCCAGATGATTGACCGGATCTACATATACAGAATAGTCGCCACCTGCTTCTTCCAGACATGAGCCTGTAGCTGCAATAACAGGTACTTTTGAATACAATGCCTCAATGACTGGTATTCCGAATCCTTCGAAAAATGAAGGATAAACGAATAGGGATGCCATTTGATAAATTGCCGGTAAATGGGCAAAAGGAACATTGTGCAGGAAGGTTACCTGATCTTCCATGTTATTTTCCTGAATAAACTCTTTTACTTTAGCCATGTAAGGTGTTGGTTTGCCGATAGCAACCAGATGATACTTCTTGCCGGATGCTTTCAGTGCTTTTACGGCAAGTAATAAATTCTTACGGGCTTCGATTGTTCCTACAGATAAAATAAACTCTTCCGGTAATCCGTAGATTTTGCGGATTGTTGGCTTAAATGATTCAGGTACGGCTGACTTAAAGCTATTGTCACAACCCTGATACACGACATCAATTTTATTAGATGGTATACCAAAGAAATTGATAATATCGCGTTTGGTCATCTCACTTACGGCAATGATACGGTCCGCTTTCTGACAAGCACGTTTAAATTTGAATTTATAAATAGCGCGATCAATCGGTTTGTAGTATTCGGGATATCTGAGAAATATTAAATCATGAATAGTCACAACTGATTTAACTCCACTTTTGCCAATGCCAAAAGGGATCTCATTGCTCAGTCCGTGATAGATATCCGTGTTTTCGTTGTTTACGGACGCAACAACTCCAAATGAACGCCAGATAGACTTCACGCCAAAATTATTCCACAATCCTTTAGGGTAGTGATAGTGCATGTTAAGTCCTTCGTTCACTTTCGAGCGAAGGTTTGCTTTTCCTTTAGAAGGAGTGTAAAGCAAATATTCGTTTTCCGGGTTATGCGCAGATAATGTATTTAAAACAAAGCGGCTGTAGTTGCCTAAGCCTGTTCCATTATGTGTTGCGCGTTTAGCATCAAATGCAATTTTCATAGTTCGTAAATCTAATATGTATAATAGATGCATCTATTATGCATTTCGCTGCAAAGGTAAGAAAAAGAGTTCAGTAATGTTTGATGGAAATCTTATCTTAGATGAATTGTTGTGTTTTTTTATATACCCTGAAGTGCAGAAGATAGAGGGTAAACACGGTACGCTCATCTTTTATAAGCCTTGGCTGTATTTATATTGCTGAAAAGTAGTTGGTTATGATTGTTTGTTGTCTGAAAGTGTATGATGTAATATGAAAGCAATAGAGTAGAGGAGGAAAAGAGTCTTATTGTATTTGCAAGTAGCAAACAGGAATTAGTAAGTAGCAAAGCTAAGTTTTAACCGTATATCTTTGTTCGGATAAACCGCTGATTAAATACGGTATATGAGTGATTTAGTTTGTTTGTCTGTATCCTTTATACATCGCATGCGCATCGGATACAATTCCGATGCGCATGGGAATGTATTCCGGTGCGCACCGGATGTATTTCCGATGCGCATGGGAAAACTAAATCAACCGTATTTCGTAACTAAACCATCCGTATATAAAAACTAATATATCCTTTATTGTGGCTAATAAGTAATAGAAATAATTTAGAATATTCTGTTTTTTTAATTCCGGATATACGTATATTCAGTCTGAATTAAACGAATAAACGGAATCATCCTGAGGGTTATTCCGACCCGATCAGGATGACTCCGTTCTTAATATCTGTTATTTGCTCCCGACAGAGCATAAAATATTATCTGTGTGAATACATTTGTTCGTAGTATTTCTGATAATCACCGCTTGCAACTTCTTCTACCCATTTCTGATTGTCAAGATTCCAGCGGATCGTCTTTTCAATACCTTCGGTGAATGAAGTTTCAGGATACCATCCCAGCTCTTTGGCTATTTTTGCCGGATCAATAGCATAACGCATATCGTGACCCAAACGGTCTCCTACGTAGGTAATGAGATCTTCATTGATAGATGAAAGATCCGTTTTAAGTACTGACTGATATTGTGGTTCCTCATGCATGATGCGCGCAATTGTATCGATCGTCAGTTTAACGATATTGATGTTTTGCTCTTCGTTAAATCCACCTACGTTGTAGATTTCACCTTCACGGCCATTACGCATTACCATATCAATGGCTTTGGCGTGATCCTCTACGTATAACCAATCGCGTACGTTGTCACCTTTTCCGTATACAGGAAGTTTTTTGCCTTCCAGAATATTCTTGATGATTAAAGGGATCAATTTTTCGGGAAAATGGTAGGGACCATAGTTATTAGAGCATCGTGTGATATTCACCGGCATTCTGAAAGTCTCGGCATAAGCCATTACGATCATATCGGCACCGGTTTTTGATGCTGAATAAGGTGAGCGGGGATCCATCGGAGTCTTTTCTGTGAAAAATTTAGTACCATATGTGTGCAGATCACGTCTGCCTTTGATTACTGATTTAACAGCATCATCTTCAATAGATAATGGTTGTGGTGTGTCAAAATCTTTAGTCAAAGAGCCGTATACTTCATCGGTCGAAACTTGTAGGTATTTCTTACCTGCCTTATAGGTTGGATATCCTTTTGCATCTTTACCTGTCATCCAGGCTTTCTTCGCACAATCGAGCAGATTCTGAGTGCCCAGAATATTTGTTTGAAGGAATAACTGCGGATTTTCAATACTGCGGTCCACGTGTGATTCTGCCGCAAAGTTTACGACACGATCTATATCGTATTGAGCAAATATATTGTCTACCAACTCCTGATTTCCGATATCTCCTTTTACGAATACGACACGCGGATCTTTTAATTCTTCGGCTATTGTGCCTAAATTACCGGCATAGGTAAGCTTATCCAGAATAACAATGAATATATCACTGTATTTCTTCAACATATATTTTACGAAGTTGGCACCAATAAATCCGGCTCCACCAGTTACTAATATTTTCATGACTTAATGTGTTTTATTAATCATTCTGATCAGACCATCCTTCCAGTGAGAGATAGTGATATTAAATATACTTTTTACTTTCGTTTTATCTAATACAGAGTAATTCGGGCGTTTAACCTTTGCAGGAAATTCATCCGAATGACATGGCAGAATGGTACAGGCATTTCCGGAAAGTTCTACGATTTCCAGCGCAAAATCATACCAGCTGCAAACACCCTCGTTTGAGAAATGGTATATGCCGGATTTGTTTTTATATTTACCGGATTCAATTATATGGACCAGGAATGTGGCCAGATCTGCCGCATATGTAGGAGTGCCTGCCTGATCGAAAACAACATTCATACTTTCTCTTTCTGCTGACAGTCGCTGAATGGTTTTTACAAAGTTATTGCCATATGAAGAGTAAAGCCATGAGGTGCGGAAGATGAGATACTCACATCCTGTTTCGATGATTGCCTTTTCGCCCAATAATTTAGTTTTGCCGTATACGCCTAATGCAGATGTAGAATCATCTTCATGATAAGGAATATTCTTAGATCCGTCAAATACATAATCTGTAGATATATGAATAAGGAATATCTGATTTGACTTTGCTATTTCAGCCAGATTACGTACAGCTATATTATTGATCAGATTGCAGCGTTCAATATCATCTTCAGCTTTATCGACAGCCGTATATGCAGCACAATTTATAATAATGCCGATGTTGTGGCTGGCAACAAAAGCCTGTACAGCTTCTTTTTGCGTAATGTCAAGTTCAGATGCATCGGTAAAGAAATAAGAGTTTTGGGTTTCATGTTCCGAGCAAACATGAAGCTCATTTCCTAACTGACCATTTGATCCGGTAATAAGTATATTCATAATATTTTAATGAGCAATGTACAATTAACAACGAACAATAAACTTCGTCAGCGAACAAAGAGTAATTAACAGATAACAGTGAACAATAAACTTCGTCAATAAAATCATTGTTATTTGATCTCTGTTATTTGTTATTTATTCTCTGCTATTTATTCTCTGTTCTCTGCTATTTGTTATTTATTCTCTGCTATTTATTCTCTGTTCTCTGCTATTTGTTATTTCAATATAGTTTTGCTTTGTAATCAAACGTCCATGCGTCCTTCAGTTCGGGAGCAGTCTGATCTTTAGCAGATAATGTAATATCTGCCGGATTGATTCTCCAGTCGATACCGATAGTTGCATCATTCCATGCTACCGAACTTTCATGTTCTGGAGCATAGTAGTTGTCACATTTGTATTGAAACACAGCATCGTCGCTAAGGACTACAAATCCATGAGCAAAGCCACGCGGAATAAATACCTGACGTTTGTTTTCAGCAGATAGTTCAACAGAAATATACTGTCCGAAAGTTGCCGAACCTTTACGCAAATCGACAGCTACGTCCAGAACTTTGCCTTTTACAACTCTGACAAGTTTTGATTGGCAGAAAGGAGGCTTCTGAAAGTGAAGTCCGCGCAAAACACCGTAAGAGGATCTGGACTCATTATCCTGGATAAATACTGTTCTGCAAACTTTCTCGTCAAATTCTTTTTGCGAGAAAGATTCAAAAAAGTACCCTCTTTTGTCTCCAAAAATACGCGGCTCAATGATTACAACTCCCTCTATATCTGTTTTAATTACATTCATAATATTAAATGAAAAATGAGCAGATAACAATGAACTAACTTAATGAACTAATTTAATGAACAGTGAACAGATAACAATGAACAATATACTTATTCAATGAGCAATGTACAATGCAATATTTGCTATTTGTCATTTGCTATTTGCTATCTGTTATTTACTATCTGTCATTTGCTATTTGTTATCTGTTATTTGCTCTTTGTTATTTGCTATCTGTTATTTGCTCTTTGTTATTTGCAATTTGTTATCTGTCATTTGCTATTTGTTATCTGTTATTTGCTATCTGTTATTTGCTATTTGTTATTTTAATAAGATATTTACCGTACTCATTCTTAGCCATTGGCTGTGCAATTTTCAGTAGTTTCTCTTTCTTTATCCATCCATGTTTGAACGCAATTTCCTCCAGACATGCAATTTTGAGTCCCTGACGTTTCTCAATAACTTCAACGAAAGTAGAAGCTTCTGATAATGAATCGTGAGTGCCGGTATCAAGCCATGCAAAACCCCGGCCCAGAGTTTGTACCTTTAATTCGCCATTGGAAAGAAACTCCTGATTAACTGTTGTAATCTCTAGTTCACCGCGGGCTGAAGGTTTGATCGATTTTGCAATATTAATAACTTTATTCGGATAAAAGTATAATCCTACAACAGCATAATTTGATTTCGGTTCAGCCGGCTTTTCTTCAATGGACAGAACGTTTCCTTCATTATCAAATTCCGCCACACCGTAGCGCTCAGGATCGTTTACCCAATATCCGAACACAGTTGCTTTATTCTCAGTCTTTACATTAGAAACGGCTTCCTTCAGCATCCTGGTGAAGCTCTGGCCATAGAATATATTATCACCTAATACAAGGCATACGGAATCATCACCGATGAATTCTTCACCAATAATAAATGCCTGAGCTAATCCGTCAGGAGAGGGTTGCTCAGCATATTCAAAACGTATGCCAAGATCGGAGCCGTCGCCCAGTAGTCGCTTGAATCCGGGAAGATCCTGCGGAGTTGAAATAATCAGTATTTCGCGGATACCTGCAAGTAAAAGCACTGATATAGGATAATATATCATCGGCTTGTCGTAGATAGGCAATAATTGCTTTGATACTCCTTTGGTGATCGGATAAAGTCGAGTGCCCGAACCGCCTGCTAAAACGATACCTTTCATCGCTGTTGTTTTATTAAATGAATACTAGGCCTGCTTTGAAAAAAAGACAAATTGCAACAAAAATAGAAATATTTATTCCTCTCCCGAATATTTGTCCGAAAGTTTCTGTAGAAAATTACTATTCTGTAAAGATGTTATCCCGGCTATTGAAAGAATAGTGAAAACTTCTTTTTTAAAGTTGGACTATTCTTATTTACTGGTTGTCATGGAGTCAAATAAATGTATCCATTTCTCACCAATAACCTGTATGTCAAATTCCTGTGCTTTTACGATAGCTTGTTTACTCATATTAATCCAAAGAGACTCGTTGTTCATTAGTTCAAGTAGTTTGTTTTCAAACTCCTTTTGTTTAAAGCACGGAATTAAGAATCCATTTTTGCCGTTATCAATCAATAATTCCATTCCTTCTGAACAGTTGTAAGCAACCGGAACAGTTCCTACCTGCATCGATTCGAGAATAGACATAGGTACTCCTTCGAATTCAGATGTTAGCAGGATTATTTTGGCATTACGATGATATTCTATTGGATTTGCGTGGAATCCTTCAAAAGAACATCGTTTTAAATTTAGTTTTTTTGAAAGAGAGATGAGCTCTTTTGCATCCGGGCCATCGCCAACTATTTTTATACACCATCCAGTGTCTTTTTGTTCAATATCAGCCCATAACTTTAATATTCGATTAATATGTTTATCAGTTTCACTTAGTCTGCCAATATAGATTATTTCATTTGATTTATTTGTTAACTGAAGATTATCTATAGATGGTATAGGATTTTCAATCGAAATAATTTTTGATGAGTGTTGAGGGAATTTTTGCGTCATTATATTGGTGAACCCATCACATAATGTGACGTAGTAATCACAATTTGAAATAAAGAATTTATATTGATTGTAATACTTTGAGTATTTTCTATAAGGGAATAACTTGTTTAATATGAGCTTTTTTAATACTGGTAGTTTATTTAATTTTGTTGCTTTTTTGACATGGATCCATCTTGTTAAATGAGGAGTACACTTAATTTGCCAAAAAGGTAAACCATGAAGAGTCTGAATAATTTTAGTCTCTTTAGGAATCTGCTTTTTTTGTATATTATAGGCACACCCTTGATTAATAACAATATCAAATCTATTATTGCATAAGTAATTCTCGATAAAACGGATGTTTGACAGAGAATTGAAATCAGAGGAGTTAGGAGTTAATACTCTGTTTATTTTTTTTGATATATAGATGGAATCATATAGCGGGTCAGATGTACTTGATATGATGGTTATATCTAAGTTTTTTGAAGTTAAATAATTAGCTAGAAGTATTGTGACAGATTCTATTCCCCCTAACCCCGGGAAATTATGTGTAAGAAAAACGATTTTCATTATAGTAATTATTTATTCGGACAAATATAATTATTTCGTATTAATACTGTATTGCTTTAGTGTTTATATATAATATAATCAGCTTTTAGATAAATGAAATTTATTAGTTACAGAATTATTTAGTACATTTGTATGGTATTTATTGGTTAAAAATAATAAAATGGCTCAAGTTTCGATAATAATACCAGTGTACAATGTTTCTCAATATCTAGATAGATGTTTGTCATCTGTTGTCAACCAAACTTTTAAAGATATTGAAATAATTGTGGTTAATGATGGGAGTACAGATGATTCTCCAAAGATTTTACAGAAATATGCTGAAGCAGATTCACGCGTTAAGATTGTGAATAAACTTAATGAGGGTTTGGCTATGGCTAGATTTTCTGGTCTGGAAAAAGCAACAGCGCCATATGTATTTCATCTTGATGGGGATGATTATGTTGAAAATAATTTAATCGAGACAGTTTATGCAAAGATCTTAGAAGCAGACGCCGATTTACTGATGTTTCGTTTCTTTTTTGAATACGATGACCATACAACACAATCAAATCCATATCCAAATGTAGTATATTCTAATATAGAAATGTTAAAAACCTTATGGATTGGGGAAGGGTATTTTTCTGTTTGGTCGCATATACATAAACGATCTCTTTATAAGAATGTACATGTTGATAAGGAGCTAAGTTATGGGGAAGATGCTTATCTGTCTTCGCAATTAATATATTTTGCGAATAAAGTTTATGCATATAATTCAGAGCCTTTATTACATTATGTAATTCGTAATACATCAATATCCAATAGTTCTTTATCTGAATCTAAAGTAAAAGACCTTCTTTTATTTCCTGAGCTAATAAGGAGTTTTATGAAGGATAAACCAGAATATAATGATGTTCAAAAAGAATTGTGTTGTGTGAAAATTGGTTCTTTTAATTTGATTACACAGAGAGGATGGATGTCCGGAATTAAAAGTCGTGCAATTGAGTATTTTGATATGCTAAAGAGATATCCTGACTTGATTAGGTATCCACGTATAAAGGCATATCGTAAATTGAATTATTTATTTACTAAATCACATATATTAGGGTTGATATATGTGATGTATTATAAACGAAAAGGTAAAATATATTGATTCTTTCTTATGAAAATTGCTATAATACATGAGACTTATCCTTTTGGTGGAAAAGAAGAAGTTACTCATAATTTGTCTGATTTTTTGATAACTAAAGATATACAGGTGTATATTTATAGTTGTGTGTTTTCTGAAATAGAGGATGAGAAAGCAGGTATCTCTTATTTGTGTTTTCCCAATAATTGTCTTCAGTCTTCTGATAATGCTGAATTTTTAATAAATGAGATTAATTCTAAGAAAATAAATCTGATTATTGTGCCGGATTATGATTTGCCAGATTTGAAAAGGATTAAAAAAGAAACGGATTGTAGTATAGTTTATGTGCTTCATAGTGTTCCTTTCTGGGAGATCGAATTGAAATATCAGTTAGCAAAAAGACGCTCAGAGCGCTCTTTCTTAAGCTATATTGAATGGCATACTATCCAGAAGATTCGATTTAATATATTGAAGATACATAAAAAAAGAACAGAAAAGAAATATCGTGAGATTTGTAGTGTTGTTGATAAATTTGTAACACTCACTGATGATTATTCAAATCAGATTATTAAACGATTGCATATAGATAATAAAGAATTATTTTTATCTATATCTAATCCGATTCTTCAATCCGAATTTTTAGATATAAATAAAAAGTCACAAGAGGTTGTTTATATTGGTAGATTAAGTTATGCTGATAAACGAATTGACCGGCTACTTGATATATGGAAAAATATTAGTTCAGATTGGTTATTGCGTATAGTCGGAGATGGTCCTGAATTGATTGCTCTTCAGAGAAAAGTTGAAAAAGAAAAGATACCTAGAGTTGTTTTTGAAGGATTTAAAAGTGATGTTTCTGATTATTATCGTAAGGCATCTATTCTTTGTCTGACTTCAAGTTTTGAGGGATGGCCTATGGTGTTAGGCGAGGCTCAGTCTTTTGGAGTTGTTCCTATAGCTTTTAATTGTGTCGCAGGTGTGGAAGATATTTTATCACCCGACGGAGTGAACGGAATCCTGGTGCCTCCTTTTGATATGGAGCTTTATGCAAAACAATTAGGTCGCCTGATGAGCGATGATCAGTTGCGGTTAAAAATAGCAGAGGCTGTAGTCTTAAAATCAAAAGAATACAGCCCCGATATTATTGGTAAGAAGTGGCTTGATTTGTTTCAGACACTTACTTCAAAATAAGTTTATTATATATTTCGCAGTATTTACGTGCTGCGTTATCCCAGGAATAAGAATGGGCATATTCAATTTGTTGGTTTATATCACGCTGATTGAATAGGTCCATTCCTTGTTTAAATTCAGCTTTCATCTTTTCCGGATCAAAATTATAGTCAAAATAAAAACAGTAATCTTTTCCTATTTCAGGCAAGGATGTGTGTTGCGATATAAAGGTTGGCTTGCCATAATGTAAAGCTTCTATTACCGGCAGTCCGAATCCTTCGGCTATAGATGGAAAGACAAAGGCAGAGCAGTTACGGTAATACCAGTCTTTGTCCTCTTCCGATACAGGGCCTAATATTTTTACTCTGTCTGCTACGTTGTACTTTGCAGCCTCTTCAAGAATCTTTTCAATATATGCTGATTTGTTTCCAGCTATGAGTAATTCATAATCATTGTCTTCGAGCAGAGCCGGTAGAACGTGAAAGTTCTTTTTGGGTAAAACGGTTCCAACAGTGAAGATAAATTTTCGTACGGGCTTGTAAGATGGGTTTGTTATCTCTGTACCCGTATAAAAACTACAGCCGTTATATATAACATCAAGTGGTTTTTCATTGATGTTGAGATGCTTAATAATATCTTGTTTTGTATATTCAGAAATAGCTATTAAATAATCAGCTTTATCTATATTTCGTTGAACCCATTTATGAAGTCTCTTGGCTTTACGTGGCTTTTTTTCGTAAAGGAAGTTTAAATCATGAATGGTTAGTAATACTTTTTTATTAGATGGAATATACTTTCCAAGCTGAAAAGTAGCGTGGAAAATATCTATATCATTACTTACTTTAAAATATATTTTATTGAATATATGTAAGATTCTGGTTTGTGTATTTTCTGGAAGAAAAGGAAGGCACTTTTTAGTTACTAGATAGTTCGTGTTTAAAGAATAATCATTCTTTATTCTTTCAATAGCATTAGTAAGTTGTGTGCAGAACGAAAATAATCCGGTATTCGGATGTTTTATTTTTTCGCAGTCAATCATTACTTTATTTCTTTTCATACCAAAATTTCTAATAGTTAACCTGTTTTATTTTCTTCCGAAGTCAGCAGGAATTTCTCCCCAGACTTGAGTTTCCCATTTCCAGATAGGATTGGAATATGTGTTGTTTTGAAGCCATTTCTCGGCACGGCTTATCAGATCGAATATTTCTTCGTTTTTCGGAGTTCGCTCCAGTGTTGTTTTGCATTTCTTGTTTTTAACCCATTTCATTGCATTTACACTGTCAGTATAGATCGGCATATTGGACTGCTTTTGTTTTAATAAAGCTAATCCATGTACCAAAGCCAGAAATTCGCCGATATTGTTTGTGCCGTCTTCCAGAGGTCCGATACGAAAGATTTCATGACCCGAACGTACGTATACTCCCCTGTACTCCATGAGTCCCGGATTTCCCAGGCAAGAAGCATCTACGGCTATTGCTTCAAGCTCATAGCGCGGCCCGGCTAAAGACTCAATCGTTGTTTTTGGTTTCGATGAGCCTACGGATTTTAAGTATAAATCCGGATTGTTACGGAATGCATCTACAGCTTCATCCCTTCCCGGGAATGATTTGTATTTAGCTCCTTTAAATTCTGCAATTTGCTGTTTGCATTCTTCCCAGGAGTCGTATATACCCGGATTATGTCCGACCCATACAACGTAATATTTCTTTGTTCGCATCATTTTTTACTCAATAATAGGAGTGCAAAAGTAATGCATATTCAGGATATAGACACAAAAAAATGTACATTTGCTGCACAAAAGAGTTTAAGTAGTAAAATTGGCAAGGACTATGATGCATAGAATCTTTCTCATCGGATATATGGGAGCCGGTAAAACAACAATTGGTAAAGCACTGGCTCGTGCGTTAAATATTTCTTTCGTGGATCTGGATTTGTATATTGAGCAAAGATATCATAAATCAGTTTCAACTTTGTTTGCGGAAAAAGGTGAACAGGAATTTCGTAATATTGAACGAATGATGTTGCATGAGGTTGCAGCGTTTGAAAATGTCATTATTTCTACAGGAGGAGGAACTCCCGTATTTTTTGATAATATGGATTTTATGAAGCTCCACGGTTGTACTATTTATCTTCAGGCTGCTGTTGATGTGCTTACTGAGCGCTTATATAAGAATTCAGATAAACGTCCGTTGCTGGCAGGGAAAAGTAAAAGTGAGATTCATGATTTTATCCAACAGACGCTCTCTGCACGTGAACAGTACTATCTTCAATCCCGCTTAACGGTGAAGATTGAGCATAGTCAGGAAAAGGCTCATACTACTTTTGAGAAGATTATGGATTCATATAATAAAAATGAAGTTAACGTTTCTTAGAGGAAAAGGTTCATTTGTATATGCTTTTTGTGTGCAGTATTTCGTGATGTTTAATAAAAAATAAAGCGATTAAATATCATTTGTCAGCTAAAACATATAAATTTGCCTTGTTTTATCAATTAAATGAAATGCATTCTACAAAAAAAGATATTATAGATATTGAGCGTGTGATTAAAAAGAAAGCACCCGGTGCAGGAAAAAAAATCCCATCTTTTATATATTCTATGCTTAAACGTATTATTTGCCAGGATGATTTAAATCATTGTTTGCAAAAAAACGCCGGAAAAGAAGGAATCGCATTTGCTGATGCAATTGTAGAGGATCTTGCTTCCGGAATTGAAGTTGTAGGATTGGATAAAATTCCTCTGGAAGGACGTTATATATTCGCATCTAACCATCCGTTGGGCGGGATGGACGGTATCGCACTTCTATCTGTATTAGGTAAGAGGTTTGGACCCGATGTCCGCTTTATTGTAAATGATCTTTTAATGAATGTCAGACCGCTGGCACCTGTTTTTGTGCCTGTGAATAAGCATGGCGGACAATCAAAAGATAATTTAGACCAGCTTAATACGATACTGGAGTCAGATATGCAGGTTGCTCTTTTCCCGGCTGGCTTAGTTTCCCGTTTACAAGAGAATGGCCGCATAGAGGATCTGGAATGGAAGAAGACTTTCGTATCTCAGGCGATACGCTACAAGAGAGATATTGTTCCGGTTTATTTTGAAGCTAAAAACTCCGGTTTCTTTTACAAGTTTGCGTACTGGAGAAAAAAACTGAAAATAAAAGTCAATATAGACATGCTCTTTCTGCCGAGAGAGCTATTTAATAAGAAGAATCAAAAATTTATAGTGCATTTTGGCGAACCGATATCTTACGTTTCGCTTCAGGAAGAACGTTCTCATAAAGAATGGGCTAAGCACATCAAAAAACAATTGTATGCAAAACATTATCGCACCCATCGATAAAGAGTTGATTAAAGCAGAATTAACACCCGAACGATTATTGCGTAAGACAAATAAGGCCAATAATGAGATTTATGTTATTAATTATCATAATGCGCCAAATACTGTTCGCGAGATCGGGCGTTTGAGAGAGATTGCATTCCGTGATGCAGGTGGAGGTACAGGGCTTGGTATTGATCTTGATGAGTTTGATACAATGGAGAATCCTTATCAACAGCTTATCGTATGGAATCCTGATGCTGAAGAAATTCTGGGAGGATATCGTTTCCTTTTTGGAGATCAGGTTGAGTTTGATGATCATGGACATCCAAAGCTGGCGATGGCTCATTTGTTTAATTTCTCTGAGTCCTTTATTCAGGAGTTTTTACCTAAAACGTTAGAGTTGGGCCGTTCGTTTGTTCGTGTGGAATATCAGTCTTCACGTGCAGGGGCTAAAGGCTTGTTTGCTTTAGATAACCTATGGGATGGTTTGGGTGCACTCACTGTAGTTCATCCGAAAATGGAATACTTCTTTGGGAAGATGACTATGTATCCGAACTATAAGAGTGAGGCCAGAGATATGATTTTGTATTTCCTTCAAAAGCATTTCGGAGATCCGGAGTACCTTGTTGTTCCGATTAATCCGGTTATATCTCACGAAAAGCAGGTACATTTCAAAGATGTGCTTATTGAGAATGATTTCCGTCTGGACTATAAAATTCTAAATCAGGAAATACGCAAAGACGGTTTGAATATACCACCTCTTGTGAACGCATATATGGGACTTTCTCCTAAAATGAAAGTTTTCGGAACTGCTGTGAATCAGGAATTCGGACTGGTTGAGGAAACTGGCATCCTGATTAAGGTAGACGAAATTATTGAAGAAAAAAGACTGCGTCATATCGATTCGTTTGAACCAAATTTTGGGTTTATCAAACCGAATGAGATCTGATAATATAGCATTGTATAAGGCTGTACTGGTATTGATCAGTACAGCCTTATTTGGTTTTTATGTATCTAAGGATCAGATAAGACCATGTTTTAGGATATAAGAGCCTGTATTAAGTTAATCACAATAAGAGTTAATGGTAGACTTAGTGAGAAAATAAATACTTATATTTGCAGGCAATTAATTAGCTAATAGACATCTCAAATATAATTGAATAGCTTTTTTATGCAAGAAAAAATTATCATTCTCGATTTTGGTTCTCAGTACACACAGTTGATTGCCAGACGTGTGCGCGAACTGAATACCTACTGTGAAATCCTTCCTTACAACAAGTTTCCGGAGAATACTGATGGTGTGAAAGGTGTTATCCTTGGGGGTAGTCCTTTTTCAGTAAATGACCCAAATGCTCTTTCTACAGATTTGGATCGTATTCGTGGTAAATTCCCTTTATTAGGTGTATGTTACGGAGCTCAGTACTTAGCTAAGTGTTCTGGTGGAAAAGTGGGATCGGCTGAATCTCGTGAGTATGGCCGTGCTCATTTACGTAATATTGATACTGAGGATATTTTGTTTAAAGGAATTCCTGAAAATTCGCAGGTGTGGATGTCACATGGTGATACAATCCTGGAAATGCCCGAAACTTTTAAAGTTGTTGCCAGTACAGAAGATGTAGAGAATGCTGCATATCGTATCGAAGGCGAGAATACATGGGCTGTACAGTTTCACCCTGAAGTTTATCATAGTGAAGACGGTAAAATTCTTTTGAATAACTTCCTGAAAGATATTTGCGGATGTGCTCAGGACTGGACTCCGGCCTCGTTTATCGAAACTACAGTAAAAGAATTAAAAGAGAAACTAGGTAATGATCGCGTAGTTCTGGGTCTGTCCGGTGGTGTGGATTCTACTGTGGCAGCTGTTCTTTTGAATAAAGCTATCGGTGAAAACCTTTTCTGTATTTTTGTTGATAACGGACTTCTTCGTAAAGATGAATTTGAGTCAGTAATGAAAAATTACGAAACTCTTGGTCTTAACGTGATCGGAGTACGCGCTGCGGATAAATTCTATGCTGATTTGGCCGGAGTTAGTGATCCGGAACAAAAACGTAAGATTATCGGTAAAGGATTTATTGATGTGTTTGATGTAGAGGCTCATAAGCTTGAAAATATCAAATGGCTTGCTCAGGGTACAATTTATCCGGATATCATCGAATCATTATCAATAACAGGTATGGTTATTAAGTCTCACCACAATGTTGGTGGATTGCCTGACCGTATGAAGTTACAAATTGTTGAACCGCTTCGCCTTCTTTTCAAAGATGAGGTGAGACGTGTAGGACGTGAGCTTGGTATTCCTGACTTCCTGATTAGCCGTCACCCATTCCCGGGTCCTGGTCTGGCTGTTCGTATTCTGGGTGATATTACAGCTGATAAAGTGAAAGTTCTTCAGGAAGCTGATGCTATTTTCATCAATGGTCTTCGCGAAAGCGGATTATACGATCAGGTATGGCAGGCAGGTGCGATTCTTCTTCCAATCCAGTCAGTGGGTGTAATGGGTGATGAGCGTACTTACGAAAATGCAGTAGCATTGAGAGCTGTAGTGTCTACCGATGGTATGACAGCAGACTGGTCAAGACTACCTTATGAATTCCTGGCTAAGATTTCGAATGAAATTATTAATAAAGTTCGTGGCGTTAATCGTGTTGTTTATGATATTAGCTCTAAACCACCGGCTACCATCGAATGGGAATAATATGATATAAAAAATAAAGAGGATGCTGCACCCGCAGTATCCTCTTTTCTATTTAAAAACTCTACTGAGTGAGAGCAGTGAATTTTAATATATAGTGTATAAAGATATCATTTTATTGATGATCATTATATCAGCTGAACACTCTATAAATATTGAACTCATCAAGTAAATGATATATAGATTTATATTGAGTATATTTTTTGATCATATCTGTATTATAAAACAATCATTACAAAGGATAGTTTTTAGATTGGTAAATTAATTATTTAATAGCGCCGGTCGATGTGTTATAATAAGAGAAGAGTCTGTCCGGATTGTTTCGGACAGACTCTTCTTTGTTGAGTATTAAATGGAATTTAGTCGATCATAAAATATTTAGCTTCCGGATGCATAAAGTATAATCCGGACACGGATGCGGCAGGAGACATTGCCCCGTTTTCTGTAAGCCGTATTCCTATACGAGAAAGATCTATCAGTTTGTTTAATGTGTGAATAGATCTCTGATCTGGTATAGAAGGGTAGCCAACAGCCGGTCTGATACCCTGATATCTGCATTTTATCATTTCACTGACACTTAGGTTTTCCTCCCTGGCATATCCCCAGTATTCTTTGCGAACTCTGGCATGCAACCATTCTGCTCCGGCTTCAACAAACCTGTCGGCCAGAGTTTGAAGAAGCATTGTGTAATAATCATCACCTTCTTTTTTGTTCTGCTCAATCAAAGCTTCATAAGTCGCTCCCTCACTGACTGCAAAAGCTCCCGTGTAATCTGCATCCGGTGAAACAAAATCAACCAGCGATAAGCACTTATTCTCATCGTTAGCTCTTCTTTGTCTCCCGAATGTCCAGCGGACTTCTTCTGATGCAGTTTTGAACAGAATCGATTCGCCTTCTGATCTGGACGGCATGATCGCAAACAAAGCTTCTATATGAATATCTCTTTCGATCAACTCCTGAATAGCTTTATCAGCATCTGTATAAAGAGCAAGTGCTTCTGTTGCTTTTGTATGATCATCACCCTCAAAAGCCTTAAGCCATTTATTGCGGGATTCTTCAGTTGTTCCGATAACTGCAATTTCGGCAAACCGGGCATTAAATCTCCATGTGTGGAAGAAGAATCGCCAGTTAATGAAAGGCAATAATTCGCGGACAGGAATCTTTACGATTTGCTCACCGGCTAAAGCAGGTGTTGTTGGTTTGTATACTGTCCAGTCACATTTGTGTCTTAATTTAATTTGCTCTTCAGAAGTTAACTGATTTTTTGGAGCTTCGTATTGTTTTCTCAGATACTCGTAGTCAGCCTTAAGCTCTTCAAGTAATCTGGAGCGTTGTTCCAGATTCATCCATTTTGCCAGTATGCCGGGCATTTGCGATGCATCTTTCCCATAAATAACACCGTGCTCGTAGAGAGGTGCAATTTTTACGGCTGTATGAAGTTTGGATGTTGTCGCTCCGCCAATGAGAATAGGGATTGTGATACCCTTTTCTCTGAACATACGTGCTAGTGTACACATTTCCTCCAGAGAAGGAGTGATAAGTCCGCTCAATCCGACGAAATCGGGTTTGTGTTTCAGCGTCTCTTCTACAATTCTCTCATGAGGAACCATAACACCAAGATCGATAACATCATAATTATTGCAGGCGAGAATAACGCCAACAATGTTTTTGCCTATGTCGTGTACATCGCCTTTAACGGTAGCCAGAATAATCTTACCGGCTTTGCCTTCACTTCCGGCAGCTTTCTGTGACTGAATAACCGGCTCTAGTATTGATACGGCACGTTTCATTGTGCGCGCAGTTTTCACAACCTGAGGTAAGAACATTTTACCTTCACCAAAACGAGTACCTACTTCATTCATTCCGGCCATCAGCACCTGTTCAATCAGATCAATGGCTTTTGGATATTTGATCAGAGCTTCCTGCAAATCATTTTCCAGATAGTCTCCAATACCTTTGATCAGAGCATGAGCGAGTCTGTCTTCAACACTGCCATTGCGCCATTCATCAGGCGTGGTGATACTGTTGTTGCCGGTCGATTCATTTTTTACCTTTTCGGCAATTTCGATCAGCCGCTCCGTTGCATCTTCTTTTCTGTTGAGGATAACATCCTCAATAGCTTCCAGTGTTTCAGGTGATAAGTCATTGTAGTTTACGGCTTCGCCCGGATTCACAATAGCCATATCCATCCCGGCAGCAATAGCATGATATAAAAATACAGCATGCATGGCTTCACGGATATAGTTGTTTCCGCGAAACGAGAATGATAAATTGCTTAATCCGCCACTGACTTTAGCTCCCGGAAGGTTCTTTTTGATCCATTCCGTAGCGCGGATAAAGTCTATCCCATAAGTACGGTGTTCTTCAATTCCCGTTGCCACAGCCAGTACATTCGGATCAAAAATTATATCTGTAGGTTTGAAGCCTGCTTTTTCAGTTAAAAGCTTATAAGCTCTTTCGCAGACTTCAATTTTACGTTCATAAGTATCTGCTTGTCCCACTTCGTCAAAAGCCATAACGACAGTTGCAGCTCCAAGATCCTTAATGCGCATCGCTTTCATCAGAAAAGCCTGCTCGCCTTCTTTTAATGAAATGGAATTTACGATTGATTTACCCTGCAAGCATTTAAGTCCTGCTTCGATCACTTCCCATTTAGAAGAGTCAATCATGATAGGAACTCTCGAAATATCAGGATCAGATGCTATCAGGTTGATGAATTCAGTCATTACTTCCTGAGATTCAAGCATACCATCGTCCATGTTTACATCAATAATCTGAGCTCCGTCTTCCACTTGTTTACGCGCGATAGATAAAGCCTCATCAAACTTCTCTTCTTTTATTAAGCGGAGAAATTTACGGGATCCTGCTACGTTGCATCGTTCACCAATGTTTACGAAGTTATTTTCCGGTGTAACTTTTAGAATCTCCAGTCCGGACAGCGTAAGAGTCTGATCCTTTTTTGCAGATGTCGTTTTCCGGACTTCAGCATCTTTGATTAAAGTATTGTAAGCTTTTATATGTTCAGGTGTAGTTCCGCAGCAACCACCAAGTATATTCACGATTTTCTCATCAATATATTCCTTTAACTGCTCAGTCATCGTTTCCGGTGTTTCATCATACTCGCCAAAGCGATTCGGAAGTCCGGCATTCGGATAGGCACTGATGAATAAATCAGGAGCCAGTTTAGCCAGCTCTTCCAGATATGGTTTCATATCTCTGGCACCAAATGAACAGTTTAATCCGACAGATAGTAACTCCGCATGAGCGACTGATGCAAGAAAAGCTCCGAGGGTTTGTCCCGAAAGTGTTCTGCCTGCTTTGTCGGATACGGTAACAGATAGCATGACTGGTACTTTGCGCCCAATAATACGCATAGCCTGCTTTGCTGCCAGTAAAGCTGCTTTCGCATTCAACGTATCAAATATAGTTTCTATAAGAAGCAAGTCAACTCCACCTTCTAGTAAAGCTTCGATCTGATCTCTGTATGAGTCAGTCAGTTCGTCAAAGCTAAGTGCTCTGTATGCCGGATTATTTACATCCGGAGACATTGAGCATGTTTTGTTGGTCGGGCCGACAGCTCCGGCAACAAAGCGAGGTTTATCCGTTGTGCTGTATTTCCGGGCTTCTTCTTTAGCTATTTGTGCCGCAGCCAGATTAATCTCCCGTATGTATTCCTCCATGCCATAGTCTGCCATTGATACAGAAGTAGCATTGAAGGTGTTCGTTTCAATAATGTCAGCGCCGGCCTCGAGGTAAGCAGCATGTATTTCGCCGATTATCCGGGGCTGAGTCAGACAGAGTAAATCATTATTACCCTTCATCATGGTCGAAACCGAGCTAAAGCGTTCGCCACGATAGTCTTCTTCCCGGAGCTGATACTTTTGAATCATGGTACCCATTGCACCATCAAGTATCAAAATTCTTTCCTTTAATAGGTTTGCGATCATTTTGTAAGGGTTTTACAGTGTTTAATTTAAATTTAATGCAGGCAAAGATAATAAACAAGATAAATTAATGTTCTATGATATAACTTAAAAACAGACAGGAATATTATAAAAATAAGAAAGCGTAAACAGAAATTACTCTGTTTACGCTTTCTATTATAGAATTAATACCATGGAATGGCTTCGCCTGAATTTCCACGTTTGTCGTATTTCAAATCTTTAAGCAGTGATGAATTTACTGCGATAGAGAAATTGTATGACTTGAAGTTACCTACCGGAACAATATTTGCCGACATTGACCAGCAGTGCAGGTTCCGTGTGATCCCCAGGTTCATAAATGCAAGACGGGCTCTGTCAAAGTCCCAGCTGGTTGACATATTAAGCGACCAGTTCTGAGTGAAATTAATATTACCCGAGACACTCAGATTTTGATTAAGTTTATACTTATACTCCATCGTGGCAGGATTGAACTTCTGAAAATCATATCCGATACCTAATGAATAGTTAAATGATAAACTCCAGGGCATAGAGAAGGGTTGATAGCCATCATCTGACGTTTTCTTTTTTCCTTCAGCCGGAGGTGCACCTTCTGTATTTGGAGGATTTTCGCCTTCCGGAGGATTGGTTCCTTCTTTTTTCTTCTTCTGAAATGTTTTGTCTGAAATGGTGTAAGAGAAACTGGTATTTGCACTGGATAAACGTCCAAGACCTTTTCCGTTGGCAATTCTCAGTTTATTTACCCTCACAACCGAACCGTTGTTGTTAAGCCCGTACATATATGTATCGAATGTTCCGTTTACATTCAGCGTAAACTCCTTCGTGAGCTTAATTCTTAACTGTGTATTGATATTACTCCAGTTGAACGAGTCGGCAGCCATATTGTAACTGATTCCGGCTGTGAAGTTATCAATCAGACTGACTATTTTAGAACCGGTGGAATCTTTCTTGCTTTTAACTTTCATCTCCAGATTATTCTGAAGTGAGAAACTTACAACACCCGATTTACCGCGAGGTGCAGAGCCGTACAACATTCCTTCATAAGGTGTATATGTTACCGGTGTTTTTGTCCCATCGCTATTTATTTTGTCGTAAGTCTTCCAGAATCCAAAGCCGGGTGCGCCAAAATCAGGAGCCCAGCTGAAGCTGACATTCGGAGTTAAGACATGTCGGATCTTCTCAACTTTTGTCCCGAATAACTGCGGGAGAGGAGTGAAGAATCCATACAACTTAGTGCTTAGCCCCATGCTGGCATTGAAATCATAAACCCGGTTAAATCCATAGGTTGTGTCTCGCCTTACGGCTGATGCCAGAGGATCCCATTCCTGATCAACTTTCTTAGTGTACCATCTTTCGTTGTAGTTAAACGATGGAGTGATATTTAAGTATTTGAAAAGGTTGAATGTTGCCGAGATCGGGATGTTATGCTTAACACCGTTGCGCCAGTCTTTCGCCAGATTCTTTTTGAAGAATTCATATTCCTTCGCCTGGAGCTCATTACGGAGCTGCATATTATAACTTAGAGAGATTTTCTCGTACCATCTTTCTTTACCGATTGCATTTTTTCTTTTAAAAGGAAAGATGCGGGTCATGTTAAAGTTAAGATCGGGGAATGTCATTGCCAGCAATGTATCTCTGGAGTTCTGATTCACATTGAAAGAACTGGATACACTAAAGGGTGAATTCGGGAAATTATACGAAAAGTTAATTGTCGAACTTTTATTGTTATCAGTATATTGCATTGGATTATACTGACTGTTAAAGTTGTTATGGTCAAAACTATTCGTCGAGAAATTCACACTGGAGGAGAATGTCATATTCGGATTAACCTTCTGGTCCTGCGTATGAGTCCATGTTACTCTGAAACCCTTTGATTTGCTGTAATCAGGCAAACCTTTATCTCCAAGAATAGTAACCAGGTAATTCATATTAAAATTCCCCGAATACTTATATCTTTTTGTATAAGTGGATTGAGCATTTAACCCCCAGGATCCTTTCGAATAAATCTCACCTGTCAGAGCTAAATCCATGTAATCACTCAATGCAAAGTAATATCCTCCGTTTGAGAGGTAAAATCCTTTGTGAGAGTCATCTCCGAATGTCGGAAAGATAATCCCTGAAGAGTATGTCTTTGAGAAAGGGAAAAAACCAAAAGGAACAGCAATAGGAAGAGGTACATCCTCAATAACCAGATAAGCAGGTCCTGTCACAATGTTTTTTCCGGGTTTGACTTTCGCTTTTGTCAGATTCAGATAGAAGTGAGGATGATCGTGATGGTCACAGGTTGTATACTTACATCCTGTCATATACATATCATCGTTAGGCATCTTCTTAGTTTGACCACCGGTAACATAACCTTCACCCTGTTGCGTGACAACATTTGTTATATATCCTTTTTGTGTCTGGAAATTATAACGCATGGTCTCAGACTCATACTGGTCTTCGCCTTGTTTAAATACGGGTTTACCGGTAAGTTTACCTAAAGAATCCGGAGCACCGGTAGCATAAACCATGCTACTATCCATATTCATACGGATAAAGTTTGCATCCAGTTCTATGTTTTCATAAGTAACTTTTCCTTCTCCGTACAACAGAGCCTGGTTTGTACCGACAAAAACCATTGAGTCCGTCGCCTGATAATTGACAATATCATTCAGCGCACTCTCTGATTTTGGCTTCGTTTTTTGAGTAGTATCTTTTGAAGCTGTATCATTCTTTAATGAATCATTCTTTATAAGCGAAGACGAAATTGAATCCGGAACCTGAAGCTCCGGCAATTCCATAAACGGAGTTGCCCAGGAATGCATAGAAACCTGAAGCAATGCCATCATAGGTAAAAAATATAATAAATATTTGTGTTTCTTATCCATGTACGCCTTATAAAAATCGAATGAGTCGCAAAGCTACAATAATCCCATCAGATTTTACTATATTCGTTTATAAAATCACTTAACACGTTAGCCTTTTTCTATCAATAAACCCTATTCAATCGTAATATAACGAGATATTGTCCCGCCATTCTGATCGATAATAACCAGCCGGTGTTTTCCGCGTCCGGCCGCAATAGCCATCTGATGAAATGTTTTGGTTTGTCCGATAAATCTTCCGTCAAGATGCCAGAATAAAGTCATGTCAGGGTCCTGATGTGCTACCTCTATACTTACTTTTCCCTCCGAACTGTCTAGTTGTTTCGGCAGGATAATGGATGTAGTGCCGGTAGGGTATATAAACTCCATTGGCGAGTCTGATCCCCGGCCAATACACTTTCTGCTGACCGGTGGCAGCGGACGGTATTCTGGGTGTTTGTTTTTATAATACCATTCCCATGAAGGAGGTAAAACAAACCAGGATATGTTTTTGAACATTTCCTGAGAATTACAGTCTGCGTATATGCGTTCGCTCTCGTCACTATTTACACTAACGGGAATATGATAGGGGCAGGGCAAGGTGTTGTTTGCTGTTTTACAACAAAACAGAGTATCACTTTCCTGGCAGTACCGGCCTTTTAAGTGTCCGCTTTCCTTACATACTTCTATCTGATCCAATGCTCCGTAGGGCGTGTCAAACCACGATGTCTGAGGCAGAGAGTTAAACAAATCGAACATTACCGGGGCAGCCGTTGCAGCTCCGATAAGTCCCGGACGTCCTTCTCCGCTTGCATTCCCGACCCATACACCTACAATATACTCCGGTGTGACACCTACCGACCACGCATCGCGAAATCCATAACTGGTACCTGTCTTCCAGGCAACTTTCCTTACAGAAGGCATCATGTGCCAATCCATTTCTTCCGGTCTGTTTACTTCTGATAATACTTCAAATGTCTGCCATATAGCCCCCGCATCATAACAGGAGTAATGCTCATCTGAAATATCTTTAACCTCTCCGTTTGTTTTCAGGTATTGAGGTTTATTCCAGTCGGAAGAATGATATGTTTCATCTTCGTTGTAATGATTCAGTGTTTGCGCCATGGAAGAATATGCCGAACTTACATCCCAAAGTGTAACTTCTGCTCCTCCCAGGATAAGAGACAACCCGTAATGATCAGCAGATTTGCGGATCGTACTCATTCCTGTCTTGTATAACAGATCCCGTAGCTTAGGTATTCCATAATCCCGCAGCATGATAACCGAAGGGATATTTAAAGAACGGGATAATGCCTTAGACGCAGGAACTGCTCCATCATAATCTTTATTGTAATTGCGCGGCGCAAATCCCTGAATATTAACAGGTATATCAGGGAGCAATGTGTTTTGCAATATTTCTCCTTCCTGTAAACGCGCACAATACAAGAATGGTTTAAGGATACTACCAGAACTTCGGGGAGCTTTTATAATATCTACCTGATTTCCGTAGCCCGGTTTTGAGAAGTTAACGTTTCCGCAATACGCCAGAACCTGATTCTTTTTAACATCCAGAATAATGGCAGCGATGTGATTAATGCCATTTTGGCGAAACTCATTATTCCATACTTGCAACCGCTCTTCGGCTCTGTTCTGAATGATGCTGTTTATTGTTGTGTGAAGTTCTTTGCCCCGTTGCTCTTCATGTAAGGCAGCAACCAGATGAGGAGCCATATCAGGAAGTGCTCTCGGTTTGTCAGGTACAGGTTCATCAACAGAGGCATAATAATCCGTTTGTGAGATAATTTGCTTCTCATAAAGTTTTTTGAGCAAACGGTCTCTTTTGTTTTTTAGTTCAGGGCTGCGTCTCCCCGGGTGCATTAGTCCGGGAGAGTTTGGCAATACGGCCAGCAGAGCACTTTCTCCCCAGGACAAATCCGCAGATTTGTGGCCAAACCATCTCCAGGATGCTGCTTCTATACCTACTACATTGCCACCGTACGGCGCATTATTCGCATATAAACGTAAGATATCATCCTTACTATGGGTTAACTCCAGTCCGATTGCCATAAACATCTCCTTAATCTTTTGAGGTACAGTCCTGGGGGCTTTTTCAATCAGACGAATGGTTTGCATGGAAATCGTACTCCCGCCACTTACCACTCTTCCTGCTGAAATATTTTGTCCGAAGGCACGAATAATGGCAATCGGATTTATGCCCGGATGCCATCTGAACCACTGATCTTCGAAATAGATTAAGCTGGTAATATATTTAGGATTTATTTCACCGTTGGTTTCAAAGCGCCATTGCCCGTCATCTGCAATCCGGGCTCCGAGCAGCACACCGTCTTCACTGTATACCAGTGTGCCGGTAGGTCGGTTGAATAGAAATGACGGTATGGCAGACAGGCCTGATAACAGGAAAACTGATGCTGTAAATAGCATCAGTTTCCAGTATTTTTTCAGAAATGTATGATTCATGAATTATTCGCGTATAATAGATATCTCCTGTGCTTTTGTGCGTGCTATAACCGAAGCATCATACATCGCCTCGCATTGTATGGCAGGCATATAGAATGTTCCGGCATATGAGGCCTGAAGTTTGATCATGAAGCGTTTTGTTTCTCCTTTTTTCAGGTCGAAGAAAGTCGAGACGCGATCATCACGGATATCCTGATAGTCAAAGTTAGATTTCGTTTCACTTATACCTGCATAGCGGGTGCTCATATTTTCCCACCCTGCCGGGAATATTTCATTCAAAGCCAGATTTGTATAATCAGTCAGAGTACTTGTATTGGTAACTTCAGCAACCATCGTAAAGTTTGTACCCTGCATCATTGATTGAATATTAGCAGGTGTTCCGTTTGGCAGTACGTAACTTACAACCAGATTCAATCCCTGATTTATTGCGTTTGAATGATCAAACACCGGAATGTATCTTTGGGATATCTGAGCAAACACTGTTCCGTTGCCGGTATTTGTTATTTCGACCGAACCTTTCTCCGCCGGTTTCCCTATTCTGGTCTGCCACATTGGTGACGGACTTACGACTTTTGCCTTTTGACCCCTTTCGTTTATCCAGGTGAATGAAAGCGGGCCATTACCCATTTTTCCTGCATAACGGGACATCGCACTTAAAGCAAAGGCTGTAGCCTGTGTACTATATTCCTGATCAGAGCTTAACTCTTTTGAGATATTCATTGCAAGAGGAAGAGCTTCTTTCAGATCATTCAGCTCAACAAGGGTAAGCAGAGCTATACTTTCATCCCTGAGTTTTGAACCAAAATCCATCTCAAACGGGTTGCTCCTTTCAAAATCAGAGTGCGTACCCGCTATCAGTTCTTTCGCAATCTGATCTTTTCCGCAGATAGCGTACGTGTAAGCCAGCATCCATCTTGCAGGATTGCTTAAAGAGCTCAGATCCTTCAATCGGTTCATCGCACTCAGATCCGGGCTATTCGATAATGCCAGGGAGTATAGACGGAATGCCTGATCCATCTGTGAAGTGTTATTGACACCTGAATCCCAGTTCCGGGAAGCCTGTTTCTGGTAATCTGTCCATTTAGTCAGTACACTACTTTGTATTTCGAATCCTTTGTTTTTGGCTTCTGTCAGAAAAGCTCCGGCATAAGACGTAACCCAGGAATTAGAGACCTTTCCTCCCTGCCAGTAAGCGAATCCTCCATTAGATAACTGAAGCCCGTATACTTTTTGTATGGCGCTCTGCACAGACTGAGTGATCTGATTCTTTTCAGATTCATTGACAGGAACCAAAGAGCTGATAAACAACTGCGGATAAGCCTGCGAGATTATTTGTTCCCCACATCCGTACGGGTAGCTGATCAGATAATTCAGACGTGCAGCCAGATTTACACCCGGAATCCCCGACACTTCTAGAGTGACAGCTTTCCCGGTTGCATCCTTCGTGAAATCCCACTCCAGTCGGGTGCTTTCATCTTTTTCCAGCATTTTTTGTTTGCTGACAACAACCGGCAAATTAGGATTGCTGACATTCAGTTCTATTTTTTCGGTAAAGGTCTCGTTGTTAGCTTTTGAAGTGATAGTGATAATTTCGGTACCACATTTCGCATTCGCTTTTAACTGAAAGAATAACACCTTATCTTCCGGAGCTTTTACTGAAATCTGTTGCGTCTTGTTTCCTTCAACCGAAAGTATACCGTTTTGAGTTTTTACCGATACATTGACCTGAGAAATCCCTTTATCTGTAACAAACAGATTCACAGGAAGCCACATGATATCATTCGGAGCTGCTATTCTTGGCAGAGTTGAGAGTGTCATGATCGAATTTTTAACTTCCACACTCTTTTCGCTGTTTCCGTATGCACCGCTGTTGTTTCCTGCAACAAGCATAACTCTTACAGCTCCTACATAGGCCGGAAGGGTTATTTTATGATTCGCTTTCTTGTTTTTGCCAAGATAAAACGGTCCCATATATTTGACGATCGGTTTAAAACGGTTCGAATTATTCCGGGATGTATTTTTAAGCTCCTGGTCACCCCCTACAGACAGTAGCGGTGTCAATGATCCGGCATATGCACCCATAACCCAGTTGTACATATCCCATGTGCGAACACCCAAAGCCTCTCTTGTATAAAAATCAAACCAGGGATCAGGTGTTTTAAATGCAGTCAGATCCAGCAATCCTTCATCAACAATAGCCAGTGTATAAGTCATATCTTCCCCGTTTTTTTCACTTACCGATACATTGAAGCTCTGTTCGGGTTTCAATGATGACGGCATCGAAATCTGAGGGAATAAATGAGTATTCTGATTTTCTACTCTGACCGGCTGAATTCCGTACAGACGTATCGGTAAATCATTGTCTTTTTGTCCGTAAGGCTGTAGCAGAGTTATATGTACATATATAGTAGCAGCCATTTCCGGAGTTATTGTAACTTCAACAGACGTTTCTTTACCCGCTTTCGTCTCAACCCATCTTTTTTCGAGAACAGATGAGCCGTTTTCGATGGAGATAAGAGCACGTCCGTCAGATGCTTTCGGTAATGTGATCTTCATAACTTCGCCTACTTTGTATGTTGATTTATCTGTGGTGAAGTTAAGCATTGTAATACCGTCCGGATCCTGCATTGCAGCCTGACCACGCCACTCCGGCCAATCCATATAAACAACTTTGCCGGTAGCGTGTCCGCTTCTCAGATCTTTGGCGTATATCAGGAATCTGCCCCATTCGGGATATTTTATTTCAAAGGTTCTGTTTACTGGTTTTAAACCGGTCTTAAAAGTCGTGCGTGAGATTTCTTTTTTATTTACACTGCTCATATATGAAGCCAGGGAGCTGTTGTCTTTTTCCCACCACCAGCGCCAGTCAAGCTTATAGACAGATAATTCAATTTCACTTTCTACAGGTTGCCCGTTTTGATTTACGGTGATAAAGCGTATATTGTTTTTGATATCTGTAGTCAGAGATTCATTCATTCCGAGACCTTCAATCTCCATCCCGGCATAGGAGGAGAATGGCGAGTAAGGGTAAGTTTGAACATATGTGCTCAAGTCTCCGCCATCTTCATATACGCGCGAGATAAAATTAGCATTCAGCATCCCCGGAGCATTCGGTGTTGCAGGTAGTTTAGCTGTAAAGACGGCTTTCCCCGCAGCGTTCAGTTTTCCCTCGTAAATAATCTGTGAGATATTGTCGAACGATACGGTAGGATTAATGAATGTGTATTTGGGGTACTGTTTGAAATTCCCGGTCGTAGCTGATAATTTAAGTTCAACCGTAGCTTTCAGATTACTCGCCGGCATACCCATGAGCCAGGATGAACTTAGATTCATCTGTTGTTCTTTTCTTACGGCCTGAATAATATCGGAATTCGGATTTAAATCAATTTTCAGACGATTTGGTTTTATAGCTTCAATGCGCAAGGTTTTAGCAAAAGTCACACCTCCGACTTTTACATAAGCTTCCCATCTTCCGGTTGGAGCATTAGGTTCAGTAGCTGTTTTGAAAGTATAGAATCCGTTTAATCCCCCCGTTTGAACCATCTTCTTATAGAACTTTCCGGTAGGATTGTACATTTCGAAAATAACAGGATGTCCCTTCGGAAGAGGATTTGCTTTATCGTTCAGAATAAAGCTGACATAAATAGAATCTCCCGGCCGCCACACACCTCTTTCCGTGTATATGTAGCCTTTCAGACCTTTGCGTATCTCTTTGCCTCCTACGTCAAAACGGCTGTAAGAAAGGGCAGAGGCATCGTCCAGTTTCAGATACCCTTTTTCTTTGCCTTTCGAGGCAATAAGTATAAAGGGCTTGCCGCCTCTGAAAGATATTTCTGTAAATCCGTTGCTGTCAGTTATACCTTCTCCTATCGGTTGCAGCTGATAATTGTACAGCGTGACTTTTACCTCTTTTTCGGGGTTTGTGGTAAGTATGTTATTTACAATTACAGAATAGGAATTTCCTGTTCCGCCTTCGGTTATAATGCCCAGATTAGAAGACAGAATATTGCATCCTGCAAAAATATCACTGTTCATATAATATGTCGCAGTGCAAGGATTATTTCTATCCTCCCACACATATTCTCTCCAGTTGTAGTCAACCGGACTATAGTAACCGTAAGGTGTGTCCCAATACTCATTGTCGCTTTCAGTCAGACCACTTTCAGAAGTAAGAGTTGTCAGGTTGCCCTCAAAATCATCCTGAGACTGATTGCATGGCAGAATGGCATCACTCTTATCAAATGTGAGAATAACCCGGTACATTGCTCCCGGATCTTTCTTTATGATCGAAGCCATATCTACCGAGAAGTCATTCCATCGCGACAAGTCCAGAGCATTATCTCCTGCCAGATTAATTTTCTTGCGATAGATAATCCGGCCTGCTGCTCTTAAGTTGTTCGTGCCCTCAAAATCATTTGATTGCAGAAAGCTTAGAATATTACTCTCATAGATTTTAATAATACTTAGCGAAATGCTTCTCAGATTGATACATTTGAATGGTAAGATCAGTTTATTACCATCCGGCATAATGTTTCCTTTTGTCAGTAATGCGACCTGCGGATTTTGAGAGGTTATGTTTACCTCTATGGTCTTTGTTGCAGGTAGTGACTGACCATCCTGATTTTTCAGGGCTTTGGATATATTGATATTTACTGATGTGACATTGTAATTGGGTTGGAAATATATCCGCACTCTGTTCTTTTCTTGTTGAATTACAGTATTGCTTACCCCTGAAAGATAGATCAGGTCATTCAGATTCTGAGTTCCGTTTAAAGCATCGGAGAAGAATAACTGTATGTAATTGTTCTCAGCCTGTACATATTTACATGTCAGAACTTTATATTTACCCAATGCCGGGATTTCAATTTTCTTTTCTGATTTCTTTTTTGCGCCTATCGCTTTACCATTAAATAATATCTCCAGAATTTCATTATTCCCGGTTCGTCTGATACTATCTATCGTGAAGTTGAAATCCCGGGATGAGTTACCCTGAGAAACATTTACTTTGAGTGCCTGATTGTGTATACGGGCGGAGATCATCCGGCGTACTTTGTCAATAGCAGACTTGTCCGCAAGCTGCACACTTCCGCTCAGCTGATTCCATTGAGGATCATTCCCGATTTGCATATATCCTTCTGTCTCTACGCTGTAGTTTTGTTCAGTAACGCGAAATGAAAAAGGAAAGATGCGATGAGACTTATCCACATCAATAACTTTGCCAAGATTAAACTCGCCATTATATATAGTTCCCGGATTCATACTTCCCGAATCAGGAACAAAGACAATTTCACGCGATGATTTCCAGTGCGCTTTTCCCGATATGGAAGGTGAAAAACTAAAAAGCGCGGTTGTGCTTTTTTCATCCAGATTCAATTCAGGTAAATCATTCGCCAGAATAATACGAACAGGTGATTCCTGTGCAGTCATTCCACTTGTGTAAGCACTGATATAAGCACTAAAACTAGGATCCGGAGTTGCCGGTTTGTTCTGGCAGCTCGCCAGGATTGTGCATATTACTATAAAAAAGCAGACTATTCCTTTTTTATGAAGCACTGATTTGTCCTTGAATAATTTCATGAGGTTGTCTATTTAGATCGGAGTTTATCTCAGTTTTACCAAAAGGCGCGATGACCTCCTGATATGAACAACATTCCTTTATGAATATTGTTTAAGAAACCCAAAAGTATTGATTGCTGAATTAATGACTGCAAAGAAACGATAAATCGGTGAAAATATCTACTATAAGAGGCGCTAAGATGCGCTAAGAAGCGCTAAGATGAGGACATGGACGACGTGGAGGACCATGAGGACGATGAGGACAGCGCCTAATACATGGAGGACGGAAGAGGGCGCTGGGATGGGGACATGGACGACGTGGAGGACCATGAGGACGATGGGGACAGCGCCCAATACATGGAGGACGGAAGAGGCGCTGGGATGGGGACATGGACGACGTGGGGGACCATGAGGACGATGAGGACAGCGCCCAATACATGGAAGACGGAAGAGGCGCTAAGATGGGGACATGGACGACGTGGAGGACCATGAGGACGATGGAGGACAGCGCCCAATACATGGAAGACGGAAGAGGCGCTAAGATGGGGACATGGAGGACGTGGAGGACCATGAGGACGATGAGGACAGCGCCCAATACATGGAGGACAACAGCGACGCTGTTTTTCTTTGCCTTTCTGCCTTTCAATGCCGTCCTCATAGTCGTCCATGTCCTCATAGTCGTCCATGTCGTCACTGCCTTTGAGGCATTGCCTTTCTGCCTTTCAATGCCGTCCTCATAGTCGTCCATGTCGTCATCGTCCTCCATGTCGTCACTGCCTTTCAGGCATTGCCTTTTAAAAATTGAATTTTATGAAAGATATATGGATGTATTTGCTCTCTTCGGGCTTTATAGCCTCGTTGCTTACCTGGCTGGTTAGCCGTAAGAGGGAGCGTTTGAAAGATGTGCGGGAGGAGCATTCCGTTTACAGGGAATTATATGAAGATTTAAAAGAGTTAATCCGAAAGCAGAGTATTGAACATGGGAAATTACGACGGAAAATATACAGGCTTGAAAAGGCTATGGAGGAAGTTTATCATTGCAGGTACAGGGCTCATTGTCCTTTGCTGCGTAAGTTGCCGGCAGACGAAACTGACGACAGAGCGGACTGTACGGACCGAACAGCTCCGGCAAGAGGTGATCCTGCTTCCTGAATCGGAACGATTGATTGTGGATCTGTCTGCTCTGTCAGCACTGGCTCCGGCTTCGGCACTTGTAGCTCCGGTGGAAAATGCGGGAGGGCTGACGGTGAAGAAACGTCCGGACGGACTGATTGAGATTGAGAGCCGGAGAGATACCGTGCGCATACGTAGCGATACGGTTTGCGGACATAACATGGAGGAAAAAGAAGAGGTTCGGGAGAATGGGAGATTATGGCTTACGGGAGGTGCGGTCTCCCTTTGTTTTATATTGCTGATAATCATCTTTCTGAGAAAAATATCCTGAATTCAAGTAAAAAAAAGAATATTTCTGATTTGTGTTTTTCGAAATAATAGCTACATTTGTATCACAAAACAACGCGGAAGTAGCTCAGTTGGTAGAGCATAACCTTGCCAAGGTTAGGGTCGCGGGTTCGAGTCCCGTCTTCCGCTCTTCAAAAGCTCAGGTGGTGGAATTGGTAGACACGCTACTTTGAGGGGGTAGTGGGAGTATTCCTGTGTGAGTTCGAATCTCATCCTGAGCACATCAAAAAGGCATCTGATAATCATTTATCAGATGCCTTTTTGTTTGCAGTTATATCCGGAGAAGTAAAGAAAAGAAGGATCGGCGGATAAACTCGGTTGGTAGATTTCGTATTTCATTGTCAGTTATTTTACAAACAACCACCTTCGGGGTTGTGTTGCAAGGCAGGCAATGAGCCACGCTTTGAATCCTTCATCCGTTCCGATTCAGAATTCAAAACGCGGTTACAGACAAATTACACCTTCGGTGTAAAAGAACAAAACAAATGATAATCGTATCTACATGTTATCGCACTGATTATGTGCAATAAAAAAATAGAAACAAGGAGTCCTATTTTTTATCCTGACAGGATAATTTATCTGTAACCGGGGGTAGAAACAATCCTCCGCAGGAGTTTGATTGTTTCTACCCCCGGAAAGTAATCATCCTCCATCTCCACAACCCCGAAGGTGGTTGTTTGTGTAGCTTTCAGACCAACCGAGTTTATCCGCTGATCCGTTATTATACTGATCATATACATAGCAAAACAGAAACAAAAAAGCTCCGAAGCATTGCTTCAGAGCTTTTTGAGGTTCCTGGCGGATTCGAACCGCCGTAAACGGTTTTGCAGACCGGTGCCTAGCCACTCGGCCAAGGAACCATTGTTGCTTTGTAATCAGGCGTTGTGTTGTTGATTACGTGTGCAAAGGTAGGTTTTTTTTTTTAATCTCCAAATTCCGGAGCGCTTTTTTTTATAATAATAATGCTTGAAACTCCCTGTGGATGGGCTATCATGTTTATATATAGTTTGTTATAGGGCGAATAAAAAAGAGAGGTTATCCGGGGATAATCTCTCTTTTTTATCGGGTTTAAGTAATCGAATGAATCGATATTACTTATATGTATCTTATGGTGTTTGTCTGAATATTACAAAGCTTTGAAGTTCCAGGAGAAACCTGTGACAATCATATTTTCATTTTTTGTTTGAAATGCACTTGCAAATTCCTCGGGTGTATTATTTATTCTGTATGCATAAGCAGCGTGTAACGACAAGCCGTATTGAGGGAACAGATTGTATTCACAAACGGTAGAGGTTGTGATTTGCTCATTTACGCATTTTCCGAATGCACGGCTTTCATCATAAACGCATTTGAGTTGTAATGTAACACGATCTTTAGGCAGAAGCCACTTTACGTTTGCCAGATATGAACGATCTGTTGTTTTAATTCTCTTAGAATCATTGTATTCATAATCGCTGAAACGGCTTAGTTGCATGTAGTCAAGATCTACGCTGACACGGCCAATGTTAATTTGGTTACCCAGCATATACTGGTGAAGAAATTTTCCTTTGTCAGCATTGATCAATGTATAACTCCACAGGGTTTTGAAAGCTCCGTCGAAGAAGTTACCACCCCATTGGAATGTGTTGTTGAATGCACTTTTGTATCCGGGAACAATGTAAGCATCGTCCAGTGTTTTGGTAACCTGATAAGCAAAAGATTGTGTGCCAATAGTGTAGCCGGCATATGCACCTGTGCTGAATCCCTGAGTCATACTTCCTACTTTCGAGTAGAAATATACATCCATAGGATTATAGTCAAACTCCCAGCTACCATATGCAATCGCTTGTTTTCCTAAGCGGATATTTAATCCTTTTACAGGTGTAATCTGTACATATGCCATAAGAGTTGAAGCCGGAATACCATCACTCTGAATTGTAAACGGAGTATCAAATCTTTGGCGAAAATAGTAGCCAAACATAGGATTGAATTGTCCGTACACATCAACCATTGCCGGTTTCATAGTGAATCTGCTGGTTGATGAACCATCATAAAAGTCGCCTCTGTAATCACCCCTTAGAAAAAGCTTAACATTAAGAGCTTTCGCTTTTGTGCTGCTGCTTTCCAGAGAGGTACTGTCGGTTGCCGCAAAGGATAATGCCGATGAGCAACACGCCACCAGAGATAAAAGTAGCGTTTTAAATCTCATAAATCTGTGTAGTTTAGGTTGAATGGTTATAAGCCGGAATTGATTTGAGATTGGATCAAAAAATGATTCTGATTCTTTTTGATTCTGACTATTTGTAAGCAAATATAGAGGTAATTGAGTTAATTTACAAGTGCTTGAGGTTATCTGATGACATAATAAAAAGTTTATTATATCATATTTATATATGAAATTGATTTTTAGTATAAATTTTTTCATTAGACAGTATTTTCGATTTAAGGTAAAAAAAAGGCTGAATGCAATAGCAAACAGCCTTTAGGAAAAATAAATTGTTGAATTTCTCTACATCTTAATTTGAGCCAGCTCTTTAGCTGTAACATTTTGTGCAATGATTACACCATCGGGATCAATCAGGAAATTAGTGAGTTTCCCTTTAAGAGCTTGTTCTGATAACAATTTCTCACGTTGATTACTATCCGGAAAGAAAACATTTGATTCGGGGATCCGGTCAAGGCGAATAGTCTCGCGGCTCAACTGATTATATGGATCCATCGGCACAGATAAGAATTTTATTTTCGAATCCGGACGGTTTAGAGAGTTACACAACTGAACGTTTTTCATTCGTGAGTCAGCATCGTAAGCTGCCCAGAACTGAATCAACAAATAATTGCCTTTCAGGGAATCCTTGGTAATTAATTGTGAGTTTTTACCCAAAATGCTAAAATCGGGAAATGAACTTCCGGGATAAAAGCCAACGCCAGGTCGTGCATCTTTGTTTACAAACGAGGAAGCAATCATTACAGACAGACAGATTGCTACGAATGAAACAAAGAGAGTCTTTGTTTTGTGCATAAAGTTTTATTTTGGTTTGACACTAAGCATAAATCCTCAGACAAGGATGAATGCCCCGCAGATTTTCTGCAGTAAGAGCTCCCGTCCAACGCTATGAAACGGAGTGACTCTTTTCCAAAATCGAGGGCAAATGTATGAATTATTTTTTGTTGACCAAAAATCAAATGTTATAAATAGTTGAATGGTAGGAGTTTTGCTTTTTTGAGGATTTCGTAAACTGGCTGCTATTAGGCAAAAACGTCTGGATAAATGTGTTTTTGGTCTATATGTTAAATACTCTGTAAAATGTTAGAAAAGTTTGCATGATAGGATATTCCTGACGAAATTTGCGGAACACAACTGTAAAACGAACTTTGAACTATGACATGTATTGGTACGCCTATGTCACCGACTGCAAAACGCGTTGTTTTGTGCGGATCGGGAGAATTGGGTAAAGAATTTGTTTTGGAGCTACAGCGCTACGGTGTAGAAGTTATCGCTTTGGATAAGTATGAGAATGCACCCGCAATGCAGGTGGCTCATCGTTCTTATGTGGTCTCAATGCTTGACGGAAAACGATTGCGTGAAATAATTGAGATGGAGCGTCCTGATTATATTGTTCCTGAAGTAGAGGCAATTGCAACAGATACGCTGATTGAACTTGAGAAAGAAGGGTTTAAAGTCGTGCCAACGGCTAAGGCAACTTATCTGACGATGAATCGTGAGGGTATACGGCGTCTGGCTGCCGAAGAATTGGGTGTTAAGACTTCACCTTATCGTTTTGCGGCTACTTATGACGAATTCCGGGAAGCAATTAGTATTGTAGGGATGCCTTGCGTCGTGAAACCAATTATGAGTTCTTCGGGACATGGACAAAGTGTAGTCCGGAATGCTGATCAGATTGAGGCTGCATGGAAATACGCTCAGGAAGGTGGTAGAGCCGGTGCCGGAAAAGTGATTGTAGAAGGATTCGTTGATTTTGATTATGAAATTACACTCCTTACAGTGAGACATTGCGGAGGAACATCTTTTGTTGAACCAATCGGGCACAGACAGGAAGATGGTGACTACCGTGAATCATGGCAGCCACAGGCTATGTCTTTGCCGGCCAGAGAGAGAGCCGAAGATATTGCAGAGAAAGTAACTGCTGCTTTAGGCGGTTATGGTTTGTTTGGTGTAGAGCTCTTTGTGAAAGGAGATGATGTTATATTTAGCGAAGTGTCGCCTCGTCCGCACGACACGGGAATGGTTACTTTAATTTCTCAGGACTTATCAGAATTTTCTCTTCATGCGCGGGCTATTCTAGGCTTGCCTGTTCCTAATATTGCTTTCCACGGACCATCAGCGTCACGCGCTATTGTTGTTGATGGTAAATCCACACAGGTTGAATTTTGTAATCTTGCTGAAGTGCTGGCTGAGCCGGATACTCAGATTCGTTTGTTCGGGAAACCGGAAGTTGACGGGCATCGTCGTATGGCTGTTGTGCTTGCGAGAGCTGAATCAGTAGAGGAGGCAAGAGCTAAAGCAAACCGTGGGGCAGAGAAACTTGTTATAAAATTGTAAGTTACCGGTCAGATTTCTTATTTTCATTATAACGAACACAATTCTATGAGTAAACACAGGAAACGAACAACCAGACATATCATAAATAAGTCGCTTGAATATATTGGTGGAGCGACGAGTGATACTGAAATTATATTAGTAGACTATAATGATCGTTCTGCGCAGATTTCGGTATGTAATACAGCCCCTCACCTTTTTGCGACTATGGGAGCTGATAATGTACATTGGATTCGTGTGTGGGGACTTGCTGATGTAGAGCAGGTTGAGCTTATCGGAAAGCATTTCGGGATGCATTATGTTGATATGCAGGATATTCTGATCCCTCAGCATATTGTAAAGATGCAGGATAGCGGAACACATATTACTGTTATTATGAATCTTTTAGTTCCTTCAGGAACTGATGAATTTATACAGGAACGTATTGCATTTGTTCTCGGGGATAGTTTTATTCTTACGTTTCAGGAGAATAAAGAATCGTATTTTTCGGAGGTGGCGATGGCTTTACAGGATAATCTGGGGAATATACGTAACCGTAAGCCTGATTATCTATTCTGTCTGATGATGAATCTTCTGATTGATAAATATGTAGAGCTGATTGCTGAAATTGAAGATCAGCTGGAAGACCTGGAGGATGATTTGCTTGAGTCGATTGATACGGATGACCGTAAACAGCAGATTCAGTTGTATCGTAAGCAACAGCAGCAATTGAGAAAGGTGATTATACCCCTGAAAGAGTCAGTGGCCCGCTTGTATAAATCGGAAACTAAATTAATTCAGGATAATGTGCGTATTTATTTTTCAGATTTGGTTGACCGTTGTCATTATATGGTGGAATCTCTGGAGAATATGCGTGAGATGGTGATGGGGCTGATGGATTTATATCTTGCAAATAATGATTTGCGGATGAATGAGATCATGAAACGTCTGACTGTAGTTTCGACTATTTTTATTCCTCTTACATTTCTTGCAGGGATATGGGGTATGAATTTTGATTTTATGCCCGAGCTGAAAACTCCATACGGATATTTCCTGGCGCTATTGGTTATGTTGTTCATAGCTTTTATGTTATGGCGTTATATGAGAAAGAAAGATTGGTATTAAATAATGACTCTGTTTTTAGGTTCGGGAGTTTTCTATGAGGATTTCCTGATTTGAAAATACGAATTCAATTTTCAGGAGAAGGATATAAATTCCTTTCATATAAATAAAGGCGAGTACCGGAATCCGGTACCCGCCTTTATTATTTTCGGATAGTGAGAAGGAATTACTTACGCAATGAAGCAATGCTTTCCTGAAGAGAATTAATCTTACTTTCAGCATCCGATTGTTTCTTACGCTCACCATCAACAACAGCCTGAGGTGCATTGCTCACGAAGCGTTCGTTGCTTAGTTTTGCTGAAACAGATTTAAGGAAGCCCTGAAGATATTTAAGTTCTTCTTCCAGTTTCTTGATTTCTTCCTCTACGTTAAGCAAAGAGCCTAATGGTACAGCGTATTCAGTAGTTCCAACAAGGAATGAAACGGCACCTGCATCTTTTTCTTCAGATTTGTTAAGAGCTGACAGATTACAAAGCTTAGTGATTACTGCATTGTTGTCGTCATTGTGTGCTCCCAGAATCTGAAGAGTAAGCTCTTCTTTATTAGGAATATTTTTTTGTAAACGAACTGTACGTACGCCTGCAATGATTTCTTTAGCCGCTTCAAAGTCGCTGATGATTTTAGCATCGTAAGCTTTTGCTTTTGGCATAAGCTCAACCATGATACTTTCTCCATCTTTGCGCTCTGTGATTGCTTGCCATAGCTCTTCTGTAATGAATGGCATGAATGGATGAAGCAGTCTCAGCAATGAGTCAAAGAATCCAAGTGTTGCGTCATATGTAGCACGGTCAATCGGCATTTGATAACCTGGTTTAACCATTTCAAGATACCATGAAGAGAATTCATCCCAGAATAGTTTGTAAATCTCCATCAATGCTTCTGAAATACGGTACTTGTCGAATGAGTCGTTTACGATTTCAATTGTACGGCTTAACAAAGCATCAAACCATTTGATTGCTGATGCTGCTGCTGCTGGCTGTGCAATAGAATCATCAACCTGCCATCCTTTAACAAGACGGAACGCATTCCAGATTTTATTGTTAAAGTTACGTCCCTGTTCGCACAGTGAATCGTCAAATAATACATCATTACCGGCAGGAGCTGCAAGCATTAATCCCATACGTACTCCGTCTGCTCCGAAATGCTTGATTAATTCAAGTGGCTCAGGGGAGTTTCCAAGTGATTTTGACATCTTACGACCTTGCTTGTCACGAACGATACCTGTCAGATATACATTTTTGAAAGGCATTTCGCTTTTGTATTCGTATCCGGCCATGATCATACGAGCTACCCAGAAGAAAAGAATATCCGGTCCTGTAACCAAATCACAGGTAGGGTAGTAGTAGTTCAGTTCTTTGTTGTCTTTATCCATGATGTTTCCAAACACGCTGATTGGCCACAACCATGAAGAGAACCATGTATCCAGACAGTCTTCGTCCTGGCGAAGATCAGAGAATTCAAGATTCGGATTACCTGATTTTTCGCGTGCCAGTTCTACCGCTTTTTCAGGAGTAAGAGCTACCACGTATCCACCTTCCGGAAGGTAATAAGCCGGAATGCGGTGTCCCCACCATAGCTGACGTGAAATACACCAGTCTTTGATGTTTTCCATCCAGTGGCGGTAAGTGTTTTTGAATTTAGCAGGAACAAGCTTAATGTCGTCTTCCATTACCGCTTTAGTCGCAGGTTTGGCAAGACCTTCCATTTTAAGGAACCATTGCATTGACAATTTAGGTTCGATTACAGCGTCAGTACGCTCTGAGCAACCTACTTTGTTTGTATATGCTTCAACTTTTTCCATCAGATCTGCTGCAATCAGGTCTTTTTCGATCTGATCACGTACATCGAAACGGTCCATATCTACGTACATACCAACTTTATCGTTGATTGTACCATTATCATTAAAGATATCGATTGTTTCAAGATTGAACTTCTCACCCAGCATGTAGTCATTTACATCGTGAGCAGGAGTTACTTTTAAGCATCCTGTTCCGAATTCAACATCTACATATTCATCCATGATGATAGGTACTGCACGATTAACAAGAGGTACGATAACCTTCTTGCCTTTCAACCAGCTGTAACGCTCATCGTTTGGATTTACACAAACCGCAGTATCACCCAGGATTGTTTCAGGACGGGTCGTTGCAACAACGATATATTTGTCTTCACCTTCTACTTTATAACGCAAATGGTAAAGTTTGCTATTTACTTCTTTGTAGATTACCTCTTCATCAGAAAGAGCCGTAAGCGCTTTAGGATCCCAGTTTACCATGCGTACGCCACGGTAGATAAGTCCTTTATTGAATAAATCAACAAAAACCTCAAATACGCTTTCAGAACGTTCTTTGTCCATTGTGAAGCAAGTACGATCCCAGTCGCACGAAGCGCCCAGTTTTTTTAACTGCTCAAGAATGATTCCACCGTGTTTGTGAGTCCATTCCCATGCATGATCAAGAAACTGTTCGCGTGTAAGATCCGTTTTTTTTATTCCTTCAGCAGCCAGTTTGTTAACCACTTTAGCTTCAGTTGCAATAGATGCGTGGTCTGTTCCCGGTACCCAACATGCGTTTTTACCCAACATACGTGCACGACGAATCAGGATGTCCTGAATCGTATTGTTCAGCATATGACCCATATGGAGTACGCCTGTTACATTTGGCGGAGGGATAACGATCGTATAAGGCTCTCTTTCGTCAGGAGTAGATTTGAATAAATTGTTTTGCATCCAGTATGCATACCATTTGTCTTCTACTTCCGACGGATTATATTTGCTTGCTAATTCCATATATATAATGTGTATTTTTTTAATCTAAAATTTTAGCGATGTAATTTGTAAGGATATCAATAGCCACATGGTTATGTCCTCCCTGTGGGATAATAATGTCAGCGTATTGTTTTGTAGGTTCAATATGTTGTTGATGCATAGGTTTAAGAACATCCTGATAACGTTCGATTACCTTATTTGCAGTTCTGCCTCTTTCAACGATATCGCGGCTTATGACACGGATAAGACGGTCATCAGCATCAGCATCAACAAAGACTTTGATGTTCATCATATTGCGCAGCTCTTCACAAGTAAGTGCAAGAATCCCTTCGATGATGACGACTTTTTTAGGTTCGACCTTGATGGTTTCTGCATTTCTTGTGCAGGTAACATAGGTATAAGTTGGCTGTTCAATGGAATGACCTTGTTTTAACTGCTTCAGATGTTCAATCAGAAGCTCCCATTCAAATGCAGCCGGTTCATCGAAATTTGTTTCAAGTCTTTCGTTTAACGGAAGATGACCCAAATCCCGGTAATAGTTATCTTGTGAGAGCACCACGACCGAATTATCAGGAAGGCTTTGGATAATCTTTCTGACTACAGTTGTTTTTCCTGATCCGGTACCCCCGGCAATACCAATTACAATCATAAACTTTGCTATTTCGTTTTGAATTAAAAATCTCGCAAATATAGTAAGAATGCCCTTAATATGGTTGTATAAATATCCTAAAATGTTGTCTTTGTGCTGAAATAATAAAAGAAAAAAAGGAGTCACTAATTTATTTGTTTAGTGACTCCCTTTTTGATGCTCCTGTTTTTTAATAAGCAAACAGCACACTTGCGTTAAATGCAGTACCTTGCTGAGTTGTCCAGGATATAGTTCTTTTTTCGTAGTTGACCATTGCTGTCGGTGACAGATATGGGTCTCTGTTTGTGTAGAAGAACGCTAATTGTCCCTGATCTGTGTAGTTCCATCCGCCACTTGTGTATCCTACCATTACATTGGTGTTCATGTTGTATGTAGTATAGGTAAATGTGTAGTTTCCATGTATGGTCAGGATGCTTTTAAGCATTGGTCCTGAAGCTGACTCGCTAACGGCTACGTAAGTTCCGATAATATTACTGTTCATAGGACAGTTTTCATTCAGAGAAATGTTTGTCAGGTATGTAACAACAAGTTCCTGATTGTGTGCATTGTCCTGTTGCATGAATCCACGGATGTTTGCGTAATTCATTTCTGAATACATGGCACCTTGTCTGGCATATTTGCTTACGACTTCCTGGTATGCATTGCTTTTGGCTACTGGAAGAGTCCGGCCGGTAGCACAATCCAGAAAATATAGTTTTTCACCGATCATAAAGAATTGTCCCTGTAAATAGAAATTTGACTGGGATACGATAACCGGTCCCGGTGCACTTGGCATATTGAACGGTCGCTGAGGAATGACAACGCCCGGATCGACATTCGGATAATTGTAGTTTCTGGATATAGTCGCTCCTGTTTTAGCCGGGGTCTGAGGTATTTGCTGAACCGGAGGGATAATGACAGGGCCGGGTCCGCTTCCCGGTACATATTGCTGTGCACTTATAGTCTCAAACGGATAGCTAATTACTGTTGTTGCAATCAATGCCATTGCAACGAATAAATTCTTTTTCATGCTACGAAAATTTATAAAATAAAAAATTTAGATAATAATCTCTATGGCAATAGAACAAATTATGATACTTATTAGTTTTATATGCAAACACAGCGCGAAGTGAAATAGAAATGAATATTTGATAATAGATTTTCGGATTGCAATACATACTGGGAAAGATAAATGACTTTTTTTCGCGTTTGTTCTGACATTATGTCTTGTTTTTTCATTTATTAGAGCTTCTCAAAGCGTAAATCTGTCAAAAATTCCATTTGATAATTTCAAAATACAGTTTTTGAGTTTGGCACACACTTTGCAATATTGTAAACTGAAGCTCGAAAACATAATCATAAAGAGCTTAATAAGAAATACGTAATTTTAAACTAAACTATATATCATTATGGGAAAGATTATTGGAATTGACTTGGGAACAACCAACTCATGCGTTTCAGTACTTGAAGGGAACGAACCGGTTGTTATTGCTAATAGTGAAGGTCGTCGTACAACTCCTTCAATTGTAGCTTTTATTGAAGGCGGTGAAAGAAAAGTTGGTGATCCTGCGAAACGTCAGGCGATCACTAATCCTCAAAATACAATTTACTCAATCAAACGTTTCATGGGTGAAACTTTTGATCGTGTACAAAAAGAAATTTCACGCGTACCTTATAAAGTAGTTCGTGGTGATAATAATACTCCACGTGTTGATATTGACGGACGTCTTTATACTCCACAGGAAATTTCGGCGATGGTTCTTCAGAAAATGAAAAAAACAGCTGAAGACTATCTTGGAACAGAAGTAACTGAAGCGGTTATTACAGTTCCTGCTTATTTTAACGATGCTCAGCGTCAGGCTACAAAAGAAGCTGGTGAAATTGCAGGTTTGAAAGTTCAGCGTATTGTGAACGAGCCTACAGCTGCAGCTCTTGCTTATGGTCTTGATAAAGTTCATAAAGATATGAAAATCGCTGTATTTGACCTTGGTGGTGGTACATTCGATATTTCTATCCTTGAGCTTGGAGACGGCGTATTTGAAGTTCGTTCGACAAATGGTGATACTCACCTTGGTGGTGATGATTTTGACCAGGTAATTATTGACTGGTTGGCTGATTCATTTAAAGCAGACGAAGGAATTGATTTACGTAAGGATCCAATGGCTCTTCAACGTCTGAAAGAAGCTGCTGAGAAAGCTAAAATTGAACTTTCAAGTTCAACATCTACAGAGATTAATCTACCTTATATCATGCCGGTTAATGGTATTCCAAAACACTTGGTTAAAACATTAACTCGTGCTCAGTTTGAACAATTGGCAGATAGCTTGATTCAGGCTACACTTGAGCCTTGTAAACAAGCAATGAAAGATGCAGGTTTGAATACTTCAGAAATTGATGAAGTTATTCTTGTAGGTGGATCAACCCGTATTCCTGCTATTCAGGAAATCGTTCAGAAATTCTTTGGAAAAGCTCCTTCTAAAGGTGTTAATCCGGATGAAGTTGTTGCTGTTGGTGCTGCTATTCAGGGCGGTGTATTGACAGGTGATGTAAAAGACGTTCTTTTATTAGATGTTACTCCACTATCATTAGGTATTGAAACTATGGGTGGTGTGATGACTAAACTGATCGAAGCGAATACTACTATTCCAACTAAAAAATCAGAAGTGTTCTCTACTGCATCAGATAATCAGCCTTCAGTAGAAATTCATATTCTTCAGGGTGAGCGTCCAATGGCTAACCAGAATAAATCAATCGGACGTTTCCACTTAGACGGAATTCCTGCTGCTCCGCGCGGGGTACCTCAGATCGAAGTTATCTTTGATATTGATGCAAATGGTATTCTTAACGTAACAGCGAAAGATAAAGGTACAGGTAAACAACAAAATATCCGTATCGAAGCATCTTCAGGACTTTCTGATGCTGAAATTCAAAGAATGAAAGAAGAAGCTGCTGCAAATGCAGAAGCAGATGCTCGTGAAAAAGAAAAAGTAGAGAAATTGAATCAGGCTGACTCAATGATTTTCCAGACAGAAAAACAATTGACAGATCTTGGTGATAAAATTCCTGCTGATAAAAAAGCACCTGTTGAAGCAGCTTTGGCTAAATTAAAAGAAGAGCATAAAAATCAAAATATTGCCGGAATTGATAATGCAATGTCTGAATTGAATAACGCATTACATGCAATTTCTCAGGATATGTACAATGCTCAGGAGCAAGCTGGTGGCGCACAACCAAATCCGGGACAGGAACAAGGTCCTAAAAATGATGGTGGCGTAACAGATGTTGACTTCGAAGAAGTGAAGTAATCTTGAATAAATAATACTAAGAGCTATGAATTTCGGACTGTAAGAGAGATCTTATGTTCTTAGTTCATAGCTCTTTTTTTTCTGAAAAAACTAAAAATCTATTTTATGCAAAAAGGACATATTGGTGTTACTACGGATAACATTTTTCCGATTATTAAAAAATTCTTGTATAGTGATCATGATATTTTTCTTCGTGAATTAGTTTCGAATGCAGTCGATGCTACTCAGAAATTAAAAACTCTGGCATCAGTTGGTGAGTTTAAAGGTGAACTCGGCGATCTGAAGGTATGGGTTAAACTGGATGAAGAAAAAGGTACTCTTACAGTTTCAGATCATGGTATCGGTATGACTGCGGAGGAAATTGATAAATATATTAATCAGATTGCATTCTCGGGAGCTGAAGAATTTCTGGAAAAATATAAAAATGATGCGAATGCTATTATCGGACATTTTGGTCTGGGATTCTATTCGTCATTTATGGTTTCTAAAAAAGTAGAAATCATTACACGTTCGTTTAAAGATGGGGCCAAAGCTGTTAAATGGAGCTGTGATGGTACTCCTGAATATAAAATAGAAGAGGTTGATAAGCAAGAGAGAGGTACTGATATTGTACTTTATATTGATGATGAAAATAAAGAGTTTCTTCAGAAAGATAAAATTGAAGGACTGTTGAAAAAGTATTGTCGCTTCCTTGCTGTGCCTGTGATTTTTGGTAAAAAGCAAGAATGGAAGGATGGCAAATATGTAGATACGGATGAAGATAATCAGATTAATGATACAAATCCGTTATGGACCCGTAAGCCCTCTGAACTGACAGATGAAGATTATAAAAAATTCTATCGGGAATTGTATCCTGCCGGAGATGAGCCTTTGTTCTGGATTCACTTGAATGTGGATTATCCATTCAAGCTTACAGGGGTGCTTTACTTCCCTAAAATCCGTAATAATATGGAGTTACAACGCAATAAGATTCAATTGTATTGCAATCAGGTGTTTGTTACGGATTCGGTAGAAGGTATTGTTCCGGAATTCTTAACGCTGCTTCATGGTGTGATTGATTCACCGGATATTCCTCTGAATGTATCCCGTTCATATTTGCAAAGTGACAGCAATGTGAAGAAAATATCGAACCATATTACTAAAAAGGTAGCAGATCGTCTGCAGGAAATCTTTAATCAGGATCGTGCTAAATTTGAAGAGAAATGGGATGATCTGAAAGTTTTCATTGAATATGGTATGCTTACTGACGAGAAGTTTAGTGAGAGAGCTGAGAAATTTGTATTACTCAAAAATGTGGATAATAAATTTTATACACTTGAGGAGTATAAAACTCTTATTGAAGGTAGTCAGACAGATAAAGAGGGTAATCTTATTTATTTATATACGACAGATAAAGATGCTCAGTTTAGCTATATAGAAGCTGCTAAAGCAAAAGGCTATGACGTTCTTTTAATGGATGGACAGCTTGATACTCACTTTGCTTCTAAAATGGAACATAAACTTGAGAAAACTCAGTTTGTGCGTGTAGATAGTGATGTGATTGATAATATCATTAAAAAAGAGCACAAGGCGGAAGTGACGTTGTCTGATGATCAGAAAGCAGATCTGGATATTATGTTTAAATCACAGATGCCTAAAATTGAGAAGACAGAATTTATTGTATCGTTTGAGGCATTAGGAGAGTCAGCTCAACCTATACTTATTACTCAGGCTGAATATGTACGTCGTATGAAGGAAATGGCAGCGATGAATCCAATGTATAGTTTCTATGGTGAAATGCCGGAAACATTTACGATGGTTATAAATGCAGACCACCCTGTAACGAAACGTATTCTTGAAGATGAAGCCGTAGCCTGCGGTGAGGAATTGAAACCTGTTGTTGAGAAAATTCATTCACTCGAACAATATCAGAGAGATTTGAATGCTACTCATGCTAATAAAAAAGAAGAGGAAATTCCGGTTATCGAAAAAGAAGATCTTGAAAAAACTGCAAAACAGTTAGAAGAACTGGGTGGTGAGCGTGCCGGAATTTTAAGCCGTTATGCTTCAGAAAATAAGCTTGTAAGACAATTAATAGATATTGCTCTTTTATCTAATGGTCAGTTGAAAGGCGAAGCTTTGAATAACTTTATCAAGCGAAGTGTAGACTTGCTTTAATCTGATATTATATCATATAATAACTAAGCAGTGGGATATTTCTGATGTCTCACTGCTTTCTTTTTTTTGAAATATTACTTTGTGCTATGGAATAAGGTAAAATGACTATTTTTTGGTTGAAAGTTTCAAAATTATTGTGTAGGTTTGCAGTAGAATTGAAGAAATCTACGGAAATTATGCAACAAAAGATAGAAGCTCTGTTACAGGAAATCGAAAATTTGACTGTGACGAAACCAGAAGAGATTGAAGCGTTACGTATTAAATACTTAAGTAAGAAAGGTGAAGTCACTTCTTTGTTTAGTGATTTTAGAAATGTACCTGCAGATCAGAAACGTGAAGTAGGACAGCTTTTGAATAATCTGAAAGAAGCAGCAACTGAGAAAATCAATGCTTTGAAAGAAAGTTTTGAAAATGCAGTCGTAGCTGATAATTCAGAAGATTTGACACGTACAGCATATCCGATCGCACTTGGTACACGTCATCCGCTTTCTATTGTAAAAAATGAAATTTGTGCAATCTTTGCACGTTTAGGATTTACAATTGCTGAAGGTCCTGAAATTGAAGATGACTGGCATGTGTTTTCGTCACTTAACTTTGCTGACGATCACCCGGCGCGTGATATGCAGGATACTTTCTTTATTCAGCGCTCACCGGATGTTTTGTTGCGTACGCATACATCCTCTGTGCAAACACGTGTGATGGAAAATACACAACCTCCGATTCGTATTATTTGTCCGGGACGTGTTTATCGTAATGAAGCTATTTCATATCGTGCACACTGTTTCTTCCACCAGGTAGAAGCGTTGTATGTAGATAAGAATGTGTCATTTGCGGATTTGAAACAAGCATTGCTTTATTTTGCGAAAGAGATGTTCGGTGCAGAAACAAAGATTCGTCTTCGTCCGTCGTATTTCCCTTTTACTGAGCCTTCAGCTGAAATGGATATTTCATGTAATCTTTGCGGAGGTAAAGGATGTCCTTTCTGTAAACATACAGGATGGGTTGAAATCCTGGGATGTGGTATGGTTGATCCGAATGTGCTTGAAGCATGTGGTATTGATTCAAAAGAATATTCGGGTTATGCTTTAGGAATGGGTATTGAGCGTATTACAAATCTGAAATATCAGGTGAAAGACTTACGCTTGTTCTCTGAGAATGATGTCCGCTTCCTTCGTCAGTTTGAACCGGCTCACTAATAACACGCAAATAGTGGATAATATATAAATTAATAATGGATAGTTGCTTAAACCTTGTTTAAACAATTATCCATTATTTGTATCTAACCTTTCCTGAATTCTATGAGAATAAAAGAACGATATGAAAAAGTCATTGAATGGTTTCAGCGCGAAATGCCTGTAGCCGAGACTGAACTTAACTACGAAAACCCTTATCAGCTTCTTATTGCTGTTATCCTCTCTGCGCAGTGTACGGATAAAAGAGTAAATATGATAACGCCTGCTCTTTTTGCGGCTTATCCTGATGCGTTTGCTCTGGCACAGGCAACTGTAGATGAAATATTCGCTTTTATCCGTAGTGTATCTTATCCCAATAATAAAGCAAAGCATCTTTATGGAATGGCACGTATTCTTGTGGATGAGTTTAACGGGGAGGTTCCATCAACTGAAAAGGATTTAATCAAACTTCCGGGTGTGGGACGTAAAACGGCCAATGTTATCTTATCTGTTATATTCGAACAGCCACGTATGGCCGTTGATACTCATGTTTTTCGTGTTTCGAATAGAATTGGTCTGACGAATAACTCTAAGACGCCTCTTGAGACAGAGAAGAAGTTGATCAAATATATTTCACCAGAGTTGATTCCTATTGCACATCATTGGCTTATTCTTCACGGACGCTATGTTTGTCTTGCCCGTAAGCCTAAGTGTGAAACCTGTGGTCTCAGTCCTTACTGTCGCTTTTATGAGCGTAAGATGAAAAAAGAGATGAAAGCAATTGTAGAATCGTGATAAGCCGGAGAGATTATTATTCCGGATAATTACTGCTTTATATACTGTTTCTCCGGCATTGGGCCGGGATATAAAAAAATCCGCTGACCGTCTATATTAAATTTCGGTCAGCGGATTTCTTATATAAAGATTTATTCAAATTTACCTGTCCCATTATAGCAATGTGTGCAGATACAATCTGCCGGAAGTCCGATTGCTTTAACAAGGTTTTCAACAGTGTTGAATTTTAAAGTTGTAATGTTTAATTGCTTGCGGATGTTTTCAACCATTTTGCAATATTGAGGTGAATTGGTTGTAGCATATTTCTCCAAATCTTTTTTGTCATCGCCTTCAATTTCTTTTATTGTGCGGCGGGCGATAAGCTCAAGTTCAGATTTAGATGCTGAGAATCCGATGAATGGACAAGCATAAAGGATAGGAGGGCAGCCTGTACGCATGTGTACTTCTTTTGCGCCGTAATTGTAAAGGATGTTTACATTGTCGCGGAGTTGTGTGCCACGCACGATGGAGTCGTCACAGAATACGACTCTTTTGCCTTCAAGTAGTTGTTTGTTTGGTATTAGTTTCATTTTGGCAATGAATTCGCGTACGGACTGGTTGCTTGGTGTGAAACTTCGAGGCCATGTAGGAGTGTATTTAACGATGGCTCTTTTGTAAGGAATCCCTTTTCCCTCTGCATATCCCAGTGCCATTCCGATACCTGAATCCGGTATGCCGGATACGAAGTCGGCATCGACATCATCCTGTTTTGCCATTTCCATACCACTGGCATAGCGAGCCATATCTACATTTTTTCCTTCGTAGTCTGAAACCGGGAATCCGTAGTAAACCCACAGGAATGAGCATACCTGCATTTTTTTGTTTGGCTTTCTGAGCTGAGTCATAGTATCGGCAGTCAGTTCGACGATTTCACCCGGACCAACATCGTAGCAAGCTTCGTATCCTAGATTCGGGAAACCAGCCGGCTCGCTGGATGCTGCCCATGCTCCTTCTTTTTTACCTAAAATAATAGGGGTCCGTCCCATTTTATCTCTTGCTGCTATAATACCCTGTTCGGTAAGCAGAAGCATGGAACATGACCCCTTTATACGGTTATATACATTTTCGATTCCTTCAACAAAGCTTTTTCCCTGAATGATAAGTAAGGCTATAAGCTCTGTGATATGTTCGGTACTCAGTTCAGAAAAGTGATTGCCTCCCTGAATTAATTCACGCTCTAACTCCTGAGCATTATTAACCTTTGCTACGGTTACGATTGCAAATTTTCCAAGATGTGAGTTTATGCAAATTGGTTGCGGATCAGTATCACTGATAACGCCAATACCAGAATGACCTTCAAACTTATCCAGATCACTTTCAAATTTAGATCTGAAGTACGAATTTTCCAGATTGTGAATCGCGCGATGAAATATCCCTTTGTGAAGAGTTACCATTCCTCCTCTACGTGTTCCTAGATGAGAATTGTAGTCAGTACCGTAAAAAAGATCGGTTACGCAGTTTGATTTTGAAATAGTTCCGAAAAAACCACCCATTTGAGTTTATATTTAGAATTAATTTTGTTTCGCAAAGATAAAAAATAGAAGCTACTCTGTTTTATTATAACGGGAAATAATTGTAAAAATCCTCTTTTTTTCTGAGATAGAACGGTTTTATTCTTTTATTTTAATATGTCTGTGTTTGATTAATGACATATTATAGTTAAGTAATGTTTATATAGTTGTGTTATTAAATATTATTTGGCTTTATACATGCTATAGCTGCTTAATAATGTTTAATAAATGAATGGTTCTTTTCTTTTTGTATTTACATATTTAACAAAAATAATGTAGTATAATAGTATATGTTAATTGTATTGAGTTGTTGTAATATCCCTTTAATCGCGCTTTTTGCTTGTGTTTGTAACATATTGAAATGTAAAAGCTGTATATGCTTATAAAATGGAATGTATATTTATGATATTTGTATTGTATGATATTATCTGATACTTTTGTGACTTCTGAATATTTAAATAGAATTAAGAAATATCTTGGTTAGTATAATAGCAAATTAACCCATATCAAATAAAAACACAACAAGCCTATGAAAGAAAGAAAGACATCTTTGAGAAACAGATTTCTGAAATTAACAAAAAAGAGGTCGTTATTGGTATCGTCAGCCAAACTGACATTTCTTTTCCTTTTTATGGGAGCTTCCGGTCAATCGATGATGCTGAATGCTCAGGATAAAAAAATAAAAGTAGAAGGGGTCGTAGTCGATGAAAATAAATCAACACTACCAGGTGTATCGGTTTTTATCAAAGGAACATCCGTTGGAACAGTAACGGATGAAAACGGTCGTTTTATTATTTATTTACCGAATGCAAAAGATAGTCTGAACTTTTCTTATATAGGATATAATAATCAGGCAATCAAATGTACTCCTGCTCAGCATAGAATGATGCGTATTCAGTTAATGCCTTCCCATCAGGAACTAGCCGAATTAGTTGTTGTAGCCTATGGAACAACGGACAGAAAAGCATATACAGGAGCCGTTTCTGCCGTAACAGCAGAGCAAATTCAGCAAAACCGTTCGAATAATGTATTATCCAGTTTGCAGGGGATGGTGCCAGGATTGCAGTTGCAGAATAAAGCCGGATCGGGCGGACAGACCACTCAGGATATTATTATTCGTGGTGCGTCCTCTATCAACGGAGGTATTAAGCCATTATATATTATCGATGGTGTGCCTAGTGAGGCGATGTCTCAACTTAGCCCGGATGATATTGAGTCCATTTCTGTATTGAAAGATGCTGCTGCTATTTCGCTGTACGGAGCACGTGCTACCAATGGGGTAATTCTTATTTCGACTAAGAAAGGTGGTGTCAGGGGTGAAAAAGCTTTGGTGTCATATTCTGGTCAGGTAGGGGTATCCACACGTACAGGGAAAGATTACGCAAAAGCCGGACCTAAAGATTATTATGAAATGACATGGGAAGCTTTGCGCAATGCGGCTCTTTATGGAGAGAAAGCGGGTGTGGTTGGTGATGGAAAATACCCTTCTGCTGAGGCATACGCTACGGGTGAATTGCTGAATGTACTGAAATATAATGCTTATAGTTCTGCTACACCAGTAGGGCTTGATGGTATGCTTGATCCGAATGCTCAGCTATTGTGGTGGGAGGATTATGATAAGCTATTAATTAAGAATGGTTTCAGAACAGAGCATAATGTAAATGTAAATGGGGCTACAGACAGAATTAAATATTTCTTATCTGCCGGTTATTTAAAACAAGATGGACTAGAGCCCGGAGATAGTGGTTTCGATCGTTTTACGACACGTATGAATCTGTCGTACGATGTATTCAAGAACCTTACCTTTGGCGCTAATATGGGGATGACTGCATCAACTTCGCGCTCAGAATCAGTAAATAATGGTTATTCTCAGTTTGCTACTTATGCGCGTTATACACCAGGTCTTTATCCATTATATAAACGAAATGAAGTCGGAGAACTTGTTACAGATACAGACGGTAATCTGATGCTTGATTTCGGAGATGGACCGGATGGTGTATTAAACAGTCGCCGCCCTGATGTGAATTTTGAAGGCAAAGGTGTAAACCCTTTAGGTACTCTTGATTTGGATAATTCATCATCTAAATCATATTATTGGCTTATGAATTATTTCGGTGAATGGCAAATCATAAAAGGTCTGAATCTGAAAGCAACTTATTCGAATAATATCTCGACTTCTAAGGGTAAAAATTACACAAACCGTACATTGGGTGGAAGTAAAGATAATGGTACGATGAGTGAGAGACAGTCATTAAGTATGAACTGGACGTTCAATTCCATTTTAAGTTATGAGAAAGCATGGAGAAACAAACATCGCCTTCGCGCATTGATCGGGGCTGAAGTGAATGAAAGATCCGGAGAAGATATATCTACATCTTCTGAAGGTTTTCTTTTTGATGGAATGGAGGAGACTTCAAACGGCGCGACATGGAAAAAACCTGCAGTAGGAAATAACTCATCCAAAAGTCGCCTTGTCGGTTATTTCTCACGTGCGGAATATGATTTATTAAACAGATATTATGTGTCGGCAAGTTTAAGACGGGATGGGGCATCAAACTTTCACCCGGATTCACGCTGGGGTAACTTCTGGAGCGTAGGAGCATCCTGGATTTTCACGAATGAATCATTTATGAAGCCTCTTAACTGGTTTACATTTGGGAAACTTCGTGGTAGTTATGGTACATCGGGTAATCTTGGTTCGAATGATTTCCGTTCGTATTATTCGACCGGATATGAATATCTTGGAACACCGGCTGTTTATATCTCAGGTCTCTCTAACAAAGATTTGAGATGGGAGGTTAATAAACAATTTAATATTGGTCTGGAGACCGGGTTTATACAGAATCGCATCCGTCTGAACGTGGATTGGTATAATCGTGTGACGGATGACTTGTTCTATAGTGTGCCTCTGGCTCCTTCTATCGGATTTGATAAAGTCACTAAAAATATCGGTAGTCTGAAAAATACAGGTTTCGAGATCTCTCTGACAACAGATAATATCCGTAATAAGGATTTTACATGGACAACAAACTTTAATATATCGAGAAACAGAAATAAAATTCTGAAACTGAATCAGGATGAGTTTGTAGTTGGTTCAAGAATATATAAAGAAGGAAAAAGTACAACCGAATTTTATATTTCGGACTGGGCCGGTGTAAATCCCGACAATGGTTTGCCAATGTGGTGGATTGATGAAGTGAATACAAGCACGGGAGAGCGTACAGGTAATCGTATTAAGACATATGATTATAACGAAACAGCATCTAAAACAATCACTCTTGATAACGGAACCAAACAAACCTTTAAGAACCTGGGTAAATACTACAAAGGAGCTTATACACCGACTGTTTCCGGAGGATTTAATAATATGTTTAGATGGAAAAGCATCGATCTTAGCTTTTTGTTTACGTATTCATTAGGCGCTAAAATTCTGATGGATGATTACATGAATATGATGACTGTCGGAAACGGAAGAGTTAAGTTATACCATCAGGATATGACTAATCGCTGGCAAAAACCGGGAGATATCACGGATGTACCCCGATTATCATCGGAATCAAAATATAATTATACCGCAGAAGACGGAACGATTAAATCTGTGACTAATAACTATAATAAAATTAGCTCATATCATTTAAGAAGTGGTGATTATCTGAAATTGAAGAATATTGTTCTGGGTTATACTCTTCCAGGACAATGGACTAATAAGTTAAATATAGGTTCTGTAAGAGTCTATTTCCAGGCCGAGAATGTATTTTATATCAGTGCCGAGAGAGGATTTGATCCTGAACAGGTTTCAGTAGGTTCAGTTATGGGACAATATCCGGCAATGTCAACTTATTCATTTGGTCTGAAACTAAATATTTAATGATTAAACAATGCGTATGACACAAAATATAAAAAAATATATATTATCAGCATCAATAGCTATCAGTACAATCTCAATTGTATCATGTGACGGCTTTCTGGATATAACTCCTACCGATAAAGTAACATCGGATATTGTTTTTACGAGTTACGAAAATGCATGTGCCGTTATGAATGGTGTGTACGAAGTAATGGGCTATGTACAGGGGTCTCCTCTGTCTCCGGGTTTTGTTGCTTCACAAGCCTTAGGCATTCATAATTTTCTGATCGCTCAGGATATGAGAGGGCAAGATATAATTCCTAAGGATTATAAAAATGATCAGTGGCAGGGTACAGATTATAACTTTGACTCCCGTACAATGGATAAAAGAGGCCCTGATTTTTTCTGGCGTTATTGCTATAGTCATATTAATGTACTGAATGATGTGCTTGTGAATATCTCAAAATTACAAGGCGCTACGAATGAACAACGGAGTCAGATAGAAGGTGAAGCTCGTTTTACAAGAGCATATCTTTATCATCTGCTGGTGCTGAATTTTCAACAAGCTTATCTGGTAAATCCGGTTGCGGCAGGAGTTCCGTTATACACTGCTCCAACTAATATGCCTCAGCAGAGAGCATCTATGCGTGAAGTATATGCATTTTTGGAATCTGAACTGGACTGGGTGGTTAAGAATTTACCCTCACAAAGACGTTCCGGTTCTAAATTAATTCCTAATAAAGATGCGGCAAAAGGAATTCTTGTACGTGTCCTGATGGATATGGGGAAATACGATCAGGCAAAAACGTATGCCTCAGAACTTGTTTCGTCTTATCCTTTAATGGATGAGAATACCTATCTTCAAGGTTTTAATAATAATCAGGTTTCTGAATGTATCTGGTCATTGACAACCAGTAAGAAAGATGCTAAGGCCAGCTATTGTATGCAGACCATGTATTCTCACACTCGTCCGTTCGGACGCTGGACTCAAGGCTTTGTGTACATAAATGATGAGTTTAAAGCTCTTTTTTCCGATACTGATTACAGAGGAAAGCAAATTCTTGAGAATCCCAAAACATCGGAAGTTTTAACGAATCCTGAACGCAAGTATATCTCTGTAAAAATATGTGACGGACCTGAAGAGAAGAAAATTCCCGATGTTATTCTGATCAGATCGGCTGAAATGCTTTTAAATCAGGCAGAATGTGCAGCTCGTTTGGGTAATTTGCAGGAAAGTATAGATTTACTTTATATATTGCAGCAAAAAAGAGATCCTCAGGCTGTACGTCCGGAGCTAACTTCGGATAATGTACTGGATGCAATCCATACAGAACGCCGTAAGGAACTTTGGGGAGAAGGTTTCGCGATGTATGATATTAAGCGCTACAGAAAACCTCTTGTCCGCTCAGGAAACCATACGTATATCGTATCTTATCCGGCAGAATCCAGAGAGTTTGTATATCAGATACCGTCGAAAGAAATTCAGATTAATCCAATAGAACAGAATCCTTAATGATTCCACAATTTATAATTTAAACTAAAGACGAATGAAGAAAACAGTTTTATCAGCAGCGCTATTGGCGTTAAGTCTTCTGACAAATGCGCAAACCAGCGAAATTATAGTGAAAGGAACGGTGAAGTTTCCTGATAACAGATTTAAGATGCAGGTATATCGTCAGGATGGTCCGCTTAAAGTTGTAATTGATAGCTTTGAAGTTAATCCGGATAATACTTTCGAGCGAAAAATAAAAATTGATCAGCCGGGTGTTTACAATCTGGATTGCCAGAAATGGGAAAGACTTTCTTTCTGGGGTGAAGACGAGACGATTGAAGTAAACTTCAGAGGTCAGGATACGGCAAAGATGAAGATTAAAAACCCTCCGTATCATCCAATGGTGAATCCGGGCCCGAACAATGAATTGATGAACCTGATTAATTTCTTTAATTACCGTGCTTATCAGCAAATGATTGCAGCCGGACGTGAAATTTATGAGGCCAGCAAATCAAACAGTGACGAGTGGAAAAAATTCTCGGCTGACGGATATCAGAAAGGAAGCGAAGTAAGTTATGCTTATACTAAGTTTCTTGCAGATAATTATGCAGATCGTAACAGTGCAGTAGTTCTTTTGTCTTCTATGCGATCAAAACCGGCAGATCATGATCAACTTCTGGCTTCGCTGGAAAAGAATCATCCGAATTATGCTCCGATTGTAAAGTATAAAAAAGAGAGAGCTGAAGCAGCTGCAGCAGCAGCGAAACTGGAGCCTGGTAAAAAAGCACCGGATTTCAGCTTTCCAACTCCGGATGGTAAAAAGAATCTGGGACCGAAAGACTTTAAAGGTAAATATTTGCTGATTGATTTCTGGGCATCATGGTGCGGACCTTGCCGTAAAGCAATTCCTCACTTAAAAGATGTGTATGAAAAATATGGCAATAAAGGTCTGGAAATTTTCTCTGTATCGGTTGATAAAGATGATAAAGCGTGGAAGAAAGCAATGGCTGAAGAGAATATGCCATGGCCACAGGTTTGCGCTCCGAACTCCGGAAAAGAGATCATGCAGGAGTATCAGTTCAGAGGAATCCCTCACCTGGTTCTTTTGGATAAGAGTGGTAAAATTATCGTTCGTAATGTGACTCCGGATAAAGTAGATGAAGAATTATCTAAATTATTTAAATAAGAATCTTTAGCGTTTTCAGAAGAAGTAATGGCTATGATATATAGTCATTACTTCTTTTTACGTTCCAGTAAATTATATATTTATGAAATCAAAAGTACTCGTTATACTATCGTTTTTTCTTTTTTCTGTCTTTTGTGTGAATGCACAGATGACGGCTGCCCGTAAGATTCCACCGGCAATAATTATGAATGTGATGCTGAATCAACCAGCAGATTCTATATGGAACTACATCTCCGAACCTGAGAATTTCAATGATTATATGGGATTTAAAGATGTAAAGTGCTATGAAGGTAAAGTTCTTGATGCAAATGTGTATATTACATTTGAAGATGGAAAAGAGAGAGAACAAATTATTTCTGTTTTGAAAGAAAATGATAAACAAATCAACTTCTTTGTGCAGAAATCACATTATCTGGATAATAAATGGGGATATGCCTTTAATGTTTATCCGCGCGGAAAGAATAAATCTAATTTCGAAATGAAGCTCTATGTAGCAGAATCAGAAAAAGAACGCTTCAGTATGAAGGATATGGAGAATGAGTTTAAAATGATAATACAGAATCTTAAATCCAAATTTAATAACTAACAGATTCGCATAGATGATGAAAAAAACACTATTACTGGCAGCTCTGACTCTGCCTATGATCCTTTCAGCGCAAATAAAATATCAGAAGCTGACTTTTGATCAGGCTAAAGAATTAGCTGCTAAAGAGAGAAAACAAGTATTTGTGGATGTCTGTCGCGCAACGCCGGCTCCTGCATTTAAAGAAGTAATGAATACGCAGAAGAAAATATTCTCGGATAAAGAACTTTCTAAGTTTATGAAAGATAACTTTATTTCTATCCAGGTGGATATGAGTAATAAAGAGAATTTCTATTTTGCCGAGTCACTGAATAGCCTGATGTATCCTTGTGTGTGTTTCTACACAGATAAAGGGGTGCAACTTGAATTTGGAAACTGGGGATCTATAGCGAAAGATCCGGCTTTGATTAAAAAACTGGGTGAAAAATCACTCGAAGATGCGAAGGTGAAAGCTGCAAATTCGCGTAAAATTGAATTTCAGGATATAACTTTCGAAGAGGCAATAGCTAAATCTAAGGCTGAAAACAAACTGGTATTTATTGATGCTTACACATCATGGTGTCGTCCATGTAAGCAAATGCAGATGCATGTGTTCTCTTTGGATAAAGTGGCTGATTATTATAATGATAACTTTATTTGTGTGAAATATGACTTTCACAAGGATCGTCCGGATCTGGCTAAACGTTTTGGTGTAAAAGGTTTTCCGGGTTATATTTTTGTAAACGGAGATACTGTACAGGTTCATCAGGATGGTGGTTTTCAGGAAGCTGATAAGTTTATATCTCAGGGCGCAAAGGCACTTCAGAATAAGGATGGTATCCGTTTTGAAGATACAGAATGGGCGGCTATTCTAGCTAAAGCTAAGGCTGAAAATAAACCTGTTTTCATGGACTGTTATACTTCATGGTGTGGTCCGTGTAAGAAACTGGCTGCTACTGTATTTAAAGATCCTAAAGTAGCTGCGGTGATGAACGATCAGTTTATCAATGCAAAATTTGATATGGAGAAAGGTGAGGGGATTGATCTGAAAACGAAATTTGGCGTGTCGGCGTTCCCTACATTGTTGTTTATTTCTCCCGAAGGGGAAGTGCAGCATAAAATATTAGGGGCTATGTCTTCTGATAAATTTATTGCTGAAGCACAAACAGCTCTTGACGGTAAAGGATTAATCACTTACCTGAAAAAATACGAAGCTGGTCAGAGAGATACTGCTTTCTTATTCGATTATATATCGGCAGTTAGTGCAGCATATATGAAAAAAGAAATAGCAGATGCAACGATCGAACTATTGAATATTGTAGGAAATGAAGGTTTGAAAGATCCAAAAATCTGGAAAATTTATTCAGATAATGTATCTGACTATGAGTCTCCTTATTTTACATATGTTCTTGCCAATAAAGATGCTTTAGTAGCAATTCACGGAGAGAAAGCCGTTGACCGAAAAATCAGTATGGTATGGGGGAATGGTTACTCTAAATATCTGAAAGAGAATAATAAAGTATATACTTTTGACCAGAAAGGTTTTTCTAAATATATAGCAATGCTTAAAAACAAGCAGGTTACTAACTGGAAAGATATCGAGTTTAACGGATTGGCTACAGCAGCATTTATGACTGAGAACTGGAATGAATATTATAAGTTGATTAATAACAGAATCATTGCAGATAAGGATAATAAGGTTTCGATGATGGAGCTTTATAACTGGACTCTTCGTATTGATCAAAAATGTAAAGATCAGGCTATTCGATCGAAAGCTTCGAAGTGGGTAGATAAAGCAATCGTTATTGCAGAAAAAGATACTATGTGGAAATCTGTTATTCCTCAATTGGAAAAGATGAAAGTAAGCCTTCAGGGTGTATAAAACGTAGAAAAATAGAAGCGGCTGTCTGACTTTTTAGAATCAGACAGCCGCTTGCTTTTATTGTCTTCTGAGTATATACCGGCTAACGTTGTTTAGCAGGTATATACTCATTATTTGGCAGCCATTGTTTTACGTGTTGCCACTTCTTTATCAAGCATATAGATTCCAAGTCCGTTGTCGCCAATCAGTTTTAACTTGTCGATTAGTAACTGAACAGTTTCTTCTTCCTCTATTTGCTCATCAATAAATGTTTTCAGAAAACTCTGAGTAGCATAATCCTTTTCTTTCCCTGCAAGTGAATATAATTCATTAATGCTAAGAGTAACAGCCTGCTCATGTTTCAGTGTATCTTCGAATGCATCCAAAAGAGTATCCCAGCTTTGTCTTACCTCAGCAATAGGTTTAAGCTCAATTTTTTCATTCCGGCTTAAAATATATTTAACAAACATTTCTGCGTGGAGCTGTTCTTCTTTAAATTGCATTTCAAACCAGCTGGCAAATCCTTCGAGACCTTTGTGTGCGAAGTTTGCCGACATAGACAAATAGAAATAAGCTGACCAGTACTCTTTGTTTATTTGTGCATTTAATGCATCAACCATTTTCTTGTTTAACATAGTGAATTGTTTTTAATAGTATTCCTATATTAAACATCGGAGGTCGCTGTTTGGTTTATTCGCCACGGGATATAATTTTTTTATTACGAATGTTTTTCCAGATATGGAATAAAGCTGGCCAAATCATCCGCACCAACCAGATCTATCCCCTCGCGAAGGATTGTATTAATATATTCATCTGTAACCGGAGCTCCCCAAAATCTGAAAAGCTTTCCTTCATTGTGAGCCTGATTCAATATGCTTCTGAACTTCTCAAGTTCATCGGCCGGCATTTCTCCGTTGCCATCCCAGCTAAAATATGCTTTGTAATTGTCGCTTACAACAGGCATAAGTGATGCCGGAATATTTTGTCCCATCTCCTGAATCTTACCATCCAGAAATACAAATCGGTCAGATTCAGCAGGCAATGACTCCATAGGTCTCGATCCTGAAAGAAATAGCAATACCGCACCCTCTTTATAAATGTTTTGATCTACCGAACAGAAATACGATTTGTATGGTTCAAGTTGACTTTTAAGGACTTTGTATAAATCCTCTCCGTTTGTTTTACAGTCTACCATAAGGTAGAAAGGTCGGTCAGAGTTTGCATATACCTTTCCATTATTAGCCTTGATTCTTTCAGAAAGTGGTTTCAGATATAAATCTCTGAAGGTTGGAGTCGTTGATAAATCTTCGGGTTTGTCATGCGAAACATATAATTCGCCATTGATCAGATGTAAATCAGCTTCTACGCAGTTATATCTTAAATCAAGTGCATCGGACAGAGGTTTTTCTCTCCAGTAATCATTGTGAGAAAAAGCATTGTAGTATATCTTTCCTGACTCTGTGGATAGTTCCTTTCCGTCAATCTGAGTTGACTTCTGAGAGCCGGGTGAAGTACAGGACAATGTGAAAGCCAGAAGAAAAAGTGGCGTAAGTTTTCTTTTCATTGGTGTGAGTTTAATTATAATAAGTTTTCAAAGCTAAATAAAAGATATCAGAATTCATATATTCAGCTCACGAAAAGACTCAGATGTAATTTATTTTATTCTTTGTGAGTCTGACTATTATTTTTTGAGGATTGGCAGATGAGGTCTTCTCTCCTGATGGATTAATCCCTGAGATGGAATCGGAGAAATATATTGTGATAGAGGACGAGTCGTTAGCTGCATTCAGCAAGTAGCAAATTTTCATTACGAAGCTGGCAGGGAATCATGGCGGATAAATGAGCATTCAGGTATCAGAGAATAACCGTATATCTTTGCTTTGAGAACCGTATGTTTTCGTTAGAATATACCGGAAATTAATTGCCGTATATGAGTGGTTTAGTTTGTTTGTCTGTATCCTTTAGAAATCCGGTGCGCATCGGTTATAATTCCCATGCGCACCGGAATATATTCCCATGCGCACCGGATGTATTTCCCATGCGCATCGGAAATGTAAATCAACCGTATTTCGTAACTAAATCAACCGTATATAATAACTAAATTCGCCTTTATTATGGCTAATATATACGGGTATTAATTTGCATTTATACGGTAAGCAACTTCGAAAATAGTAGTTGATATAACATTTCATTCTCAGAGGGAAATTGGTTTTCCCATATAGAAATCAAGAATTTTACAGCGTAGTATAAATTCAAATTTAGCCTGAGCAAGTTGTGCCTCACTTTTTCCGATTCTGGCTTTAAGTTCGCCAAACTCAAAAGCTGTTGCTTTGCCTGCATCATATCTTGCCTGCATGTACTGATATGCAATCTTCGCAGCATCAAGTGAATTTTGTGCAGCCTTGAACTTTTCATTGGATGCTACGGCATTATAGTAAGCCTGTTCAACTTCTTTTCTGAGATTTTTCTGAGCCTGAATCAGGTTTATTTCCTGCATAACTACACCAATCTTTGCCGATTTAACGCGATTGCGTGTTGCGAAACGATTAAAAATTGGGATGTTCAGGTTTACTCCAAGTCCATAACTATTATTTGCTTTCAACTGTTCGGAAAAAGAAGTATTAAACTGAGCATTCTCCTTTCCATAATTGTGATAGTAGCCGTTTGAGTAATTTGCTCCGAAGCTAAGAGTCGGCATATACCCGGATTTGCTGATGTTTACGTTTTTCTTACTTTCCTCAATTCGATATTTAGCAGCCTTAACGGATGCACGGTGTGCAAGAGCTGTTTCGTATATCTGATTTTTCTCTGTCAGAAGGATCTCTCCTTGCAGAATGCTTTCTTCTAAAAGAGGATCCTGTACAATAAAGCTGTTCGTGTCGTCAATTTCTAAAGCCTGAGCAAGATCCAGCTGTGAGAGCATATAAGCATTACGCGCTTCAACAAGGGACTGTTCATTGGTTGCAAAAACTGATTTAGCTTCGTATAACTCAGACTCCGGAGTTTTACCGTACGTAACAAGCTGTTCGGTTTTTGTAAGCTGATCTTTTGACAGGGCAAGCTGTTGCTCAGAAATATTCACAAGTTCTTTGTTAAAAAGAACCTGCAGAAATAAATTGGTTACACGAATCCCCAAATCTTGTTTTGCCTGATTAAGCTCTTCGGTAATAGCCTTCAGTGCAAGCTTGTTTGCCGCAACTTCATTTGTGATGCGTAGTCCGGTAAAAATAGGAGCACTCAGACTGGCATTAAGACTTGTTGAAGCTGAATTGCGGTCGGCAAGCACTCCATCGCGGTTTTTCGAACGGCCAAATCCAAAACTTTGCCCCAATCCGGCATTCAGGTCCGGTAAGCGGCTCATTTTAGAAGTGTGCAGAGTCAATTCACTAGTTTGTTTCTGAAGATCCATTTTCTGAAGATCCAGATTATGTTCGATGGCATAGTTGATACACATCTCAAGGGTCCATCCCTGTTGTGCAAAAATGGGTGAGATACAGATGCAAAGGAACAGGAGTATATTTATTTTTCGCATGTTCATTTATTATTTTGTATCAATGATATTTCCTCTTAGCTTGTCTTTATCGGTAAGGCCTGAGATTACTTCAATACGAATTCCGTCAGACAAACCAACTTTGATTTGCTTCTTGTCAAAGCTCTGCTCCGGACTTTCGTTTGAAGTCAGAAGATATACAAATGCTGTGTCTTTAGAGAATTCAATAGTGGATTCCGGAATCGTAAGGACATTTGATCTGCTGTTTAGAACAATCTCTGCATTTGCACTATAGCCCGCGCGGATAAATACACTGTCAGGTACATCAACTGCTGCTTTGATCTCAAATAGGTTTGCTCCGTTTTCTTCTTTTCCTTTTGGAGAGATATACTCAAGGCGAGCACTGAATTTTTTGTCCTGAACAGCACCAAGTGTAAGAACGATAGGCATACCTTCTTTTACTTTACCAACATCGGTTTCGTCAATATTCCCGCGGAATATCATGTCATTCATATTTGCTACCGTCGCAATGGTTGTTCCATCATTGAAGTTGTTGGACTGAATAACAGAGTTACCTACTTTTACAGGGACATCAAGAATCATACCCGGTACAGTCGCTTTAATCAAAGTCGTACTGTAGGAGTTTCCTTTTTTAGAAATACCTGATTGAATGATATTGTAACTGTCCTGAGCGCTTTCCAGCTCTTCTTTTGCTTTTTTGTAGCCGGCTTCGCTTCTTTCAAACTCATCTTTTGAAATGACTCCGTTTTTGAATAATTGCTTCTGACGTTCAAACTCAGCTGTTGTCTGATCAAGAGATATTTTTGCTTGCGTAACACGTGAATCGGCACTGCTTAAGGCTGACATTTCAGGGATCACCTTGATTTTGGCAATAATATCGCCTGCTTTAACCACTTGTCCGGCTTCTTTATACACTTCTTCCACGATCCCAGATATCTGAGGCTTTATTAAGACTTCGTCTCTGGGTTCAACTTTCCCCGTAGCAACAGTTTTCTTCTCCAGTGTATCTGTTTTAGGTGTCTCTAATGCATAATGTATTTTTTTAGGTTGTGCTTTTTTCCATAAAAAGAAAAATGAACCAAAGAGAATGAAAAGCAGGAATAATAGTCCCAGTATTTTTGTTATTTTCTTCATTGTAGTATGTTTAAGATGTTATTTTTCAATTTTAACTGTGCCACCTCCCGATGAGTTGCAATTTCTGTTAGCCGGATTCCCCGAACAGCGGATCCGGGAGCCTGAACTTGCATTTGCATCCAGATATTTACGGGCATGTACTGTTATGTCTGAACCGGATGAAGCCTTTGCTTTTACGTCATCTGCTACGAGTCGGGCTGCTTTTATGTCGCTTCCCGAGCTGGCTTTAGCCTGAAAGTTACTGCACTCTCCGGCAACTTTTACATCAGACGCGGATGATGCCGAAATCGTAAGATTGCTGACTGATAAATCCATTTCGATTTCAGAGGCAGAAGAAGCATCGCAATCAACTGTATTATACTTACCTTTGATTTCAATCTCTGCAGCTGACGAAGCTGATACTTTCATACTCTGTGCTTTTGCATTTAATTTTATCTCGGCAGCAGAAGATGCACTTACGGTCATATTACCGGCTTCGATAGTGAATACTTCAATGTCAGCAGCTGAGGAAGCAGATGCTTTAAAATTCTGAGTCTGAAATTCTCCCTGACATGAAACAGTGGATGCTGATGATGCATCTATTGATTTAATTTCTTCGGAAGAAAGGTAGATTTTCGTTTTCAGATCTTTCTTTTTTGAATTGCGATTAAAGCCCGGCTGATATCCGAGTATAAGCGTACCCCCTTTTTGCCTGATCAGCAAATTACCTAATTTATCAATGTTTGACTCAATTTTTAATTTGTCAGTCTTGCCTTTACTGATGTATACCTCAATACCTGATGATACCTCTATGGCATTCACGGGCTTAATGTCCAGAATCTGGGTTTTGAGATCTCCGGCAAAAACCGGAGCAAAGCTTGTGAGCAGAATAATTGCTCCTGCAATTAATGTTTTCATTGCTATATTTTTTATTAGTTGTTTTTTAGTTTATTCTTCTCTTATCGCATCAATAGCTTTGATTTTCATAGCCCGCATGGCGGGTATAAGTCCGGCTAATACTCCGCATATCATCAGAATTACGGCCGCAGTCACTGCTGTGCCAAATGTGATTTGAGGATTTTTGAAGAATATATCGTTCGAGCCGGATGCTTCAATGATCCTATCGGTTATGTCCAGAACTCCTACAGCTATGGAAAGTCCGGTCAATCCCGCAACCATTGTCAGAAGTGCGGTTTCTTGAATGATCTGCATGATGATTTCAATCGGTTTAGCTCCCAGTGCACGGCGTATGCCTATTTCTTTGGTCCGTTCCTGGATGGTGACTACCATAATATTACTGATACCGATCACTCCGGCTGCAAGAGAGCCCAACCCAACGATCCATATGAGAATGGATATTCCTAGAAAGAGGTAATGAACTTGCTTAAACTCTTTTTCAATATTCAGAAACCATAGAGCCGCTTTGTCATCAGGATTTACCAGATGCTGCTCGCGTATTACGGCTCCGATCTTATCTTCCAGTAAGCTCATTGGTGTATCCGGATCTGCTGTCAAGGATATCATATGTACCACATCTCCCATATTATAGGCTTGTTGCATAGTTGTGAGCGGTATAAATATAGCCTCGTCCGCACTTCCGTTCATCGATATCTGAGTTGTCGGTTTCATGATGCCGATTACCTGATAATAGATACCGTTTACTTTGATATATTCTCCGATTGTATTCGGACTATTTGTAAACAGGTCATTATAAACCTTCTCGCCGATAATGCAGACTTTCCGGTTTTCAAGAACATCAATCCGGTTAATCTGTCTCCCCTCGAGTATTTTTAAAGGTTCTATTTTGAAATAGTCTTCCGTTATACCTTTAGGGTTGAAGGTGCCGGCTTTATCTTTATAGACCGTATTGTTGTTACTTCCATTGCCGAAAACCTGAGGAGAAATGACCTCTAATTCGGGAACGCTTTTTCGTAGCACATCTACATCGCTCTGTCTAAGACTCCAGCTCCGTCCCTGCTTGAACCCTTTGTAGGGCATTGTTGTCCGGTTTGTAAATAAGAATCCGGAATTATTGGGAATTCCCTCCATACCCTGCATGACACCACGTTCAAGACCTTTACCCGAACCAATCATGACAATCAGCATAAAGATACCCCAGCCTACACCAAACATGGTAAGAAAACTTCGCAGCTTGTTCTTACTTAATGTATGCAGTATTTCTTCAAACTGATCCATATTAAGAAAAGGTATTCTACTCATATCTTAAAGCTTCAATCGGGTTAATATTAATAGCTCGTTTTGCCGGAATAAATCCCGCAATTAATCCTGCGGATATGATCACGAGTGATGCCAGAAATACAACTTTCAGATCAACCGTCGGATTGTCGAAAATTGTCATTCCCTGAGAACCGGATGCTTTCGATCCGGCAGCCATGATTCCGCTTATTATTTCAGTAAGCAGGATGCCGGTGAATAACCCCATGTAACCAAATACAGCTGTAATCGAGAGAGCTTCGAGTAAGATCATCTTAAGAATAGAATTGGGTGTTGCTCCCAAAGATTTGCGAATACCTATTTCGCGTGTTCTTTCTTTTACTGTAATCAGCATGATATTGCTTATCCCTACGATTCCTGCAATTAATGATCCTATTCCAATGATCCAGATGAAAAGGGTAATTCCGTTTAGCATACCAAGAGTCCGCAGATAATTGTCAAGGGCATTCCATATCCATACAGACGACTTGTCGGATGGATCAAAAGTGTGTAATCGTCCGAGCAAAATACGTAGCTTATCGACAAACTGCTCATTACCTTCTCTTGATTCCAGAGCTTTCAGTTCAACTGTAAGATTGTTGAAGCCATTATTTCCCGGAAATATAGCTAATGCTGTATTTAAAGGAATAAATATATTGCTTTCATTGCGCGATGAGTTCAGACTATATACACCTACTACCTGAAATGGGAGTTTTCCCACAATAATTTGTTTGCCAATCGGATTTTCGTTGCGAAACAGGTTTTCTTTTACTTTCTGGTGTATAACTGCAACGCGTCTGTTTTTCTGAATGTCAATATTATTAATGAATCGTCCTCCGGGCTGAATATTAATCCCATTTATTTTTTTACTTTCCGGGTTTAACCCTTCGATAGAGACTACTGCATTTTGTGATCCATAAACTGCATTAAGTCCGTATTTACGATAGGAGGGTGATACTTTTTCAACGTTTGTTGTATTGCTTTCAAGCAATTCTATATCTTTTTCGTCGAGTTTAATCGCACGACCTTTCTCATGTCCGCCATAGCTAAAAGAAGTATAGCCGGGAAAAAGACGAATAAAGTTAGTCGAACTGTCTTCGTAGTTTTTTGTGATACCGTTTCTTAATCCGTTTCCCGCAGCCAGCAGTACGATAAGCATAAATATCCCCCATGCTACTGAAAAACCGGTAAAGAATGTTCTGAGTTTATTTCGTTTGATCGTGTCCCATATTTCAATCCATAAGTCCATAATTGTAAATATTGGTTTGTGTTAAAGCAAATCAGCTGTTCTCTCAATTCTTTCTATCAATCCATCTTTAAGGCGTATGATCTTTTCAGTTTTCATAGCAACATCCTGCTCGTGTGTAACAACGATCATGGTCATTCCGCTCTGATTTACTTCTTTCAGAAGATTCATCACTTCAATTGAGGTTTGACTGTCTAAGGCTCCTGTAGGTTCATCGGCCAATATTATCTGAGGTTTGGCAACTAAAGCCCTTGCGATGGCTACCCGTTGCTTTTGTCCTCCCGACATTTCACTCGGAAGATGATGTGCCCAGTCTTTTAATCCTACCTGATCGAGGTATTCCAATGCCATGATATTTCTTTTTTTGCGGCTCATACCCTGATAATAGAGTGGAAGAGCCACATTTTCAAGTGCATTTTTGAAAGAGATCAGATTGAATGATTGAAATATATATCCAATCATGCGGTTGCGATATTCTGCGGCTTTTGTTTCGCTGAGATCTTTAATTAAAGTTCCGTTTAATATGTATTCTCCGGAGTCATAGTTGTCAAGAATACCCAATATATTGAGCAGAGTTGATTTTCCGGAGCCGGAAGCTCCCATAATTGAAACGAACTCACCTGAGTCAATATCCAGATTAATGCCTTTTAGTACATGAAGAGGTTTTCCTGCATAATAGGTCTTGTTAATGTCTTTCAGTTTAATCATACTGCTATCTATTAGTGCGTCAAAACTACTAATTATTTATTCTTTGTTTATATAATTAGGTTTTAATTTATGAATTATGCTGCAAATATATATTTTCCAAAGTAGTTTGTAATACAAAGTACCGTATTTAACATTATTTTATACCGTATTCATTTCTTGTTCTTTATTTTTTATGAGTTTCGAATGTTAGACGAACTATGGATAAAGAATGGTTGCAAAAAGTTATATTTTTTATGATTTTATGGTAGCTGAGTATATTTGGATTCATCTATGGTTTAAGAAATTTGATTTTGTATCTTTGTTTGATCAATTGAAAGAAAATGATATTACATTATTATACAAAAGAAGAGGGGCAGGCTTTGATGAACGACTGGAGTGGTGCTTCCAGGCCTTTCCTTTTTATGGTTAGTTATGATCAGCAGCAAAACATTCTGATTCCGCTTGATGAGGTGAACAGAGATGTGATTAAATATAACTTTGAGGGGAATACAAATGATTCTGCTTTTGAAACAGGAGCTGTAGAATGTGTATTTAAAAAGAATCCAATCTCGTTTGATCAATTCAGGAAATCATTTGATCGGGTTGAAGCAGGGTTGCATCGCGGTGATAGTTTCTTATGTAATCTCACTTGTGAGACACCTGTAGAATGCAATTTGTCAGCTGAAGAAATATACATGCGTACGAAAGCCCGCTATAAGCTTTGGATGAAAGATCATTTTGTTGTGTTTTCACCTGAGATATTTGTCAAGATAGAAAAAGGGATAATTCGTTCTTTTCCAATGAAAGGAACAATAAGTGCTTCATTACCGGATGCGCAAACGAGAATTCTGAATGATGTGAAAGAAAGTGCAGAGCATGCTACGATTGTTGATCTTATCCGGAATGATCTCAGTAATGTCGCTTTTCCGGTATGGGTTGAACGTTACAGGTATACAGATCGTCTGATTACTTCAAGTGGTGAGATATTGCAGGTTAGTTCAGAGGTGTGTGGTAAGATAAACGATATAAGTGGTCGTCTGGGAGATATATTGTATGCGTTGCTTCCTGCCGGATCTATAACAGGAGCTCCTAAGCCTAGTACCTGTCGCATAATATCTGAGGCAGAAACTCACAAACGAGGTTTTTATACTGGTGTTTGCGGAATTTTTGATGGAAAGGATCTGAATAGTGCTGTTATGATTCGCTTTATAGAAGACAGAGAGGGTAAGTTATTCTTTAAAAGTGGAGGTGGTATAACAACAAAGAGTGATGCGGAAAGTGAATATGAAGAATTAATTCAAAAGGTTTATGTGTCAGTTTATTGAAACTATCGCAATGCAGGATGGTCAATTATTAAACCTTCCTAAACATATATATCGCTTTAATCAAACGCATGTATCTATGGGTTGGCATTTAAAAAATCTGGGACAGATACTCAGTGAATACAGTTTTCCTGAAAGTGGTTTGTATAAAGTCAGAGTTATTTATAGCGAGAGCGGGGCTGATGTCGAATTTGCTTTGTATTCATCTCCGGTTCTTCGAAAAATAGGTATTGTCCGTCTGACAGATTTCGATTATTCATTGAAGTCGGCGGACAGAAGTTGCTTCAGGCGATTGTATGAGGATTATCCCGGATTTGATGATTATTTGATTGTGCGCGGTGGATTATTTACAGATTCTACATTCTGTAATATTGCTTTTTTGAAGGATGGAGATTGGATTACTCCGGAAAAACCGCTTCTTGAAGGGACTAAAAGAGCACTTCTGTTAGAGCGGAAAGAAATTAAAAAAGGAAATATCGCATTGTCAGATTTAAATGAGTATTCGCATATTTCCTTTTTTAATGCTATGAATGATCATAAAACTATTATCATTCCTGTTGCAGATTGCTTCTGTTTAGGGGAGATTGATCCAGTTTCTGAGTAATTCATTCCCTTTCGGAGTCAAAATAGATTCGGGATGGAATTGTACACCAAAAACAGGTAGCCGGCTGTGAGAAACAGCCATAATGTATCCCTGATCACATCTGGCTGTGACTTTGAAATTATCTGGAAGTGATTCTTCGTTAATAATCCAGGAGTGATAACGTCCAACATCCATTTGTGTTCCAATTGTTGAGAACAAAGGATCAGAAGAGTCTGTCTGAATGGTACTTTGTATGCCATGATAAGGCTCTGATAAATTAATTAAAGAACCACCGAAAGCTTCAGCTATAGCCTGATGACCAAGACAAACTCCCAATATTGAGCATTTTTCGGAACAGAAACGAATAATCTCCAAAAGATTACCTGCTTCTGCCGGGATGCCGGGACCGGGAGATAATATTATTTTATCAAATGATGCAGCCTCTGAAGGAGAGACTGCATCATTTTTTTTTATTTCAATAGTAGCATCTGTTATGCTACGAAGAGAATGATATAGGTTATATACAAATGAATCGTAATTGTCAATCAATAATATCCTCATCTTTATGCTACTTAAATTAAGCAATGATCAGATCATATTTTGCTACAAGTTCCGTTAATGTATTGTTCTCTGAAAGAAGCTCTTCCAGTATTTCACGTTTGCTGAATACCTTTTTCTTCTCGAGTTGATTAACCTGAACTACTAGGCTGATCTGAGTATTTTTTAACCGGCGACGAATAAACTCAACCAGAGTTGAAGCTTCTTCCATTAATTTTTCGCGTTGAATTTCGTTGTCAACAATTACTTCGAACTGCGTTTCTGAAATTCTTACCGGTTTACAGGAATTCATTGTCGCAATCATCAGTGTCTTTTCCGGATTCTGTTTTGCGAATAATTTCCATGCATCCTGAAGTTGTTCATCATTGAACGTTTCGTTCATTTTTACAGACTGTCCGGAAGAGTCAGAAGCTCCTTTGTTATCTTTTGGTTTTTTATAACCAAGCAAAGAAAAACCTTTCGGTTTATCTGTGACCGTTGCCGGTGATGAGCTTTGTTCAGCAGGGACTTGAACAGGTGTTTTGGCTGTTGTTGTCTGAGCTGCCGGAGTTGCCTGTGCCGGACTCTGTGTCTGACTTTGATGAACAGTCGGTTGAGTCGTATTTGTCGCTATCGAGGGCATTGCGGCATGAGAGCCGCTACCTCCTTCCTGACTGAAATTAACCCGGCAAAGTCGGATTAATGTAAGCTCAATCAATAATCTTTTATTCTTAGAGATACGATAGCTCAAATCACACTCGTTGGTTAACTCAAGAGCTTTGAACAGAAATTCAGGTGTACAGTTTGCTGCTTGCTGAATATATCTTTTGCTTACAACTTCAGCTACTTCTAATAGCGATACGGTTGACGGATCCTTACTGACTAATAAGTCACGGAAGTGAGAAGCCAGACCGGTAATGAAGTTTTGTCCTTCAAAACCGTTTGACAAGATTTCATTGAAAACAAGAAGAGCTTGTTTGAAATCTCCGGAAAGGAATGCGTCTATTATTCGGAAGTAGAACTCATAATCCAGAATGTTCAGATTATCAATAACGGCTTTATAGGTAACATTCCCTCCGGTAAAACTAACAACCTGATCAAAAATAGAGAGCGCATCACGCATACCACCATCAGCTTTCTGAGCAATAACATTCAGGGCTTCCGGCTCAGCATTTACATGCTCCTGTCCGGCAACGTAAAATAAGTGCTCAACTGTGTCGTTGATGCTAATCCGGCTAAAATCATAGATCTGACAACGCGAAAGAATTGTCGGCAGGATCTTATGCTTTTCCGTAGTCGCCAGAACAAAAATGGCATGATGAGGAGGTTCTTCCAGTGTCTTTAAAAAAGCATTGAACGCCTGAGAAGACAACATATGTACCTCATCAATAATATATACTTTATATTCACCAATCTGAGGAGATACCCTTACCTGATCAATAAGTGTACGGATATCATCTACTGAATTGTTTGAAGCAGCATCTAATTCGTGAATATTGTATGAGCGGTTTTCATTAAAAGAAACGCACGATTCGCAAGAATTGCAGGCTTCTCCTTCAGCTGTAGGATGAAAGCAGTTGATTGTTTTCGCAAAAATACGGGCGCAAGTTGTTTTACCTACACCACGGGGTCCACAAAATAAGTAGGCGTGAGCAAGTTTACGGGTAGCCACCGAATTTTTTAATGTCTGAGTTAGTGCCTTCTGTCCAACGACCGACTGGAAGGTGGAAGGGCGGTACTTTCTCGCTGATACAATGAAATTATCCATGAATGGTATTTATCTATAAGCAATTACCAGAAGTGTGATCTCAGATAAAGACTGAAGAAATCTTCTGAATGCATATTGTTTTTAATTTGAACAAAAGTAAGATTTTCGGACGTCAATATAAAGAGAATAGCTGAAAAATATTGTATTATTGCAGTGAAATAAGATTAATGAAAATTAACCTCGCGGAACACATGAAGAAACAAACACTGTTGAGTTACTTTATTTTATCAGCTTTCTCATTATGTTCGCTGCATGCACAGGACCTTAGTTCAGAACTGTTATCTATACGTTCGTTATATGCTCCGGATGCACGTGATCATGTTTTTGATTATGAAAGTAAGTGTAATGAGAATAATGAATATGTAATCAAAGGAATAACAACCTCTCCACAATTGAAAGAAGCTCTGATAGCTTTATTGAAACAGCAAAAAGAGACTGGTGTAATACGTGCTTATGTTGATAGTGTAAAACTGATTCCTTGTCAGTCTGACAGTCTGCCTCCTTATGGGATTTGTCGTTTGTCTGTAGCTGATATTCGCACGGCTCCTTCGTATGCCGCAGAGATGGCATCGCAGTCTTTAATGGGAGCACCTATGCAGATACTCGAATACAAAAGAGGCTGGTACAGAGTACGTACCCCGGATAACTATCTGGGATGGATAAACAATTCATCCATACAGAAAGTGGATAAAGCAAGTGTTGAGAACTGGATATCAGCTCCGAAGGTTATCGTGATTACTCATAATTCTCAGATTTTAAGCCAGGTTGATGATTACAGAACACCTGTGAGTGATGTGGTTATGGGAGATATGATGGTTTTTAAATCCGCAGATAATAAATGGACTCAGGTCTCATTGCCTGATGGACGTAGCGGATATATACGGAATGATCATATCCGTAATTATAGTGATTGGTATGCTGATGCAGATCCGACAGCAGAGAATATAATAGCATTAGGGAAAACATTTATGGGGATACCTTACACATGGGGTGGAACATCTGCTAAAATGCTTGATTGTAGTGGTTTCATGCGTACTATCTTTTTTATGAATGGTATTTATCTTAACAGAGATGCGTCACAACAAGCCAGACAAGGGGCTGATCTGGGAAAACAACTGGATACGGATAATTTCTTACCGGGTGATTTGCTGTTTTTTGGAGTCAGAGGAGATGACGGAAAGAAAGACAGGGTCACTCATGTGGCTGTTTATATTGGCGGTGGAGAGTATTTGCACGAAGCAGGACTGGTGCATATAAGTAGCTTTGATCCAACGAAGGATAATTATAGTAAGTACTATGATGAAACATTTCTATGTGCCAGAAGAATTCTGGGCTATGAGTCTAAAAATATCAATACAAAGTATTTGCGTGTAGTGAATTCCATTGACTGATACGTGAAGATTAATCAAAAAAAGAAATACCTATGAGTGACAGACGAAAATTTTTAAGAACGGCAGCAATCGCTTCTGTGGGTGCTTATTGTTCTATGAATGGATTAAATACTATTTTTGCGGCAAATAATAAAATCGGAATTATGCCTACAAAGAAAATGAAGCTTACATTTAAGCCCTATGACTTATTAATGAAGCATACTTTTACGATTGCCGGAAATTCACGTACAATGACTCCGGCAGTTCTTACAGAAATTGAATACGATGGTATAACTGGTTATGGCGAGGCTAGTATGCCTCCATATTTGGGCGAAACACAGGCTTCTGTAGTTGAGTTCCTGAAAAAGGTAAACCTGGAACAGTTTAATTCGCCCTTTGAATTAGAAGATATTCTTACTTATGTAGATTCGATAGCTGAAAATAATACAGCCGCAAAGGCCTCTGTGGATATAGCACTACATGACCTTGTCGGTAAATTAATGGGTAAACCCTGGTATCAGATATGGGGATTAAATCCCGATAAAACGCCTCAGACATCTTATACAATCGGTATGGATACGGAAGATGTTGTAAGACAAAAGACTCTGGAGGCTCCTTATGAAATATTGAAAGTGAAGTTGGGTGCCGATACAGACAGACAATTGATTCAGGCAATCCGTTCAGTGTCTCAGAAACCTATTTGTGTGGATGCTAATCAGGGATGGAAAGATAAACACCATGCTCTGGAAATGATCTGCTGGCTAAAGGAACAAGGGGTTACTTTTATAGAACAACCGATGTCTAAGCATAAACTGGACGATATAGCATGGCTGACTCAGCAAAGTCCGCTTCCGATTGTCGCAGATGAATCATTACAACGGTTATCGGATATTAAACGCTTAAAAGGAGCATTCTCAGGAATCAATATAAAACTGATGAAATGTACAGGTATGCGGGAGGCCTGGAAAATGGCAAATCTGGCCAGAGCATTTGATATGAAGGTGATGATTGGGTGTATGACAGAAACATCCTGTGCCATCTCGGCAGCTTCGCAACTGTCTCCTGCCTGCGATTGGGCAGATCTTGACGGGAATGTCCTTATTTCAAACGATTGCTTTACGGGAATGCAAGTAAATAAAGGTAAGATAACACTGAACGAACTACCGGGGATAGGTGTTCTTAAGAACATATAACCTACATATTCATAAAAAACAATGGGAAGTTTCTTTACTGAAACAAGAATGTCCGATGAGTCTTTCTTCGGACTTAAGCAAACTAAGCAAGAATTGGTAAGTTTGCATTTTTCAAATTGCTCCTTTACAAATTGTGATTTATCAGAATCTACATTTATGGGATGTACTTTTGAAGATTGCTTTTTTAGACATTGTAATTTAAGTAATGCTCATATATATGGGAGTGAATTTATTCAATGTAAGTTTGAGAATTCAAAATTGTTGGGGATAAACTGGAATGAGAAAAAAGATGCACTACTCTTTTCGGTTCAGTTTTTTCAGACTATTTTAGATTATTGTTCTTTTACAATGCTGGATTTAAGACATTGTAGTTTTAAGGACTGTTCTATGCTTGAAGCTGATTTCTCGAATGCAAATCTTCAGAAAATTGCATTTAGCGGATGTAATTTATCACGAGCTGTTTTTGCTCACACCGATCTTACAGGTGCAGACTTACGCCGTGCAACAAATTATATGATAGATCCGACAAATAACAAAGTAAATAAAGCCCGCTTTTCTTTACCGGATGCGGTGAATTTGCTCAAGTCGTTTGGTGTTTCAATTGAATAAAAAAAAGGAAGAGGATGTGTCCATAGGGCACATCCTCTTCCTTTTTTTGGTCTGCTTTACTTGATTATTGAGGAATAAACGAAATACCGCAGGCTCAGTAATTAATCGTTGTTATCAGACACTTATTCTTATGTGCGATATTCGCATAAACGCAAACGAATATACGTATCTGTTAGCCGGAATAAAGGATGTATTATTTTTTATATACGGATGGTTTAGTTACGAAATACGGTTGATTTGTATTTCCGCTCCGGACCGGAATACAATCCGCTCCGGAGCGGAAATAGAACCGGTCCGGGGCGGAATTGCAACCGCTCCGGAGCGGATTTCTAAAGGATACGGTTAAACGAACTAAACCTCTTATATACAGTAATTAATTGCCGGTTTATTCTTGCTAAAATATACGGTTCGGAAAGTAAGGATATACGGTTGTTGTTTTTGAAGGGAAGGAGATCTCAGACAATATTTATTTGCTATTTGCAAATGAAAGTTTGCTCCTTGCAAAACTTATTTTGCTACTTGCTAATTTCAGTTTGCTCCTTGCAAACGGGCCTGATCATGCAGTTGGAAATTTGCTTAAGAGAAATTCGAAATTCTCTTAAGAGAAAATGGAAAACCACTTAAGAGAATTTCCAAAAGCTCTTAACTCTCTTCAATAAAAACTATACACAGAGTTTTGCAGTTTGAATTGCAACCAATTGCAACCGCACGGCTGAGGTTGGTGTAAATATCTATGAGGTAGTGTTTTATGAGAGATTGAGGAGGTTGCAATTGAGGTTGCAAATGGTTGCAATTGATGGCGATTGGTTGTAATTGAAGTTCCTGAATTGCAATCTGTATCATATTGTTTAACAGCGCGTTATGTAGGATTGCAAATGGTTGCAATTGAAATCAGGAAAATTTGAGTGCAGATGTTTTTCTGATGAACCATTTACATAAGAACTCTAATCGCGGAGACGCTTATTCTTTATTTTCTACACAGAGTTTTGAGTTTTGAATCGACACAATCAGCACTTTCTGATTAAATAGATGATTAACAGGTGTATAAGTGTGCTGATTCACCTCGATTCAATCAGCACTGAGGGCTTCAATCAGCACACTTATCAGCACATTTGTCGTTAGTGTATCTGTTTGATTATTAGATGTTAATGATGGGGCGGTGCTGATTGTGCTGATAGTGCTGATTGAAAGTCAAACTTTATGTGCGTTATAAGCGATCAGCTTTATTCCCGTATTTGCCTGCCGGGAAATACGTATATCTCTGCCACGAAATACGTATTTCCCGGCGTACAAATACGTATTTCGCTGAGCAGAAACACGCATTTTATATCGTCCTGAATTTAGTATTATCGCCAGATTTAATTTATTATAATATATATAATCTACTAATTATCAATACTATATCCCATGATAAATATTATGGCAATTCATGGCAAATGAATTTGATTTGCCATAGCATTTGCCATAGTATTTGCCATACGTTAACTAATTGTTAACTAGTGTATTGTCTGCAAAATAGACCCCAATGGCAATTGATGGCAATTCAAAATAAAAAACTCTGTGTAATGTTTTTTAGGATCAGTGCGGCAATATGTAGATACGATTCTCATTGCTATTTTTTCTGTTCTTTTACACCGAAGGTGTAATTTGTCTGTAACCGCGTTTTGAATCCTGAATCGGAACGGATGAAGGATTCAAAGCGTGGCTCATTGCCAGCCTGGCACCACAACCCCGAAGGTGGTTGT